>JBGTNJ010000090.1:0-13782 GCA_041743145.1 Nitrospira sp. | reverse complement strand
TGGGCTGCATCGTCGTAGTGAGCATCTTGTCTCCAATAGGCGCGGCTCTTCAGGTAGAAGATCAAGGCCGCCAAGCCCATCGTCAATTGCGGGAAAAGGTAATGGAAGATGACCGTGACGGCAAACTGTACGCGATCGTAGTACAAGGCGCTCGTCATGAATACCGCTTCCTTCGTTCAGAGGTTCCCGTTCACGGTCATGTCTTCGCGTGGGACTACCGGTTTGCCACGTGCCTGTTCTACGCGACCGGCTAGGATTGCCGTTGTGAAGCCCATCCAACAGAGAGCCTCTCCGTTTCATCTGTCATACGCATCCTCAGTTCGTCTGGATTTGTATCATCGGTTTCCGTGCATTCATCTGGGTTCAATTGAATGAGATTGTGTCTCTTGTCGGAGACAGACAATTTCGGATCGAGTTTCCTTTCATCACTCATCACCTTTACATCCGCAGCACAACCTGATGGTGCATTGCCTCGACGACCCTTTCGATTCTGAAATAGAGCAACCCTTCCGGTTCGGACGTTGTGTTCTCAGGCGTGCCAAGGGCAGGTCACGACATCTCCCTAAAATCCTCCCTCCCCGAGCGGACTGCCTATTCACCAGGCCTTTCACGACTCTTCAGTGCCATCGTCCTCACTGTCATCATGACACCAGGTTCGCTTCTCCAGACGGTAATATCCCATCGAACCTTCATACGGGATAAAATCGGTTTCGTATCCGTTGGTCTTCCAGATGTGAAGGCATTGCGCAAGAAGGTGCGGCAGAACTCTCGGCATCCCACCGAACACGACCGCACTGGCTCCGGCCGTTGTTCCGACAACAGCAAACTGATTGCCGGCCTGCAACATGTCGGCGTCTGGAACGCCAGTAAGTACGATCGCAAACGTGAAGGAGCCTTCCCGTCTTACACTCGTAGGTCCATACCCTAGATATTTATGTACGGGCTGCTCCTCGGCAAGAATGACCACACCGTCTGGCTTCCGAATAGCTTGCGCGATTTGTCCTCCCAACAGCACTTTATGAGAGGCAAAGCTGGCAGGAGTGGGGTCATACGTATGGTCCTTCCAGGCCGTGAGGACAAAGGTGTCGCTTTCGACGTCCTTCATGATCTCGGAAGGAAAGATCGGTGGGGTCGTGCATGCCGCTAACAATACGCCCATCGCAAAGAGACCGATGATACGCATGGGTACCTCTCATTTCTGTAAGGCATTGAAGGAGAGAAGGAATTCCCGCTGGGCCTGTTTAGATCGCTCAACAACCGCTCTCCTTCCCCTCTGGCCAGGATCTGGGGAACGGTCCAGGATGCTCGTCGGCGCGTTGTTCAAGCTCATGTCCGCCAGATTGGACAGCCGACTCACGATCTGTCCTACGCCCACCTCAACTCGTACCATCCTAGCGTCACAAGGCCCCAGTGCAACGGCGCCGCAAAGAGCTCCTTCACAAACCGAAACGCATGGCCCCACTCATTCAACCCCGGGTTCAGCAGAACATCGGTCCCACCACCACCGCCAATGTGGACGACGTCGCTTGCGCGTACAGGTAACTCGCTACACCTCACGTGCATGTCTACGGGGCTGTCGCCGACGGTGGCATATTGATAGCAGTGCGCTCGAGCCCCATGATGACCGTCAGAGCCGAAGGAGCATGTTGAACGATTTCTTTTTGCACTTCGATACGGCGTAGATCAACGAACTCCGACGCCGTTAATCCCAGCGACTCCCGATAGGCCCGGTCCGCGATACCGCGCTGCTTTTCCGCTGTTTCACGCGCTTCTTCCGCTTTCTGGAATTCCACCATCGTGATCTTCCGTTGCTCCTGCACGATGGTTTGAGTCGTCTGCTCCACCACACCCTTCGGTGGCATAATGCTGCCGACCACGATGCGGTTCAGCCGAACCGGGATGTTCTGTTTTTCGATCAACTTGGTTTGCACTTCACGTGCAATGGCGTCCTGCAGTTTGGCGCGAGTGGTCGGATCGGTCGTCAACTGGAAGAGTGGATACTTTTGTACTTCTTCCCGCACAAAGGTTCGGAAGGCTTCTTTCACGTTGTTCTGATACCAATTCGGGCCATACTTGGCGATGAGTTCCGGAGATCGACCTTCGACAACGTTCGCAATGAGGAAGGCGTCGAATGACACCGGTGCATTCTCCGCAGAGATAATATCGAAATGTTCGGAGAACTGGATCGGCCTCACGTCGACATCGATCACTTTGGTTGTCGGCACAACCCAGATCCGCCCCGTCTTGCTGGGGACCGGATCCACGCCGCCATGCCCGAAGACAAACGGCTGCTCGACGAGTACGCCTTCATGCCCCGCTTCAATCGCCACACATGCGGTTCCCAGGAGGAACAGCCCAACAGCCACTACGCTTGCCACAATATCGCGATGTAGTCTGGTCATATGCGCCTCCGTGACCGGTCGATTGTTGCTGGTCTCGTGGACGTCTTGCGAGCCGTGGACCTTTCCAACGCTAACCTGAGTTCGTGTTGCTGTGTTTGCAGTTTTACCCAGCACTCAGTCTGGTTGCTGTGCCTATTGTAATGCGATGCAATGCTCTAGCTTCGACTTTCGCTGACTTCACGGACCTTTCCGTATCAATGAGTGATGTCGCGAGGCCAAATCGCGCGCTTCATGCATGGCTTTCCGATAGTCGTCCGCCATGGCACGGAGATTCTCGATATGCTTATGCACGTTCTCTGCGCCGCCAGAATACTCTTCCGGAAACTTCTCGTAATATTCGGCAAGAACCTCCCACTTAGCAGCCTTGGCCTTAAGGTCCTTCGCCTCTTCGAGATAGGCCATCTCCAATTTTCGATGATCCCCGGCCTTGATCAGTGCTTCAAGGTCGTCTGCTGCAAAGGCCGGCATGGTCATCAGAAAACCGAGAGCCAAGAATAAGTATGTCCATTTCCTCATCTTCATGGTCTGCCCTCCTTCGATATTCGACATTCGGAGCACGTGATCGCCTCCAGTATGAATGGCCTGTGGATTCACTGCACTCATCGGTCTTGCTTGCGCCCTCCTTTCTGCCAAGCAGGCGCGCTACAGCGACATGTCTCGGCGATGGGGTGTCGGTCGAACCAGAATAATGCGCCGCTCCCGGCGCCGACTGGGACGACTCGAAGGACCATCACCGACATTTCTCGGTCAGTCCCGGCGCATGGAAAGAAGAATGTCGCGTTCGGCTTCAAGCCAATCATCGAGGTCTCGGCCATCGGAACACCGGCGTTCCCTATAGAGTTCGTAGGCACGCACGGCGATGCGCTGCTGCACTTCGCCATCATCCGAAACGGCCTGAACAGATTCCCTGCCAGCCGACTGCGCCAATGGCTCCTCTTGCTTGTGCGTGATGCGAGTTTTCATGAGATCCTCCTTTTATATTCAACGCTCAGTGAGATGACACGACGTCTCAACACTATACTCGGGCTTTCTCCCCGCGATTTACCTGTTTCCTCAAGACACCGGTGGATTCGTGCTCCCTACAATCGAGAGTACGGAATAGATGATAATGGCAAATATCACTGCCATTCCACCCAAGTACAACCACACCCTATCCGTAATGTCCTCCTTGGTTATGAACAATGTGCGGGATTCTGACTCCGAGATGCGTCACCCCGGCGGTTGGCCAGGATCAGCGGATCGATCCGCTCACCGCAGTTGATGCAGCGCCAGCCGGGCAGCTCCCTCCAATCCAACACGACTGCCTCGGAGCCGTCGCTGATCATCGGCACCATGAATCCGTGACAACGGGGACACACCCCCTTCTGTTCCGCAATCGAGCTCATGTGTCCAACTCCCTCCTGCACCACATCCATTAGGCATCCGGCGCCGTCTCACTTATGAACGCTGAACTCCACATCGTGATAGGCTCTGGCACCATAATAAAATCGCATGCTCCCGTACTACTAGGGGATGACCTAGCGCACGATGAGGACTTTGCCAGCGGGTATGATGCAGGAGGTCTTCTGCTCAACGACGAATGGGTCTGTGACGTTTCACGATATAGCAGTCATGCACCCGCTAGGGGTTGACCTAGCGTGGAATTGAAAGGTTCCTAGCAGAACGTTTCGACGCGGAGGGCATGTCCTCCGGCTCTTGCGAGCACTGTCGCTGGAGCCTATGATCCCCTCATGATCCTGTCCACCCTGGGGAGTCACGCTGATTCAGCTGAGACCGAACGACCTGTGAGGACGACCATGCCGACTCTGGTCGCGTTCTTCCTGCTGTATGCAGCGGTGGGTGGAGTCTTTCTCCTGGATTGGTTCACACCACGCGGCTTCGCCGTGTCGATACTTTATGTGCCGGTCTGTCTGGCCGGCCTTTGGGTGAGAGGGTGGCGGTTCGCGTTCGTCATGGGCGTGTTGTCCTCAGGGCTCACGATCGCCGGCCTCCTTCTGTCACCGTTGGGAGTTCCTGTGACCTGGTCTGCGGTAGACCGAGGCCTTAGCTTTGTGGCCCTCTGGTCTGCGCTGTGGGGCGGGAGGATTTTCGCTCAACGCACCGTCGAGTTGGAACGTACAAAAGCAGGTCTTCAACAGGAAATCGAACAACGTAGGCAGGCAGAACGGGCCTTGCTCACCATGAACGAAGAATTGGAATCCCGCGTTGCCCAACGTACCATGCAACTCCAGACCGCCCTCGATCGCTGGGGTCTCGTGACGCAAGCCACCCACGATGGTGTGTACGACTGGGATTTGAGGATACACCGAGTCGTGTCTTCTGCTCACTGGAAAACGATGCACGGGCTTTCCCAGCAGGACGAAGATGAATCGACTGAGCAGTGGGTGGAACGCATCCATCCGGATGACCGCGAGCGTGTCCTCGGTCATCTCGATGAGTATCTGGCCAACAGACAAGCGGAGTTCCGGGAAGAATATCGAATCCGGCGATATGACGGACGGTGGATATGGGTCTTAGATCGTGCCATCGTGCTCAGGAACGACGCAGGCCAGGCTCTCCGTTTGGTCGGATCGGAAAAGGACATCACCGAACGGAAGCAGGCGGAGGCCCTGCTGCGCCGGCATGAGGCCCAACTCAAGGAGCTAACCGCAAAGTTGCTGTCGGCTCAAGAACACGAGCGACGGCGGTTGGCGCGCGAACTGCACGATGATTTTACGCAACGGCTCGCTGTCCTGGCCGTCGATATCGGTTCACTGGAACGATCCGTTCTCTCAGACCCATCGCTTCGCGATCACCTGGACCGTCTTCGACAGGCCGCTGGGCAACTCGCCAACGACATCCACAACTTTGCGTACCAGCTGCATCCCTCGCTGCTTGAACATCTCGGCCTCGAGGCAGCCATTCGGGACCAGGTGGATGAATTCAGACGGCGCACCGGATTGGCCGTTCAGTATGTACGTCGAGATATTCCCCGGTCTCTCCCGATTGACGCGGCTACCTGCTTGTTCCGAGTGACCCAGGAATGCCTCCAGAACATCCACAAACATGCCGAAGCCTCGGAAGTGCTGGTCCGACTCCTGATCACGCCTAAGGGCGTGGGAGTGTGTATCTGGGACAACGGAAAGGGATTTGTTCTGAATCCAACTGAAGGCCCTTCTCTCGGGCTGGGTCTCATCAGCATGGAAGAGCGAGTGCATCTCATGACCGGCACGTTCCTCCTCCGTACGAAACCCGGAAAGGGAACGGAGGTGCATGCCTGGGTCCCGCTCCCCAACTCCATTCCTAGGAGAGTCTCATCATGATGAGAAGGTCACGACGACCGAACGAACCACGCAGGCCCACCCTGATCGGTGACGCAATAGGAGGGATGATCCGGTGAGCAAACCACGAGTTTTATTGGCCGATGATCACAAGATGATGCTGGCCGGATTGCAGAAGTTGCTCGACGACCTCTGTGAGATTGTCGGAACAGCCCCAGACGGTCGTGCGCTCGTGGAGACGGCTCAGCGCCTGGAACCCGATCTGATTATCTTGGATATCGCGATGCCGTTGCTGAACGGGATTGATGCCGCCCGTCAGATCAAGATAGTATGTCCCAAGACGAAGCTCATCTTTCTGACCATGCAGACCAGTCCGACCTACGCGACCGAAGCGTTTGAGGCTGGTGCAAGCGGGTACCTGCTCAAACACTCGGCTCCCATGGAGTTGCCGCTGGCGATCGAGGCCGTGCTGCAAGGGCAGCACTATCTCACCCCCTCCATCGCCAAGCCGGTGCTGGAGAACGCGTTGAATCCCGAGCGTGTTCCACCCATCAAACGCACCGTCTCAGAATTGACGCCACGCCGCCGCGAAGTTCTGCAATTGATCGGCGAAGGAAAAGGGACGAAAGAGATCGCCACGCTGCTCAACGTCTCCGTGAAGACCATCGAATTCCACAAGACCCACCTCATGGAAGAACTGGATATCCACACCACGGCGGAGTTGATGCGCTTCGCGATCGTGCAAGGTCTCGCCAGCGACCAACCATAACGCTTCTGCTCACGCACTTCACTGGCAAGCTCTGTCTGTCAGACTGGGTGCTCCCCTAGTTCCTCCAGTCTGAGTAAGTTCGTACGGTAACCTTACGACAGCAGGCCGGGTAGCAGACATTGCCCACACGAAGGAGGAGCTCATGATTCGTACGATTGTCTTGGGTCTTGTCACCGCCGCCGCGGTGGCTTTCATTCCAGCCACCGGCGCGCAAAGCGCCGAACAGGGTGCCAAGCCGTCCACTCAGGCGTTTCTCAAGAACGCCGCTGAGATGTGCCAGGCGGAAATGGTGCTGGGTCAACTCGCCGCTGACCGGGGGGCTAACAAACGCGTGAGGGAATTCGGAGCGCAGATGAAGGACGCCCACAAGCGGATCAGCGGAGGGGTCCAGCTTTTGGCATCGCGGCACGACGTGAAGCTGCCCTCTGAGCCAAGCGACGAGCACAAGCAGAAACTAAAAGAACTCTCGTCACTGTCCGGGCATGCGTTCGATCGGGAATATTTGGCTTACATTCTTCGGGATCTGCAGAATGAGGTCAATGAGTTCGAGGACGCCATGCAGACCCTGGAGGACCCCGATGTGCTGCACTGGACCCACATGACCTTGCCGAGATTGCGGGCCCAGGTGGAGGAGGCCCGAGGGATCAAGCATTCCATGCAGACGAATCCTTGAGCACTGGTGATAGAGGTTTTCAACGTCAGAAGAGATGACAGAAGGCTAACATCGCCTTGATGCTGCGCTCCAGATCAGTGTGGGGCAGTCCTCTTTACCGGACGGTCTCATCGAGATGGCGAGGGGGAGGGACGGCACGGATGACAGCGCTAGACGCATATCGGTAGCGCGGACAACCGGTCACATTTCAGCAGACCTTGTGTTGGCTGTGGAAGAAATCTCCATCTATCCCATGGGAGGTGTCCATATTTGTGCCGTTACTCACTCAGCCGCATCATTGACGGCGTGCTCACTCTTGACGGGACAAGTCCGCTGCATAGAGTGCGGCGCCGTCTTCGACGATCCCGCTCTGAACAGCGAAACCCATGGCGGGAGATGAGCGAGATGCGTTCGAGGAGTGGCATGGTGAGAGTGAACGACCTTGTCCGCTCGCTGGAGACCGTAGCAATTTGGAAGGGTAGACTTACTCAACACGGAAAGGAGCATTGCGATGAGACAGATAGGCGTTTCTTTGATGATCCTGGGATGGTTCGCCGTACCGGGTTTTGTTTTCGCCGACTGGTCGGCATACTTTCAACGGCACTGGACCGACCGCCATACAATCGACCGTGGTTTACTTGAGCGGGATTCGATGATTCACCGCGTAGAGTCCCCCACCTTCGAAGACCACTTCGGTCTAAGTTTAGGAAGAGACAGGGGAAGAAGCGAGTCAGAACCCGATCGTAGAAGTGATTCAGGCCAAGGCACACGGTCCTACGACACATTTCTCAGTCCATCATTCGATATGCCTGGTAGCGTCCATGGCGACTCCGATAGACTCGAACCATGGTGGGGGCGTAGACCGGAAGGCGAGCCGATGCTCAAGGACTTGAAGGACGTGAACCGCGATCCGATAAGAAGCCCATAGCCTTGCAGGGCACGTGAATCATCCACTGCAGAAAGGAGAGGTCGTGAATTGTCCGGCTCTGCACACAATGGCCACTGGAGCTTGTTTCTGATGTTGGTCGGCACCGCGTCGGCTGAAGCCATGTTCGAGGGCAAGAAGCAAGGTTATAACTGACATAAAGGTCAGGGCGAATCATGGGATAAAACACTCCATGCGAAGGCCATCGAATCGCTGAAACCGAATACACGGAAAGAAGCAACGTTGAAAGCCAAACTTGATCCGAAGAAAGACTACACCAAGGATAAGGATTGTATCGGTTGCCATGTGGATGGATGGGGCAATGAAGGCGGGTATACGATTGAGGAGCCAGACAAGTTTCCGACAGGTGTCGGATGCGAATCGTGCCACGCACCGGCAGCGACTACCGGAAGCTCCATCGCAAAGCCGGTGAGGCCTTTGAAAAGTCTCGGAAAACGATGGAACGAGCCAGGCTTGTTGACGTAGGACAAGACTTTGAGTTCGCCGAAAAATGCAACGCGTGCCACTTGAAGTATGAAGGATCGCCCTGGATGAAAGGGGGTGAACAAACCGTATGCACCATTCACTCCGAAGATCGACAAGAAGTGCGAATTTGACTTCGAGAATGCCGTTCGCAGCGACAAGGCGTTGCATGAGCATTTCAAGCTGGACGGCGCATTTACTGGTCCACCCATTCCAAGTTCCACGAGAAATTCCAGAACAAGGCGAAGCCACCCGTGATGTCCTCCCAGAAAACTGGACCAAGTCAATGAGATACTGTCAAAGCCTTCCCTCTTTGGCAGTAACCGTCTGTGGCCCGCGGGAACTCGTGGGTGATAGCCATTGACCATCCCTAGTACCCCTCCTAGAATGCTTGGCATGGTACGCAGCTTCGTCGTCAATTCCACTGTCCTACTACTGCTGATTGTTTCATCGGGCTGTACTCCCAACCTCCACTACTATTCGCGGGAGATACTGGACCGGCAAGATGAGTCGTCCAGCATGGGCTCGGCATTCCAACAGGACGTTTCCGAGTGTCATCGAAATGTTCTCTACGAGTCTAATTTGGAGGCATTCATGGGCACGGCCCATGTGATGTTTTTGGAACGAGATCTAAACCGCTGCTTGGAGACACGAGGATGGAAACCGACGCCAAGCGGAGACCATGCCTATCAGCTTAACACGTGGACGCAAGAAGCGGTGGTGGTGAAATAAGCATCAGCCCCGGACAGGTGGCGAAGCCAGCTGTATTGCGAGCAATCTGTCCACTGGAGTCAGGTTATCAATGGGAGGAACGAAGCAGGATATTTATTCGAACGTCGCCGACCCACCGATCCAGGGTTTCACAGTTGCTCATTATTCCCGCGGAGATTAGCCAACACATCGCGCAGGTCATGGGGATCGGAGCGACAAGAGTTCTCGCTCTGAGTGCGGCGACGCGTCATCGACAAGAGACGGCCATTCGCCACAATCTTGGCATCACACAGTTCTAAGGCAACGAGGGTCGGCGCATGGCGCTCTGAACCGCAACAGCGGCCGCGCCGTAGGTGCTGCGACTCGTGGATCTGGTCACTGCGTTTACCGATGACCTCCTGTGGGGTCGTGTGGAACTTCCAGCCTACTCGACCTTGGTCCAGGTTGCCGAGGCTGTGGCCAGCGAGGGCGAGACGGATCTCATCGGCCTTATCAATAGTCGGCTCAACGAGGAGCAACGCCGGCAACTGGATCACCTCCTCCACACCAACCTAGTGTAGTGGGTCATAAGTGACTTGACTTATTGTCTCGCGTGAGTATCCTCTGTTCCCCAAGGAGGATCGACCCATGCGCATCGCCCCCGCCGTTCATCTGAGTGGCCCTGAACGCCAGCAACTCGAGCAGTGGGTGCGTGGACGACGAACGCCTGCGCGACTGGTGCTCCGCGCCAAGATTGTGTTGTTGGCGGCCGCGGGCCAGGACAATCACCAGATTGCCGCTGCCGTGGCCACGAGCCGGCAAACCGTGGGGCTCTGGCGGCAGCGCTTCGTGACCCAGCGCGTGCTCGGCCTTGCCCAGGATGCCCCTCGCGGAGGGCGGCCCCCCAAGGCACGCCGGACTCTGACCGCGCGCATCCTGAAGACGACGACGCACACGAAACTACCTGCCGCTACCCACTGGTCCACCCGCACCTTGGCGCGACACCTGCGGACGAATCCCACGGTCGTGCAGCGGGTCTGGACCGTGCATGGGCTGCACCCCCATCGGGTCCGCGCCTCAAGCTCAGTCAGGATCCGCTCTTCCAGGAGAAATTGGAGGATGTGGTGGGGCTCTATCTCCATCCGCCAGCGCATGCGGTGGTTCTGGCCGTCGATGAGAAAAGCCAAATCCAAGCGCTCGATCGCACACAGCCTGGCCTCCCGCTGAAGAAAGCCGGTGCGGGACGATGACCCATGACTACAAGCGCCACGGCACGACCACGCTCTTTGCCGCCCTCAACGTCGCGGAGGGCTCCTTGATCTCCACCTGCTTGCCCCGCCATCGGCACCAGGAATGGCTGCGGTTCTTACGGCTGATTGATCGGCAGATTCCTCAGGACAAAGCCCTGCATCTGATCGCCGATAATTATGCCACCCACAAACACCCCACGGTCCAACGGTGGTTGACACGGCACCCCCGCATCCACATGCACTTCACCCCGACGAGTAGCTCGTGGCTTAATCTCGTGGGGCGTGTCTTTGGCGATCTGACGGCCAAACAGCTGCGGCGCGGTGTGTTCCGGAGCGTCCCCGAGCTGATTGCGGCCATTGACGCGTACATGACCCAACGCAATGCCCAGCCTAAACCGTTTGTGTGGACCAAATCCGCCCAGGAGATCCTGACAAAAGTAAATCGAGCCAAGATCGCCCTGGATAAGACAAGAACAGCATGAATCACTACACTAGCACATTGCACCTACCGAGATTGCGCCGACTTTCAGATGACACAGGGGAGATATCGGATTCTCTATGCCACCACATAAAAAGGCACAAGTGGTAAAACTGGCCAGTATTCTTCACCGTGACCGGGATTATCGAGAACTGGATCAGATCTAGCTTGCCTTTCCGGGACCATCCCGTGTTGACATGAGTCGGATCGCCAACGGCGGCAGCCGACCGGCTAGCTCCTGCGAGGCGCACCGACCGTTGGTATATGTGTTGACACTGCCTATCAAAAGAAAGTTCCGTCCTCTTTAAAGGGTGGAGCTTAGATGAACGGCGCAGTTCTTATATTCTGTCCTAAATAGCGTTTCCGCTGTACTTCAACCTGCTCGGTTCATGCACCGATTTTGTTAGAATAAAAGCATAAGTGTTGCAATTAAACAGGGACCATATCCCATCTCAAAGCCAGTTAGGCACCAACGCGACGGAAGGCACGATACCCAATCTCCTCCCCTAGAATTGGAATGGGAAGGAAAATGGCGTGTCCGTGTCTACATTCACGGAAGATCAACCATTCCAGAGATCTATGGCGATGTGCGACAGACCCTCGACGAAGCCCACGCAGCAGGACTTGCGTTAAGCTGGGCAATCCTTGACAGAATCGGACCGCCCGAAGGAAGAGAGGGCTACACTCTCATCACCGATGCTGAGCGTAGGCTAATCGATAGATTCAAACATTATTATGTCTAGGCCAGGCGGAAACGTTAGGCGAGAGGAGTATATTGTTCGCCGGAACACGGCTGAAAAGAGTCCGGCCACGGTGCCTTGATTGTGCAAAGCAGTCTCAGTTGAATCGGAGCATCTAGGTTCACTTTCTCTACCCATACTTTCACACGACTAACTAACTTGCCCTCAGTCAAAGTCCTAAAGTCCTCGGCATAATATCGAGGGACAAATCCTACAATCATCGCTGGGTCAGTGCGCATGGCTACAGCCAGCACATCGGCTTCATTTTGATTATCGAGCATCAAGAATAACTGTCTCCCTGCATCCAAGTTCCCCACAAACTGCTGAGATTCCTTTGGTAGATATCGAATTCCATGGCTGAAAAAACTCAACGCGTACATGCCATCACTTTGCGGTTCTGGACACGGAAAGACCATCAGAGGGTCAGTCGCTCTAATACCACCTGTACGGCTAAGCTCATCAAATGGATTCAAGGAAGCAGATTTTGGCAAGTTCAACCAGCGACCGTAATCTTCGTATTCCGGTCGATTCTTTGCTAACAAACGATCAGTAAACAGCGGGAACAACTCCTCAGATTCATAACTCGAGTAAAGATCGGACATTCGACCGAATGGTGTGAACTTAGTGGCAAGAGTCGCCCCATGGGTATAGCTGAAATGAAACCGACCGGCATTCCTAGTAAGCCTCCCGACAACAAACCAATGCCGACTTTCAAGATCTTGCCATGCAACAAACAACGTATTCACGCCATTACTTCCTTTACCAAGTCCAGAAGACGTAATCGATTCAACTCCAGAATTCTTTGCGCGAATTCAACGGATACAGCACTCATCCTTGCCGACGGAATTTGTTCACAGATTCTCCTCGTATCGGTCAAGGTAATTTCTTGTAGACGTTTCAACCATGACAGCGCTCCGTTTGGATTGGACCGAGCAGCCGTTTTAAAAACCTCCAATGTAGATAGAGGTTCTTCACTAGTCGGTGAATGATAGAAAGCCGACCGGCACTTCCCTACGTATGTTGCAACCGTTCGAGCTTGATCTCTAGTACCCAATCTCTGGCGCTTTTCATCGTCACTTTCAATACGGCCGAGACAGGAGGCATGATCGAATGTAGGAGCTAAATGTAGCTCCCCGACAGGAGTGAAAACAAGCCCCCAGTTTTGGTGATGTCGGTCATTATTTCCGATCAAAGCATCCAGCAATAGATAGCCTATGAATACATCCAAAGTGGTTTCAACACCAGGAAATGCCCTAAAACCGATCGGTGGTTCAAGTGCATTCATCAGCCGGAGAACTACTTTGAGGGTATGTTGGCGGACTTTATATACTTTCGCAGTTGGATATACAGGCCCAACTATCTTCCCAAGCAACTGGTTCCCATGAATCAATGCACAGCCCTCAGACAGGAAATTCTTGCTAACGACCCCTCTTCGCTTCTTCCAAGAGGCCAGATCGTAAGAAGCGTGTGGCAATTCAAGAAGTCCACAGATCTCACATGCAATCTTCTCTGCCCAGTCCTCTCCTGTTCCCGAGCGTACCTCCTTAAAAAGCTGCCTGCTTCCGTCGAACCAAAACTTAAACTTAGTGCCAACCTGCTCTATAAGTTCGGGGGCATCCTCAGGTACTTCAATGATGGGATACATGTATTCCGAGCACCTCGACCTAGAAGGATTCAAGTCTAGCCAAAGAGAGTATTCGTGTCCATCTGTGTGAAATGGACTTCTCATGCTGCCTGCACAAGTCTTTTGAACGCAATGCGCGATGACATACTCGCTTGATTGCAAACATCGATCCCGTTGAGGACACCATCTGTCTAATGTCAGAATGATGATTCGCAGATGTGACAAATTTGTGACATGAATTTGCAGGAAGAGAAGGAATAGGATCGAAATGTATAGGATCAAATAGAAGGCCTTAACACACTGTTATTGCAGCTAAATTGGGGAAACCGTTGCAATAGCGAGCACTTGTCAAAATGCACTGATTTGAACTTTTAAGGCGAGGGTCCTCATCTCGCTCCGTGTATCGTTTATATACATCTATTCGCCACCGGCTGTGGCCAGCCGGCTAGCACCTGCGAGGCGCACCGCTCGCGCCAGTGACGCTGGCACTCCCGCTGCTCGTTCCTCTC
>JBGTNJ010000089.1:0-37504 GCA_041743145.1 Nitrospira sp. | reverse complement strand
ACCTGCTGATACCGCTCCAGCAGCCACTGTAAGGTGCGCTCGTGGCACAGATGGAAAGGATAAAATATGACGCCGGATCGTGTCATGCCAGTGATTCAGCATAGCTGCTCTGCAACCGTATCGGCAAGCTGTCGTCCCAGGGGCAATGGAACGGAAGCGGTTATATTGCGCCACAGCGATTCTAGCCGTTTGAAAATACAGCGCTGACGATCCCTGGAGACAAAACGTACTTTGGGTAGCGGAAGCATTCTCAGTTACTGACTGATAGCCCGTGGGCACGTTGGAATGCTTCAGGACTGTTGCGTGGGTTCAGCATTTCCCGCGCCGTTCGTTCCTGATCACCATTGAACATATGGCGGTGTATCGCACCGGCCGTTCCATTGCCCCTCGTAGGAAGGACTCCTGTATGCTGAGGTGAACATGAGCGCGGCAGGATAACAGGTTTATGTGGCAGGCACGACGCCGATGCTATTCAGCGCTGAGGCTGACATCTGAGAGGCACGGTTCCAGATCTGGTCAATAGGAGGAGAGGCGTGGGGTGGGATATGACAGCTTCCGTTCTATTGGCCCAGTTATGACGAACGTTCATGCGACAGGGCTGAGGACCGCTTTATGGCGAGGTGATCTCGGCGCCGAACTTCCGCTTTTGGCCGGGAGCCGACTTTAACGAGGCTTGAGTTCGTTTGTGAGTTCGTTTGAATGGTCTGTCCGATCAGGTGCCGGGGGATACAAATGAGGCGACTACCCCTTGGGTTTGTCAGTCGCGGCTAGGATTGGTTGAAACATCGGATCGGCGTCGAGCACGGGCTTCAGTCCATCGCTCGCGAGGAAATACCGCCAGACCTGGTCGTCTCTTCCTGGTATCTCATCAAACCAGCGTTTGGCCTCCGTTAGGTGTTGGAGCATCTGGCGCTTATCACCGTAGTCCGGCATGAACACCATGCTGTAGGCCATGGTGTATTGCGCGAGAAACTTGTCGATCGGCAGTTCGGCGAGGGCTGCCGACGCGAGCGCATCTTCGTACGCTCGGACGCTGTCGGGATCGTGCAGGATCCGATTCCAGGCCACCTTGTTGATGCGGGACCACGCAAGCTGTAGGAGTGCTTCGGCCTTGGGTGTCTTTCGGTCAGCCGGAATGTCTTTGACCAAGGCCTCAAACGTTTCAATCATCGGACCTTGGTCATTGTTCCAACGATAGGCCATGCCCAGCCGGAATCGGTTATCTAGTTGTTCCGGATGGTTTCTTGCAAGAGTCTGCAGCGCGGGTAATAGCCGGTACAGGAGATCTGCCGGTGTCGGTTGCGAGAATCCACCCACTTCCATTCCCATCGAGAGATCTAGGCGATCGGAAGCGGCAGCGGTCGTCCAATAAAACTCGTTGACCGTGAGCGAGAGTGCTAGATCCTTGACGATCAGTTTGTGGTTCTGTGTGGCCTCCCGAAGCAAGACGGTATACAGATTTCTGGTTAGCACCCTCAGGGCGTCCAGTTGATTCGGATCGATGATGAGAATGCGGTTGAGCATGGCGACTCGATCGCGCAGTTCGGGGAACGCGGCAGCCCGAGCTGCTGCGGCAGTCAACGTGCTAGGTTGATCGTCGGGCCCCCACCAGACAATGGAGTCAGGAAGGGCGCGGCTTGCTTCGGTGGCGAATGGTATGCTCTCTGCAACCATGCCTGGTGCTTCAGGCGTGGTTTCCACGGGGAGATGGAAGACTGCGGTGTCACGTGGAAACCCGTGCCGCCTGAGTCCGCCGAAAACCACCCATTGCGTCGTGATGGATTTCATGGCGCGACGTTCACGCTTGATCGTACTCGTCCACTGGACGGTGTTTGGCCCATACGTCACCGGAGAGGTGAGCGGGTCATGATAGTGGACGGTCAGCTCGACCAGTGTGGTCGGGACCCCGATCACTTTATCATTCGGCGCGAGTCGGAAGGATCCATTCGGAATCGACCGGCTCTTTGTGACAGACAGATGGAGGCCTGTTCCGGGTGGTGCGACTCCGAGGGCATCCATCACAAATGCAGAGGCGGGAGCGCGGGATAGGTCATCTCCATAAAATACGAGCGGACCGACATTGGGCCAGATGACATTCATCCCAATATCCGACCGTTTCATGAACGAGGCATGACTTGCAGTCAGTGCCTGCCAACAATCGTCATACGAGGAATCGGCTGTCGCAGATGGCTTCGGTTCCACTGAGGGACCCGTCACTTGTTTATACTGGCATGCAAAGTCCAGCTGCCCAGCCGCGACCTTGGCGCCATGGGCGATGGCTTCGGCATATCGAAGGGCCGTCTCGACGGCAGCCTTACGGGCCGTCCCGGTCTGCTTAACCTGGTGAGGAGCTTTGGATGCGGAAGTAGCGTGACTCGGCACGGTTGTATCAAGAATTGTGAACAATCCTGAGAGGATGAGAATTCCGAGCAATGGGTTCCTAGTCATCATAAATCGAGATAGTGTGAGTTATCGAATTTGCGCGGCCTTCAAGATCGTCTGGCGCATCAAGCCCCGGTCGACAGTCGACAAGCTCGGGACCGGACTATGCCGGCAGAGTGAGACGGTCTGACGCAAGGATGCAACGAAGACCTCGCAGTTGGGACAAGCGCCCAAGTGCCGGCGAATTTCCTGGCAAATATCGCCTGCGAGTTCATCGTCGATATAGGCGGACAGCTGACGGAGAATGCCAAGGCACCTGTTCTTCCCATGATCATGCTGATCAGGAGTCGTAGAAGCGCGTGCTCGCTGTCCGGAAGTGTGGCGCTTTGCCATGGAACGGTTTTCTCCGCTATCCAAGTAGAGCGTGTGCGTGATCAGGTTCGGCCTGGCCGAGCCCTTGGGCACTCAGTTGACGACGTACAAACAGTCGGGCGCGGTGCAGGCGTGATTTCACCGCTCGTTCATTCAAACCCACAATGGTTCCGACTTCCTTTGCGCTCAAGCCTTCCATGTCTCGAAGCACCAACACCATCTTGTACTTCTTCGGTAACTGATCGATGGCGGCATCGAGTGCGTGCCGCAATTCCTTGTTCTGGAGCGCTTCTTCGGGACTGAGGCCATCGATCGGAATCTGTAGACGAAATTCGCCATCGGACGTGGGGATGAATTCCTCCAGGGATAGCTCCCGATCCGGGGCCCCCTTTCGTCTTCGCCTCATGCGCAAGCAGGCCCGTGAGGCGATGGTATACAGCCATGTTGAAATTTGAGCGTCACCACGAAATCTCTCGAATCCTCGGTAGGCATTCAGAAACGTTTCCTGCACCAAATCTTTTGCGCCTTCCGGCTCGCCGCACAAGCGATGCGCGAATCGGTAAATCAGGTCCACATGATCTCTATACAGCTTATCAAACACTTTCACGGTTTGTGAAGGAGTCATGGACGAAGCGGGAGGATGACGATTTGTGCCAGATGCGCTCATAGACTAGGGAGTCTACGGGGGGATCGAAAAGAGAGTCAAGCTGAAGGTGGGGGTCCCGGGAACTACTTAATCCGGTGGAATCCGACGACGTCGCCTTGCCCATTGAGTTCAACGGTGATCGGTGTTCCCTCCTTCGTGCCGTTCAGCGTGCCTTTCCCCAGATCCGTCGGGTAGGTCTGTTCACCCTCTGGGGTCCAGAGCCTGACACTCGCCCGATCCGGGGTCGCGAATTCCAAGGGGCCAGTGACGAATCGCCGGTCCGGAACGGAGTCGTTCGAGCGGAAGAGATCGGCTACGACATGGTGGTCATGCATGCGCAAGGTCATTGTCTGCCCAACTTTGGCATTCTTGATGCCGATCTTTGCGTTGACGTTGACGATACCGATCGGAGTCCGGAAGAAAATAAAATTGGATTTGAGTTTAGCGATGGTGCCGGTCAACAAGAGGTGAGCTTGGGACCCGTGGGTTGCGATCTGCCCGATCTGAAGGTCGAACTGAAGATCGTGGACACCGATGACGGTATTGGTATCGTCAACCTCGATGGTGATGGAATCGCCGTCCTTCCGGTTTGAGAAAGCTCGCGCATGGTTGCCCATGTGGAAGGCCTGTTCGCCCTCCGGCGTCCATCCGATCAGCTGCGTTTCATCTTCGTCGCTTCGTTTGAACGGCCCACTGAGGTAGCGATGAACGAGCGTCCCATCGATTCGTTTCACAAGATCGACCACGAGATGGTCGTCGTGGATCACAAAGGACACTTCCTGTGAAGCCGGTATGGTCTTGAGCGTGGTTTTCGAGCTCAATGACAAAAGCCCGACCGGTGTTTTGAGGAAGACGATGCCCGGCTTTGCTCGCCAGACACGCCCTGTCAGCATGATCGAGGGGTTGGCCTCAGGTTCTGGAGTGGAAACCTCGGACTCGAGCTCCGCCGTCTCTTTCTCCTCGGGCAGGATGGAGGAATCCGGCTCAGCCAATTCCTCTGCGTGATCAGGGATCTCCGACTCTAGTGGTGGCTCAACCTCAGAAGATGAGTCTGGTTGAGCAGGTGTCTCTGGATCAGGCGGTATCTGGAGTTGGGGAGCGGTCCCGGGTTGGCCAGGTACCGGGTTGAACGGATCCTGAAAGACTCGCTCCTCCGCCACGCTTATAGTCCCAATAGCGAGTGTTCCCGCGAGGAACAGAGTGCACATTATCAGGAGGATCGGTGACCGTCGAATCAGCGCCATCAAGATTTTCTAATCCGGTCTCGGTAGTGTTTGCCATCGGCGATGGCGAACGCCTCAAACTATCCGATTATGCGAATAACATGTGCTTCCCGTGGAGTCAACCCGAAAGAGCGTTTCGTAAGGAGGTTGGCAGGACTGCGCTGATCACAGGTAGCGTAGTCGTCTATTTTTTCCTAATGAGAAGGCGCAGCGGTGTGCCGGTGAATCCATACGTCTCACGTAGTTGATTCTCCAAGTACCGGAGGTACGCGGGCGTGATGTCTCCCGGGTGACCGACAAACAAGGCGAAGACCGGTGGTTTGGTGGCCACCTGCGTGATAAAGGCCGCTTTCGTCATAGCCGACGGTTTGTGCTTACGAACCGGTAATGGATGGATGGCGAGAATCTTCTGCAGCCAGGTATTTAATGTTCCGGTGGGGACGCGTTTGGTAAACATGGTGTGCACGTCGTTCAGGAGCGGAAAGAGACGACGGAGGGATTCGGGTTTGATGGCGGAGCCATACAGGATCGGAGCCCATGTCAGAAAAGGAAATCGGCGGCGGAACTCGAGTTCGTACTCTTCTCGAGCTTTCTCATCCCCGGCGCGCAAGTCCCATTTGTTGATCAAAAGAATGCAGGCACGCCCTTGCTTGAGAATGGCTCCGGCAATCTTGGTGTCCTGTTCCGTGACGCCTTCCATGCCATCTAAGAGTAGGACCCCAATGTCGGACCGACCGATGGCACGGAGCGAACGAAGCACGCTATAGCCTTCCACCCCGCGATCGACCTTGCCACGCCGTCTGATGCCCGCCGTGTCGGTGAAGATGTAGCGCTGACCCTGGTGAGTGACCAGTGAGTCGATAGGATCACGGGTCGTTCCCGGAGTATCGCTGACGACGACCCGTTCTTCTCCCAGCAGGGCGTTCACGAGCGTGGATTTCCCGACGTTCGGGCGTCCCACGACGGCAACTCGGGGGAGTTGCTGGAGCTGATCGGACTCGTCCGTCGACGGAAGAAGGGGATAGATGGTATCCAATAGCTCGGCAACCCCGAGGCCATGTTCGGCGGACACAGGGTAGAGCTGGTCGGTGCCCAATCGGTAGAAGTCTGCGAGCAAGGGTTCAGATTTGGGTGTGTCGATCTTGTTGATGGCATAGAAGAGCGGCTTCGTGACGCTGCGCAGGAGCCGCACGACTTCATGGTCCGGAGGGGTCAAACCTGAACGCCCGTCCAGGAGCGCGATGATGATATCTGCCTCGGCAATTGCCAGTTTCGACTGCCGTCGGATCAAGGTCAACATGCTGTCCGATGCGGAGAGATCGAGTCCCCCCGTATCGACCAACCGAAACTTTCGATTGCGGTAGGTGGCGTCGGCATAGTTGCGGTCGCGTGTCACGCCAGGGACATCGTCCACAATGGCGATCTTCGCGCCTAAGATCTTGTTGAACAATGTCGACTTTCCCACGTTCGGTCGGCCGATGATGGCGACGAGCGGAGGCGGGCCGCCTTCTTGTGGCAACACCGGCAGGGTCGATTCCTGTTGGGGGTCGGATTTTGCGCGCGGCATGATTAGCCGGACCGTAGCATAGGATTTTTCTCAAACACAACTCGCCTCGTCTTCCTATGGGTCGTTCGGCTATACTTTTGCCGTATGACGCAGTGCCATCCCGACTGGTCCCACATTGACGATGTGCTGCTCGATATGGACGGCACGTTGCTGGATCGTCATTTCGATAACTTCTTTTTTGAGGAAGAATTGCCGCGTCGATACGCTACGCTCCACGGTCTATCATGTGAGGAAGCTCGAAATCGCCTCATGTCGATGTATCGGTCGGTTGAAGGCGAATTAGCTTGGACGGATCTGGACTATTGGACCAAGCAGGTTGGCATCGATGTGGTGGCGATGCACAAGGAGCTCGCTCACATGATCGGCTTTCTGTCCGGTGCAGAGGAGTTTCTACGGTACCTCCGGAAGCTTGGGAAGCGCGTGACTATTGTGACGAATGCCCATGAAGCCGGAGTGTCGGTCAAAGTTGCCAAGACTGGTCTGGATCGGTACGTGGATCGGATTGTGGACGCGTTTGAGGTCGGCTATCTCAAGATGCGACCAGAGTATTGGCCAAACTGCCAACGATTGCTGAGCTTTGACCCGGCGCGCTCGTTGTTCATGGATGACGACGAAGGCTGTCTGATGGCTGCGAAAGCATTCGGAGTGGCGTACCTGGTTCACAGCGCCAAGTCGAGTTCGCAATTACCGCCGACTCCGCTTCCGCAGTTTTTCTCCATTTCGGGTTTCGCCCCGCTGATGAACGATCGGCCGTCAAGCTAATGCTTGGCCGACTGCCGTGCCTCGATACATCTCGCCAGCTAATCTTGGTACGCTCGGCATGCTGAATCGATCAAGGTGAGCGATCTTGAGGCCGGCTAGGATGATCAGCTGATCGATCTGCCGGTTGAGATTGCACCCGCAACCGATCACGTTCTGAATGGGATTCAACCGGTCCTGCCACGCAGCGATCTTTCGATCATCGCTCCGGCCATGTTCCAAGAATAGAAATCTACCCCCCGGCTTGAGGACTCGCCCCACTTCTCGCAGTGCGAGCACTGGATCGGGAATTGTGCAGAGCGTCCAGGTACTGATGACGGTATCGAATGTTTTGTCAGGAAACGGCAGGTCCTCCGCCGTGACGTGGACGGTCTGGATCGGATACGGCGCCGCAGCCATGCGGTGAGTGACCTTCATTGGGAGCAGAGTCGCCGGGTCAACGATTGAAAGGCGAGTGATCGTGGCTGGATAATGGCAGAGGTTGAGACCTGTACCGAACCCGATCTCCAGTACCTCTCCAGAAGCCGGCTGCAACAGCGCTTCTCGCAGTTGCGAGAATGCCGGTCGAGCCATCACCCAATCCATCAGTCGGGGAAAGATCTGAGTCGCGTACAGTCCCATATCCCCTTCGGGGTATCTCCCGCAAAACAGAATAGTCAGGATGCCTGCTGAGGCTCTAGTCTGCAAGCGGTAATTCTCTCGATCATCCACGGAGATCACTGGATGAGCACAAACGTTGGGGAAGCGCTACGACGGTCCAAGAGCATGGTTCTCTGTATGGCGATGGCCTTCAGCGTTGACTCGGCTCTTCCAGCCCTTGCCGAGACCTATGTCTCCGGCATGGTTGGAGCGACTCTCGCTCCGGGTACGGTACGTGGGCAGGTGAACGACCCGAGTTTCGTAGGCCTTCCCGAGGGAACTTCCATTTCGAACGTTCAGTTGAACAGCTCGATCATGTACGGCGCCAAGATCGGACATTACCTCAACTCGCTACCTTGGCTGGGTGTGGAGCTCGAGGCCTTTGTCACCACCCCCCATCGGCCCGCACAGCGTCTGACTCTGAATGCCCCTGGAATCGGTACAATTCATCAGGACGAACCGGGTGCGACCAACCGAATTGTAGTGGTGTCGCCCCTCGCCATCGTGCGGTATCGAGCCGGAGCGTTCGAACCCTACGCCGGAGTCGGTCCGGCAGTGTTCTTTCTCCATCAGGAACAACTCACCGCCTCGGGTGCTCCGGCGAACTACTCGCAGATCTGCTCGACATTTGCCGGCTGATTGCGGTTCAGACCAGCCGGTTGGCCCACACCGAGACGCACTCCCGATTCTTGTTGCTCTATACAGTCTGTGATAGAGTCCCCAGTCCTTGTGCGGGTGTGTGAGCCCGTTGATCATATCCTCTGGACCATGAGTAAGACTTACGACCATCACGCTATTGAATCGAAGTGGCAGGCCTATTGGGAACAACACCGCCCATTCAAAGCCTCCGATGATCTTTCGAGGCCGAAATTCTACTGCCTCGATATGTTTCCCTATCCGTCCGGTTCTGGGCTCCACGTCGGTCATCTGGAAGGGTACACGGCCACTGATATTGTCTCACGGTACAAACGGATGCGGGGGTTCAACGTGCTGCATCCGATGGGCTGGGACGCATTCGGTCTGCCGGCTGAACAGTATGCCGTGAAAACCGGAATTCACCCCGCGAAGACGACGGCAGAAAACATCGCCACCTTTAAGCGTCAGATGAAGCGCGTCGGGCTCTCGTATGACTGGGAACGAGAACTCAGCACCACCGACCTCCAGTACTATCGTTGGACACAATGGATTTTCCTGAAACTCTTTGAACGAGGATTGGCCTATGTGGCGGAAGTTCCCGTGAACTGGTGCCCAGCGCTCGGCACGGTGCTGGCGAACGAAGAAATCATCGACGGCAAGAGTGAAGTCGGCGGCTTCGATGTGATTCGCAAGCCGATGCGTCAATGGGTGCTGAAGATCACCGCTTATGCTGACCGATTGCTGGAAGACTTGAAGCTGGTCGACTGGCCCACCAGTACGTTGGAAATGCAAAAAAAATGGATCGGCCGGTCGATTGGCGCGGAAGTTGACTTCGCGCTGGCTGATCAGAAGGGTACGGTCCGCGTATTCACGACCAGGCCGGATACGTTGTTCGGTGCGACCTATATGGTTTTGGCGCCGGAGCATCCACTCGTTGATGTGGTTGTGAGTGACAAGCAGAAAACTGCCGTTCAGACCTATCGTGAGGCGTCGGCGAAGAAAAGTGATTTACAACGGCAAGAGTTGGAAAAAGAAAAGACCGGCGTGTTTACGGGTGGCTATGCCATTAACCCCGTGAACGGAGAGCGGTTGCCGGTCTGGATCGCGGATTATGTTCTTATGAGTTATGGGACAGGCGCGATCATGGCCGTGCCTGCACATGACGAGCGAGACTGGGCCTTCGCGCGGCAATACGCGCTCCCAATTCGAGAGGTGATTGCCGGGGGAAACGTTCAGGAGACAGCCTTCACCGAGACGAATCGCGGGACGGTGGTGAATTCAGCGACGAGCGATGACGCCTTTTCAATCAACGGGCTCACGCCGGGCGAGGCGATTCCGAAAATCACCGACTGGCTGGCGAAGGAAGGCAAGGGTACGCGAGCGGTCAACTACAAGCTACGCGATTGGCTGTTTGCCCGACAGCGGTATTGGGGTGAACCGTTCCCAATCATGTGGGTTGATGGGGACGCGCGAGCGCTTCCGGAAGAGCGGCTGCCTCTGGTGTTGCCCGAGACTCACAACTTTAAGCCATCGGGGACAGGCGAAAGCCCATTAGCGAACTTGACTGAGTGGCTGACGACGACCGATCCTGTCACGAACAAACCGGCAAGACGAGAAACCAATACCATGCCGCAGTGGGCCGGTTCTTGCTGGTATTACCTAAGATTCATCGATCCCAAGAACTCGACCCAACTGGTCGACTCAGCGAAAGAACGCTATTGGATGCCCGTGGATCTCTACATCGGCGGGAGCGAGCATGCGGTTCTGCATCTCCTGTATGCACGGTTCTGGCACAAGGTCTTGTTCGATATCGGCGTGACGAGCACGCCCGAGCCATTCATGAAGTTGGTGCACCAAGGTATTGTGTTGGGCGAAGATAATCAGAAGATGTCGAAATCGCGCGGGAACGTGGTCAACCCAGACGAGATGATCGACCAGTTCGGTGCGGATGCCGTGCGGCTCTACGAAATGTTCATGGGACCGCTCGAAGCGATGAAACCCTGGAGCACGAGAGGTGTGGAAGGAGTGACGCGGTTCTTGGACCGAGTCTGGCGAGTGATGGTCGACGAGCAAGGTCGACCGTCAAGCTCCATCGTCTCGACCGCACCCAGCCTCGACCTCGAGCGCCTGCTCCATCAGACGATCAAGAAAGTGACGGAAGACATCGAGGCTCTCCGTTTCAACACGGCGATCTCGCAGATGATGATCTTCACCAACGAGATGACAAAAGCCCAGCAACGGCCCCGAGCCGTGATCGAGCCGTTTATCCTGTTGCTCTCACCATTTGCGCCGCACCTCGCCGAGGAGCTCTGGAGCTTGCTCGGACATCACCCCAGTGTCTCGCAACAGCCGTGGCCGACGTTCGATCCGGCGATGACAGTGAGCGAACACATGACCATACCTATTCAAGTCAATGGGAGGCTTCGGGCAAAAATCGAGGTGCCGACCGAGGCAGTGCGCGAAGATATTGAACGGCTGGCCCGTATGGAAGCGGCAGAGTGGCTGCAGGGCAAGGAGCCGAAGAAAGTGATCTACGTCGACAAGAAGCTGTTCAACTTTGTCGTCTAGGAGTGCTGAGTGCTGAGTGCTGAGAAGAGCGCGAATCATGAGCGAAGCGAGCCGTTCGTTTTTATCCTCAACACCTTCATCTCAGCACTCATTGCTTCGACACTCGTCGCCTGCGGCTATCAGTTCAGAGTCGACGGAGCCGGCCCGACCATCGGAGGAGCCGTTGCCTCGACCTCGAATGAACCGCCGCCACGCCTCATCATCCGGACGTTGCTCAACAACAGCTTCGAGCCGAACCTCGAAATGCGATACACCAATTACTTTCGTGATGAATTTTCCGCTGGTAGTGGAGCGCAGGTCGTTCCCGAATCCGAAGCAGCGGATCTCGTGCTGACTGGGCAGATCCTGTCGGTCATCGTGCCGACGCTCAGTTTTTCCCAAACGGCGACGCTAGAAAGTCGGACTGAGGTGATCGTCTTGGTTCAGGTCGAAGACGTTCGGTCCAGGAAAGTAGTCTGGAGACAGCTGGCAAAAGGAGCGTCGGAGTTCTTTGTGACGCCCGACCTCCAATTCAATCGCGCGCTGCAAAATCGGGCGGTGGAGCAGGCGGGTCGCTTTGTGGCAGCCGACCTGGCGGCGCGATTTCTGTTACAGCTTGAAACAGACGCCCTGAAAAAAGAAACGCCCGTACCGGATCCTGAACCTCAATAGCATGATAGGTGTTGGTCGATGGCCTCGTCGGTAAACCATGTGCAACTGGAGGTGGCGCTCAAACAGCAGGCACCGGGATCGCTCTATCTTGTCGTTGGGGAAGAAGACTTGTTGAGAGATCATGCGATCGCGGCTCTCAAGCGCGCAGTGCTTGGGAGTGACGGAGATGAATTCAATTGCGAACTGTTTTATGGCGATGAAGCGAGCGGAAGCGATATTCAAAACAGTGTGGCGGCCGTCCCTGTCTTTGCCCCACGGCGGTTGGTCGTGGTGAAGTCAGCGGAAAAACTGACGGCCCGGGAAGGCGATCTGCTGCTCGACTGTGTGCAGAATCCGGTGGAGTCCACGACGCTGGTATTTGTAAGCCCGAAGTTGGATGGCCGACTGAAATTCTCCCAAGCCCTCACGCGGGCGGCGGTTGTCGTCGATTGTTCGCCGCTCCGTGATGCTCAGTTGCCTCCCTGGATTATGCGAGAAGCAGAACGGGTGGGGTTGCAGCTTGCGGAACGCGCGGCTCAGGTACTGCAGGAAGCGTGCGGAGCATCCCTCTATGGACTACGACGAGAATTGGAGAAACTGGCTTCGTACGTGCCGTCTAATCGTTCAGTCACGGTTGCCGATGTCCACCTGCTCCGTGGCGTCGATCCGGGCGCGTCCGTGTTTGATTTGACGCTGGCGATCGCTGAGGGCGATCGAGGGCGAGTTCTCTCGATCCTCGCGCGCAATCTTGAAGCGGGGGAAGCTCCGCTTCGCGTCCTTGGATCCCTCGTGTGGCAGTATCGACGACTCTGGAAAGTCAAAGAGTTGTTGGTCAATGGTGGTCGGGAAGGGGAGGCAGCCAGGAGTCTGCGCATGGATCCACGGAAGGTGCGCCCTTTTCTTGAGCGGTTTTCTGAGGCACATCTTCAGAAAGCCCTGCGGCTCTTTCTGGACACTGATGCGAAGCTTAAAGGGGGGAGCGGGAGTCGCCCGCGAATAGTGTTGGAAGTCCTACTGCTGAAACTCTGCGAGGAGAATGCGAGCAGACAGGCCGAATTGGCTAAGCAGCCCCCGGCCCCTCCCAAACGAGCGCTCACGCGGGTGGTGTCGAACGTTCGAACGATTAAGAGCCGGAACCAGACAGCGCGTTGACACGATGAGTCAGACGAGAAATCCGGCGGGATGCAGTATTCCGATGAAGTACGCCTTTCGAGGCAGCTTTCCCAATCGCCGAGGTGGCTGCCTTCAGGCTTGTCTTGGCTTCATCCGCTTTTTTCCCGTCCACGGCGGACTGGACCTTCTTGATGAGCGTCTTCACCGCGTTAACGGTGGACTGATTTCGCTCATGTCGTCGCTCAGTTTGGCGAGCTCGTCGAATGGTCGATTTGTGAGTCTGGGGCATCGAATACTCCTGTAAAAAAGAAGTTGATTTGTATCATAAGGTTTCGCCGATCGTCAAGGATCGGCCCTGAAGAAGGAGCATGGGCATGGTGAAGATTGCAGCACGGGACCGACTGATCTTTGCGTTGGATGTCCCTTCTACGGCAGAAGCGGATGGGCTGTTAGACCGGCTTCAAGGACACATCTCCTTTGTCAAGGTCGGCCTTGAGCTCTACACCGCAGCAGGTCCCGACATGATCAAGCGGATTGTTGAGCGGGGCATGCGAGTGTTTCTCGACCTGAAGTTTCTGGATATCGAGGAGACGGTCCGCCGAGCGACGAGCCGGGTTGCGGCGATGGGAGTGGATTTCTTAACAATCCATGCGAATCGCAAGGCGCTCACAGCTGCCGTGCAAGGGCGGGAGGGCTCATCGCTCAAGCTGCTCGCTGTGACGGTGCTCACGAATTTCGATGGGCAGGATCTCCGAGAAATGGGGATCCAGCGGACGGTCCAAGACCTTGTCACCGCTAGGGCACTGCTGGCCTCCGACGTGGGCTGTGATGGCGTTGTGGCGTCCGGTGAAGAAGCTTCGGCTATCCGGCAGAAGGTTGGGTCGCGCTTCACGATTGTGACGCCGGGCGTCCGGCCGACCGGCAAAGGAGTTGATGACCATGCCAGGGCAACCACGCCCACGCAAACAATCGCATCTGGTGCGGACTATCTTGTGATCGGTCGCCCGATTCGTGATGCAGCCGACCCGTCGGCAACCGTCGCGGCCATTCTTGCGGAAATGCAGGCTGCCTTCGATGCCAGAGGGTGACGCAAGTCGGTTGCGGCGACGATCAGCGCTTTGTTAATATCACGATTCTTCAAATTCCTCGTGGTGGGTGTAGCTCAGTTGGTTAGAGCGCCGGATTGTGGATCCGGAGGTCGCGGGTTCGAAACCCGTCATCCACCCCATGCTCTTCTCCTCCGCTGTGCCTATAGAACACACTTCGAAACCCGCTGGTTCCGTTATCCTTCTTTCCCGGCCAGCCATCCTACGTTCGTCTCGATATTCCAGGAAGCAGGACATGTGCGGTGCAAGATCATCCTGACCACTTCAATGCGGTATAGAAATACTCCTATGCTTTTATCGGTCCGCATGCACAATACAAAATCCTACCCCATGTTCTTTTTGTTCGATGCACGATCAACGCCCGTATTTGACTCGGCCTCGCTTAAGAATAGACAGAGTGGTTCGTCTTGCTTAGCATTGTCGATCATGCGATGATGGAATCTGTCATCTTAACGATGACGGCAATAACGATCTTGACCATACACCTGTAACCCCCACACCGTGGCGCGTTCTTTTTGCTCGGCATAGCCGCATGTTACAAAGTGACTCGAGCCTAGAGCTCATGACAGAGCAACAATTTATTAAGAAGAATCTTACTGTCATTAGAGCCTATCTCAAGAGCAAGTTCCCCGGCTGCGTCATCACGGAAGAATCTAACCCGAGTCTGTATCACACCTTCACTGTGAGGGATGAGAAGCTGTGCCACAACTACAAGTTAAAGGTGGGCTGGCCGCGACTTTCAGATCGTAGTAACACGCAGGAGAAAACGAAAACCGAGTTGGGCCGTGTCGATGTGGCTCGGTGTATGATTCAAGCAGGGGACGACTGGTTTTACCGGTGAAGGCTTCGATTCCCTTTCCCCCTTGTTCAGCTTTTTTCATTTCCTCTTGATCGCTTAGTGAAAATGGCTGCCAAACAGCGCAAGTCATGCCAGACACTCATTCAGGGGTTGCTGGAGAAAGTAGCCTCAAGAGCAGCGTAGCTGAGCGCTACGGTAAGAAAGACTCCTGCCCCGTTTGAGCCGTCAAGTCGTTATCAGTCCACATGCACAGCACAAGATCCGAGCCCATGTTCTTTGCGCGAGGCAGGCGAACCGCGCTGGCATCTTCATCACTTCTGCAGAAGTATGGAGCTTTGCGCGTCTATGCGTAACTGTGAGGAGAAGGCGAAGTGGTTCTCGCGCACCACTTCTCCGTAAATCTTCAAGTAGTCGCTCACCATCCGCTTCGCGGTGAAACGGAGGTCAAACGACTCGCGGCAGGCACGACGATCAATCGTCCCCAAGTTGGTCACCGAGGAGATCATCTCCTCGAGTGTCTCACTGATAAACCCGGTGACTCCGGACTCGATAATTTCAGGAATCGATCCACGGCGATACGCGAGCACCGGCGTGGCGCACGCCAGCGCTTCGATCAGCACGATCCCGAAAGGTTCAGGCCAATCGTACGGACACACCAGCGCAATCGCGTTTCCGATAAACTCATCTTTTTCTTCGTCCGTAATTTCGCCCACGAATTCGATCAAGGGATGGTGCATCATCGGCTCGATCTCGGCACGGAAGTATGCCTCATCGGCTGGATCGACCTTCGCCGCCATTTTGAGTGGAATCCCGACCCGTTTGGCCAGGGTAATGGCATGATCCGGACGCTTTTCCGGAGAGATGCGGCCGAGATAGGCCAGGTACTGGCCTGGCTCGTAATGCGGACGATAGAGGTCTGGCAAGCCGTGGTGCACGGTTCCCACCCAGTTGGAGGAGGGAAGTGGGCGGCGCTGTGACTCAGAGATTGAGACCAACGGCATCTCGGCAAATTCACGAAAAATTGGTACGAGTTCTGGCAGGTCCAGTCGTCCGTGCAAAGTCGTCACCACCGGTGTCCCACACCGTCGCGCAGTTGAGAATCCGAGGAAATCCAAGTGCGAATGTATCAGATCGAACTCTTTCGACATGGTCCCGAATGCCCATTCCTGTAACAACACCTGTGGAGCATCACGATTGAAGATCCCAGTATTCAGACGTAATGCCTGCGGACAAACTGCTTTCAGCCGCGCCGCGGTCACAGAGTCACCGCTGGCGAACAAAGTCACATCGTGGCCCTGACGTACCAGCTCCTCGGTGATGTAGGAAACGATCCGTTCTGTTCCTCCATAGCGCTGTGGTGGCACACTTTCCCATAACGGTGCGATCTGCGCGATTTTCATGCATGCTCCTGTTCAATGAATCATGATTGGTAGTCGAATGTCGTCGAGCACGATTCTTAGCTGCTCGATGACAAAGAGTTGCATCAGTAGGCGGCGATAGATTCTGCTACCGCACGAGCCACGTATAGGGGCCATGCAGGAGGCGTTCCACTTCTAAGGCCGAAAGAGATCTAGCCTCTTCACAAGGCCGACCATCATTAAACGAGGGAAATGAAGGGGAAAGCCCGTGGTTAATCGCAGGCAGAGAGCACTAGAAACCATACCTGGTGCACTTTGGAAAAACGCCTCATCTTCACGTGAGTGGGGCCAGATGGGCCTCACTTTCCTGATTCCGCAGTAGCCAGTGCAGAGCGAATCTGGTGAAACCCGCTCTTGCTGGTTGGCAATACTCATTCAGCTGGATCGTCGTAATTCGACATACCATGTATTGCAACCGTGGCACGTTGATCCGCAAGGAAGTGACGCCGCTTCACTTCTCAGGCAATTGCTGACCCTCTAGCTAACTTGTTACCCCCCCCCCCTCCTACTGCACTCCTACTGACCGGGACGGACGTATAAGGCATCGTCTCCCCAGGCTTTCTTGAGCTGCGCGGCGTGCATCGCCTCGTCATGGGTCAAGGGAGCCGTACAGTATGCCTCGCCACGACAGATCACGTAGGGTCGCTCGGCACAACCCAAGACACCGGCACCGAGAATCAGCGTACAGCCAACTAGGAAGAGCCTCATATCGAACCTCCTTTTTTGGGGAGCCGCTTCAATGCCTGCCAGGTCACAAGCTAGTCCCACGCGCTGTTGAGCACCATCCTACGTTGGGGTAATGAACCCCGCCCTATCCGGCAGAGCACTCACATGTTGGTTTTCAAAGCAAACGAAGGGATCGGATCTTGAACTGTGCATCCTTCTCGATGATGCAAGTCTGGTTGCATCACAAGATCGATATGTCGGTCAACAACACCGGTATTAACCATCGGGCGCACGCATGCAAATTTGACCTTGTGGTTCCCCGTATAGCCAAAATAGGTAACGAATGTGAGGCGAGGGTAGGAAACCTCTGTGCAAGGCGAGAGGAGACTGATTGGAGAAATGACTTCATGCAATCATCTCCCTTGACCCTAGGGTATTCGCGGTGTAACCATTGGTTGCCATGGTAGCCCGTGAAGACATCCTCCTCGGCGTCTATCTCAGAGAAACCATCGGTGACCGTACGGGCGTTATTGCCGTCGTTCACCGAATTAGTATCAGTTTATCCGGCGAATGGTTCTTCCAATTGCGGTACTTTGGAAGCCCAGCGGGAACGAGGAGAAGAGCCGTTTCGGAATGGAGCTTGAATCTTCGAGAGAAGGACCTAGCCCGTTTTGATCTGATCGGTACATGGCTCTCCGCGCAAGCCCTACTGGCAGCCGGTCCGTCTTCTCGCAAGCCAAAGAAAGAGCCAAGGGTTCAGGCTTGGATGCGCGAGATCGAACGTCCGAAACAGCTGCGATTGTTTGAAGACTTCTAATTCCCATTCGGTAGGTCATGGAGCTTTGGTGTTCGTGCAGAGATGGTTACGTGAGCATAGCTACTCTCGCCGAAGTGCAAGTAAGAGCCCTGCGGCCACGACCAGCGCGCCGACGATCATCAAAAAAGAGGACGTGTCCGGCAGATTAGTTTCTGGTGGAGCAGGCCAGTCGATGAAGAGGCCGAGGCCGATCAGGATGCCGCCCAAGGCCTGTAATACCTTCCAGCGTGCTGCGATCTTCCGCTCGGTGTTGTGAACTTCTTCTGTCTGCTTCTCCAGCATAAACATTTTTGATCCGATCCACGGTAAGCATGGTGGTTGAACGTGGCCATGGTCAAGGAGAATTTATCTAGCGAGGAGAGGTTGCCTCATACCGCCCGCACCATGCATAACTGTCGACTTTCTTGGTAGAATTGTAAGGTGTTTAACCGCCCGAAACAATTAATCCACAAGTACGATTCTGCTGCTCTGGTGGAGAGTGACCCTCTCTCCCCATCAGAAGAAGGAAGTGTTGTCATGAGCCCACTCATACGGAGAATACTATGCGGTGTCATCCTGCTTACTCTCGTCATGATCAGCCTGCCTGATTTCACTCTTCCATCTACATCAGGTCCAATTCAGGGAGAGGTTGTCACTGTGACGGTCGGTATTCCGGGGACGATGGTCATTCGAGATGAGAAGGGGCAGCTCCATATTCTCAAGCTTACGCAACAAACCCAACTGAGTGCTCAATTTAAGCCGGGAGACAAAGTGCTGGCCTTCACCGGTCCGTATGGCGTGAGCGCAGTCCAACTCCAGACAGGGACTCCATAGTCCAGCGCTACTTCCGCCGGCTCTTCGATGCGGTTGGTTACCTCGCCGTTCCCACACCTCCACTCCCGTCTGAATCGAGCGACGAGGTCCTCGTGTAGAGTCCCAGAAATACGTTTGTGGTGAGTTCGTTGAATTGTGAGAGTAACTGCTCGAAATGACACGCCCGTCAACCAGCTTAGGACGAATGGATGGCGGCAAGCGCCTTCGAGGCACTCCACTGACACTGCACGAACATGGTTGTCGAGGGTTCCTCGAAGAGCGTATGGTTATGTTTAGGAAAAGGTCAAATCCTTGGTGGGGAGTCGATGAGAGTTCTGAAAAAGTGCTGGAACTGGTTCTGGGGGCAGTCTGTCTTCAACAAGGTGGCGATTATCGGGCTGTTTGCCGCATTTGTCCCGTTCGTACTCCCTACGATTGTAGCCTGGTTCAGACCGACGATGATTCATGTCGGAGTGTCCTTCTACACATATGAACGGGGGGTCCAGGCACAGGGCATGAACACGCTTTATTTCTTCGAACGGCGGAATTTGGTGTCCGACTGCAGCATTCGCCGGGAGGAACAATCTCTCCCAAGTGGTCGAGCGAAGGCGCCCGATCCACAGAGCTGGGTGTTGATCAAGTTGTTGCTCGAAAATGTGTCCGATCGTGACATCACGAGTCTTCTGGTTGGTGTGCGGTCTCCCGCCATCAATCAGACAACGCAGCTGTTGACAGCCCCACGCTTGATGGCCACCGGAAACAAGGAAGCGCCGCCCGATGTGAAGCCCTTGTTTGTGATCTCGATCGCCACTCTGCCGGCAGAGAGCTCGGTGGTCGTCACCTTGAAAACGTCCCTCGACGACTACCTGCGTGACTTTATCTATGTCAAACGGCGTCCCGTGACCATCCAAATTCCCTACGTGTCGGCCGACCAATTCAGACAGTATCCCCCAATCGTCTCACGCACCAATGGGATCAAGATGTTGAATCGTGAGGGAGTCTTGCGGACTCAGGACGAGGGTGTCGCTGAAGAAAAGCTCCTCGTGACGATGTTGTCGTCAGATGAGTCGAATATGGAGGAAGGGGAGGTATCGTATCGAGTCCTTCCAAAGGCGAAGGCTTGTTCGGAGGCAGAAGCGGGCGTGTGGTGATCATTGACTCAGAAGAACCGGAGTCGAACACGAGGACAACCCAATGTGGCCATCATGGGTTGCGCGATGCGATGTCCTCGGCACGAAGACTTTGTGCGGCTGACTGTCCCGCTAACCACCCTGTCGTCCAAGCCCATTGAAAATTGAATCCACCGATGCGTCCATCGCAATCGAGCATCTCCCCGGTCAGATACAGTCCTGGAGCCACCTTCGATTCCATGGTGCGATAATCGATTTCATCCAACGGCACGCCGCCGGCGGTGACTTCAGCGAAGTTCCATCCTCGGTCTCGTTCAACAGGAAATCGAAACTTGGTGAGTGCGTCGAGTAATCGATTCCGGTCAATGCGCGGGACCTGAGCGATGGTCTTCAGTGGAGCACACGAACAATACAGACAGAGGGAATGGGCGAATCGTTCTGGGACCAGCAGTGCCAGTGTTCTCGCCAGGGAACGTTTCGGGTGTTCGGTGGCTTGAACGCTCAACCAAGCCTTTAATTCGTCAGGCGTCCGACTTGGCACGAAGTTGCCGTAGAGGTCGGCTTGTGCGCCTCGATTCGTTGCCAAGGTCCAGAAGCGGCTGGCGTCCATGACTACTGGACCACTGATTCCGAAATGGGTCCAGAGCAGACTCCCTGTGCGTCGATCAGCTTTTCGACCTTCCACGACGGTCGTCAGTTCCACCTCATGCGAGAGGCCTGAAAGCGTTGCGTGAAACATAGACTGCTCCAGGACGAGTGGGACCAACGCCGGTGCGGTCGGCGTCACGCGATGGCCGAGGGAACGAACCAGCTGATATCCGAATCCATCGCTTCCCGTTCTCGGTAATGACTGTCCCCCGGTGGCAAGAATAACGCGAGCGGCGTGGATCGGGCCATGGGTGTGATGCACTCGGTATCCTGATCCTGACCGTGAGATCTCGCGCACTCGATGGTTCGGACAGATCGTGACCCCGATGTGTCGGCCGCGGTCAAGTAGTGCGTTCAGTACGGTACGTGCCTGATCGGTGGTGGGAAACAGTTTGCCGGTTGGCTCACGCTTCAGGTCGGCATCTAACGATGCGAACCAGGCGATCGTGTTGTGGACTGGGAACGCGGCCAGAACATTTCGGATGATGTTTCGATTCCCGAAGAAATCCTTTGGCGTGACAACGTCATGGGTGACATTGCAACGCCCGCCGCCTGAGACGAGAATCTTGGCTCCTATGTGCTTCGCGCCATCCAGCAGGATCACTCGGCCGGGCACCTCCTCCCTTGACAACGTGTCCGCCGCAGCGATGGCTGCCGTCAGTCCTGCCGCTCCGGCTCCCACGATGGCCACGTCGTTCACTGCGTCGTAATTGAGGTGTTGGGATTGAGGTAAAAGCTGATTACCGGATGCCATCGGGGTCAGTGAACAGGTGATGATATGAGAAACATTAGATAGTTTTAACTGGCTGTTAACACGAAGTTAATGTTGCGATGTTAAGTCCTTACCGTTCGCTGGTCTTAGTAGGAGGAACTCGATGACCTGTCAAAAATGCAAAGGCTTGATGATTCCAGAACGCCAACCGGTGGTATCGTCCAGTACCATCGTCCTTCGTTGTCTCAATTGCGGCCTGATCATCGACCCGTTGATTGAGCAGAATCGTAGGCAACCACATGCGGGCTAAGGCGGCTTAGAAAACGAACGGCTCGCCAGCCCGACAACTAGCTGTAGAATCTATCTGCTCGGATGGATGGGATGTCGCGTACGCGGTCAGATCGAAAATTCTGCCCACAAGAACGTATGGTCCGAAGGTTCTTTCGCTCGCCGCGGCTCGACGTCCACATCCGCCTTCGTACACTTTTCAGCGAGTGGTGCCGTCGCCATCATATGATCGATGCGCCAGCCTTTATTGGCTGCGAGTGAACTCGGGGCGCGGTAATCCCAGAATGTATATTGCTGGCGCGTCGGGTACAGTTTCACGAACACATCCTGAAATCCCCACGCGACCGTCTGCTCGTAGGCCTTGCGGGCTGCTTCATGATAACAAACATGAGTAAGATGCTTCTCTGGACTGTGAACATCCATAGGCCTTGGAGCGACATTCATATCACCACACCAAATAGCCGGAGCCTGAGGGGAAAGATGTGCGTCAAAATAACGGCGTAGCCGTTCATACCAGGCGAGCTTGTAGGCATATTTGGGTGAATCGATCTCAAAGCCCTGCGGCACATAGGTGTTGACGATCGGAATTCCGTCGATGACAACTCTGAGCAAGCGAGAGTCTTCCGGGTCTCCGCCATCGTCAAATCCATACGAGACGGCTTCCGGTTCTTTTCGGCTGAGGATCGCTACCCCGTTATAGGATTTCATCCCTCGAAAGGTCGTTTCGTATCCGCTGGGAGTCAGGGCGAGCAACGGGAACTCGCTATCCTGGACTTTGGTTTCTTGCAGGCACAGGACGTCCGGTTTGTGCCGATCGAGCCATTCGAGCACGATCGGCAAGCGCTTCCGCAATGAATTGACGTTGAATGTGGCGATCTTCATCCCAAGCCAGCTCCGATTGATTCCGCGCATCCTACCAAAAGCCATCCGAGGCAACAAGCGTCCGTAAGAAACGTCGGGAGATTTCCTGTCGATCAGTGTTAGCCCGTCACCATACGCAGGCCTGGCACCTTCAACGCATGGACGGCGTCCCGGATCACATCGATAACCTGTGGTCTGGTGAACCCACGGCGCCATGCGAGTCCGATGCGACGACTCGGCACCGGTTTCGCCAGATCGATGGCGATCAATCGCTTGTTCGCGTACTTCTTCGTGAGAGCACTACATGGTAACACGGTGACGCCTAACCCCGACGCGACCATCTGGCGAATCGTTTCGAGAGAATTTCCCTGTAGACCTTCCGCATCAGATCGGCTCAGTTCCGGGCAAGAATTCAACACCTGCTGGCGAAAGCAGTGCCCGGCATGAAGAAGCAACACCTTTTCGCCGTCAAGTTCCCGCGCGTCGATCTGTTTCTTGTGCTCCCACCGATGCCCAACCGGTACCACCGCTTTGAACGGCTCGTCATAGAGGGCTTGGGTGAGAATGCCCAACTCTTCAAACGGCAAGGCCACCATGATCACATCCAATTTCCCGTTCTTCAGCATCGTGGTCAGATTGGCCGTCAAACTTTCTTCGATTTCGAGGGGCATCACCGGTGCGCGCTTGTGAAGAGTCGGGATCAGATCCGGCAGGATATAAGGCCCGACGGTGGCGATGACCCCGAACCGCAGCTGCCCATTCAGTTGATCTTTACCTTGAGCCGCGATCAGTTTGATTTGCTCCGCTTCTTCCAACACACGCTGCGCTTGATGGACGATTCGCTCTCCGAGTGGTGTCAGTTCAATCCGGTTCTGGCGCCGCTCGAAAATCGCTGTGCCCAACTCTTCCTCCAGCTTTTTGATCGCAAGGCTCAAGGCCGGTTGAGTCACGAATGCTCGATCGGCGGCACGCCCGAAATGGCGCTCTTGGGCCACGGCGACGATATATAGGAGTTCCGTTAAAGTCATTGATCGATTGCATTATAAGTTATTCTTATCGCAATTAAATATATTATCAATTTGACTGATAGTCAAGATCCGGGTACCGTGTATTCAAAGAACGCGGGAGAATCCGCGGAGGATGTCTAAGCAGAAGGGAGGAATATCATGAGAGTGAAGGGTATGGTGATAGTCGGATTTTTGACAGTCATGGCGGGAACCGGAGCGACGACCGTGCCGGAAAGCTTCGCCTCTGATGCGCATAGAATGGACGTCATCGATGCTCTCCATGAGACGGTGGCCCAGGTAGACAGCGTCAAGGTGGGTAGCGAACGGATGAGAGTGGACGTCATCGAGAGCTTGGAGTCTGAAGGGCCTGGGTATCCCTACACCAAGCCGATAAGCCACTAATCGCTCAGCGTCCTTTGACTGAGGAGGGCGTCTTATCCCTCCTCGGTCAACGGGGAGTAAAGGGCGCACGTGTTCTATGGCCCTGGAGCCGATGATGGTCCGCAGATTGAGTCGACAACACAAGTCATGATATGAGAGTCCCGGACGCCGGGCTTAAATGAGGGAAGGAAACCATGGCAAAAACTCAACCTCCAACAAGGGCAAGAGCCCACAACGGTCCGCAGATCGATCTCGGGATCGAACCGGCTCAGCGGAAAGCGATTGCCGAAGGGTTATCCAAAATGCTGGCCGATACGTATACCCTCTATCTCAAGACGCATAACTTCCATTGGAACGTCACGGGGCCGATGTTCCAGACGCTCCACCTGATGTTCGAACAGCAATACAACGAGCTCGCACTGGCGGTTGACCTGGTAGCGGAACGTATCCGGGCGCTGGGGCATCCTGCGCCGGGGAGTTATGCCCAGTTTTCGAAGCTGTCGTCTATCGTTGAAGCCACGGGAGTGCCCAAGGCGGAAGATATGATTCGCCAGCTGGTAGAAGGGCAGGAAGCGCTGGTACGAACGGCACGGAGAGTCTTTGTGACGGCCGAAAAGGCTTCCGATCAGGTCACGATCGACCTCTTAACTCAGCGCATGCAGGTGCATGAGAAGACAGCGTGGATGCTCCGAAGCCTGCTAGAGTAGCGGGCGCCATACCAAGGACTTGAGCCCCGAACGATGCATAGGATGGTGCGGCAACTCATGCGATGGATGCCAATGTGCGAGGGTCTGCTAGTCACTCGAAGAGGACCAAGTCCTCGACTCTGCGCTCTCAGCTAGGGCTCGACAGAGCTGGTGTTGGTTTGTGGCCTGTCACACTGACTCATTGTCGGCGAGCCTCTTCAATTCTGGAATCGTGGAAGGATCGTCGATCTAATCGTAGATTCGTTATAGTGATCTCATGCAGAATGATATTTCCGTCCGTGCATAATGAAAGGAGCCAAAAATGAAGAAGTGGAAGCTAACGGTTTCAATATCTGCGCGGGTATATATGGTGGTTGGACTGCTGCTGGGAGTCCCTTTTGGCGACGCACAGGCGGAGGAGTACAAGCTCAAGATTCCGTTCGGTCTCGAAGAGACTGCTGTGGTCATTCCGGCCGACAATCCGTTGACGAAGGAGAAGGTCGAGTTAGGTCGGCTATTGTTTTTTGACAAGCGGTTGTCGCAGGACAACACCATTGCCTGCGCGAGTTGTCATCTCGCGAAATTTGCATTCACGGATGGCAAGCCGGTCTCTACGGGTATCCGGGGCCAGAAGGGTGGTCGCAGCGCACCAGCGTCCTTCAACCGGGTGTTCAGCAGCGCTCAATTTTGGGACGGACGGGCCGCAACGTTGGAAGCTCAGTCGGTCGGTCCGTTTACCAATCCGATCGAACACGGTTTTGCCAACTACGATGTGATGAATGCGAAGATGATGAAAATCCCAGGCTACCGGAAGCTCTTTAAGCAAGTTTTCGGTGATGACACCATCACAACTGAAAGGGTGGGTATGGCCATCGCCAGTTTCCAACGCACCGTCCTCTCCGGCAACAGCCCAGCAGACCGGTTCGATCAGGGAGGGGAAGAAGGGGCCATTCCGGAAGCTGCTCAGAGGGGCCTCATCTTGTTCAGGGATAAGGGCCGCTGCACCAAGTGCCACTCCGGGTTCAATTTCACCGACGAAAAGTTTCACAACCTCGGCATCGGCTGGGACGACAATAAGGTGGATCTCGGTCGTTATATGGTAACTGACAACGCCGAAGACATTGGCGCGTTTAAGACCCCGACTTTGAGGGAGATCGCTCGAAGCGCCCCCTATATGCACGACGGGCGCTTCAAGACCCTTAAAGAAGTCGTCGATTTCTACAACAAGGGTGGTGTTAAGAATCCCCACCAGGACAATCTCATTATTCCGCTAGAGCTGACGGATCAAGAAAAGCATGATCTGGTGGAATTTCTCCGTACGCTCAACGGCGAAGGCTGGCAACACGTCTCCGCGCCAAAGTCATTTCCGAAGTAATTCAGTAGTCCTATCGAGGAGTCGAAGCGAGGGCCTTCCGTCGACCATCGGTCGAGGAAGGCCCGCTTGCATTTCTCAGGACGGCAAAGAGGGAGTGACGGATTGAGAAAGGTAGCGACGCAGAATAGCTTGTTCAATACGCGAGCGCCCACGATCCGGAGCTGGAAATCGAAGGACGAGATGCATCTTGCCCGATTCCGGTAATTGAATCGTGATGCGTGGTTCAGGCGAGGGGGCTTCCAACAGGTTGGCCTGCTCGAGGAGCTTCATCTGCCGAACCGCTTCGACCATGAACGGGGCGCATTCGTGCTTGGCCGCTTCCAGAAGGGCCCGTTCCGCTCGTTGCCAATCTTCTTCGCTCTTGATCGGAACGGTCAATGTGTAGAGCCCGTATTCCTGCTGAGGATTTTCTTTGACCAAGGGGTTGGTGAACAACAAGCTGTTCGGGAAAATAGTCACGCGTCCCGTGTACAGATGGGCGGATTGACCAGGGCCGATCTCCAGTAACTTGGTCGCAAAGACATCATAGTCCAGTACTACACCGCGGTGGCCCGCGATTTGAATTCGATCACCGACCGTGTAGACTTTGCCGCCGACGCGAAGCGCCGCGCCGCTCCAACACAGGATTAGCTCTTTCGTGGCTAAGACCATCGCGGCGGCCAACGCGACGATCGAGACCGCAAAGGCCTGGAGCTCGTGTGCCCAGATGATTATCAGACCCAGGAGAAAAGCGAAGACGACGGAGTTCCTCGTTGCGACCACCCAACGACGCTTCGACTCCATCGAGAGAGTTGAATTGTTGGCCAACCCGCGCACGACGAGCGTTCTGACGACAAGTAAGACCAGCAGCAGGATGAGCGACTTCACACCGTCGAAGGCCACCGAACTGTCGATTGAAAACCATCGGTCTGATGTCACGGTCGTCTCTTATTTCGCTGTGAGCGTGTCGCGGGTACCCGGAACGCATTCCTCTCGCTTCCATTGCTTGAGGACCTTTTCCTCGGAGAACGTCAACAGATATCGGTAGCAGTACAACGTCGGTTTAGCCCCTCCCTCTGCTCCCTTGCCCATCAAGCTCGTGACTGAATTGGAGGCATCCGCGACGAAGGTGGGATTCCAAGTTGTAAGCTCCTGTTCGCTGAGCGCAAACCGATAGGTCCAGCGGCTATCTCCCCCGAGGGCTGGGGTCTTGGCCGTATGGGGCGACCCCAGTCTCTCACGGACGTCCTCCTGCGTCAGCCGACCTACCCCTTTCTTGAGATAGGTATCGCGCCAGGGGCCTCCACAGCCGGAGAAGCTGATTGCCAACGCGATGAGGAGTATACCCGCTAAAATGGAAAACGATTGGTTAATAGAGCACGAAATCGAAGACGGCATTGTGTGGCATACGCTACACCGGACGACCGGTAAGTGCAACTCTACGAGCCCTTCCTAACAATCCCTTTTCTGCTCAACATGCCAGCACTCTAAGAGCCGGGGAGGGCATGCCGAGGCAGGCTGGATTTAGCCACGCGTTTTCGGTACCTTACTTCACGAGGCAAAGACATGGCTGTTCGACGAATTCTTGGTGTATTGCTCGCAGGTTTCTGTGCGCTGTCTCCTACGGACGGGTTGACATCGGCGATCGAAAGCCGAATAGCGAAACTCGAATCGCCCCCGACGAACCCGCTGAAGTCCGATGCGTCCTCGACCTCCGGGAAACCTCTCGGCGCTCCTAATGGCGACAGCAAGAGTACCGAGAGGATCAAGCCGGTGACAAACGCGATTGCCCAGACGGCCCACACTGAGTCCCTTGCCCATGAATATGTCGGGAAAGATGGCGCCCCGATGGTGCTGGTGCCGGAGGGCGATTTTATCATGGGCAGCGATAAGGGCGATGAAGACGAAGCGCCCGCGCATCGCGTCCATGTCAACACATTCTACATCGACAAGTTCGAAGTGACGAACGGACGATTTGCCAAGTATGTCGTTGCCATTCAGAGTGAGCCTCCTTGGGGATTTTCGGATAAGGAAACGCCTGTGATCGACGCGGATCGTCCGGTGCGATGGGTAAGCTGGATGGATGCGATGGGGTACTGCCTGTGGGTCGGCAAGCGGCTTCCTACTGAGGCGGAATGGGAAAAAGCCGCGCGTGGGACCGACGAGCGGATGTACCCTTGGGGTAATGATCTGCCGACGCCGGTCCATGCAGTCTATGGGTTGAAGGAAGGTGGTGCGGAGACGGTGTCGGTCATCGGGAATCACCATATGGGACAGAGTCCTTATGGCGCACAGGATCTGGCCGGCAATCTGTACGAATGGGTGATGGACTGGTATGGTGAAGACTTTTATTCGACCTTTATCAATAGTCCCGCGATCAATCCACATGGACCGACCGAAGGGACGGCCAAGGTTCAGCGTGGAGGATCGTACATCAATACGCCGTACCGGTTACGGTCTTCGTTTCGCACAAAAGCCGATCCGACCGAGCAAGACCCCAACGTCGGCTTCCGGTGCGCGCAGGATGTTTCGAAACAACCGTAGCGACGAGAGCGTTTCACCCATACCTTCTCATCACTTGAGTATCAGCATGGGGCTTTTGGGCCATGAGGCCGTGGCATTTCTCACCCGCTGACGAGGGAGGCACTCAGTGAAACAATATCGTGTGAAGCTCGGTGCAAAACTGTCGCTGAAGCAGTACGACCCGGATGAGACGGGGGAGTATAAGAAGAGCGCACAGGGGAAGAATCGCGCCAAAGCGGAGACGGCTAAACTCATTGCGAAGCTCGATGGACTTCAAGAACGGCTGTATGCTAACGCAACACGATCACTGCTCATTGTGCTACAGGGGATGGATACCAGCGGAAAGGATGGGACGATCAAAGGCGTCATGTCGGGAGTCAATCCGCAAGGCTGCAAAATCGTGGCCTTTAAGGCGCCGTCCCACCATGAACTGGGGCACGATTTTCTGTGGCGTGTCCATCGTGAAGTTCCACGCAGGGGACAGATTGGCATCTTCAATCGGTCGCATTATGAGGACGTCCTCGTTACGCGTGTTCATGGGTGGGTGTCCAATAAAGTTGCCAAGCGCCGCTTCAACCACATCAAGGATTTTGAAGAACTGTTGACCGAAAGCGGGACGACCGTTCTCAAGTTCTTTCTCCATATCTCCAAGGACGAGCAGAAAGAGCGATTGCAAACCCGTATCGCTGACCCGGAAAAGCGTTGGAAATGGAGTTCCGGAGACCTTGAGGAGCGCAAATTGTGGGACGACTATCAGGAAGCCTTCGAAGATGTCATCTCTGCGACAAGCACCACCTGCGCGCCCTGGTACATCGTTCCGGCCAATCGGAAGTGGTACCGCAATCTGGTCGTTGCCGATCGCGTCGTCGATGCCTTGGAAGACATGAAACTCAAGACGCCCCCTGCGCCGGAAGGTGTGGATTTCGCCAAGCTGAAGATCGTCTAGATTTGGTTCGATCAGCACTGTCCGGTCTGCGCAGAGTTTGACCGCACGTTACAGGTGGAGCAATCGGGAAGGAGGAGGGTGGGTGAAAACCGCGCTCCTCCTTCTTGCTTATACGAAAGGTTCCCATGAATTGGACCGTTGTGACATGGTGCGCTCGCCTGTTGATCGGAGGAGTGCTGCTCGCCTCTGCGCTCGGCAAATCGCTGGATCTCCAAGGATTCGTCGATGTGCTTGTCACCTATCGTCTTTTCCCGGACTGGTCGCTGTCGCCTCTGGCTCTCGGGATCACCGGGATCGAGTGGGTGCTGGCCGCATGGGTTCTTGTCGGCTGGCAACTTTCCACCGCGGCTCTCATCGCGCTGAGCCTCAACGGGTTGTATGCGCTCGGGCTCATCATCACGCTGCTTCGTGGTCTCGATCTTCCCAACTGTGGTTGCTACGGCGTGTTCTTCCCTCAACCGTTGCGGTGGTATTCCCCGCTTGAAGATCTCGTCCTAGTCGGGATCTGCGCACTGTTGCGAATCGGAGCGGATAGATCCGACAGGCCCCTTGACAAGATGGTTCAATGAGCGTACGGAAGAAGCTGCGGCCCATCTTTTAACGGAAGTTCGGGAGATCGGGTAGACCGCGCGGCTGCCATCCAGGTCTCTCGGTGACTTCATCGTGAGAGGAGGGTGGATATGGACGACTCGACGCCACCTGGCCCATCAGGCCCACCGATATCAGGGTGGGTTTCTCGTCGGTCACGCTGACCGGTTCTTCGCTGGCTGTGCCATGTTGGCACGAAGAACCCTTCTTAAGCGAAGGGGTGAAAGCCGTGTAAGCGGAGATAGATTCGGGAGCGTGAGGAACACAGGTTCCTGGGGTTGACGAGGTCTCCCCCCGATTGGAAACCGCAAATCACCAGCATCGCGTGGGTCTTTTGGGCCGCGACAACAGAAATTATCATCTTCCGGCGTCCTAAGCGCCAAACACGGGCGACCTCCCACCATAGTGCAGGGTCGCCCGTGCTATTTCAGAGTACCTCTCAAACATAGAGTTGGCGCTGCACATACTCCTCGTTCGTAGTCCCTCACACACGGTCTGGAAAGTCGGAGATGATGCCGTCCACACCGAGCATTTTCACCCGTTTGATCGCCGCCGGATTGTCGACGGTGTAGACGAACACAAGCAGGCCTGCGTCGTGGAGGCAATGCACGAGGGGTTTGGTGACCGTATCGATGCGTATCCCTACATGAGTGGCCTGGAGACTGACGGCTGTGGCACCAGGATCCTCGGGCAGCCGTTTGAACAACGCCAACGTCTGAGCCTTCGGATCAATCCTTCGCACGTGTTGGAGTTCTTCGTGGAGAAACGAGGCGTAGATCACAGATCCGTTGAAGCCGCTGCCGCGGACCGTTGCGCAGGCATCGTACGTCAGGCCCGGCACTTTCAATTCCAGAATCAACCCGATCCGACCGCTGGCTATTGCCAACGTCTCCTCGAGGGTCGGGACTTTCTGGCCGGTATCGGCGTCCAACTTTTTGGTGTCCTCTACCGTGAGGTCGGCGATGTGCCCTCGTCCATTGGTCGTACGGTTGACCTGTTCATCATGTAGCAGAACGAGCGCTCCGTCGGCAGTCCGCCGGACATCGACTTCCGTGAAGTGGCAGCGAAGGTTGATCGCATGCTCGATCGACGCCAGAGTGTTTTCTGGCTGGTAGCCGCAGGCTCCTCGATGTCCGATCCGAAGGACTTCGCGGTGGGGGCTTTCTTTTGTCATGGCGCTGTCCTACCATATTCCGGTGGTCGAAAAGAAATCCAAAAAATCGCCATTGCCCAAAGGAGCCAGACGGCGTCGCAAACCGGTCGGAGCCTCTACCGGTTTAGCCGCGGTCGAATTACAAGCTGCTGCGCCGCCTGGAGCGGTAGCCGAGCTGCATCATGTCATCGAACAGGACGATGGGAAAGTCCTATCGATGTATCGTGAACCCTATGGTGGGCACTGGGTTGTCCTAGCCGCCTTGCCGATCGAGTTAGTCGAGCCGACCCCCTATCAACGGAATATTTCCGACACGCATGTCCGAAAGTTGGAAGGGGTCATCGGAAAAATCAGGCGTTTTCTCGATCCTATCATTGCCGTGCGAGTCGTGAAGCCCGACCATGCGGCGAAGTATTGGACGCCGAACGGCAACCATCGACTGTCGGCCATGCGAACTCTGGGGGCTAAGAGCATCATCGCCATCGTCGTTCCCGAAGCAGCAGCCGCCTATCAGATTCTCGCGCTGAATACGGAGAAGGCGCATAACCTCCGCGAGAAGGCGTTGGAAGTCATCCGCATGTACCGGGAACTCGCGCAACTCGATGGCGCAACGGAAGACACCTATGCCCTGGAGTTCGAGGAACCGGCGTTGATCACCCTGGGGTTGTGTTACGATGAAAGCCCTCGATTCAGCGGTGGCGCCTACCATCCGGTGTTGAAGCGGGTAGAGGAATTTCTGAAGAAACCGATGCACGCCGCGCTAGGCGTTCGTCAGCAGCGGGCAAAGACCGTCCTTGAGCTGGATGATCTCATCGTCAAACAAGTCGAAGCCCTTAAGGCCAAAGGGCTGACGAGTCCCTATCTTAAGAGCTTCGTGGTGGCTCGGGTGAATCCCATTCGGTTCCGCCCCAAAGATGCCTCTGCGTTGTCGTTCGATGACGCGCTCGACCGCATGACGCAGGCCGCGCAGAAGTTCAATCCCGACAAAATCAAGCTGGACGATCTGGCTAAATCCAGCGGCGCGCCGGACGAGAGCGAGTAATCGGGCATTCCCCATTTCTCCAGCTTGTTTCCAGACCGCCAGCCCCCGTACAATAATTCATTGCTTGTTCTCTGTCTGAAGGAGGAACTTATGGGTCTTGCTGACAATAAATGCATTCCCTGTCGAGGTGGCGTGCCGACGTTGCCGAACGATCGTGCGCAAGCCTTACTGAAGGAACTGGGTCGTGGGTGGGCACTCAATGCGCAAGGGCATCTCGAACGGCTCTTTACATTCCCGGATTTTGCGCAGGCCTTGGCCTATGTGAACAAGGTTGGCGCCATCGCGGAGGCGGAGGGCCATCATCCAGATCTCTACCTCGCTTGGGGTAAGTGCAAGGTTGAAATCTGGACGCACAAGATCAACGGCCTGACCGAGAGCGACTTTTACTTGGCGGCCAAGGCAGACCGGGAGTTTGAACCGTTTCGGGCAGGGGTCTAGTGTTGTGTCCTAGAAATGCGTTCATGGTTCGACAGGCTCACCATGAACGTAGGTCTGGAACGGGACCCGAGGCACGGTTCTTCGTTCGCCCTGAGCTCGCCGAAGGACAAATAATTTAGTGTTGTTCCGTTCATGTGGTTCGACCGGGCTCACCGCAAGATTCGGCAGGCCTGTCCTGAGTCATTCGAAGGGCGCACCACGAACGGAAATCTGGGACGAGCAACAATAGTCTCGAATCTACTGCGCATCGATTGATTCCGATCAAGTTTATGGCATGAACCTACGAGGAAGCTGATGAGCGACCAGGCACAGATCGCGCTCGTCAACATGCCGTTCAGCTACGACAAAGTACCCGTCGATCCAACTCGGCACGCTCTCCAGGCTGCTCAAATCCAACGGGATTCCCGTCGATTGTCACCATTTGAACGTCCGCTTTGCCCACCTGATGTCGAGTTGCACGAGAGCATTTGCGAGAAACGCTCTTCGGCGAGTGGCTCTTCTCCTCTCTGCTGTTCCGGGAGAACCCGAAGCGCGCGGAGTATCCGCAGGTCTTTAAGCCGGTCTTCGAGCAGATCGTGCAGGAGAGTGGGAAGCCGATCGGCCGTTTCTCTACTACTCAAAAGCCCCGAACTACGTGACAGTCTATGACGGGCGGAATCCAAAATCGGCGACTCGTCGGCGATATGAAGGCTTAGCGGGGTTTGTGATCGAAATCTGTAATGAGGCGGCGAAGAGTGCTGTGCAGATCCGAGCAGCCGTGGCGGAACGAGCAGATTGCAGCGATGCAGTCTTGTTGCCTATCCTCAACGACCTCACTGCGCAGCCTGTCCTATGCGAAGAGCGGGGAAAGTATTCCACGCTGGCGATTCCGGAAAATCCGCACTTGTAACCCTCGTTAATTAGGTTCGTGGTGAGCCTATTGAACTATGAACGGACTTTGAGCATACTCCTACATCGACAACTTCTCTGCCACGTTTCGCATCTGCACGCCATGCACGAGCGACGCGCCGCCGCGGATGGCGCAGGCCACATGGACGGCCTCCGTCATTTCTTCGATGTTTGATCCCTTTTCCAGCGATGCCTGGGTGTAGGCGTCGATGCAGTAGGGACATTGCACGGTGTGGGCTACGGCGAGGGCGATGAGTGCCTTTTCCCGCTCTGTGAGTGCGCCCTCGGTGAACACCGCGTCGTAGTAGCCCTTAAACTTCTCCCACAGCTGGTTGTTGCCTTTTCCGATATCCGCAAATTTGCCCAAATCATGGGCGTGATAGTACGAGTCCATAAGAGTCTCCTCCAGTGATTCGTTGTGGGGAAAATTAAGAGACGAACGGTGGAGCAATCAGGCATTGCCGGGGGGCATTGGGTCGACATTCCCCAGGGCTTTGGAAAAGCGATCACCGACGATGTCCGTGACCTTGCCCATGAGATCCATCACGTCTTGCCATTCGTTGGGCAGCAAGTCCTGCTTCAGCTGTGGATGGATAGCCCACTGGGCTTCAACCTGCGTCCCTTTCCGGCTGACGAGCACGCGGAGCAACTCGACGTCCCAGGTCGGGCCAGGGGCATTGTCATTGGAAAGACCGCCGTTTGCTTGTTCAGATGGGGGAACAGCACGTGCCATAGAGGACCTCGGTTAATTCAGCCCACAAGATACCGCATCCTCGGTCTTGTTGTACATCTGCCGCCATGCTCAGCGATGTGGATTCCCTGGTGCCCTACGCCTGGCAAGACTCTTGGTTCAAGACCGTGAGCATAGCCTCGTGGATGTGCCCATTGCTCGCCACGAGTTCTTGTCCATAGACTGAGAGGTCTTTTCCACTGAAATCGGTCAGCCGCCCTCCGGCTTCTTGCACGATTACTGAGCCTGCTGCCATATCCCAAGGATTGAGACGTACTTCCCAGAACCCGTCGAACCGTCCTGCCGCCACGTAACAGAGATCCAAAGCGGCGGATCCGGTTCGTCTGAGTCCCTGTGCCTTCAGGGCAAATTTGGAGAAATGGTCAAGGTTATTTCGCGGTGTTTCTCTGATGTCGTAGGCAAAGCCCGTCACCAAGAGGCTGCTGTTGAGAGCCGCTGTCTCAGATACGCGGATAGGTCGGCCGTTCATCTGGGCTCCGCTCTGCTCGATAGCGGTGAACAGCTCATCTCGCGAGGGATCATAGATCACGCCGAGAATACAACGCCCATTGTACTCGAGTCCAATGGACACGCAGTAGGCCGGGTAGCCATGCGCGAAGTTGGTTGTCCCGTCCAATGGATCGATGATCCACAGATAGGGTGAGGGGGCTTGCTCAACACTGCCGCGCTCCTCGGCCAAAAAGCGATGGGATGGAAACCGGCTTCGAATATGGTCGATGACGCATTGTTCGGCGGCACGGTCTGCGTCTGTCACCAGATTGATCGGGTTCTTGTACTCGACATGGAAGCCGTCAGCGGTATATTTGAGAAGAAGCGCTCCGGCTGCCCGGCTCGCAGCGATCGCAGTTTCTAAAAGCGTGTCCTTGGAGAGTGAGCCTTCAGGGATTGGCACACCCGATTGTAGCATGACCGGACTTGCAGCCTACAAGAATTCTGCTAATCTTGTCATAACAAGCCTTATCATCAGCTAGCGTTCAAAGATTACTTGCTTGCAAAAGAACAAACTTAATAGACAATGTATTATTCAAATATAGAGTCTTGACAAGGATTACAAGCAATGCTATAAAGCAAGCATGCTTTGAATGTTGAGTGAGAGAAAATATCTTGGAAGAATTAAAGGACATTCTCGTTGGTTTGGAGCAGCGCATCAGCGCGTACAAGAGCCGGTTTCAGGACTTAGAGAAAAAGCGTCGTCGCTTGGACGACGAGATCGCCACCATCAAGAAATATCTTGAGCTTGCGGAAACCCTCTACCGCGTCGAGGCCGACAAGGCCAAGCTCGCCAGCCTGTCAAATCAAATCATTCCAACTGATGATTCCAAGGGGATTCGGCCTCCACAGATGATGGATGTCACCGATCAATCCAGGGAAATTCTTCTGGGGCGGAGTAAGTACGTTGGGAAAAGTGTCCCTCAAGCCGCCTATGAAATACTCCGGGAATCCAATCGGGCGATGCACGCGAAGGAGCTCGTCCAACGGTTAATCGAAGGCGGGTTACTGATCAAAGGGAAGACGCCGCTGACATCCATTGCGACGTCGCTCAAGCGTGACAAGCGGTTCAAAAAGGTTGGTCCTAATACGTTTGAGGCTGTCGACGACATGCTGATACAGGCTGTGTAGGGTTGTCTAACCTGCAACTGCGAAGGGGGGTGAGACTCTTGGCGACAAAGAAGGCAGCAAAGAAGAAGAAGAAGTAAGCCCCGCTATTGATGTGATGCGTCGGAGGTAGGTCCGCTTATCTCCGACGCACCATCGTCCGTTTATCTGAAAGATGCAGATAAGACTCTCCCCATTCAGGAAAGAATCCAATCCGGGAAGAAGTGAGAAGGGCCTTGGAATTAGGACGCGGCCTGAAGTGCAACGACCGGCTGGATGCGTGACCTGTGAGAGGTCGCCCGCGCCCCTTCGACTGCCGGCTCTGCGTTCAGCAGCACCCACTTCTCCGGCTGCTTGAGGATTTGTTGGACGAGCCGTGTGTGGAGTGCGTGTCCCGAACGGTTTGCGATAATATGGCCAATAAAGGACATCCCAAGGAGAGAGAAGTCACCGATCAGGTCGAGAATTTTATGACGGACAAACTCATTGTCGAATCGGAGGCCAGAGTCATTCACGATGCCGTCACCCGATAGCACGACCGTATTATCTAACGTACCGCCCTTCCCAAGTCCTCGAGCCCACAACGCCTGAACTTCCTGCAAAAACCCGAAGGTTCTTGCTTCGGCAATCTCGCTTTCAAACGCGCTGACGGAGCAGTCATGCTCGTACGTTTGGGTCTTGATAAGAGGGTGTTCATAGTGAATCGAATAGGTGACGCGTGGGGTGGGGGACGGTTCAATCCGCACCTGCTTTGATCCCTCGGTCACTTCGATGGGTGCCATAATTTTAAGAAAAGGCTGCTTCCGATTTTGTGGGACGATTCCTGCGGCTTGAATCAATCGGACAAACGGGGCAGCGCTCCCATCCATGACAGGGACTTCACTTGCCGTCACATTGATGAATACATTGTCGACGTGAAGTCCTGCCAGTGCCGCCAGCAAATGCTCAATGGTTTGGACCTGGAATCCGCCGCCGCTGATGGCAGTGCAGAGTTCAGTAGGAATTCGGTGTTCGACGGAGACGGGGAGATACGCATCGACGTCTCCCTGACGGCTGACAAAAACCACACCCGTGTCAGGTGGAGCCGGCCGTAGCGTAATGCTCGCGGATTGTCCTGAGTGAAGTCCAACACCAGAACATGTGATCGTCGATCCTAAGGTTTGTTGATTGCGCACAGATCCTCCATCGTGATAATCATCCTGCGACCGACAAAAGCAATGCATGTGCCAAAGATTTAATCTCATAACGCATTGTTAATATTTATAAATATTTGACAGTATCAGAATTACTGCTGTATCTAAAAAGACACAAGTGTGTATTTCAGAAATCCCAACGGAAGAGAGAAGACGCGATACTGCCTAAAGAATTGGTAAGTATACAAACGAATGCAAGCTCATATGCGCATTTTGTCGAGCCACACTCGACAATGAGAATGTTTACTTAGGTATTAAAGTATTGCCGTCTTCCCTGACCAAGAGCCTACCCGAGTTTAGGGTTCAGCGCAATACCGGGAATGAGTTGTGCTGGATGGCGTGTGGTCGGCGGCACCATCGTCGGCATCTGGTTCCTGACACCAATATCTTTTGTGCAACGGCGAGGACCAGACCTGATCCCAAACTCAGGTGTTGCGCGTATGTCCTGGTCCGATCGCATTTTCTAGCTGCCATGCTGCAAGCCACCGCGCCACGATCGACAGGCTGGTAATTGGGAAGATCGTGGAGTTGGCGGTGTCCCCTACCTCCACCATATCGGACATGACAGCATTCTTTGTCACATTGAGGCATTCTTTGTCACATTACTGCCGCACGCCGTGGACGCCCCGCAGGGCCCAGTATAAGCGCCTTGTAAGAAAGGGGAATTTACTTCGTCAACTGGCACCTGCCTTGCTAAGTTCTTGGGTAACTCGAAAACCGAGGTCTTCTCCTAATCATCATGAGAATACTACGGCGACGCAAGAAGGCCGCGGTGAAGTCAGCCTGCGGGCAGCGGCCGACTTCTGGATACGGGAGTCCGCCCCTCCCCACATACGGCGCCTCCTGGTTCGCGCTCGAACCACGGATCATGTTCGATGGGGCGGGTGTCGCGACGCTCAGCACCGTCGCCACCGAGCCACTCGTCCAGAGTCAAGCCGAAGCATCCCTCTCAGCCGATGACGCGACCATATCTGACACCCCACCCGATGCGGCACCCACGGGTGAGCCGCAATTCAACTCCAGTGACCAGGCCTTGTTCGATGCGCTGGCGGCCTACGATACGTCAGCGGCCCGGCAGGAAATCGTGTTCCTCTCTCCTAGCGTGCGCGACTACCAAAAGCTGCTCGATGGCATCAGCCCCAACGTGGAAGTGTTCGTCCTCGATCCTGCCCGCGACGGCGTGCAG
>JBGTNJ010000088.1:0-6819 GCA_041743145.1 Nitrospira sp. | reverse complement strand
CTCTCGGCGGGTGGATTTGCGATACTGTGCGAACGTCACCTCGGCAAATGTCTGTTGCGCCATGGGCGTGCCTCCTCATCAGCCAGTGTGGCGTTCCCTCTAGCACATCCCGAGCGAAGAATAAATCAGACCTTCCTTAGGAAAATGAGCCTCCCTACCACACTTCGCTGGAACGAATTCAGGGAATGGCTCTCAGCATCACATGAACGCGATGCACCCCAGACGACCACTCCACCGCCTCCTCGCATCTCTCTACAGCTGCTCCTCGCCGTTACTGTAATTTTTGGGCTCGACTGGGTCACTCCGCTTGGCTTTGCCATTTATATGCTCTATGTCCCCCTCTGTCTGACATGTCTGTGGCGGCAGGGGTGGCGGTTTGCGTTCGTTATGGGTGGAGTGTGCTCCGCGCTTATCCTCGTCGGCTTCGTTGGTTCGCCGTCTGGAAACCTCTTCGTATTTTCCGTCCCAGATCGTGGTATGGCGCTGCTCACCCTCTGGGCAAGCCTCTGGGGTGGGAAGCTGTTCGCCCAGCGGACCTTCGAGTTGGAGCGGACCCAGGTTATTCTGCGGGAAGAGGCTGAGCAGCGGACGCGTGCGGAATCAAAGATACGTGGCCTGGCAGCCATCGTCGAATCGTCGACGGATCCGATCATGAACATCAAGAATGGCGTGCTGGTTGCATGGAATCCCGCAGCTGAACAAGTGTTCGGGTACTCGGCAGAAGAAATTCTCGGGCAATCGATCAATCTACTCGTGCCAGCTCACCGTACCGGCGAAGTCGAAGCGACCGTCGCCCAGGCGATGAAGGGAAAACGGCTTCAAGACCTTGTGACCGAACGAAAGAGAAAAGATGGGAGTCTGGTCCCGGTGTCTCTGACGACCTTTCCGGTCAAGACGATCGAAGGGCAGATCATCGGCTGCTCGGCCATTGTCCGGGACATCACCGAACGGAAAAAGGCCGAGGAAACACTCCGGCAAAAGCAGGACGAATTAGAACGGTACCATGCGCGGTTGCAAGACCTTTCAACCAAACTGTTCAGGGCGCAGGATCAGGAGCGGCAATGGATTGCGCGCGAACTCCACGACGATATGACACAACGATTGGCCGCACTGGCGATGGATGTGGGTTCGCTGGAACAATTGTGCCGTCCCAAAATGGCGTTGAGGCCTCGCCTGCGTGCCGTGCAGGAAGCAGCCGGACAACTTGCCGACGACATCCATAACTTTGCCTACCGACTTCATCCTCCACAGCTCGAACACTTGGGCTTAGAAGCCGCAATCCATGACCACACCGATGAGTTCCGTCGACGCTCAGGGCTGCCCATGCAGTTTGAGTTGCGAGCTGTTCCTCAGGTCATCCCGATCGACATCGCCACCTGCCTGTACCGCGTGATGCAGGAGTCCTTGCAAAACGTCCTCAAACACGCAGAAGCATCCAAGATTGTTGTGCGACTACTCGGCACCTTCTCCGGAACCGGCATCGGCGTCTGCATCCAGGACGATGGGAAGGGGTTTGTTCAAGAATCAGCTGGAGTGCCTGCCCGGGGACTTGGTCTTCCCAGCTTGGAGGAGCGAGTTCGTCTTTTGAACGGAAGATTCCGTATCCGTACAGGTCCTAGATGCGGCACGGAAGTCCACGCCTGGGTACCACTCTCTGATGCTCAATCCATCACGACACCGTGATGGAAAAAGAAAGTGCGGCGGTCCCTCTACTTCCCGCAGAACATTTGCTTCGTTGTGACCAGGTTGACCACCTTCCTGGCTGCTTCTTTTGCAGAAATCCTTGTCGTATCTAGCCTGAGTTCCGGATCCAATGGCGACTCATAGGGGTCCTGTAACCCCGGAACCGTCGATGATTCGCCGCGCTGGCCTCGTTGATAGGTCCCTTTGTAGTCGCGCTGCATGGCGAGTTCCAACGGACATTCCACTGCCACCTCGATGAACCTCGGGATGAGGCTCCTGGCAAAATCGCGATAGACCCGTCGGTTAGCCGTCGCATCGAAGATGACGGTGATACCGTGCGAGACCAACCTGGCCCCCATGAATGCCAGGGCACGGTAGAAGAGATCCCTTTCAGTTTGGGTATAGGTCGGATGAGGAGTCAGGACCCGTCGTACCACATCCGATTCCAGTACTTCTTGTGAATAACCCAATGTTTCCAATTGGGTGGTGAGTTCACAAGCAATTGTGCTCTTTCCGGACGCGGGCAATCCGGTCAGCCAGATGGCACATGCCTTTGATGCGGCATCAGTCGTCATCGGTCATCCACCAAAGCGTGGCCGCGCGCTGGTTCTTTTAGGTGAAGGCTGATGGCTCACCAGTGATGGTCACTACCGTCCACAATATGCGTTCACTCGATCCGGCTCGAAGTGCGGCGAGTCGAGTACGTTCTCAATGAAACGAAAGAGGCTGCGTCGGATGTCGATCGACAGATTGGGATACCAGAGCGGGCTGGCCACAACCAGGCCGCGAAAGGCGTAGAACGGAGCAGCCGTTTTTACGACTTCCTTATCACCGCTGGCGTGCACATATGTATCCCAGAACAATCGGAACAGCACCTCGAAGGGACCTTGTAGCTTCCCCCGGCGGATCAGCGAGTTCAACAGGTAATTGATCGTCATCGCAGTGATGTCGTCGGCCGGTTCGCCCCATTCTCCCCGTGACCGATCCAATACCGCAAAATCCGTCCCAGTCCGGAACAACACATTGTACGGATGGAAATCCCCATGAACCTGACAAAGTCGATTGGCCTTATCATGGAGGCGCCACCGCCACCGGTTGCAGGCCTCCTCAACCGTTCGCAACAGATCGGAAGTGATAAAGCCACAGCGCTTGGGATAGCTGTCGGTCAACCCCATGATGCATTCGCCGTGACCGATCAATTCACGCAGCCGACGTTTGTAGAGGTCTGCGTCGCGCCGTTTTTTGGCATGGACCTGGGCCAAGTAGCGGGCCAACGCCACTGTGCGTTGCCGATCCAGCGTTCGCAACGTCCCGCCTTTCGCAAGCCGCTCAAGATCCACATGATAGCTTGCTCCCTCGGTCCATTCGTTCAGCACGAAGAATTCACGGGCTTCCGCGAGAGAAAAGAGCGTCTGCTTGGCATCGAACGCTCCCACATCGAGCGCCTTCACGTGGCGCGGAAGACGTCCATAGGAATCGTAGTCCCACAACATCGCTTGGGCACGATCAGCCATATGTTCGTGCCCGAATGGGCCTGGCTTCATCGTTTCAAGCACGGCGGATTGAACCTTACGCCCGTTTTTAAACGTCAGTTTAACCGGCGTGCCATACCCATAGCGCTTCTGTGCTCCCTTGGAGCTCTCTTTGCCAATGACTCGGTAGGACAGCAGCTCGACGTGAGGCCCAACGCAGGTTCGTAGATACTCTTGAAGGGATCGCTTGGTTAACGTGGGCATACTGTTGGACCTCGCAAATCATGTTCCAGATTTCATAGGCGGCAGATGTCTCATAGGATGCACCGTCGAGAGCAAGGACTGTCGCATTAAGCTCCACCGGTCAGAGTTGCACTGTGGACACATGCCCCATATCGGAATCGGTTGGAATGACTGGGGATCGCGAAACCTCCGCCCTTGCTTAATTGCTGAGAACCCTCAACCTTTATCGAGTCGGCATATCCTTTGCGACTTCCACTTGGTGACAGGGCCCGAATCGTCACAATGTGACGGAACACTGGATCCAGGGTGAAATCAAGGAAGGTGCTCTAATGGAATCAAGGACGCGGTTGCGCATAACAAGCTTGTCGCGCTTGTCGACTACTTGCATCGGCTACAAGTGAAGTAGCCCTAAAAAAGTGGGAACAGCTCACCGGCATCACGTCCGGCGAACGAGGCCTCCGAACATGTCATCACGGAGACGTGATGAACGATTCGAGGCGGGCTTTGACCTGATCCCGCACCGTTCGGAAGGCGTTCTGCCGGTCTTCCGGAGATCCCGTCGTGGCGGCTGGGTCATCGAAACTCCAATGAACTAGATGCCCTGCGTGAGGCCACCGTGGGCACGCGTCTTTCGCCCGATCGCACACGGTGATCACGTAGTCGAATGCCTGGTCGGTGAACTCATCCATGTTTTTTGATCGCTGCGACGAAATATCGATCTGGAGTTCTTGCATCGCCGCCACAGTATCAGGATTCAGACCGACGGGATGCGTCCCGGCGCTAGAGACGTCATACCGGTCTCCAGCCAGATGGCGAAGCAGCCCCTCCGCCATCTGGCTGCGCGCTGAGTTGCCTGTACAGAGAAACAGCACCCGCCGCTTCATGAGCAGCAGGTGGTCGAGCAGCAGGCCGCTGGGCTCGCCTCCGGCTTGGTTGCCCGTACGAACCCGCTGATAAACTTGCCATCGACGGCCGGCGCAATGGCGTCAAGATTGATGTCTATGCCCTCAAAGAGGTCGCGAGCATCCGCAGCGGTATAAACCCGGGTCGGCTCGATGGAAGCTCGTTCAAACCCCGCACGCTCAAGTTTCGCGATGTACTCCCTTTCCTCCAACGCACCCGCGACGCACCCGGCCCACAGCTCGATACTGCGCTGAATTTCTTCCGGAATCTCCCCTCGGACGACAATGTCCGATAGAGCTAAGCGTCCGCCCGGCTTCAACACACGGAAGGCTTCCGCCAGCACCAGGTCTTTGTCCGGCGACAGATTGATCACGCAGTTGGAGATGATGAGATCGACGGAGTTATCCGGCAATGGAATATGTTCGATGTCGCCCTGCAAGAATTCCACGTTCGTCACCCCAGCCTTCGCCTGATTGGCCCTCGCCAGCTCCAACATCTCGTCTGTCATGTCCAAACCGTACACCTTGCCAGTCGGCCCCACTCGACGCGCGGAGAGCAGCACATCGATGCCACCACCCGATCCCAAATCCAAGACAGTTTCTCCCGGCGCGATCTGCGCCAAGGCAGTCGGATTGCCGCAGCCGAGCGACGCTCGCACCGCATCTTCGGGAAGTGCGGCTGTTTCCCCATCCGCATAGAGACCAGAGGTAATAGGATCGAGCTTGCCTCCTTCCAGCACTGTGCCGGTCCCGCAGCACGACCGCCGTTCCTGCCGTTGCGCTTGCAACGCTGCTTGCCCGTATCTGGTCTTGATTTCTTCTTTTAGAGTCTGGTCATCACTCATGAAGCACCTCCTATCAAGGAATGTTGATCTATAAGGCCTAAAAAATCAGCAACAACGTCGCGCTGAGCCTGCCGACTTCGCCGCCTTCTTGAGCGAATCCACCAAGTCTTCCAACTCCTCAATGGCCTGGGAACTGAGCGAGTAATACATCCAGCGCCCCTCACGGCGATCCTCGACGAGGCCGGCATCCTTTAATACTTTGAGGTGAAACGACAGCCGCGACTGCGCAGCTTTCATCGTGTCCGTCAGCTCACAGACACACTGCTCTCCGTTGCTTAATCGGTCGAGCAACTCCAAGCGTGTCTCATCCGACAAAGCATGAAACAGTGTCACTGCTTTCTTGGTCGATGGAGCAACCGCAGCCATACGTGAAACATATAACAACGGATTTTGATGAGTCAAGGGCGGGCAATCAGACCAGGAACATCGCCACTCCTCTGTGCCCGACCGACGCGGATTCTTCAACCGCTTGAAAGGGGATCACTACGCTCTACGAGGACACGGGCTTCAGTGCAAATGAAGGAAGTCATGGAATGACGGCATCATGGGCATGTGTGGGGTGGGGAAGTTGTGCGACAAACTCATTCGGGGTCAGGTGCCCGAGTTAGCTGTGCGGGCGGCGACCAACTGATCTCTATCATCGTGTGAATCGTTCAACGACCTCAGCGGTTGTCGCAATTTCACCGAATATGCCACCTTCCACAGCAATCATGGCCAACGCAGCCTTATGCAAGGCGAGATCGCCCGAAGCGCAGGCATTACTCACAGTGATACAGCGATACCCAAGGTCGATTGCAGCACGCAACGTCGAGCTAACGCACACCTCTGTGGTGACGCCCGTCATGATGAGTGTTTCAATACCGCGCTTTGTGAGCACTTGTTGTAATCCGGTATGAGCGAACGCGCTATAACCAGGCTTGTCGATGACCACCTCCTGCTCCAGGGGACGTACGGCCTCCACGAAATCGTGCCCAATCTCACCCCGCACTAGCAGGCGACCGAGCGGGCCTTTCTAGCCGATTTCCGCGCCGGCCCTGCGACTGCGTTCCAATTTGTATGGCGGACAATCGGAAAGGTCCGGCAAATGACCTTCGCGTGTATGCACAATCAGCAGCCCGGCTTTTCGCCCCACTGCGAGCAGCTTTCCGATTGGACGAATCGTCGCGACCAGCGGCGCGATGTCGAGTCCTGCCTGTGCCGCATACCCCTCCGGCAGGAGAAAGTCACGCTGCATATCGATCACCAGCAAGGCCGTGCGGGCGGGCGTCAGTGAATCGAGGAGGTTCAGTGTTGATCGGTCCATTCCATATGATTTTTCTGGAAAGGCTCCAAAGTTTCCAAGCAGAGTGGCAACCCCTATGCCGACCGCCACTTTGCTTCCGCGAACCAGAAATTTACGCCGCGAAGGATTCACTTCGTTCGTATCGTCACCGTCTGTGACGAAAACGGTTGATTCATCGGGTTTCTTCGTCGCCATGACCGGGCCTCCTCATTAGTGAATCTCCAAGAGGGGTCGGAGCCACTGCTGTGAGCTTAAGGAACGTCTGATTAATTCACGTTTACACGAAGATCTCTGTTTTCGCCTGGATCAATACGGGTACTCAGCTGGAAACTCGCTGGCCCGGAGTCATTGTTCTTGGGAATCGGCCGCCAGCGGACCGCCCGAAACCGCGT
>JBGTNJ010000087.1:0-24371 GCA_041743145.1 Nitrospira sp. | reverse complement strand
CTCCGGGGTCATGGAGTCCAACCCGTGGGAGTACCCAAACGCCCGCTGATACAGCACCCAAAATACCCCGATTGCCAGCATGGCAAACCAGCCAATCTTCACCGGCTTGGAGTCATACCACTGCGAAATGTCATACCCGCGCCCCGAACTGTCAGCTGCCATATCCCCTACCTCCTTGTGTTAAATGAAAGTGTGCAGCTACCGAATGCTACGTCTCATGAAAAGGTCCCGCCACAGTTTGATAGGACATTATTTTTTGGTGGAAGGACCCGTAAAGGTGCACAAGTATCCGACAAAGATTCGAGACGAGTCAAGCAAAATATCTGGGGTGAGGCCATCTAAACCCTTGCAAACTATGTGGTGTAGGAGGCTTGGCCAGTGCGTCCGGATGTATACTCCTGCACGTGTGGGAAGTCAAGATTGGGAGGTCTGTTTCAATGGCATACTTTAGTAGGTAGTGGTAACTTCATGCCACAGTGGAAAAGGTCGCGAGTCCATCAACTCTCTGGACTATCACGTACCCTCCAATTCCAGTATGGATTTAATTACGTGAGCCATTCTGGCAAGACAGGCCAGCCTGCCCCCAGTCCCGTAAGGTCATCTACTCAGGAAGGTGCGTGATGAGCGTCCGATGTGCCCTTCCCCGTGCTGATCGTACCTGGATCAGGTTGTCACATAACGTCAGTGGCCTGCACAGAACTCTAGATCCAAGGTATTGCTTAAGCCCAAACCCAACACCTCCTCACACTGGGCTCCGGTGCAATATGCTTGTGATGCAGATTGGTTGAGCAAGAGGAGAAAGTAATGAGGGTATTGTGTTCAGCTAGGAGGGAAGGAGAGACTTCAATGCACGTGATCGCCCGGTGGAGGTAGAATCTCCTGTTCTTGTTTGAGTTGTGTGATTTGCTTTAGCAGGAGGTCAATATCCGCCCACCCGGGCCCGTCCCCAGCAGGGATCCACCGCGCGCGCAGGTAGCCGAATCGATCAAAGAGGAATTCTAAGTGTTTTGGGCGTATGCCCTCGCCGAATAGGTCAGGAATCGAAATGGTTCGCCGGAACAGTGCATAACTACTGGAAATCTCTCGGGCACCCTGGGTGACAACAGGGAACGGCATCTCTTGCATAGCTGAGGTGAGGGGTTTCGAAGTGAGATCGGTCATGGGGACTGCTAGGATTGCCGTGCTGCTTTCGGTGATCGAGGCGGCAGCCTTCCGAAGTTGCTCGAGCCGTTCCTGTGAGTCCGGCCATGAGAAGAGAACCAGGAGTAAGCCTTGTTTCCCTCGGTAATCTTTCAGTGTGCCGCTTGAACCGTCGTGTGCAGTGTAGGAAAAGTTCGGGGTGGCCATGAAAGGTTGATGGGGCAAAATACGTGGGCCAATGATTCGTGATTGATATCCCCGCGCATTGGCATGGAGGAAATTCAGCAGGTCCCAGCGCTCTTCCTCTGAGAATTTCTCGCCGAAAGCCGGCATGACGCCATTAAACCGACCGTATGTCAGCCAATGGAAGAAGTCGCCGGCGGTGTGCATGGCCGTATGGGGTTCCGTCAGCAGGTCGACCGGTTGTTTCGGTAAGGTTTTGGCGAGCACGCCATTCCCCTTGGCTTGTGGCCCATGACAAGGAACACAATTTGCGGCGAAGAGGTCGACACCATTTGCAATGGAAATTGCATCGAACGGGACCGGGGTTTTGCGGTACGTTTCCGGGTATGATTGCACAGCGATGGGGTAGAAGGTTGCGCCAAGTCCCAGGATTCCTAATACCGCTGGAACAGCGATGCGCCCCAGGGGGGGCCATTGTTTCTTGCGACCGAGAGAAAGTGTCAAGCCGGTTAGGATCAAGAGCACGATACCGGTCCCTACAAGAGTTCTCACAAGCCAGTCGTCCCATGTTGCGTCGATCGAGAACCGGAATGGGTAAGGCCAGTTATCGATGACGTCATGCTTGGCTGGTATGGCATTGGCTAGCAGAGTCGCGACAATGACAAGGATAACGGCGAGGGCAAACTCGACGATTACCCATGTCCGCAGCTTTTTTCCCCCGACTGCGGCTCTTTCAGGAGTCTGTGTGAGCGACGGTACCCACACGGATTTCGCCTTCGAAGCGATCGAAAGAATGAGAGCAAGCAGGGTCAGCTTTATGATGAGCAGCCAACCGTAGGTGGTGGCCACCAGGCCGGCATAATTCGTGTCGATCATGCGATTGGCCACAACGATGCCTGATACGACGATGGCGATCATTGTGGGTAGAGCCAGCCCTGAAAAGCGGCTCAATACCAGACCGGCATGGGTTCGTTCTTCAGTTGTGCCGGTCCTGGTGTTCGACGACGAGGCCACTAGAACGACCCCCGGGAGGCCGCCGAACCAGACGCTGGCCGCAACAAGATGCAGGGCATAAGACAATGTGCCTACAACTGCTTGTTCTTCTGCGGCTGAGTGGCTGGAGAGTGCTCCGAAAGCGATAGTCAGCGAGGCGGCTAATGCACACACCACGTAGCGCCATCGCGCCGAGGGCGAAACTCGAACGGACAAGACGATTGCCAGAACGGCGAGAGCACTGGCCGCTCGGAGGGTCCAAATAAATCCGACGCGAGTCTTTTGCAAAAACTCCAGCCAGGCTTGTGGACTTAGGGCATTGCCAGCAAGCCCGGTCGCTTGCGCGGTCGTCGTCGCCAAAAGACCGAAGAGCCCTATCAAAAGGAGGAGCGCCAGCCAGGGAAATGTCGATTTAAGGCGCGCTGGCCACGGCTGCCTGGCGGCAGTAAGGCGCTCCTCAGCGATAGCCAAGAAGACACACCCGCCCACTAGCATCATGTTGGACGCTAGTTGCAGAAAGCCAAAGAGCGAGCCGACGGCCTCGATCATTTTTCCTGAGCGCCGCCCTTTATGCTGAAGTCGTAAGAGGATTCAACGACATGACCATCGACTGAGAGGACACGAAATTTGACGGAATACTTGCCGGGTGCGAGCTCTGGTACAGAGAGGACGATGGATTTTGGATCATCCGGGGCGAGGGTGGGTCGTTCATCGCTGATCGGCTGTTTCTTGGAATCGAGGACCACCAGCGAGGCGTAGTCTCCCTCGATATTCTCGTTGAACCACAAGCGAACTTGAGTCGGCGATTTGGTCAGGACGGCTCGGCGTGGTGGTTCTGCCTTGACCAACTGAGAATGTGCAAAGGCTGAGGCGACGGGTAATCCTAGGACAAATACTGAGACCAAGAAAAGTCGTGCAAACGAATGAATGTTAAATGAGCCAATCATTATCCCTCCTCGTGCCCGGTGGTAGCACCCGAGAACCGCAAGGCGTCGACTATTTGACGTGATGCGCCAGAGTGGGTCAGCTGCCTACAACACGGGTGACTTGCTTAGGCTTACGACGATCCCGAATGGTGAAGAACACGGCGACGGCGATGCCCACCATCACAGGCACTATTATTATCATGTAGTGCGTGAGATGTGACATGACTCCCTGTTGACCGACCGAGAAGGAAAAACGTGTGACGTGTTCGTGATTTTCGCCTATCGAAACCAGTCCAACGAACTTACCGGGATTGTCGAAGTTGTGTTTCACGTTGATAGATCCGGTAGGATGGATCTTGGTCGGGAGGTGTGCGATGGTTATGGCATCGAGATTGTCCTCTGATCCTGTATCTTGAATGATGCGTACTTCTACCGGGAGAGACCGAAGTTCATGTTCGACATAATCAAGGACCAGAACCGCGTTCCCCGCTCCAGGAAGTTCCTGGCAAAATTTTCGCTCGTAGAAGGTGTCCGGTAGATAGCTGGCAAAGTACATCTTATACGGTCCGATGTGGAGGACACACGTATCGCTCGCCAATTCGTGTCCATGCTGAGCCAGCGCTTGGAACGGCGCGGCGATCAGCAGGAACAAGCAGCACACCCAGGTACGAATCAAAAAGTGACGGGACATCTTAAACCTCTTCCCTTTCTGCCGCCGTACCCTAAGAGCTCGCGGCTTGCGACGGTTTACGATCGCGCATGAAAAAGACGATCGCTCCTACGATGACAACCGCCACGACTGGAACCATATAGATATTCAAGAACTTGGAAAAAATTTTCGGTTCACCTACCGAGAATGGAAACCGGGAGACGTGCTCCATTTTTTCGCCGACGGTCACCAGGCCGACAAACTTTCCAGGTTTGTCAAAGGTGTATCTGAAATCAATCGACCCATTGGGATACACTTTGGCGGGGAGATGAAATACGGTCTCGGCCTCAAGATTGTCTTCGGCTCCAGTGTCCTTGATGATGCGCACTTCGGCGGGCAAGGATCGGAGTTCTTGTTCGATGTAGTCCAGTACCACAATTGTTTGGCCGGTTGCCGGGATATCTTCACAGAATTGCTTCTCTTGCGTGCTCTCAGGTTGATAACCACTGAAGTGCATCATATAAGGACCAACTGTGAGCTTGCACATGTCCTCTGCCATGGATAACCCACCATGTGCATAGACTTGAGAAGACAAGAATGCCCCCATCGTGAATGCTGCAAATCCAACCATCAGCTTTAGGCGTACAAAAAGTCGCATAACTGATCCCTCTCTCTGGATATGATATGATGAAGTGAATCCGTATATACCGTTATACTGCTATATGGAATCCGGTTGGCTATGATCGACGGCGAGCAGCCCACCAATTCCGGAATCGGCCAGATTTTGAGAGTTCATACCCAACTATCCCAAGGACCAGCAGCAACGCCAGCGGACCTAGGGCGGACCGTCCAAGTTTCGAGTAGTCGACCTGTTGCACCCGCAGCAGGTAAGCGGAAGGACTCAGCCCTTCCGCCGTGATGATCAGCTTGTATAGCCCCTTATCCAGCTTGGCCTCACCTCTGACTACCCCATCTGGGTGAGACATCGGTTTCCAATACGCGACGGTTTGGGTTTCGTCCTGTTCGTCTTCATTCACCCCTCGAATGATCTTCACGCCCACCGGGAGAGTCCGTAGGCTTGGGTCAACAAGGTCGACTACTAAGAAGGTGTCACCGACATCCGGAATTTCCGTACAGTACTGAGCTTTGGGTTCGATCTGGGGCTGGTATGCGCTGAAATGCACCAGGCTTCCGCCGATTTTGCGCACACAGGGATCTTCTTCAATGGTCACATTTCCATGAGCAGAAACGGATCCTGGACTCAACGCCACGGATAGCGCGAGCAGAAGCAGGGATGCACTTATAATTCGAGTCCGAACAATCATGACAGTATGCGCAGTGTGATTATCAATAACCCAATGTTTGGAGTCTTAGGAATTTACCACCCTGCAGACCGCTCTTTCAAGTAGCCTGCCTTGATGTCTCGGTTCTGAACGAGGCCATGCGGCCTCAGTGCGGAGCACTTGCTCAGAGATTGAGAATTCATGTCATCGAAACTGAGAAGTAAACTCGAAATGAATCTATTTCTCGAGTTGACGATGGCGAACAGACGTGTTGATAATGAGTAAAATTCCGTGAACTCAGATCGAAAGGAGGCCAGTAGCCATGAAAGCAAAAGAAGGGGTCATCAACAATTTGAATAAGATTTTGACGGCGGATTTGACGGCCATCAACCAGTATTTTGTCCACGCGAAGATGTGCGAGAATTGGGGATACGAAAGGCTCCAGCATAAAGTGCGTGAACGGAGCATCGACGAGATGAAAGATGCCGACGAGCTTATTGGTCATATTCTTTACTTAGAAGGTGTGCCCAATGTGCAACGGATGAACACCGTTCAAGTCGGCGAGACGGTCGCGGAGCAGCTGAAGCTGGACTTGAAAGCGGAGCAAGAAATGCTGACATTGCTCAACGAAGGAATCGTGCACTGTGCCAAGGTGACGGATTTTACGACCCGTCATATGCTGGAAGATATGGCGAAGGATGTCGACGAACACATTGATTGGATCGAAACTCAACTAGAAACCATCAAGCAAGTTGGCTTAGAGAACTACTTGGCTGAACAGATCAAGAAAGAATCCTGAGGACAGTCATGCAAGCTAAAGAAGGAGTCCTTAACCTTCTCAATCAAGTGCTCAGGGCCGAGTTGACAGCGGTGCATCAGTACCTACTGCACGCGGGCATGTGCAAGAATTGGGGATACGCACGGCTGCACGATCATTACAGCCATCTCGCGAATGAAGAAGTGCAGCACTCTGCCGGACTGATCGATCATATCTTGTATCTGAGCGGTACTCCTGATGTGGCACATATCGATTCCGTAGGGCATGGGAACGATGTTGCGGCGTTGTTTCAGACCGACCTGGATTTTGAACGTGAAGACGTCGAGTTGCTCCGAAAAGCCATTGTACATTGCGCCGAGGTTGGAGATTTCACGACGCGTCACCTGTTGGAACATATGATCCAAGATTCGGAGGAACACGTAGACTGGTTTGAAACCCGACTTCGAACCATCGGTCAGGTTGGCTTAGAGCGTTACCTTTCGGAGCAGATCAAGAAGTAAGCGGTGTTTTTCTAGAGGGCATCCAGTAAAGAAAACCGGATGAATTTGGATGCCGCGTTGCTATTCATTGGACAGCTTTCCTGGGCGTTTAGGTCTTCCAGTCACAACGACAGGATGAGCACGAGCACTGTCCGCAAAGCCAGTTTTTAGCCCCGAAGGGCGCCCTTTTAGCAGCGCAGAGCCCATGGCTGGTGAACAACCATGAGTTCTGGATGCCAAGCCCTTCGGCCGCATCTATACCGATATGCCGATCGAAGACTCGACCGGTCATCTACGATTTAGTTGCAATCCATTCCGATCACTCCATAACGTTTTCAACCATGCCTGAAGCCGTCTGGTCCGTAGTGACTTTACAAAGTCCTCTGGTCTGCGCTCGTTGGCGCTGAAGACAGAGACACCTAATGCACCAAAGCTGCGGATTGTGGTGGCAGATGAGTCTGTTGCAGCGCCGGCAGGTTGCCACAAGTGTTTCCGAATGTAGGTGTGCAAGTGGTTGTATGGAAGGACAGGTTTCCATTTGACCTCCTCTTATTGGTAATCCTCGTTCAGCGAATTGAGGAATGCGACAAGCGGCGCCACGTCGTTGCCTAGGAGCGCGATGCCCTGCAGTTGCGTTGCCCCATTACGAAGCGTGCCTGCGCGGGCTTGGTCCGAGACGTCTTTGTAAAAATCAATCACGTTGTCCAATGTGTCGAATTGACCGTTGTGCATAAACGGAGCGGAATGTGCAAGATCGCGCAGGCCGGGAGTCTTGAATCGGGCAATCGCCCGATTCAAGAGGTCGCTTTGAGATACGGAGCTAGGTTGCTCATCATCACAGAGAATGTTTCGGATCTTGTCTTGCGGCTCGGGCATATCGGGATTGGCGAAGACGTTCCACAAGCCCAGATCGGTCAACGTCGTGCCGACGGCCGGAACGGCTCGGAACCGTTCGCTGGATCCCGGGTGCTGTTCGGTGGCCGGAAGATCGTCTGCCGTGCGTGTGGCAAGAGAGGGAATGGCCAAATTTCCGAAAGCGCCGTCGCCATGGCCGGGGATTTCATCATATTCTTTCTGGGTTGTGCCCGTATTATGGGCTTTGAAATCGGTGAAGTTCGGCGTGGTATGACAAGCGACGCAGTTGCCGATTTTTCCGGCTTCCAGTTCAGCCGTCGAGGCCGGGAGCGTCGCCGGTTCCGCCAGGAACATCTTCAAGCCGGCCAATTCCTGCGCTCCAAACGCGAACGGCTGAGTATGAAACTGGAATTGCCCATCTGTTCTGTTAGGATTCGAAGTGACAAATTGGAGCGTTCCGGCCGATTCACGCGCTTTGACGAGTTGGAGCAGGCGTCTGCTGTAGTCGATCGGAGAGTCGTTGGAATCAGGTGATTGAGGGAACCTGTTAGTCTCCAGGAATACATCGAATGGAGAGCGGATCAACGCTCCACTATCTTCGGTTTGAGAAAAGAGAAGACCGTTGACATAGGCTGCGACGACTTTGATGACGGCATCGAACACCTCCTGGTCGGTCGCGGAGCTGATCGCCATTCGGAATTCTGAAGTGAGTTGGAATTCCTCCGGTATGGAGACGTCAGTCCCGCCGAACAGCACTCGAAATGACGTTCCGTCGAACTCCTTGGCTAAATCCCCCGTGCCGTCGTCGGAGCGGACCACGCGAGCGATATGGGCGATGGCCTGTGCGCGTTCTCCAGGCAGCCAGCCGAGGTTTCTACCGGTGAAGGTGGCCGCGACCAGCTCTTCCATTGAGTTAAACTCCGCATCGGAATGGAACAGGACGCCAATTGGTCGATCGAGCGCAGCATTGACGAGAGGAGGCGAATTGCGGACGGCAACTGTCTTGCCGTCCGCTCTGGCCGGAAGGGGGCTGCGCCGCGCAAGGTCCGTGTAAGCTCGCATGCCGCCTCCCGGTGCATCCAGCACGTCGTCGACCAAATGACAAGCCCGGCAATTCATGGAGAGGCCTTTGAATGGCCCTGGGTCGATCGGCGTACCCAAGGTTTCAACGGTATCAACGACGCTGTCACCGATATTTGGGTCATTGATATCGCCGCCGTTGTCCAGAGACACTTTGAACGCTTGAGCGAATCGCGTTTCGAGAAACAGCCGTTCGCCGACGGCCTCTTCAGCGCCGGGCGTCCCACTGGAGGCGAGAGGGGTCGAAGGGGGGGAGTTTTCATCCCCGGAGCAGGCAACCGCTCCGATGAGGAAAAGCATCGAGCAGAAAAAGGCCAGAGAGGTTTGTGTGTGACTCGGCATCCTGTCGTGACTCATGGTGCAACGTTCCTTGTGTTGGTCATTAAGACTGTCAAGCTGTGCACATTCTTAGATCATGTGTAATACGTAGTGATAAAAAGCGTTTCATGAACGATCTCATTGTCCTTGCTATGCCGGTTTCGCGTCTTGGTCCCATCACGACCCGCTGTTCGAACCAGGGTGGCAAGGGCCCTCGGGAGGCGAGGACCCTTGCCTGGTAAAGTGGGAGGGATGGGCCTCCCACTCTGAAGCCGGCGCTGGGCGGACGCCGGCTGTGTTACGGATGCGATGCTTCTCTCGCATGCACCGTATCCGCTTCCCCGAAGAGTTCGACCAGGATATCGACGACACAGGGATCAAACTGAGTTCCTGAAGCCACCTGTAAGATGCGGAGGGCGATGCGATCGCGCAGAGGCCGATCGCAAACATCTGGAACCTGAATGGCTTCAAATGTATCGGCGAGCGCCAGAATTCTTGCTCCCAACGGAATGAAGTGTCCCCTGAGGCCATAGGGGTAACCCGATCCGTCCCATCGCTCGTGATGATGGGCAATCATCACAGTAGCCTCGCGAAGAAATGAAAAGGGCTCAAGCAGCGTGGCCCCGAGCCTCGGGTGGTTTTGAATCGTCACGTAAGCGTCTGGCTCAATCCATTCTCGTCTGGTTTGTAAACAAGGTGGAAGCATAAGAATGCCGATATCATGAAGCAGGGAGGCCAGCTTGAGCTGATGCAAATCCTCGTCCGTAAGGTGTGCGGCCCGTCCGATCAGAAGCGCAATTGCTGCTGTTCCTTGACCATGCCCGGCTTGCCACGGTAGAAGCCGATCCAACTCTTTCCCCACTTGTCGAACGAGAATGCTCTCCAGATCGCGCCGCGATGCCGGTGGGAGACAGAGCCGGTCGATTTTCTGGAGCATGTGTTGGATTCTCAGTACAGCCGGTTGAACATCATCTGTCGTTTCGATTCGCATACCATCATCTCCAAAAACGAAGAGCCCAAGACCACCTGTGTGATCCTGGGCTCTGGGTGAACAACCGCTGGCCGCTCAATCTGCCTGGTGCCGACGCCCTACAATTCTTGAGAGTGCTTCCCTCCCATCAATGGCTGTCCGCGTATCCACATCTCGTATAGTGGGAACACGAACATAATTAAAAAACTGATCGTCATCAGGGTATCACCGGTCAACATCGAGAGGACAAAGATCGGGGAGACATAGCTGATCAGCCATGGTGATAGCAGGTCAAGGATCACGCCGCCAAAGCCGGCCCACGTGACGACCGTTTTCAGGATATGGCTAGCGCTGGTCAGGTACATGACGTGAATCAGGATCATGAAGACGACCGGCATCGTAAAGAGATGGAAGTGAGTAATCTCCGCCAATTCCCGAAACGACATCGGTTCTCCAAAAGTGATATCAGACCCTCGATAGTGATCGGCGATGCCTTGCGGTGATAACTCAGTCATGCTGTGGGCCCAAAAAAAGGAAAAACAAAAACCGATAAACATTAAGAGCAAGAACAACGTGTACAACAGCCGGATATGACGATCCGAATCACGCAGCCTGAATTTCTGGTTAAAGTTTCGCATACCGGGGACGTTGGGTCCGCTTCGTCAGTTGCCAAAGATAGACGTAAAAAACCCCTTGTCCTTCTTTGCGGCCAGCGTCTCGCTGCCGATCCCTGCCGGCTTGAGGTAAAACTCATCGATCAACACGAGTACTCGCTTGACGCCGGCACTGATGGAACGGACGGACATCGTGGCGCCGGTGATATTGATGATGTCTTTATTGATGCGAATCGGGTCCAATACCGTCTTGCCTTCGTACTGCACGTTGAATCGTTTTCGGCCAACTTCACTTCCTCTTGCCTCTCGAAACACCATGAGCTCGACGTCCGAACAAGCGCCATTGGAATCTACCCCAACCATGTAGGTCATATGCTTGTGCTTGCCGATGGTGTTGTGAACCATGGCGTAGCCGTCAATTGTATCTCCGGTTTCACCAACGTAGACCTCGAAGGCTTGTTCCGGGAATTTCCATCCGATGCGCTGCTCGATCAGGTCTTTCTTCTCCTGCGTAAGCTGAAGCATTTCTTTGCGGACTCGTTCGGATTGCGGCAGTATTATCTTCACGGCCTCTTCTTCAGACAAGAAGACTTCCGCGTGACTCAACTCATTCTCGGTGAGATAGCGCTTCAGGTCGTTATCCCATACTTTTTCGGCTCCAGCCGACAGGGGCATGGTCAAACAGAGTGCCGTCCCGAGCGCGAAGCTTGGAAGAAACTTTATGTGACCGCGCATCCGTGCTCCTGCAGTTTGGTGTCAATGCGTTTCTGCACGTCGTGCATGACTTCTTCAGAAGGGTCCGTCGGTGCCCAGCCGAAGAGACGCGATCCTCCACGAAACACCCAACTCTGCCGTTCTTCGACGAAGGAAATTCTCGTGATATCATCCAACCGTTTTACCTTCAGAGTAAGGCGGGATCGATCTCGGCTGTCCCCGACGGCTCTCCGAAAAACCCCATAAGTTCTTCCCGGCATCGGAATTTCGAGCCACTGAGTGACGATCAATCCGGCTTCTTTGTTCTTCGTGTCGGTCGAGCGGTCTTTCACAGCCTCCAATGCCGCCTCCCAGGCATGATCATAGGTACAGGCGGCAAAACGCTCTTGCATTCCGCCCATCGAAGCACAACCGACCAGGCCACCGAGGAAAAACAGTGGTAGTATACGTATGCCGAGTCTCAGAAGCTTATCCATGTTCAGAGCTCCCCGCCAAGACGGCGGGGAGCCTCCTTCATTACAGTTAGAAGTATGTCGCCGCCTGGAAGAGGAACCCATCTCCGTCAATCGGACTATTGGTGGCGCCCAAATCTCCGGCAGGTGTTAATCCCAGCGCGCCGTTCTGCGCATTATGCTGCCAATTGATTTTAAAAACCGTGTCTTCGATCGGTCTGAAATTCAGACCCACCGTCAATCGATCGAGCTCTCGCCGGTTGCCGAGGCCATTGACCAGTGTGCGGTTATCTGAATCGGTGTCGAGTTGTTCCCATCGAACGGTGAACGTGAAGGTCGAGGCATCGGAAAAGTGGCTGGGGGCTACTCGTTTCAGGAGTTCTGGCATAAAGTGGTAGTTTCCTTGGACGTAGTATCCGTACATACGGCCTGGTCCAATGGGAGTGGCAGCCACTCCGGTCGCGTTGTTGTTGCTGATCCAAGACCAGGCGGCTTCTCCGATGAGTTCGAACGGACCGCGCTGTAAGGTCCAGTCAACCGCAAATATATCGAGATTCCCTGATCCAGCCGTTGCCGTAGATTGTTTGTATTGTCCATGGTATCCCGAGCCGGCGATTTCAATACCCAATCTTGGGCTGAAGGCAACGCGGCCGACGATGGCCTTGCTGTCATTGCGATCCCGTGCCACGCTCCCCCGGGCGCTTCGCGTGCCTAGGTCGGTGAGTGCGCCCGCGTCCTGGCTCATGCCGTTTATTGCATAGAGTTCATAGTCGATCTTCGACAGTGTTGTCGGATAGAAGGTCCCATAGATACCGGCGCCTGCGTCGAACCAGGTGCTCGGAATGAGGATTCTCGACACCATTGGTCGATCGACCATATCGTTCAAGGGCGAATCGTGCAACAGGTTGAACTTGCCGACCGGCAGCAAGAGTATGCCGCCGCGGAGGTTGATTTTCTCATCGATCAGGTAGTCAATTTGGGCGAACTCGACTGTCATCGAGCCGTCTCCTTGCGGTGAATTGGTTCCACCGCGCTCAAATTCAAGCTCTGCCGCGAACTTTACACGATCGGTAATGTCGGCATAAATAAACGGCACCAATCGCTGCTGTCCGAAACTGTTTCTGCTGGGGTTGTCCAAGTTTTGGCGAGAGAGGATGTTGTACATGGCATCGACATAGCCGCCGACCGTGGCCTTCGGCACGCTCAAGAACGGTTTCGCGTAGATCAATTTTCCTGATCCTGTGGAGCCGAAGCCGAGAGAGGATTTCTCCTCTCCAGGGCGTCCGACTTTAACATCGGTCATCGGTCCAGCCGGGATGGGGTATTGTTTCGTGGGCAAGCTTTCCCCTGGAATCTCCCGAGATTCACGTTCTTGTGCTTTCTGTAACGCTTCTTCGAGTCTTTTCACTCGTTCCTCAAGGCTCTCTTCTGCGAAGACCGGCGTCACTGCCAGTACGAAGATCGAAACAGCCCCGAGGATGGACCGCATCTTCATCGGTATCCTCCCTGATGAGTAAGGTTGTGGTCTGACTCGGGACTCAGCGGTCTCTGGTCTTCAAACAAGAGAGAAAATTCATTTCCGTGAAACTAAACGGTTGTGACTGCAGTTCCTCCTTTCGTGGAATGATTCAAAATGTTCCGGTTCCCCAGCCTTCAATCGAGGAAAAGGGGATGATCACGATACGTTTGCAGCGCTTGCACTTCAGCTCCAAGCCTTGTCCACGTACCTTGGCGATCAGCTGCCCGCACTCACAGCGTGTTTCAAGAGTCTGACAATGTTCCAAAGAGGGAGCCTTCGCGATGGCCATGATATTGAATCGTCCAAATTATGAAATTGAGAACGATTATTAATATCTCAGATGAGTGATGGGTGTCAAGAGGCAAGTTTCGAACGAAGCTCGACCGGCTCTGCTTTCCGGAACGACCATGGCTTATAATTTCACTATGGCTTGGGAGTTCAGCCGGTGCTGCAACGTTTTGTCGGTTGTCATCATTATTCTGACGGTGTGGGCCTGCGCGACGACATTGCCGTCTTTGGTCGACTCGACTCAGGTCAGAGACAGTTTGGTCGTGGGGCACGTATTGACGGCTTTGACAGGGGACAGGTCTCGACGATATTTGCCGCAGATGCGGTTTCTGGAATTGGAGGAACAGGACTCCCACAAGCGTTTTCAGGTCGAGATCGAGTCACCAGATCAACACTTTGTTATTGATTTGCCGCCCGGAACGTACCGACTCACCCGAGTGCAGATCAGCGAAGGACCGTTTCTCTCCATGGCAGAGTTGCCGATGGCCTTTACTGTTGACGCAAGTGCCGTGGCATATGTGGGGACCTGGAGATTCGGAGTGGATTCGCCCCGCTATGGGCGGATGATTGTGGCTTCTGTGAATGCTGATCAAGCAGCAAGAGCAGAGATGCGGGAGTTTCTGATTGACCGGTATCCGGATTTCCAGGGATGTCCCATCGTAGAACGACTTCCTCAGCCGTCACAGGCGGAGGCGCGGCTCTACGAAGTGATGCCGTATCCACGATACCCTAGATATTTTCGCCGGCATTGGTGGTGAAAGAGAGCTCACAATGAAGACACCCGGATCATTTGCCGTGCACGACGTGATGGCACCCTGCCTCATCATGGCCTTGCTGGCCGGTTGCATGGCCACACAACCTGTATATCAACATAGAGTTTCTAAACGCGCTCAGATGCACATGGGTACGTTGGTCACACTCACGGTTGTGGCACCGGATATGCGCGTGAGGGACCGGGCTATGCGAGCAGGCTTCGATGAGATCAAGCGTCTCGAACAGTTGCTGAGCACCTGGAGCTCCGACAGCGAGTTATCGCGTGTCAATGCCCAAGCCGGTCGCCTTCCTGTAATGGTAAGCCAAGAGACCTTGGATCTTGTGGCCCGATCGTTGGAAATGGCGGAGCTGACCCATGGCGGATTCAATATCGCCCTCGGTCCTGCCGTTGAAGCCTGGAGCGTCACCGAACGGCAGCACATTCCAGATGATAGGGAGTTGCAACAGTTGAAGTCACTCGTCGATTGGACGAGCATTCAGGCCGACGCAGCGGCACGAACAATTTTTCTTCCGCGCAAGGGAATGCGTATCGATGTCGGTGGGATTGGAAAGGGATATGCGGCTGATCGGGCCGTCGAGGAGATGAAACGGGCTGGTGCCACGGGAGGAGTTGTCGCCTTATCAGGCGATATCAAGACATTCGGTGTCCTTCCGGATCGAAAAGGATTTCCTGTCGGGATCAGGCATCCGCGTCAGGAGGGTTCGTTGCTGACGGTAGTTGAGTTGAAGGATGAAGCGATCTCTACGGCTGGAGACTATGAACGATTCTTCGAACGGAATGGAGTCCGGTATCATCATATTTTGGACCCGCAGACCTTGCAGCCGGCACGCGCCTGTCAGAGTGTGACGATCGTGGCGAAAGAAGGGACGGTGGCCGACGGATTGGATACAGGTATTTTTGTGTTGGGGCCTGAAGAAGGGATGGCGTTGGTAGAGCGCTTGCCTGATGTTGAAGCAATCATCATCGATGATGAAGGAATGATGACTGTCTCATCAGGACTCCGTGATCGACTGCACGTGCCATAAGTTGGCTGTAGGACTTATCGAGCCGTCCTCAAGTCGTAACTGATCGAAAACCGCACCGGCATCTGGGAACGGTCCAAGGGGAGGGAAAGATTGATGGGAGGGCCGTTCGTCACATCTTCCACCGCAACTTGATCGAGCGCGGCGTGCCCAGAACTCTTTACAACCCGCACATCGCTCAGCAGCCCATTTTCGTGAAGCATCGCAGTCAGCGTCACTTTCCCTTGTACTCCCTCGGTTCGGAGCATAGCTGGATACCGTTTGTTCAGGTCCTCAATCCACTGTGCCATCAGGACAGCTAGCCATCCGTAATCGGATTTGGCCAACTTGAGTTGGTTTGTGGATGCGAAAGGGGCAACCGTGGGTGACAAAGACTCAAGAGAGGAATCCGTGGGTGCCTGAGAGTCACGCGGCGCTGTCGAATGATCGATAGGGGGTGTTTCCTGCTTGGGCAAGGTAGCCGAGAGATGTTGCGGAACAATGTCAGGCGGCGGTTCGGTCGATAACGAGGGTGCTGCGCTCGATGGCCTTAGCTCGGTATGGAGGATTTGATCCTGATAAGATTCCGGATCGGATTCGGCAGTCGCTGCTGGTACAGGTGGAGTGGCCGGTTTCATCGTTGCTGGTTCGACAGGGTCTACGGTTGGGCGAGCAGCCTTCGCTGGTGGAGTAGATTGCCGAAGCGCAGGAGTAGGTGGAGCCGTTGGTTGACCAGAAGCCGTGGCTTTCACCGACGTCGAGAGCGTCGAGACCACTGCGACGTCCCACTGAAATGGTTCAGTCTGAGCAGCGAGCTGTATGCGCTGTACGAACAAGACTGCAGCAAAAGCCAGCCCCGCGTGCAGCAGGCAGGAAACGACCCAACTCGCTGCCACGGGGCCTATTGGACTATTAGGAAGCGGTACGGAATTACCCATCACAGTCGAATGACCTCCAGGCTGACTTGCTGAAACCCGAGGCCACGAATTTCATCGACCAGGGCCACAAATTTTTCAAGCAAGGTGACTTTGTCGGCTCGCACGACTACTGCCGACTCGCGAGGTTGAGTACTGAGAGCTGTAGGAAGGCCTCCATCCGGAACCGGCGCATCATTGACAAACAGCCTGCCATCAGCGGTCAGCGAGATCACGACCGGAACATCCTTCCGATCTCCCACTTCCTTCGCTTTGGCTAAGTTGACTGGAATCTGCCCGGTGCTGATGAACGTGGCAGTGGTCAGCACGATGACGAGCAGGACCAACATGACATCCACGAGCGGGATGACGTTGATCTGATCAATGTTGCGGTCCATATTGTGCCTTGTATTCGGTCAAGAGCTCGCTGACGCGACGACGAAGGACATTATTCATCACGACACAGGGAATCGCGACCAGTAGGCCAACGGCAGTCGCCTTCAAGGCTAGACTTAAGCCGATCATGATGGTGTTGACCGCCATCGTACCCGATGTTCCCATGGTATGAAAGGTTAACATGATACCAAGGACGGTTCCGAGGAGACCGATATACGGGGCATTGGCGGCAACGGTGCCGATAATCACAAGCCGCTTCGTCAGGGTAATTTCCAGCAACTGCGCATTGGTGAACTGAGAGAGATTGACTCGTCGGTAGAACAGCCATCGCTCGACGGCAATCGCGACAGACCACAGGCTTAAGGCCAGTAGGAGGCCGATCACTCCGTAGTCGATCGCGTGTTTCAACGCATCCATCGCAACTCCTTACCTGATAGACGTGGGCGTAATCCGGCGGGCAGGAAGCCAGCGTACTGGTCCATCCATGCCAGAACTTGAGAGAAGCTGTCAATCGGCGCAGTCATGAGGCGGTTCCTATGTGGCTATGAGCAAGGTGGCGGTTCGGCGGAAAAGAGCACGGTATGGGTGGCGGACACACGAAGTTCGACAGCAGTACCTTCGTGGTAGACGCTGGTTGAACTCTCGCTGCCATGCACGACCTGGCCGGACGGAAGTTGAACCGTATACAAATTTTCTGAACCTCGGAACTGCCTGGCCACGATTCTGGGTTCGGCGGATTTATTGGGGATGAGGTGAATATCGTCCGGGCGGATCATGACCACGACATGGGCTCCCTCGATGCCATCGATGGTATTGGGGAACGCTCCCAGTTCCGTGCGCACGACGCCCTGTTGAATCTGTCCGGTGATAAAGTCGGCCTGGCCCACAAAATCAGCCACGAACCACGTTGCCGGGAGATGGTAGATCAGCTCTGGAGAGTCCAACTGTTCGATCTCACCGCAATTCAAGACGGCAATGCGGTCGGCCATGGCGAACGCTTCATCGTGATCGTGGGTGACCAAGATCGTGGTCGTCTTTGTCCGATGAAGGAGGGCATGGAGGTCTTGCCGCATGCGGCTCGCCATGTCGGGGTCGAGATTGCTGAATGGCTCGTCCAAGAGGAGCAAGACAGGATTCTGCACCAATGCCCGTGAGAGCGCCACTCGTTGCTGTTGTCCGCCGGATAATTCATGTGGGTACCGGCGTTCCAGACCTTCCAGGCCGGTCAGCTGCAGCATTTCTTGAACCCGTGACGTCCGTTCCGCCCGCGAGAGTTGATGGAGTCCAAAGGCAATATTGTCAGCGACACGCAGGTGTGGAAACAGCGCATATTCTTGGAAGACCATCCCGACACGGCGTTCTTCTGTTGGTACGGTTTCGGCGCATGAGGAGACCAATCGATCGGAGAGAAAGATCTGTCCGGAGCGGACAGGCTCGAAGCCTGCAATCGCTCGTAAGATCGTGGTTTTGCCGCAACCGGATGGTCCGAGGAGACAGAGAATTTCTCCTTCTCGTATGGAAAATGAAATGTTCCGGATTGCAGGCCGGCTTAGGTCATAGGCACAAGATACGGAACGGAGCTCTAAGATAGAAGAGGTTGGTCCGTACAGATCGACTTGACTGTCAGGCGGGTTGGTATCTGTATGGGCTGTGTGTGACGGTGAATGCACCATGGGTCTATGCCGCCCTCCAATCACGAGAGAGCAACAGGAGCAGGGCTGGTAAGCCGACCAGCACGATCAATAAGGCTGACGGAGCCGCCAGTTGATAATATTCCTCACTCGCTTCCAGCCAGACACGGATCGCCAAGGTGTCGAACCCAACGGGTCTCAACAGCAATGTCGCGGGAAGCTCTTTCATGGTTTGCAGAAAAATAAGGACCCAGGCCACAATGACGCCGTTACGGATCAGCGGCAACGTGACTCGCCTCCAGGTTTCTTGAACTCCTAGCCCCAAGGTACGGGCCACTTCCTCAAGGTTAGGTGTGATCTGTTGGATCGAGGGTTCGAGTGACTGGAGGCCGGCGGGGAGGAAGTGTAAGACATAGGCGACGACTAATACGAGCACAGTTCCATAGAAGAACGGCATGATTTTCAAAAAGAGAACAAGCACTGCTAGAGCCGCGACCGGCCCCGGCAGAACATAACCTGCATAGGCTGCCTGCAAACAGCCGAGGTTGAGCCAAGTGGGTTTTCGGCTCGCGAGGTATGCGAGAGGTAGTCCAACCAGCACGGCAGCTGTAGCTGCCAGGCTGGATAGTAGGGCGCTGTTCCAAACAAACCCAAAGAAACGGGTATCCAGAATCGCCTGAGCTTCTTGGGAGAGGCTCCACATCACCAAAAGAGAGGTAGGGATTCCAAAAGCCAAGCCGACGACGGTGGCCAGGCAGACCGTCAGGAGCCCGGTGTGGAGCCATCCGCGCTGAATTCGTTGCGGCGCACGATAGTGCCCTGTCGTTTGGTAAAACCGGCTCTTACGGCGGAACCAACGTTCGGCCAACAAGAACAGGAGTGCGAGGACGACCAGCAAGATGCTCAGGATGCTCGCGGCTTGGTTGTCGGATCGGCCGGTCATCTGCTGAAACACGGCGTAGGTCAATGTTTGATAACGCAGAAGGGAAACGGCGCCGAAATCCGAGACGACATACAGAACCACAAGCGCGACACCGGCGACGATGGAGGGGCGTAGCAACGGCAGGGTCACGCTGAGCATCGTACGCAGTCGCGATGCGCCACAGGTGCGGGCCACTTCCTCAAATGAACCGTTGAAGCTCAAGAGCGCACTGCGTGTCAGGAGGTACACGAATGGAAAAGTATCGAGGGCCATGACGAGAGTGACTCCCCAAAAACTTTGAGGAGAAAAGATTCGTGCCTGTGGGCCTGCCACGAGTTGCCAAAGCTGCTCCACGGGACCGCCGAATCCCAACAAATAGTTGTATACATAGGCGAGGACATAGGTCGGCATGGCCAAGGGAAGCACAAGGGCAACTTCCCAGAGACGGCGGCCGGGGAATTCGATTCGGGTGACCATCCAAGCCGTAGGTACGCCGAGCACGAGTGTGAGGAGCGCTACGGCGCCGGCCAAGGAAACCGTGTTCAGCAGAAGTTCGGGGACGCGGGTTGCCCAGAGCCGCTGCCAGACCGCGGGATCAGCCGACAAGGCCAGTGTGGTGACGTAGCCTAACGGCAAAAGGATCAGAGCGGCACTGGCGAGTACCGCCAATTGCAGAGCTGAAATGGATGATCGGCGTACGGCAATCACGAGTCTGCTCGCAGGGTTATCGCATACCGACTTGTTCGATGAGCAGCATCGTGGGCTCTCGGAGTTCGGCGAGCTTGGTCAATGGGACCAACGCCGCGCGGAAACTTTTCCGTTCTGGGAGAACGGGATCGGCCTTCACCTCAGGATGGAGCGGGTATTCCTTATCAAGATCGGCGAACATCTTCTGACCGGCCTGTGCGACGAGAAACTCCACGAGCAGTTTAGCGTTCTCGATGCGGGGCGTGTGTTTCAGGATGCCGATGCCTGCCACGTTCATGATGGCCCCCATCCCGCCGGCCTGTTGATCGGGCATCAAGACCCCAAGCGGCGCTGTTGGTTGGGTTGCGAGATGACGATAGACATAATAATGATTCACGATGCCGACAGGAATCTGCCCTTTGGCAACCGCATCGACGATTTGCGAGCTCTTTTGGTACACCTGAGTGCCGGCGTTATCTCGGAGTCCTTCGAGGAATTTTTTGGTCGAATCGTCGCCCACGCTCGCGCGAATCACCGACACGCCGGCTTGTAAGTATTCGCTGCCGGCGTTCGGAATCGCGACTTTGTCCTTCCAGGCTGGATCAGCCAGGTCTAATAACGACGTAATCTGATCGGGCTTCACCATGGTGGTGTTGTACACGATGATCCAAAATCTGCCGGATAAGCCGATCCAACTGCTATCCGCCGCGCGAAATTGCGATGGAATAGCCCGTTCGACTTCTCGCATGCTCACGGGGCGAAGGAGCCCTGCGGTGCGGGCGATTTCCAGACTGCCGGCATCATTGGTGATAAACACATCAGCTGGACTGCGGTCACCTTCCGCCTTCATCCGGTTCACGAGCTCGGTCGTGCCGGAGGAAAGCAGGTCAATTTGAATGCCGGTCTTCGCGGTGAACGCGTCCAGAACCGGTTTGATCAACCGTTCAGCTCGCCCAGAGTAGACGGTCAACTTATCGGCGGCAGAGAGGTCGGTAGAAGGTGCGAGCCACAAGATCGAAACAAGACAGATGGTGAAGGCGAATCGTGTGCGGACACCAAACGTGCGAAGAGTGCATAGTGTGTGCATGAAGATCCTGTATTGTAAAATGAAGGACAGTTGAAATTGATAACCCGTCTCAAAAAGAATACCAGAAAGACCCGCGGGGGTCAATGGCGGCAGCGAGAGCAGAGCCCGTAGAGTTCGAGGCGGTGGGTTTGGATGGTGAAGCCGTTCCGTGAGGCCACCTCCTCTTGCAGGCGCTCGATATCGCAGTTTTCGAATTCTACGATTTTCCCACAAGCGGTGCAGATGAGATGATCGTGGTGGCCCTTGTGTGAAACATTGTCGTACTGCGTCTGAGTCCCGAAGTGCCGGGCTTGCGCGAGGCCTGCTTCACAAAAGAGGTTCAGTGTGCGGTAAATGGTCGCCAACCCCAAATGGGGATCTTTTCGGGCCAGTTGGTGGTACATCTCCTCAGCCGTGATATGTTCTTGTTTCAGAAATGCGTCGAGTATCAATTCACGCTGGCGAGTAAACTTCAGCTGGTGCTTCCCAAGATGCTCCTTGAGGATTCCCATTTCTTTGGCATGTTTCGACATTGCGAGTAGGCTGAGCCTCCGTGGTCGAGATTAAAGACGAAACCGAAGAGCCGGTCAAGCGTGTTTTTACGAACTTTCGAGATTGGGAGACTTTGACGGTTGCGGTAGCCGTTGTCTATAGTAATATCTTCACGGTTATTTCGTGAGGAGCCATTGCGACTACCCAGCCAAATTGCCGTTGACCGAGCCCTCCTCCTGTACGTTCTGCAGCTGGCGGAGCCCTATGGCCAACTGAGCGATGTGAAGTTGCAGCAGCTCTCCTTTTTGTGCGAGCTCCAAACCTTTGCTAAAGGACTCAAGGCATTTCATTTTGAATTTTTCCGGTTCGCCTATGGGGCCTTCAGCAAAGATCTCGACAACGACCTGACATCTCTTCGCCGAAAAGGGCGGATCGAAAACTTCACGGTTTCGGATCAAGCGAAAGAGGAGGCAATCCCGCTGCTGCTCAATGCCATACAAGGAGTGGAGGTCAACGAGAAAGTCAAAGACATTCTCGATGCTGTCATCGCTGTCTATGGTCCACAAGATAACGGTGCCATCACGGCATCTGTGGAAGGGGTTCAGCTCAGTACCCCGCAAGATCCTGACCTGAAGATTCCGATTCGTGATATCGTCTTTCACACCACGTTGCTGGTGCCGCACCGGATCGAAGTACAGGCTGAGTTTACGGTGGCCTCAGCCACACTCCCAAAACTCAATGCTGCGCTGGGCTATGATAGTCGGCCCGCGGTCGAGGCTCAGAGCTGGTAGAGCTCGCCGTACTTCCGTTCCACATACTTCAGGAAGGGTTCAGGGCTGATGCTGGCGCCCGTCACACGCTCCGCGAGATGGACCGGTGTAAACATGCGGCCCCAGCGATGGATTTTTTGCTCAAGCCATCGACGCAAGCCCATCAGTTGGCCCGCAGCGATCTCATCCTCCAACTGTGGAATCTCCAGCTTGGCCTGCTCGAAAAATTGAACCGAGTACAGATTGCCGAGCGTATAGGTCGGAAAGTAGCCGAACGACCCAAACGACCAATGCACGTCCTGTAAGACGCCCTCCGCGTCCGTTGGGGGAACGATGCCTAGATATTCCTCCATCTTCCGATTCCAGATTGCGGGTAGATCTTCGGGCTGGGTCTTGCCTTCGATCAGGTCCTGCTCGATCTCGAACCGCAGCATGATATGAAGATTGTAGGTCAACTCGTCGGCTTCCACACGGATGAGCGACGGTTTCACACGATTGATGGCGGCGTAGAACTGTTCGACGTCCACGCCACGGAGCTGATCGTGAAAGGTGTGCTGCAAGACCGGATAGAAGAAACGCCAAAAAGGTCGGGAACGTCCGACGCAATTTTCCCATAGGCGAGATTGGCTCTCATGAATACCGAGCGAAACCGAATCGCCCAACGGGGTACCGAAATACTGCTGATCGAGTCCCTGGTCATACAGCCCGTGCCCACCTTCATGGATGCAACTGAAGAGACAGGATTGTAGCTCATGCTCATGGACACGAGTCGTCACGCGCACATCCGTCGGGTGAAACGAGGTGGTAAACGGGTGAGCCGACAGATCCAGACGACCGCGCTCGAAGTCATACCCCATGGCCGTCAACACTAGGCGGCCGAATTCCAGCTGCCGAGTCTGGTCGTACGAGTGGTGCAAGATACTGTCGTCAATCTGAACGCGGCTCTCTGTGATTCTTTTCAGTAAAGGCACCAGACGGGCCTTGAGCGCCGCAAACACCGGCTTGAGCCCAGCGATCGACGCACCCGGCTCATAGACATCCAAGAGGGCGTTGTAGGGGGACTCGTGATAGCCGAGGTATTGTGCTTCTTCACGTTTGAGCTCGAGAACGGTCCGGAGGTTTGGCAGGAACATCGCAAATTTATCTTGTTCTCTTGCTTCGGCCCAGACTTGCTGGGCAAGCGAACATTCACGGCTCAGCTTCACGACGAAATCCGGCGGCAGTTTCTTCGCCCGGATGAAATCCCGCCAGATCTCACGCAGGAGTGATCGCGACGGCTCATCCCACGTGTCACCGGCCTTGTCGGCTGCCTGGCCGGTGGCAGGATCCACCCATTGAGACAAGAGGGACTGCACGTCCGGCGAGACCAGTTTCTGATGGGCGATGCCTTGGAGCACCGCAATCTGCTCTGCTCGTGCTTCACCTCCGCCGGCCGGCATGTAGGTTTCCTGATCCCACGAGAGAATCGAAGCGGCACTATTGATGCGCTGAATTTCCAGCAGTCTGGTCGTCAGGGGTTCCAAGGTCGCGAGTGTTTTCAAACCGGCCTCCTCCGCTATACTACAACTCATTTGTACGTGGCTCGTCTTGTGCAGTGTACGCAACGACCTCAGTCTTTTTCAAATTGCTGAAAGGAGCCAGATGAACCAGCTGATCCCGCCCGAGATTGACGCGTATGCCGAAGCCCATTCCATGCCCGAGTCCGCTGTTTGCCGAGCTCTCCGCGAAGAGACTCAACGAACGATGGAGTATCCTCAAATGCTGGTCGGTCCGCTCGAAGGGGCGTTTCTGAAAATGATGACGCAATTGGTTGGAGCGAAGCAGGTGCTCGAAATTGGGATGTTCACCGGCTACAGCGCGCTCTGCTTTGCCGAGGCCCTGCCGTCGGATGGAACTGTAATTACCTGCGAGATCAATGAAAAGTCATCGGCGGTGGCCCGACGCTATTTCGCGCAAGCGCCAGTTGGTAGCAAGGTCAGCATTCGCATGGGACCAGCGCTCGATACGATGACGACATTGACTGGTCCATTCGATCTCATTTTCATCGACGCCGACAAGACAAATTACCTAAATTACTACCGGCGTGCGCTCGACCTGCTCGCTCCGAACGGTGTGATCCTAATCGACAACGTGCTGTGGAGCGGCGAGGTCTTGAAACATCCGGCTCCGGACGAATCCACTGCCGCGATTCAGGAACTCAATCGAGTGGTGTCAAACGATCCGCAAGTGACCGCTGTGCTGGTCACGATTCGGGATGGGATTCTAGTGGTGAGAAGGGCAAGGTAGAACCAAAAAGGCGTTTCGGCATGGGTAGAGGGAGGCAGACACTGATGCATTAAGGAACGTCTGATTAATTCACGTTTACACGAAGATCTCTGTTTTCGCCTGGATCAATACGGGTACTCAGCTGGAAACTCGCTGGCCCGGAGTCATTGTTCTTGGGAATCGGCCGCCAGCGGACCGCCCGAAACCGCGT
>JBGTNJ010000086.1:0-16469 GCA_041743145.1 Nitrospira sp. | reverse complement strand
TTGACGCGTACATGACCCAGCGCAATGCCAAGCCTAAACCGTTTGTGTGGACCAAGACGGCACAGGAGATCTTGGCGAAAGTGAATCGGGCCAGGATCGCCCTAGATAAGACAAGAACAGCATGAATCACTACACTAGCAGGACAGCGTGGAGCATATGCGACAGCATTCCTCGTCGCCGACGATGTGATTGAAATAATGACCTCATGCCTCGGCCTCCTCTCCTTGGATATGCCTATTGCTTCAGACCGTGAGTTGATTGCTACTGGTCGATCATCAATCGACCATTCCCTGTACACCTATTCGGTAGTGAGCACCGGCCTCCGACTCGTATCCGGCCACCTCTCTTTGGAGGGTAAAGAGCTGGTGAAGGGTTCCTTCTTGCGAATGAATGGGTCATTCGGAGGCCGGTCCAAAATCACCCACACCTTCACCAGCGACAATTTTTGTCAGCAATCACCGTGCCTTGTCGTGACAGGACACTGATCAACAGAGATTTACACAGTTTGACAATGGCTTAGAGGAATCGTAGCCGTGAAAGTACCGTAGAAGGGATCTGGGGAATCTGTCTGCAGAATGAGGTTCGAGCTGAGTACTTTCTCGATCAGCCTATAAAGTCATACATTTACGCTGTCTAAAATCTTGGACGGTACCAATGGTGAAATTGAGGCATGATGGGACAGTGCTGAAACGCTCCGGGCTCATCGTCGAAGATATCCTCGCAGATCTAGACCGGCGGCGGACCCACTACAACTCCACACGCAATGGCGCGTAGAGAACGGAACGCCTTCATCGACAAGCACCCAGTGCTCGATCAACTCAGTGGTGCATGTCGTGCTCTGCCATCTGGACCGAAACCTTCGAGATGGGCGACTCTCCTTAATTACCCCCCCCTTCAATTGCGGCGACATGCGTAGCTTGTTATGCTTTGACCGTCCATCACATGAGGTGCCCATGAAACTCAAGATAGTGTTAGAACCTAGCGACGAAGGCGGGTTTACGGCATTTGATCCCACACTTCCAGGTTGCATCAGTGAAGGGGGAAACAAAGAAGACGCCGTCACAAATATTCGAGAAGCCATTCACTTATACTTGGAGCCCGTCGAAGACGACCTGGCGCTGAGTGCTGATGCCGAATAGATCGAATTAGCTGTATGAGCAAAGTCCCGAGCTGCTACGATCTTCAAAGATTCAGCCGCCCTTTCGCACTTTGACGAAGGTCATAGTGAATATGAAGAGCGCTGGATCACGATGGGAATGGATGTCACAGAAGTTTTACTGGTCGCTTGCCATACGTTTCAGGAAACAGCCGACGACAGCGCCACTATCAGGCTCATCTCTGCTCGCAAGGCGACGACGAATGAGATGAAGCAATATCGAAAAGGATGACATGAAACCTGAGTTCGATTTTTCTAAAGCTGTTCGAGGAAACTTTTTCAAGAAGGGGGTCGAGTTGAATTTGCCCATCTACGTCGATGGCGCGACGCGAAAACGACTTGAACGTCTAGCCAAGCGGACTGGCAAACCAGTGGCTGAACTTGTCAACCAGTTACTCAAGAAAGACATCGAGCTGTTGGAAACGCTGTCGTAGGTTCATGGGGTACGCAACGGCGCCTTAAATTTCTCCCGCCTTGACGAGCTGCATCTCCAACAGGATTAAAAAAACGCCATGCTGGCATAGGTGACGGTCGAGTTGTATTGATCGGTAATGCCACGGTCGTAGCGGAGGACTTGGCCCTTTTCAGCTTGGATCAATCGGAGCAGGCTATAGATCGGTGAGAAGCCGGAAATGCGTCGTTGGTCGTTTTCTTTTTGAATGTAAGTAGCGAAACCATCCGGTTTTATTTCCTCAACCTGCTTCAACATTTCTAAGTCGTGTTGCATCGAGCGATGGAAGGAAAAATCCGTGGGCGGAGCACTGTCGCCATAGCGCAGGCCAAGGTGCGCCAACTCCCCTGCCGCGATCACGCACGCGCTCTTCCCGGAAGCGGCGACCGACTCTCGTAGTGCGCTGAGAAATCGATCGACTGAGGCTCGAACAGTTAAATCATTCAGGCTCAGCGCGGAAAACGACGACAGAATTGGGACGATTGTAAAAGGCTTGCCGACGATGGTCTGTAGGAACGGCAACTGAAATTCAATGGCATGTTCAGACTGGTGAGCGATATCTTCCTCAAAATACTCCGGCACAAGTCTCCTCACCTGGCTCACAATCGTTCGATCGGCTTCCACCACGCCCAAGGGTGTCTCAAAATCCTTGTCGGTCACGGCAAAGAGATTCTCCAGCCCCGCATGGGCAGTCCCGATGATCACATAGACATCTGGCTGCTGACACTCTTGTAGTTCTTTGTAGCCCCATGCGTAAACGGGTCCAGCTTGTTTGAGATCATAGGTGGGCGCAACGAGTCCCTTGATCAACTTGCCCCGATGCTCAGACGGTTTGAAATCCGGCCCTTCGCCCGAGGTGAAGAACCCATCAAGCTGTTTCTTCAACTTCACGCCATCGGCTTCGTAACTACGCCCTGCACAAGCAGCAGGACGCGTCGGCTGCTGTCGATACTCCTGTCGAGCCTGTTGCCGCGCCGTCTCGGTTCTCGAGCCCTCCAAAAACAGTTTTTGTTCGAGATCCGCAACCAGCTGTTCCACTTTGCTCGGCAACAGAAACTCTCCGAACCGTTTCAGGTACAACGCACTGATCTCTTGCAGGGAATGCTCGCCGTCGAAATGTTGCACGATGAAGAACAAATTGAGTGGAAGGACCAGTTTCTCTTTGCTCAAACCGCTGGGGTCCCAGAGTACGATCAGCTGATCTTCACCCTGCTGAATGGGTGAGAATTGCAGATTTCGCAGGACGGGATAGTGGGCGGAATCTTTTGTGACGGTTGAGGCCATGGCGAAGGCCATTGTAGGGGACGAACCGGAGGCACTGCAAGCAGGTCATCACCGACTCTAATGAGTATCCGGAGGCTGCTGTTCACCTCGCCAAGCGAGCACGAACAGCGCTCCGACGATCAGAATCACCAACCAGATGGTCGGTCGACCGTAGGAGGCATCGGAGAATTCAATCAAGTCGGTCAACCGTCCGATCAACAGCGACATGCGCGCCATCACCGTGTAGCCGAACGCGGCGCCGAACGAAATCATCAAGAAGATAATGCCGGTGCGCGCGACTGCCTTCCCCACTCCGCTATGCTCGATCGAGAAAAAGAAATAGAACAGCACCGAGCCGACCCCGAGCAAGATGACGATCGCGTTGAGGTCGCTGGCTGGATTGAGTAGGTTCATTGAAAAAGTGACGCCATCGGGTCCCGCGAGCGACAACAAGGGCCTAATGGTATCCTCGACTTGCTTGAGGATGAAGGAGGAAATCGTTCTGGGAATCGCCAACCCCGCCCCCATGCCGACAATGAACGCAAACGCGTATCGTGACATCCAGGCTGCTTTGGGCACATATCTCGTCAGCATGAGCATGCCGATGGCGACGGGAATCAGAAGGGCGATTTCACCGTTCTCCACGATCGGCTTGACGACCAAGTGTACGATAACGGTATCGTAGGTCTTCACGATCACGTAGCCGACTGAGACACCCACATACAGATGCTCCGCCAGTTTGAACAGCGGGTTGTCTTTGTACAGGAACGTGAAGATGAGGAGGGTTAACCCGGTCGCGACCCAAGCCCCTATGATCGATTCAATTGGCAGTGCAGGCACTGATGCCTCATCCTCGTTGTTGCCGCAATGAAAAATAAAACAAGTTGCACATGATCACCAGCACAATGATCGCCATATGCGTCGCCGACTGCGCGTCCATTCCGGCCACCGCTTGGCCCTTCTGGTCGATCAAGCTTTCATACTCCGCTGCGCCGCGGAGGCCACCAATGAGCCCATTGATTTGTCCGCTCCGGAGCAATGGATATAATCCAGGGGCCATGACTCCTGTGCAGCCGCCGCCAAGCTCAAACTTGTATTTGTCCTTCCCGAAGACATACCACTCTTCAACTCCCGGTCGTCCAGCGCCCAAGCTGACCATGTAGCCGACATCTTTCAGGTTGCGGACTCCGTCCAGGATCGGCAACTCTTTGGTGGGTCTTCCACCATAATCGCTTGGAAATGCTGAATAGAGATTCTGTCCCATGTTGATGATCACAGCCTGTCCGCCAGGACTCCATCCGAGAAAGGCATAGTCTTTTCCGTATTCCTTCCCCATCTCTTGGGCCACCTGCGTAACGAGCTGGTCCGCCATACCGGTTCCAGACACCCAGAGCGTCATGGTAATCACGCGAAGATTCTTCTTGAAGGCATGACGCAACAGCGCGATGGCTTGTGGATAAAGTTCCGGTTTTGACGCGGGATCAAAATCAATCGACAAGAGAAAGACCGACCGCTCCGGCAACGATTCTATGTGATCGTACACACCACGTACTTCCGTTGAAATCTTGATCGGCAACCCAACCGGATAGAGCAACGGCAAGAGTGTGCAGAGACCGATCACCAGAAAGATAATCCGCCGATCGATCTTGAGCATGCGTTCAGAAAAACTCATGCCTTTTCCGTTTCTCTCTCACCCATAGACTGCGAGTGGCGACGAGCGGGAGCTCCGTCACGCGCAGCGAAAGGGACCCACTGGGGGATGGGTGTAGCGAGCACGATTGGGCTACTCGGCGACAGGACCCGCAATACCTACTCCTTTCCCCCACCGAGATACGACCGCTCCACGCCAAAAATGATCTTGAACGACAAGGCGACGGCACCGAGGCTGACACCGATCAAAATGGCTCGACGCACGGAGGCGTTGAGCACATTCAAAATCCAGGAAGACACATCACCACTGAGCGGAATCAGATACTCACCCAATGGCACTCGCCCCATCATGACGATCACAGCCGCCACCAACAGCACTGCCGCTTCACGACTTCTGGCTCGGAACGAGCGATAGGCGGCGGATGCGATGAAGAAGGCCAGGATGGCAAACATCGTCCCTTGCAGCGGCACCATCATGTAGTTGTAGACCCAGCCGAATGCTGTCATGGCCCCTTCGATGCTTTCTTTGCCGTCGGCCCAGAGCCCGACCGCGATGGTGCTCAGCATCCCGGCATACAACACGAGGCTATAGCCCCACCCAGCTTCGTGACGTTTGATCTTGACCGCATGCTGATGAAACAGACTGGTGACGCCCAAGATCAACGCGAATCCGCCGATGATCTGCAGCCACTTTGTCGCAGACGTGAGCATTTGTTCCGAGGCCGGGTGCGGCACGTAATACTGACCGGCAAATAGGAGCCCGGTGACAAGAGTGATCAAGAGGGGAAGCTGTCGTCGCAGAAAAATCATTTCAAGTCCCTGAACAAGTCGAGAACGAGCTGGGGCCACTGTGCGCCGGTAACGGCCCCCACCGTCGCCAACACCGTTCCAACGCCAATCGCGCCCAGAACGACAGCCTTCCCAATATCTTGACCGCGAAGCGTCCCGATCTGCACCGGTTCTTTGGAGAGGTACGCGCTGGCCGCGTACAGTTCTTCACCGATCAACGTGTAGTCGCAGGTCGTGACGAAGAACGGTAGCTGGTGGTCCGAGTCGGTACCGGCGATCTGAATAGCGCCGGTGCTCGCGCCCGTTTCCGTCAGCAGCAACGATTCGGCGAAATAGGAGCCCATGAAAAAATTGGCGGCCGGCTTTTTCCGCAGCATGATGCCATCCACCGCCGCCGTGTAACTGAACTGGTCCGACGTGATAAAAAAGTTCGCGTCTTCCTTGAAGAGATCAGGCTTACCCGCTTCTAAATAGGCTTGTTTTGTAATTTCCTGACACACCGCCATCGTAATGGGCTCGCGGTGGGGCACGATCAGTTCCGTTTCATACAGCGCAGCCCGCTTCGCAACCTTCCCTAGGATGACGGCGGCGGCGATCGTCGAGGGATCATGCAGGTCGTGCGCCCCAGTCAGATACAGAATCGGCTTCCCCAGTTCGGTGGCGCGTCCGATCGCTTCATCGACCGCATCAAGACCAGGAATACGCCGCAGGAAGATTTCGTTTCGCTTCGCATGACTGATCGAGTAGAAGACCAGCCCTCCGAATGAGACCGCGATGATGAGATTGTTGAGTTGGTTCCAATTGAACCAGTTCGGCGATGGAGTGGCGACCAAAACCGGGCTGAAGATCCCCTGGTCGTCTTGTACCGTGGCCACAGCCACGGCATAGGACGTGCCATCCTCTACTTCGATACCCTTCCCGCTTCTAATCACAACTTGATGCCAGGTCTTGTCTGCTTCTCTTGTCCACCAGGCGGTTTTTGTGTCTTTGATGTAGCGGGTGTTCGCTGGAAACTCCGCGATGATAGTGAATGTCGATGGGTCACTCGCAGAGACTTCTCCTACTAAGACCTGATAGCGAATGTCGGACCCATCGCTTGGAGCGGGAGCCCACTGCACCGTGAGGCTTCCTCCCCCATCGCTTGGCGTATCGAAGACCCGGACCTCTTGGGGCGCTGTCACCGATGACTGGGCCAAGACAGAGGAGTAGAGCCAGACAGAAAACAACAAGGTCCAAGCCACTCGACATGCGCTCCGCTTCACGTCTCTCATGCCCCTTCAATCACCTCGATATTCGTCCGTGGGACCACGACTCTGCTTCCGTCGGACAACGTCACTTCCAACACCCGCACCTCGCTCTCCGTGGGAATCTTGATCAGTTCTGGCGGAAGCGCCGACACGTCGCCGATGCGCCCAAACAAGGGATCACGGATGATACGGACCGGATCGCCACAACGAATGCCTTCGCGTTGCGAGTGAATCGCTTTTGTTGTCTGTGCCTCTGCCTGCGGAACGATAATTTCAGGACGAATCACGCCGGCTCTAATTTGTGTCGCACCAGAGATCGACGCTTTCTGGCCAGCGTGAGCTGAGAGCAGCTTGAACGTTTTGACCGCCATTGGAATCGTCCCAAAACCCTCGGTCAAGATCAAAGTAAACCCCACCTGCTCTGTCCCTGTGATGGCAACGCCAAGGTCATAGCCCAACAAGGCGCGCAGATCTTCATCATGAATCCCGCCGACAACCAAGCCGGCCACGCCGACTGCTTTCCCCTGCTTCATCGCATCGGCTGAAAGGAACGACCCTCCGATCACCACTTTGCCCTTCATGGCAGGCGTTATGTGACTCGGTATTAACGGCTCATCAGGCGCCTTCACCGCCATCACAATCTCACCCGACGTCTCCCCACCGATGCCGAAGATCCCTTGCACCAGGCTGCAGGTCGTTTCAACCACAACACCCTGTTGGGGAATCGTTTCGACGATGGCTCCATCCACATAGGCTAGCAGCTGCAACATGCGCGGAGGTTCACGCAGGAGGACTTGTCCTGTCACGCTCGACACTGATTCGACCATTCCCGCGACCGGTGAGCGAATTTCGGTCTTGAACCATTTGATCAGCGGCTTATTCTCGGCAAGAATCTCATCTTTCGCGACCGCATCACCTGCCTTCTTGATCAAATAGTCGTTGATCTCGCCCGGGGCGACGCTGAGCTGATTCGCGAGATTGACCGGAAACACTTTCCCCGGCAATTCTGCCTGAGCAACCACCTGATCGGAATGGACTCGGTCACCGACATTCACCAGCAGCGTCCCCGGCAGGGGCAACATACGCCGACGATGGACGACCGTATGATCGGTGACTGTGAGGCCTGGCGTATAGGAATGAGCCATCGTATTCACCAGGACTGAGCGAATGCGTCTTCTCTTAACATCTCAGTCCTCAGCCCTCACTACTCCGCTTACGGATACAATCCGACGGCCTTGAACCATTTCGTGAGCACAGCGACACGAGCTTGTTGTTCAGCGGGAAATTGGAGCGGCCGTCCACGGCCATCGAGCAAGAGCCCGACCACTCCGCCCTGGACCTCTTGCGTCACAGCCACACCCGTCCCCGCACCCATGTTGACACCTTTGGCAGGCTGAACCTTGACCGTAGCTTGTGTGCCTGATTCCAACGGAAGCAGCCGCAACTCGCCAAGTCTCAGTTGCTCTTTCATGGTCTTCCCATCAGGCCACGTTATTTCATAGTCGGCACACACAACGCCGTCTTTCCCCTGTCCGATCGGAGCCACGCAAGTCCCGAGATAGACCATGCAGTCTCGCACAAAGACATCCGTCGCAGCCTTTTCATTGATCGTGGACAGCACTCCCAGATGCGGCATCATGAAAATACTGTCGACCGACAACCTCGTACAACCCGTCGGCTCATAGGCATCGACCATCATGAGCATCGATTGGATACGCCGAGGAGCATGGGACAGGATCCCACCGCTTCCGACAATCAAATCCAGCTTCAACATGTCAATCAGTGTCTTGCCGGATGTCTGCTGTTCAAAGACATCAGAAATCGTCCGTTCCTGCTGCACGCCTTTCAATCCAGTAGCCAGCGACTTGTGATGAATTAAAGCCAGCCGCAGGGCTTCCCGCGCGATCGCTTGTTCGATTTGCAACTCGTCTAGTGTTTGCGGAATGGTCGTGGGCCGGATCATCTTGTTCTTGATGCGGTTCCGCAACGTCTGTTCATCGATCGTAAACGGCACCCAGCGCATGATGTTGGCCAATCCTGCTTCAGCCAGCACATTGGACACGCTGTAGGACATGCCAAGATTGGCGCTGACCGTCCGGTTGAAGACCCCATCAAACACGGAAAACACGTCCGTCGTGGCTCCCCCGATATCCACGCCGATCAGGTTCAAATGTTCCCGTTTGGCAATCGCCTCCATAATCAGGCCGACTGCTGCGGGAGTCGGCATGATCGGCGCGCCAGCCATTTCGATGAGCTTCTTGTAGCCTGGCGCCTGCTGCATCACATGTTCGAGAAAGAGATCATGAATCTTGTTGCGCGCCGGCGCCAAATTCTCTCGTTCCAGGACCGGTCGAATGTTCTCCGTAATCACCAGCGCTGATTTGTCTTCCAGGATTTTTCTCACTTGCAGTTGGGCTTCCTTATTGCCCGCATAGATAAGCGGCAACTTGTACGTCACGCCGAACCGTGGCCGTGGTTCCGCCGCTGCGACATATTCAGCCATCTCCACCACATGGGTGACCGCCCCTCCATCGGTTCCACCTGACATGAGAATCATGTCCGGCCTCATGGTACGGATTCGCTCGATTTTTTCGTGCGGCAACCGTCCATCGTTGGCCGCCAACACATCAATCACAATGGCACCGGCCCCGAGCGCGGCGCGCTGCGCGCTCTCACCCGTCATATTCTGCACAACCCCGGTCACCATCATCTGCAACCCACCACCGGCGCTGCTGGTCGAGATATAGATATCGACTCCTGTCTTGTCGTCTCGACAGGGCGTGATAATCGTGTCTCCATCTAAAATCTTCCGACCGGAGAGCTCCTCGATTTCAGCAATGGCATTCAGCACACCACGCGTCACATCTTCAAATGGGGCTTCTACTGTCGTCGGCGCTTCACCGCGATAGGTCTGCCGATACTCGTCGCCGACTTTCTCGATGAGAATGGCTTTGGTGGTCGTGCTGCCACAATCAGTGGCGACAATGACGTTGAGAGGACGATCGATCTTGGGAGGGGTGGAGGCAGAAACCGTCATTGAGCCGTTGCTCCCTTTGGAGCAGACTTGGCTTCAATGATGGCAATCAGACGAGTGACTGTATCCCGGCGTTCGAGCAAGCGGGCAACTTGCTCGACTTCTTTGACGTTGAACGCGCAATCGATGATCGGCATCATGAAATGCAGAGCCTGACTGCCCAAAAAGTTCATCGGCCCCATGGATTCTAAAAACATCGTCGCCGGAGCCGCCATGCCGCGCTTGACGATCGTCTCGGCGATCCGCTCCAGCAATTGCAAATCTTCGATGGAGAAGGATTGATTCTCAGGCCGAACAGCAAACGCATGGCGAAATCCGGCTCGAACTTTGGCCAACTTTTCCGCCGCATTTCCCTTGGAGAGTGGTCGCATAAGTGTAGGTCGGATAAGGCAAACCGCAAACGGGTCGCATTATATGAAGGGGGTGCAGGAGAGTCAATTCGATGGTGGAACCGTGACACCGGTGTTCTCGCATCGCCTTGCAGCTTTAAGGCATTCATGATACTCAAAAGCATGCAATTACAGGAGCCAACGCATATCTCTGATCTTGATCGAAAAATCAAGCATGTGATGGCCCGCCATCCGTCGGTGGTCTTGGCTATTCCGTTTGGGTCGATGGCCACAGATCAGGCGCGCAACGACAGTGACCTCGATATCGCGGTCGCGACGTCCACCCCGCTTACGACTCAGACTCACATCGCCATCATTGAAGATCTTGCACTGACCGTTGGCCGCCCTGTAGATCTCATCGACCTTGACCGGACTCACAACCCACTGCTTCAACAGATCCTGACCAAGGGGCGCAGAGTCCTGTGTCACGATCGAACGCGTTACGCCGAACTGCTTCTGCGTATGGTCTACGAAGAAGCGGACCTCATGCCCTACTACCGCCGCATTTTGTCGGACAGACGACAGGCATGGATCGGGACCTAGTCGAAACCAAATTGGAATCGCTCCGGCGTTGCGTCGAGCGGATTGCCGGCAAGACTCCCTCCTCCGTGGATCAGCTTGTTCACGACCCTGACGTACAGGACATCATCGCGCTGAATCTCCAACGCGCCGTTCAGCTTTCCGTCGATGTCGCCGCGCATCTGATTGCCGAGACAGACGCAGTTCCTCCCTCCACAATGGCCGAGAACTTCGAGATTCTCCAAAAACTTCAGATCATCGATCCCGTCCTGGCTGAACGTCTGACAAAATCGGTTGGCTTTAGGAATATCGCCGTCCACAGCTATCAAGCGATAAACTGGAATGTCGTCTATCAAATCTGCCGACATCATTTGGACGACTTTCGGCAGTTCACCAAATCGGTTGTCCATCATCTTCAGCGGGGCTGAACTGAAGCATCGCAAGGTCTAAGAACCATGAAGCTCATCTCGCGCGAGACCGTTGCTAAAAAGCTTGTTGCCCACCTACAACATGAACTGTCATTGAACAGCTTGGTGGTCTGAGCTGAATCAGCGTGATGGACGGCGAATTCGATCCAGCTCATCGCCCAACCATTCGTGATGTCGTGGCTAGGATCGGCGTGGCCGACGTACGCGCGTTCGGCCTCACCTGGGAAGACTACGAGCAACTCCTGTCCCAGCTTGGCTATTCTGCACAAGTCCGCATCGTTGTCAGGTAGTTTCCCCAAGGCACCCCAAGACCGCCCCATAGAAAACGTTGACAAGAGATTGAGCAGGCGCAACAATCACGCGCCAGTCTTCATTTTATTGGCGTGGGCTATGCCGGTCTGTCTCCTCACAGCTAGGCACACGACCATAATCGTGGAACATGAGACGAAGTAAATGACTCCAAATAGTAGTGCCAAAGCACGGTTGGTTCAGACCTTCAAGTTTCTGAAGGAACTGAACGAGCTTCGCAACCCCGTACCGCGTGATTTATCCGGGGCAGATGCTATGCGGATCGATACGTGGCCTTCGCATCCGTGTGTGCAGGTGCGACGTGGCGACCAGATGGAAGACGAAGTCACCGGTGCGGTAGAGATGGAAATGGAACCACTTATCCGAATCCAGAGAGCACGGTTGACGTCGTGTCCAGGCCCCCCTGCGATCTTGGACGGCTGGCTGAAACCGGGATGGCAGTCGGTAGACGCAGAGGTACCGGTACTGGAATCGCGTCACTTCCGAGGCAAGGACAAGCAGACCAGCACCGTTGCGTTTACCGATGACCAGAAACGCATTGACGCCTGCAACGAATGGATTGTGGTGCGGGCGAAGTGGGCTGAGGCAGAGCGGGTGGCAATTGTGGCGCGTCAGCTGTTTGAGCGAATTCACGCACTGTGGACCATGATGCAGCGCGAGGGTGACCACGTGGAACTTGTACTGGCTGACGGAATGCTCAGTGTACCGGAGCACTGCATCCAGCACCCGGTGTTACTGCAACGAATGAATCTGGAATTCGACCCGGCGTTGCCGGAATTTCGCCTCACCGTTGGGACAGAAAAGGTGGAGTTGCACCGCGCACTCCTTCGACTGGTGCCGAGCATTGAAGGACGAATGATTGCTCACTTCGACAAGGATTTGGAGGAGCAGCCAGTGGAGCCGCTTGGCGGAGAAAGCACAGCGGGCTTTTTTCGTCGGCTTGTGCAGGGACTGTTTACTGATGGTGAGTTTCTCGAAGGCAAGGTCCACGGAGCGGCAACCACACAGCCGAGCATTTGGCGTGAGCCGATCATGTTCCTCCGTCCACGGACGGCTGGTCTGAGCACGACCCTCGACTACATCCTGGAGGATTTGAACAACCCAGACACGCAGGCGCCTGACGGATTGTCACGCATCGTGGGTGTGGAGACTACGGATACTGTTGAGGTGCCAATAAGTGGTAATGGCCAGGAGCCACGAATCCCGACCGGGCCGGAGCCGGACGTTCTTTTTAACAAGCCGGCAAACACGGAACAGTATGACATCGCAGCGCGGTTGACGACGACGAAGTCCGTCCTCGTGCAAGGCCCGCCAGGCACAGGCAAAACGCACACGATTGCCAATCTGCTGGGTTACTTGCTCTCGCAGGGAAAGACCGTTCTCGTAACGGCACACACGACGAAGGCGTTGCGGGTGCTGCGGCGGCAGGTGGACGACGCACTCCAACCGTTGGCCCTCAGTGTGCTCGACAGCGATGCGGAGAGTCAGGCACAGCTCTCGCGGGCGGCACAGGACATTGCCGACCGGCTCTCGCGTTCCGATGCAGCAAGCTTGCGACGCGAGGCTGGTCTGCTCCGCGACAAGCGGCGAAAGTTGCTCGACGAGAAAGACGGCTTACGTCGGCGGCTCCGGCATGCTCGGTTCAGCGAAGTAGAAGAGATCGTGCTCGGTGGGGAAGCACTGAGCCCGATCGAAGTGGCGAGGCGAGTGAAAGCGGATACGGAGCGCGATGGGTGGATACCAGGGCCGCTCCAACCTGGCATTGTGTGTCCGCTCACCGATGTCGAGGTTCGTCAACTATACGGTTCGCAAGAGACCCTTGCGCCGGCGGACGAGGCACAGCTTGCAGTGCCTCAACCAGCGCTGGCGGAATTGGTTGCGCCGGCGGATTTTCGCCTACTCGCGACGGAGCGCGCAGGCGCGGAGTTGCGCGCACAAGCGCACCGACCCGAGCTTTGGGATGGACACGCTGCCGCCAGTTACACCACGACACAACTCCAAGACCTTCATCAGCGCGTAAAGCAGGCGGCGGCGATACTGGCCGAAGAGCACAACTGGTTGCGGGAAGTCCTTTTCGCCGGCTGGAGTGGAGGAGGATTACAGGAGGCATGGCAAGACTTGCTGGTGATCGTGGAGACGTTGGCAAGTGAATCTGGGACGGCTCACCGACTGATCATGGCACATGGGCCTGCTCTCCCGGAGAATCACCCGCTGGATGAAGCGGCGCTGATGCTCGGCGACATCGTGGCCTTCCTCGAAGCAGGTGGGTCGTTCGGTTTGAAAACGAAGCTCACACGCCGGGCATGGCATCATCTCATGGAATCCTGCCGCGTAGAAGGTCGTACGCCCCGCACACTGGAAGAGTTTCGTGCATTGCATGCGAGTGTCCAGTTGGAAACGAGTCGGAACCGCTTCGCCGCCCGTTGGCGTCGTGCCGTGGAAAGCCTCGATGGGCCGTCGGTCGAAAGCCTTGGGCGTTCACCGGAGCGTACGGCTCTAGCCTACACGGCAGAAATACGCACGCGTCTTGAGTGGCGTGGAGCGGTATGGGAGCCACTCATCGGAGAATTGCGAACGGCAGGTTTTCGTTGGGACATCTGGCTGGCAGAGCATCCGCCTGTGCCTGGCGACCATGGCGAGTTGGCACGAGTGCAGCGTGCCGGGTCCCATGGGTTGGTGGAGATCGTCGAAGCGCAGGCGGCGTTGCTTCGGCAAGCGGAATTAACAGCGGCCTTGCAAGCGCAACGGACCTATCTCGCAGGGTTCCCACAGAGCGATTGCGTTTCGCTGCTGCTCCAGGCAGAGGACACCTGGGATGTGGACAACTACGAGAACGCGTGCCGCGAGCTCGTCCGACTCGAAGGTCTCCGCAACGTATACGAAAACCGTATGGCTCTACTGGCAAAGCTGGAAACGGCTGCGCCTGCGTGGGCACGGGCAATTGCCCAACGGCACAAGCCACACGCTCTTTCCCAGCCACCAGGCGAAACGGCTGCGGCCTGGCGCTGGCGGCAGTGGCTTCAAGAGTTGGAACGGCGCGCGGCAGTGTCGATGACGGAACTCCAGGAGTGGCTCGACCGAACAGAAGATGAATTGCGGCGAGTGGCGGGGCAAATTATCGAGCATGAAACGTGGGCAGCACAGCGTGATCGCACGGGATTGCAAACCCAGCAGGCCTTGATGGGGTTTGTGCAAACCATTCACAAAATCGGCAAGGGAACCGGGAAGCGCGCGCCGGAATTATTGCGAGAGGCGAGGCAACTGCTCGTTTCCGCACGCCGCGCGGTGCCGGTTTGGATCATGCCCTTGAACCGGGTCTATGAGAGCTTTGACCCACGCCATACAAAATTCGACGTGGTCATTATTGATGAAGCCAGCCAGAGCGATGTGACCGCACTCGCCGCCCTCTATCTCGGGCGCGAGCACGTCGTGGTCGGCGATAAGGAGCAGGTCACTCCTGATGCCGTGGGCCAGCGTGTGGATGAGGTGCAGCGGCTCATTTCCACTACCCTACAAGGCATTCCGAATAGTCACCTGTACGACGGGCAGACTTCGATTTACGACCTCGCGGAAACGGCGTTCGGCGGGGTGGTCGCGTTGCGTGAGCATTTCCGCTGCGTGCCCGAGATAATTGAGTTCTGCAATCACCTTTCTTATAGTCACGCGATTCGTCCGCTGCGTGAGCCGCTTTCCGCGAGTGTCCGCCCGGCGCTGGTGGCGCATCGCGTCAATGGCTTCCGTGACGAACGAGGCAAGATCAACCAGGTCGAGGCAGAGGAAATCGCCTCATTGATCTGCGCGTGCCTCAATGATGCAGCCTATGCGCAGAACGAATCACGGCGCCCGACGAGCTTTGGCATCATTTCCTTGCTCGGTGATGAGCAGGCGCTGCTGATTGAGAATGTACTTCGGCAGCGGGTGCCACCGGATGTACTTGAAAAGCACCGATTGCTGTGCGGAAATGCAGCACAGTTTCAGGGCGATGAGCGAGATATCGTCTTTCTCTCGATGGTCGATGGACCACCAGACGACGGCCAGCTTTCTTGTCGTGACGCCGGGCCGAAGGATCTCTATAAGAAACGCTACAACGTCGCGGTGAGTCGTGCGCGCAATCAGCTCTGGGTCGTGCATTCGCTCGATCCAGAGACTCATCTCAAGGGAGGCGATCTACGCCGTCGACTCATCCAGCATGCACACGATCCGCAGGCCATTCTTCGAGCGAAGGAGGATCACGGCAAACAGACTGATTCGGTGTTTGAAACCGAAGTGCTCCAACGACTCCTCGCAGCCGGTTACCGAGTACAGCTTCAGTGGCCGGTGGGTGCTTTCCGAATTGCCCTCGTCGTGGAAGGGATAAGACGACGCCTCGCGGTGGAATGCGACGGCGAGCGGTGGCACACACCGGAGCAGCTTCACCGTGACCTTGAACGGCAGGCGATTCTCGAGAGACTTGGCTGGGTCTTCGTCCGTATCCGTGGCAGCGTCTTTTTCCGCACCCCCGAGACTGCAATGGCACCGGTATTTTCGAAATTGAATCAGCTTGGCATAGAGCCAACTGGAAAGGACGAACTCAACGAGGCCGACCCTGTTCAACCTTTAGTGAACAGAATAAGAAGGGCAGCTGAAAAGATCCGTCAGGAGTGGAGCAATGAGCAGCTGACCATAAGTGAGAATAGTGAATCTGAGTACGAAACCCAGTCTGCAAGGAGCTCAACCGGACCGGCTTTATCAACGAGCCCATGAGCTGTAGCAGTACCTGTCTCGTTCACAACTGGGTAGCCCGTTCTTCTTAGCCGCCCACCACCTCACCTGGGAAGACTGCGAACACCTCCTCACCTACTCCGCACAGTTATGCTCATCTGTGTGGCAAGCTGACGTGGCGCTGTGGAGAGATTGACAAGCGATGAAACATGCGCAAGAATCCCGCGCCAAACTTCGTTCGAACTGGTGGTATGAGACCATCCTTAATTCTTCAAGCGGGCGAGCGGGCACCTCAAAAGCACTGAACGGAGGAATCTAAATGACCGAACAAATTTCTTTTGGGACCAACGAGTTCGCGGATAATCCGGAACCGCGTTGTCCTTGCCTATTGCTGTTAGGGAACGTCTGATTAATTCACGTTTACACGAAGATCTCTGTTTTCGCCTGGATCAATACGGGTACTCAGCTGGAAACTCGCTGGCCCGGAGTCATTGTTCTTGGGAATCGGCCGCCAGCGGACCGCCCGAAACCGC
>JBGTNJ010000085.1:0-9535 GCA_041743145.1 Nitrospira sp. | reverse complement strand
TTGACGCGTACATGACCCAGCGCAATGCCAAGCCTAAACCGTTTGTGTGGACCAAGACGGCACAGGAGATCTTGGCGAAAGTGAATCGGGCCAGGATCGCCCTAGATAAGACAAGAACAGCATGAATCACTACACTAGCAGTCGTCATCACGCACAGACAGGTGCCTTCCCACCGTGCCGCAAGCGCACGGACAAGAGAGTGGATCAAGACCGAGACCATCAACGCCAGCAGTGGACTCAGAATGAGCGGTAATAGAATTTTCTTTCCAATTCCCTCCCATAGAAGGCCCTCAGTCCCAAATGCGACAAGGCCTGCCCCTACGATCGCGCCGGTTAAGGCATGGGTGGTGGAAACAGGCAAACCGCTCCGGGTCGCGACCAGCACCCATAGGCCAGCGCCGGCGAGCACGGCAGTCGCAAGGATGGACGATGAGGGAACGCCTGGCGCCAGGAGCCCTTGGCTGAAGGTCTTCACCATCGCGGTGGCGACCAGTCCCGAAAGCCCAGCGCCGACGGTCGTCCAGAACGTTCCCCATAGAGTAGCGGTCCGGTAATCAGCGACGCCGCTGCCCACGAGGGTGGCAATAGCTTTGGACACATCGTTCGCGCCATTGGCGAAAGCCAGAGATACCACCAAGAGAAATGTGAAGAGCGAGAGGTCCATACGTGTCTGCCTACTGTGTTGGAGTCGTCGTCATCACCGCTCCACCGCAGGACGAGCCGGCGCCGGCTGTGCACCCGTAGCAGTGGTTGCCCATCACAATCCTGCGTGTGCTGAGGCGGATCGGATCAAAGTCGCGAATATGGCGCGGCATGCCTTCCTTGACCGGCAGCGTGAGCATCTGATTGAAGTCGCAATCGTACAGGGTGCCGTCCCATCCCACGGAAATCATCGATCGGCACATGATGCCTGCTGCAGCTGCAGGGTTGAAGGCAGTGGCCAGGCGTTCCATATAGGCATCGTAATTACCACTCTCCATCAGGAATTCCAGAAATCGGCTGATTGGCATGTTGGTGACGGTATAGAGACGGTTGAACTCGATGTCGTATCGTGTCCGGAGCTCTTTCCGAAATTGGGCTTCGAGCGCTTCTTGCTTCGGCGGGATAAACGCGCCGACCGGATTGTACACGAGGTTCAGGGCGAGACCGCTCTCCGGTCGCCCGTACCCCAGTCGGTTCAAACGCGTGAGGGCTTCGATGGATTTCTCAAAGATTCCTTCCCCCCGCTGCGCATCGGTCTGTCCGGCACGATAGGCCGGAAGTGAGGCGATGATTTCGACTCGATGGCTGGCCAAGAATTCTGCAAGGTCCGCCTGTGAGGGAAGCAGCAACACGGACAGATTGCAGCGATCGATCACATGACGATTGAGGGCGCGGGCCCGTTCGACCAGCCGGCGAAAGTTCCGGTTGAGCTCCGGTGCCCCGCCCGTGATATCGATGGTGGGTATGTCGGTCTTCGCCAACGCTGCGAGACAGAGATCGGCAATCTCGTCCGACATGATTTCCGTACGATCTGGCCCCGCATCGACGTGACAATGTCGGCAGGTTTGGTTGCAGAGTTTGCCGACGTTGATCTGAAGAATGGTGATCCCCGTGGCGTGGAGCGGGAATAAACCGGCTTGCTCGAGTCGCCGTTCGAACGGAGGATACCCACCTGCACCCGTAAGCACCTTGAGTTGTTCATCGGAAGAGGCAAGAGGATTCTGTTGTCCGAGTAAAGTCAGTGGCATGGTTGTCTCCGTGAGCACGCGAGAAGCACCTCGAAGATCCACTATCAGGTCAGTAGGTGCGTCCTACGCGTAACATGTCTGAACACCGGGTCCGGGAATCGCAGCTCGCAACATCCGAAGTTGAGCGCCCGTCCTTGCCGACTGGCGAGCACGTGTTGAACCCTTGGCGCAATGCGATAACACACCTGCTGGCCCTCCCGAATTCCTTCGACTAATCCGGCATCTCGGAGAATCCGGAGATGATGGGAGATGTGCGGTTGCGGACAGTGTAAGTGCCGAACGAGGTCCGTCACGCATTTCTCCTCACCCAGTAACGACTCCAGGATGCGCAACCGCGTGTGGTCCGCCAGGGCCTTGAGCGTCAGGGCGCATTGGTCCACGGTAAGCATAGTTCGAGTGGCAGCGGGCTTCCTCAACAGCAGCCTCCGTCAGGTGAACAGGTCACAGGCTCCCCACTCACGCGTTCGCCGGCTCGATTCAAAATGGCGAAATGTGGCCGGTACCCTTGAGCCTCCAGCACCGCCACCGTTTTGGAGCAGACCTCCAGAGGCTCTCCTCGGCGATAGATATGGTGATCGTCGTCCTCAACTTCCATAAAGGGGCCAGCCAGCAACGCATAGTGGCCTTGCCAGGTGCAAGGAACATTGGCGGGCAAGACGGCGGTCCAGCGCGGATCGTTGTTGTCGAGTGGTACAGGCTCGGTGGTCAGGAGAAAGTGGTCGACAAAAGGAGGAGCGCTCAACAACAGTGCATCGTCAGGCGTGATTGGGTGTGGGATGCCACGGTGATAGGTCGTGCCTCGTTCATCCGTCACTCCACTGAAGGGGCCTCGAAGAGTGGCGTACCTGACCGAAGCCGTCGTTGCTGCCAGTGGTAGCTTGTAACCGGTCAACGTCACCGAAAAGAAGTGGATGCCATCGATCACGCGCCAGGGTGAAAACTTGACGAGATGGATGCCGAGAAAGCCGACTGCCGCTATACCAGCCATGTAGTCCGCGAGCGTCAACGCGCCTGAGAGACAATCGCCCCATTTCTCCGCATCGTGAGCCAGGTATTGAGGGACCTGTTGGTCCGACACGATGTCAGAGATCGTAAAACGCCCACCCGGTTTGGTGACACGAAACATCTCCCGAAAGACCGTGCGCTTATCCGGTGCCAGGTTAATGACGCAATTCGAGATGATCAGGTCGATCGTGCCGTCCTCGACCGGCATGGTGTCCGCCATCCCTTTTCGAAACTCCACATTCAAGGAGGCATAGCCCAGATTCGCTGCGACGATCGGTGTATTGCGGCGCGCGATCTCCAACATAGTGTCTGTCATATCGATACCGATCACATGCCCGGATGGGCCGACCAGTCGCGAGGCCTCGAAGCAGTCGATTCCTCCACCGGACCCAATATCGAGGACTGTCTCGCCGGAATGGACGGTCTGTAAACCGGCTGGCGTGCCGCACCCATAGGAAATCTTGAGCACCTCGTCAGGGATAAACGATTTCAGGTCCGCGAGGTCGTAACTCGTCGGACAACACATCTGCTCGCCTGTCGCGGCAGCCCGCGCGTATCGGTCACTCACGGTTTTGGTGATGGCGTCGATCGGCATAGTCCCCTCTCTTAGGAAGATAAATAGCTCTGGAGTGATCCGTCCATGTATCGATCCCAGATCTATCGAGATAGCTTGATACATCCATATACAGGGAAAGGCCAATCACTTCTGTGAGCTGGCTTACAGTCACACTACCGCCAGTCTCTGGCCCGTGCAGGCGGTTGAGGAAAGTCACACGTTCAAGAGATCCTGAGGGGTGGGAATAGATTGAACACACCAACTTCCCTCCTTGACTCCGTACTATGGTACAGGGTGTATCGTCCTCAATGAGGTGAACATGCCGACCCAACTCACAATTGGACAGCTCGCAAAAGATGCTGGGGTGCATATCGAAACGATTCGCTACTACGAACGACGCCACATACTCGGCCCCACCTCCCGGCTGTCATCCGGCTACAGGTTGTACAACCGCGAGGCGGCGCGACGTCTCCGCTTCATCAAGAATGCTCAGGCGTTGGGCTTCACGCTCCATGAGATTGAGGAACTCCTCAATCTTCGAGCCAGTTCGAAGACCCGATGTGGGGACGTACAGCGGAGGGCCGAAACCAAGCTGAAGCACGTGGAGGCCAAAGTGCGGGATCTGCAAGCGCTCGCCCGGTCGCTGCGGACCTTGATTCGGACCTGCCGGGCCGGGCAGCCGACCGATCGTTGTCCGATTCTACAGAGTTTGGAGAAGACAGAAAGGAGGGTGATCGATGACAGCCGAAAAACGATGCGTTGAGGTGTTTACTGCGGGTTGTCCGCTCTGTGAGGACGCGGTCAGACTCGTCACATCCCTGGCCTGTCCCGGTTGCGAGGTGCAAATCTATGACCTGCGAGAAGGCTGCGCGACGAATGAATGCCGGGAGAAGGCGGCCCGCTATGGTGTCACGGCTGTCCCGGCGGTGGCAGTGAACGGCGTTGTGCTGGACTGCTGCCAGCGAGAACCGATCAGAGCCGATCGGTTGAGCGCTGCCGGGATTGCTCAGTCATGAACGGGGCCGCGATGGAAGAGAACCCGCGTAGGCGACTGCTGTGGACGGGCGTGATCGGCTCCGGCCTCGTCGTCCTGTGTTGTGTGACGCCGATGTTGGTGGTGCTGTTGGGACTGGTCGGGCTGGGGGCCATCACCGGCTATCTGGACGCGGTGCTTCTTCCGGCGCTGGCCCTGTTCCTGGGGCTTGCCCTGTATGCAGGAACCCGCCAGCAACAAGACACGGGTGCCTGCTGCACGTCCCATGAATCCGAGAGTCGGAGGCCGTGAGTTGTCAAAACAAGGAGAAACGGATGACAAACTGCTGCAAGACGCCTGCGAAGCCAGTGAAACCAGAAGATCGATTGCTGTGTCCCCAATGTGGCCGCGAAGGCCAGCCGGTCGATCGGACCACTGTTCAGGCTCTGCTCAAACGCGAGGCATTGGGCCTGGTGAATGGCAGCCAGTATGCGTTCTGTGAGACTCCGGCTTGTCCGGTCGTATACTCCGCTGCCGATGGGATGCAGTTCACGAAGGAGCACGTCCGGGTGCGGGTGGGGCTCAAGGAAACGGAGGATCCGGTTCCGGTCTGTTATTGCTTCGGAGTGACGGAGCGCATGATCGACGAGGAAGTGCAACAGACCGGACGATCCTCAGCCTCGACCCGCATTCGGACGGAGGTCAAGGCGGGGCACTGCCGCTGCGAGGTGGAGAATCCGTCAGGACAGTGCTGTTTGGGAGAGGTCATCCGGGCGGAGAAGCGGGCGGTTGCCAAGCGCACAAGGAGCGAGCAAGCCGTCGCATGTTTGTGAGGAAAGGAGATCGAGGATGCGGCCATCGGATAAAACTCTGGACCGGATCAGGGTGACCGAGTCCCTCGCGACCGACAGCGCCACTCCTCATTCCAACACGTCGCCATCTCAGGCTGGACCGGCGAATACCGCGATGACGGCCGGCACAGCCGGAGGGCTTCTCACAGCCTTTCTCGCGTCGATCTGCTGCATCGGACCAGTGGTCTTTGCGGCCCTGGGTGTGGGGGTGGGGGCCACGGGGTTCCTGGCCAACACGGCTGGGGTGCTCAAGGCGCTGTTGCCCTATCGCCCGCTGTTCATTGTGCTGACTATGATCTTATTGGGCATTAGCATCTATCTGGCCTACCGAAAGCCGATGATCGGTGACGCATCCTGTCAGGCCTGTGTGCCATCGTCAGGTGTTCGATCTAATCGAAGGCTGCTCTGGATCATCGTGGGCCTCGCGGTCGCGTTGGTGCTCGCACCCTATTGGTTGGAGTTGATGACGGGCTCCTGAGCAGGCAGAACGCTGTAACAGAGCAAGGAGGTGAATCTTCATGAGGGGAATCTTACTTCACGTGAGTGTCATCGTGATCGCAGTCATGATCGGGGGACAAGCCTTGGCAGACGCCGCACCGTCACCGCAGGCGACGCCTGCGAACCCGACCGGAGAAGTCATCACTCTGAAGATCGAGGGATGGACCTGCGCCAGTTGTGAAAAAGACATTCGCCGTGCGCTCCTCGCGGTACCGGGCGTGAAACAAGTTGACGTCCGCTATGCTCTTGGCGGCGCCGTTGTCACGATCGAATCCAACCGAGTTAGTCAGGAGCAGTTGATAAAGGCAGTTGCGAGCGCGGGAAATATCCTCGCCTCGTATCGGGCCACTGTGATCCCAAACGGCACACTCGCGGCCCAGGCCAGCGAAAAGAGTGAAGGGTGGAAGTGGTTCGGGAACTTGTTCAAGTAGCGTCTCTTCTGGCCCTATCAACGGTTGGGTGCTCCTCAGTTTGGCGAGAAGAGCTACGGGGGATTCTGATTCCATAGCCACCTGTTGCCCTCATGGAGAACTCCGAACAGAAGTCGTCTAGTCGTTCGTTAAAATAGGAGGACGATCAATGTCTCAGCGCGAACATTACGATCTGATGACGATCGGCGGGGGCTCGGCGGCCTTCGCGGCTGCGATCAAGGCTGCGGAACTCGGAGCACGCGTGGCCATTGTGGAAAAAAGCACGATCGGCGGGAGCTGCGTCAACATCGGCTGTGTACCATCCAAGACGCTGATCAAGGCCGCTGAGCTGTGCTATCACTCAGCCTACCCCCAATTTGAAGGGTTGACCGCCTGTCCGCCTCCCTCAGACTGGCAGCGCGTGGTTCAGCAGAAAGACGAATTGGTCACTGCGCTGCGACAAGGGAAGTATATTGATGTGGCCGCCGTATACCCGACCATCACCATTCTGAAAGGAGACGCCACGCTGTTGGGCGGACGCCAGCTCAGCATCAACGGTCACATCTGCGAGCCAGAGAAGATCGTGGTTGCCACTGGCTCTTCGCCTTGGGCGCCGCCGATCCCCGGGCTTCACGAAGCCGGCTTTCTCACTAGCGAGCAGGCGCTCAGTTTGGACGCGCTCCCGGCCTCGATGATCATCATCGGCGGAGGCAGCATCGGCTTGGAGTTCGCGCAGCTCTTTGCCCGGTTCGGCGTTCGAGTGATGGTGCTGGAAAGCGGGCCACACGTGGCGAGAGCAGAGGAGCCTGAGATCGGGCAAGCACTGGTGCGCTACCTGGAAGACGAGAAAGTCCGGATCTGCGCGAATGTCACAATCGGCCAAGTTGAACGCCGAGATGGGGAATACTTCGTGCACATCGAGACGAATGGGAAGCCGGAGATCTGCCACGCGGAGCGCTTGCTGGTCGCCACCGGACGTCGTCCCAATACCAGCGGGTTCGGTTTGGAGGAGGCCGGGGTAGCAATGGGGCCTAAGGGTGAGATCCAGGTGGACGACCACTTGCAGACGACCAACCCTGACATCTATGCGGCCGGTGACTGCATCGGCGATCCGATGTACGTGTATGTGGCCGCCTATGCAGGCGGTCTGGCGGCCGAGAATGCACTCAGCGGTGTGGGCAGGGTGTATAACCTCAGTGCGCTTCCGCATGTGACGTTTACCGATCCGCAAATTGCCAGCGTGGGACTCACCGAACGGCAGGCGAAGGCGCAAGGCCTTCGAGTCCAGACCGCCGTGTTGCCGCTCGAACACGTTCCCCGTGCGCTGGCGGCCCGCAATACGAAAGGCCTGATCAAACTGGTGGCCGAAGAAGACACCGGCCGGTTGCTCGGCGCACACGTTCTTGCAGCCGAAGCGGGCGAGGTGATCCAGGAAGCGACCCTGGCGATCCGATTCGGGCTCACGGTTCAGGACATCGCAGAGACGTTTCATCCATATCTGACCATGGTGGAAGGATTGAAACTGGCCGCGCTCACTTTCAAGAAGGATGTCACCAAACTCTCGTGCTGCGCGGTTTAGCAACATTGGGCCATATGAACACTCCCCTGCAAGGAGAAATGCCATGATGGACTGCGGATGGATGCCCATGATGGGCGCGGGGCTGCTATTTATGGTGCTGTTCTGGGTGTTGGTGGTCTCCGGCGTCGTCTACCTCGTCAGATGGCTGATGGGCCAGGGGATTGCCGGCCGGCCAGAATCGAGCCTGGATATCCTCAAGAAACGGTATGCTCGCGGTGAGATCAGCAAACAGGAGTTCGAGGAAATGAGGCGGGACTTGCAGGTATAAGCATGTCTAGTTCCGTGGCGGCGTAAAAGGAATCTATCTCTCAACAAGGAGGTTGCACACAATGTGGCGGACAATCAGCAATATGGTGGTTCTTGTCTCCCTCACGCTACTCACTCCGAGCTTCGTCCAGGCGCAACAGGCGACGCCGGCGCGCATCCTCATCCACATGAAAACGTCGCTCGCACTGGATGATGCGCAGATCTGTGCAGTGCCCAATGTAGCCTGGGCGGCAGTGAAGGCCGGGCACAAGGTGACGATCCTGGTGGATGCGAGCGCGGTCAGCTCGGTGACGAAAGGCTTCGGGTGGTTCAGGGGGCTCATGGGGTCAGATTCGACAGCGTTGGATCGGGCCGGGCTGCCCGAGCGAGAGCGGCAGAGCCTCTCCGAGCAAATGGGCGTGCCACTGGATCAAATCCCGCACAATTACGGCGAGTATTTCGATTTTCTCAAGACCAAGCTGGGCATTGAAATCTACGGAAATCAGACCATGATGCTGCTCTACAAGATCGATCCGGCACGAGTTGCCTCTTCGGTAACCCCCATCCCGCTGGAAAAGATGGTGAGACTGTTCGCGTCTGTTGACCGCTTAATCGTATATTAGCGATACCCTTGACGGCTAGAATGCACAGCGCGTAGCATAACGCCATGCGAACACGTTTCCATCGTTCCCGGTCTTTTCTTGCCGCGACCATCGCGGTGTTTCTGCTGGCGTTCAGTTTCAATGCGTACGCTTGTCTCCTGCCGCTGTCTGGCACCACCGATGCCTCGATGGCGAATGGCTGTTCGACCCCCATGGAGCAACCGGCTCTGCAACTGTGCGACGCCTTCAAAACTCTGGGGGTTGAGTCCGGCTTCCAGTCGTCTTTGTTGCTCATGGACCATCATTGGTCGGCTGACCATGCGCTGGCTGCGCCTCCAACCATGAGCCACCAGTTCCAAAGCATTCTCCACCAATATCATCCTCTCGAATCGAGTTCGCCCCCGCATCAGTCTCTCGCGACCACAGTGCTTCGCATCTGATCTCCCCGGTTCGTCCTTCACCATTTTCATCATCACGTCATCTGCCCGGCGCTGAGCCCTGGCTCATCCAGTCGCTTCCTCTGTAGCAAGGATGGGTGCTCGGGATCGGCGGGAGTAGCGGGCAGGAGACCTCTTGGGGAGGATCGTCCTATGACTCGTTCAATTCAGTGTGTGTTGCTGGCCATAACAGTCTTGAGCATGCTCTTCGCGACAGGTGGCCGCCACGTCGCCTATGCCGTCGATCCGACGACACAGCCGTCCTTGGGGTTACCGGACTTGATTCAGGAAGCCCTGGCGAGGAATCCCGAACTTGTGGTGGCGCGCAAGCAATGGGAAGCCTCCTCGCACCGGATCGCGCAAGCCCGGGCGCTGGAGGATCCAACTCTGTCGGTCCAGTGGTGGAACGTCCCTGAATCGTTCAATCTTGGGCAATCAGGGAACACGATTATTGGGCTGTCCCAAAAATTCCCCTTTCCCGGAAAACTCGCCCTGAAAGAGGAGGTCGCCAGCCGGTCGGCCGAGATGACTGAACAGGCCCTTCGGGCCAGAGAACGGGATCTGATCGCTCGCGTGAAGCGAGCCTATTACGACCTGTTTCTCGCGCACAAGGCTATCCAAATCCATCATGAGCAGATCGCCCTGCTC
>JBGTNJ010000084.1:0-10306 GCA_041743145.1 Nitrospira sp. | reverse complement strand
ACCCCATTCGAGTCTGGACCGGCAAACACCGGATGAGGCCTATGCCGTGATGCTGCCGACGGGTAAACTGGCAGCGTGAGAGTCAGCAGAGACTCCACTTCAGAAACGCTGGCTACTGTTCAAACGAATGGGGACACTTCTTTGATACAGGGTGCGCAATTGTAGTACATACGCTGGCATGTCCTTATTCGACTGCATTGAGTACATCCGTAAAGAGGGCCGAGTGCTAAAAGAGGCCCCCCTTGTGCTTGCAATGGTCTTTGTATTTGGCGTCGGCGTCAGTGCTATGTATTACAGCGACAGGGTGGATCTAATGCAAGCCGAAAATGCCAGATTAAGCCAGGCTTTAGGCATTGAAAGGCCAGAGGTTAGAAGACCATTAATCCGCCTGACCAATAATGAGATTAGGAAGAAGGGAATTAACGCAGTCACGGTGATTCGCTCTATCGTGTCATACCACCAAGATCAGGAAGCAGTGCTGAATTCAAAATTGCGCAAGCGAGAAGTCACGGAAACGCACTACCAAGAGTTGCTTAAACAAGAAAAGAAAAGAGCCGAGGAGGAGTTGACAGCCAGAATTAAGGTAGAGGCGTTAATGATTTTGGATGAACTTGGTGAGCGTTGTCCGGGAACAATTAGAAAACAGTTAAAGTTGCCTCGCATTAACCCATCCGACAATAGAGAGTCAAGTGTTAGCATGTATCGGATGTTCCCGCTCGATGTTGATTTTATAGCGCCAAGTCTTGCTGATGACATTGATGAACTCGTTAAGTCATTGTCAGATAAATGATCTATGAGGCGATCAGTTCTCTATATTCAAGATTCTTTGAGTTTAGCAACTTTATGAGCGTATCTCGAAACAAATACGAATTATCCCGATTGTTAAACCGCCATTCCAGTTCATCTAAGTAGGCGTCTAGATGCTTGACCGACAATTTGTGATAAGTACCGGTCACCGAGCGTTTCAACAGGCTCCAGACGTTCTCGATTCCGTTGGTATGTACGTTTCCACGCACGTATTCCTTGGCACTGTGGTTGACGACCTCATGTGCGGTGTCATGGTCGCCGATCCCTCGGTAGGCTTTCCAATCATCCGTAATGATGACTTCAGTATCAGGGGCCGTGTGTTCCTTGAGGAAGGCATGAAGTGTCTTCCGATCGGTTCGGTTAATCACTTGCAGCCGAACCTTACCACCTCTCTGAATGACACCAATCACGATGGCTTTGTTCTGGAGATACGCGCCCTTCCCTTTGCCCATTCCACGCAACCGTCCCCCGACGAACGTCTCATCACATTCGACTGTGCCGTTGAGCTGGGTAGGTTCGTGTTCGGTCATGGCAGCGCGAATCCGATGGCAGAGGAACCACGCAGTTTTGTAAGAAACTCCGATCACGCGTTTCATTTGGTTAGCAGAGAAGCCTTTCTTGGATTCAACGGTCAGATAGATCGCCATAAACCACTTCCGAAGTGGCAAGTGGGTATCGTGCCAAATGGTGCCCGATGTCACTGAGAACTGATAGCGACAGATGTCACAATCAAACTGCGCCCGGTCATGAATACGGGAGATTTTCACGCTATTGCAGCGTGGGCATCGGATCCCATCAGGCCACCGGAGTTCTTCAAGGACGGCGCGGCACTTCTCTTCGGTGCCGAATCGATCCATCAGTTGGATCATATCGATGTTGGATTCCATTCTCGCGTGTTTCATAGGAGGCACTCCTTATGACTTCTCAGCACAGAATTTTCCTGGACCTCCAAGATATCCTGATGATTCGGCTGACATGCAGGCAGTGTGGAACTGCGATCAGTGCGGCACCACAGGAAGTGAAGATCATCGATGAGCGATGTCCAAATTGTGATACGCCATGGTTCGTGACCGGCAGTACGGATCGAAAACAGCTGGGGCAGCTCGTTGCAACGCTTGCTGCCTTGCGGCAGCGAGGAGAACAGGCTCCGTGTCATATCCAGCTTGAAGTGGAGAAACCGGCATGAAACGGAAACAAAAGAAAAAGCCAGTGCGAGAGCTGACAAACGAAGAGATCGCAAGCCGAGTGTTTGGCAAGAAGCTGAAGACTCAGCTAAAGGAGATTGCCAAGAAAGGGAAGAAGTAACCATGACTGGCAAGATAGCAAACTCAGCTACCTTGTGTCAAGTATACAATCGTGCAGCAATTAAGCTCCCTACTGCTCCTGCATGAACGGTCCACCATTCAAACACGTCCAGAGCCGTATACCAGTCTGATATACGCCTCCAGACCCACACCCAAACCTTGACGACAATTTTTCCCATGCCCACCCCTTTGTAAGTGGGCGGTAGAATACGGGCTCTTATAGTGTGGTGTCAAGATAGTCATAATCGCCCTCATTCGATACACCCGTCGGTGGTCAGGAGATGTGCGTAACAGGTGTCTTCGTACTGAGCGATACGTACAACGTTGAAAATATAAAGATTGAGGCGACCTCCGGTGATTCGACCATTCTGTCCCATGCTGGCACATGCCTTGCTGTTCTTGCTGTTAACGAATGGGGAATCGCACAAGAGCGACGGCGCAATTTTACTCGGCCTCGCTCTTTCACACCACCGATCTCCACGATGTCGCGTATGTACTGGGCTGGCCCCGTCAGCAGGTGCGGGCGACGGCCTATGCACCAGAAACGCAGTCGCGGCATCGACAGTTCATTCGCACGCGGTGTCAGTTCCACGTGTGGGATCGTTCGATTCGTAATCTGCTCAGACGCGAAGCGCGGAACTGGCGTACCCCATGAAACGAGACTATGCCTTATTGGCAGTTTGGTGTTTTACACTATGTTTTCTTGCTGGACTGCACAAGTTGATTGAGTCGTTGACCATCGATGTCGGTCTTGATTTGCACCCAAAGTGGAAAGTGGTCTGAGAGCTGAAAGCTGAATTTCTGGCGCGTGTAACCTTTATCAGGAAACAGTACGTTGATGTGTGCATCGCTCCCGAAAAAATCAAGCGTACCGCCAACATTACTGAAGCGTTTCTTCAACGTGGGCAGGTGCAGAATCTGATCATAACGTGCGTTCTTGCCGAGGTTGGACCCACCAATGACCTGGTCTCCTGCTTTGAGGTTCACGAGTGCGTCCGGCACCTGAAGACCACGGCTGGTCAGGGCCTTGCCAAGGCGGTCGCTCATCTTAGGGACGTTGAAATCGCCCATAACGATTAGATCGTGATCCTCGACGAACTTATTCTTAAATCGGGTGTCTATCCAATCCGCTAGCATTTGCAGTTCGGCTTGGCGTCCCTCGATGCTGCCGCCCCAGCGGGTGTGAGTCGCGATGGCGATGAAATCGAAGTTGCCGGACCGAAAAGAGCACATGTAAGGAGCACGCCAAAAACATTGCGTGGCAAGGTATTCCGTTCCATTCTTCCCACGTGAGGCGTCCAGTTCAGCTGCCAGGCCGTTAAACGTCACAGCCCGACTGTCGTACAAGAAAGCAGCACGCTCTTTGTTCCCACCGGCGTCGTCAATCCAGTCGGAATACACAACGTCCCAGCTCGGCCCCAGAATGGGCAGAACGCGACCAAGGTCTGTAAGATCGTCCCTCAATTCGACGAGGCCCACGAGGTCGAACTGACCCAGGATTTCCGCGAGGTAGTGAATGGCGGCTTCGGTGCGGCGAACCTTGCCGAAGTCGCGGATATTCCACACCGCGACGTTGATGGTTTCGTCGAGCTTGGAAGGAGCGATCTTGGCTGCGTCAATTCGCGTTTTGAGAGCTAGTAGCCCTTGGGCAATCTGAGGTGAAACAACTCCATGATGCATCCTACGCCTCCTGAATGTTCTGGCACACCATCGCTCTCTGCCAGGTATATAATACTTAGGATAGCCGAACATACTCGTCACGGGAGCGTACGTCAAATGGAGGGTCATGGGAAATGATAGTAGATGCTTCTATGGTTGGCTTCGGTTCACTAGTTCAGGCAGGGTGAGCGGCGCTTTCTGGGTCGAGATCTCGATCAAGGTTTGGAATGCCGCCAGCGGCGTGGTGCGACTGAGACAACGCTGAGTCGATTCCAAGATTCGCACAGTTGAGATCCGATATACACGAGACGCTCATCATAAAGCGGAGCGAAGCCTGCTCGCGCAAGATCGCGGTTAGCGACAGGGGGAAAGAAACTCATAAATCGCCCGGTCCTGCTTTTTATTGCTCGCAGACTTACCTCAACGCTTTTTCAAAGCGCACCATTCCCATAGACAACAACACGAAAACATCCCAAGAGGAGACCTAACCATGAGCACACAAATCAACGAAATGCGTACACCACCGTTTCAGTGGATCTGCTCCATTCAATGCACCTACGATCGTAAGGTCCGCCTAACCCCTAAGAAACCTGCCGATTCCGAAAGCGACACGGTTTTTGGTACAGGAGTGTTGATCACCGAGCGGCACGTGTTGACCTGTGCCCATAACGTCTCGGCGGTGTACCAATTCGAGGGTAAGTGGCTATCGAAGAAACCTGTGGCAATTCAGATAAAGATAGGCCGCAACGACGACGGATATTCAGTCAAGCCGTTTTGGTATCGCGCCAAACTTCCACCTTCCGTATCGGGCTTATTTGGGAACTACAGGACGAATGATGATCAAGATGCGTTGCACGATTTCGCTGTCATCGAACTCAAAGCTCCGATTGGAGAAAAGAAATTTATGAAGTCCGGCAAATGCCTAAAGGTTGGCTGGTGGTCTAGCGCATATATGTCTTACATTCGACCTGTGGAGGGAACGTTTAAGGCAGCACTACGGAAAAAGAAAATCAATGTCTGCGGCTACCCTGGTTCCGCTGATCCAGGCGGCGACAGAGACACCACTGCTGGAATTCCCGTTAGTGAATTCGTCTCCGTTGCTGATGTCGGCACCGATACTCGTCCGCTGCTCAGCTTTTATGCGCCGATGGGAGAGGGCCAAAGTGGCAGCCCCATATGGGTGGTAGACCGGAACACCAAAAAACGCTACCTCGTAGCCGTGTACTTTGCGCGTGACGAAAACAGTGGTGAAAAGAGGGGTCGCCTAATTACGCCCGACGTAATCGATCAGTTAGGAAACTGGGGAATCAAACGACGGCAACTATCACTGTCTCAAGATCCCACGATTGCATAACTCAATCGACCCCGACCTCGCTGCTGCAGCATCGGCGGTTCTGCGGTCAGAGCAGGGGTGCGGCGTTGTCGGAGAGTGGGCGAGAACGGGGGCTGCGCGGCAAGGGCAACCAGACTCTTCCACCATGCTGGGTACCAGTGTCGAAATCGAACGCGCAATTCCTTGGTCCGGACCTGTGGTTCCCATACGACCAGCTTCGATTCAGAATTCAATATAGCGCGCCGTACTGTGGCGCGAAGCCTACCAGACAGGCGAAAGAGCGACGACAGGGAAGGGCCAGCCGAGCGCGTCCCACGACTGGTCAGGAGGCGTCGTGTGCATCCGATGTCTCTAGAGAAAAACCCTACGTGTTCCCGGCGTGTTCTCTTCACAGCAAAATAGGCCCTAATTCCCCTCAAGTGGACTGAGCTAAACTGAACCCGTAAAACAGCCAAACTCCTATCCTGGAGCGGTGTTTCACTGATCTGGCAAGCACTTGTGGGGGAGTCTCAGAGAGGATTTATAAACCGGGTTCTTGAAGGGAGTTAAAAACTTAGTTTCAAGCGGGTTTGTTTAGGATAACCTGCTACAGGGAACACAAAAACCGGGTTTCATAACTCTCGCTAGACAACGAGAGACGGAGGCTAGCTGATGGGTACGGATAAGACAATTATCAGCCTATTCGAAGATGTTACAGGACAAATGGTTCCTCTTTCTAAGAATAAAGAGTTGTTTCTAAAAACAGATCTGTTTTCAAAGGGCGGAAAGAGAGGGCTCCGGAAATTCGGACAGTGTGCTAAGTGGGAGCCTGGCTTCACCTGCCCCGCCGCGGGGTGGTCAACGAAAGGAGCGAGGCGATGAAGAGAACGAGACGGAATCACGGAGCGCGTTTCAAGGCCCAGGTGGCCTTGGCCGCCGTCAAAGGGGAGAAGACGGTGGCCGAATTAGCCGAGCAGTTCCAGGTCCATCCCACCCAGATCACGGACTGGAAGCAGCACCTGTTGGTCCGGGCTGCAGACGCATTTGGCGGATCACACCCATCATCTGACACGCCGGATCTGAAGACGCTCCATGCGAAGATCGGGCAACTGACCCTGGAGAATGATTTTTTAGAAGGCGCGCTCACCAAGGCGGGCTTGCTGAGCGCAAAGCGATGATCGATCGAACCCATGCGTTACCGGTGGCGCGACAGTGCCAGTTGCTGCAGCTCGCCCGGTCGACGGTCTACTATCAGCCGAGGCCGGTCTCCGAGACGGCGCTGACCCTGATGCGCCGGCTCGATGAGCTGCATCTCCAGTATCCGTTTGCCGGTGCCCGCATGCTGCGGGATTTGTTATGGCAGGAGGGCCATGCCATTGGGCGACGACAGGTGGCCACCCTGATGCGGCGGATGGGCATCACGGCGATCTATCGCATGCCGAGGACCAGCCAGCGCCATCCGGCCCATCGGATCTACCCCTATCTGCTGCGCCAGCTGATGATCACCCGGCCGAATCATGTGTGGGCGTCTGATATTACGTACGTTCCGATGAAACGGGGCTTCGTCTATCTCTGCGCGATCCTCGACTGGGCGAGTCGCCGGGTGTTAGCGTGGCGGCTCTCCAATACGTTGACCACGGATTTCTGTGTGGACGCGGTGCAGGAGGCCATCACCCGCTCTGGTCCCCCAGAGATCTTCAACACGGATCAAGGCTGTCAGTTCACCAGCCAGGAATTCATCGGGCTTCTGCAGACTCATGGAATTCAGATCAGCATGGATGGAGCCGGGCGGTGGCGGGACAATGTCTTTGTCGAGCGGTTGTGGCGGAGTCTCAAATATGAGGAAGTCTATCTCCATGCCTATGAGACTGTCCGCGACGCTCAGGACGGGGTGGCCCGCTATATGACCTTCTATAATCAGATCAGGCCGCATCGGGCGCTTGACGGACGCACGCCCGATCGCGTGTACTGGGAGAACCTGCCTGCACGGCCCACCGCCGCGTAGGTATCACCGGCCAGGCAGCACTTATATACGGAAACATTCTGTCCAAACAACCGGAGCCACCTCAGAATTGGCCATAGTCAATTCAATGAGATATTGCTGACCCTAGGGTATGATAGGGTCACAAAGGACTTTTTCAACTATTTATTTTCAGAAGATCCTCACTCGGTAGACTCATCCCATCCTATGCAGGTTTCGACATTTGAGGAGCTTCAAGCTGGTGTGGAAAAATTTCAAACACATAGTCTCCTCCTTTATGGAAATGTAAAGTACGGCTTCAAGACTCTATCCCGCCTGGACAAGGAGGCTATTGCGCAAGAACTCTCCGGGATTTTTCCGATAGCGGCAAAAGAATATGAGCAGCGACACACCCCTCTTCAAGATCTCATTGAAATTCCTCCTGAAGATACCTACTACCTCGGATATATAGTCTATAACGAGTTAAAACGTGAGCTGGAAAGCGATCCAACAAACCCCGAGTTCAAGAAGCAACATGAGGTCATCCTTAAGCCACGCACCAAGGGAAGGAAGAATCACGATACATACCTTACCTATGATCATATGGATGTTTACGTCGCTACGTCAATGCGAGAACGACACGAGTACTATCTCGTCAACGGATTTTGCCGAAATCTCTTCTCCCGTCCTTCAATTCGTCCGCTCAAGTTAAGGTACTTCGACCCTACGCAAGCTTATTGTAGCGATCGGCTCGATAAAGGCCTGGTGGAAGGCCTTATGCTGAAGCGTGCAAAATGTACCATCTATCATGCCCAAGAAACGGATACGTTGGGCAAGGATTCGGAATTGGCTACAACACTCGCACAAGGAAAACCCGTTATTGCGTATGTTCCTCAATTAGCAGAAAAGGACCAGTTCGTGGAGAAAGCGTTAGCTGTAGCAACAAATTTGTATGCTGGCCGGACTCGTCAGGGACATTTCGAATCACTACTGCGTCTCTATGACCCGGATGGAGTTTGGCGGGATAGTGAAATCCGTGGTTGGCTATCTGGGTCAGTTCAGTTCGACGAAAGAAAGGCGTCGGACCTTCTCTTTGCGAAAGCACAGACAAGATATGAATGTAGGGCTAAGACCTTAATCCAAGATCATCCGCTGGGGCTGCAAATCAACCTTGCTACTGGAGTAACAAATGGAGTTCTGGTTGTCCGCACGGTTAACCAATGTGCCGAGCTCCTCAGAAGAATTATATTAAATGAAATGGAATTCTATTTAGAAGAAGTTACAGCAGAAGAGCGGAGAACTCTTGTTCTTCGAGAGAAAGTATCGGGTTGTGTATACCGTGCCATGACAGGAGATGAGCTCTTGAATAATTCTTTCTGGAATTTTTATCTCAAAGAAAAACATCCCCAAGGGGATATACCGCCTCGATCCATAAAGCAAGCACAACTGACGCTAGAATTAGAAAATCACGGAGACAGGTAAACAGACTCTTGCCATTCGCGATGGTTCTTCCATCAACGGGCCATAAGTTCGACCGCCCAAGTCTAATGACAATCAACGATTCGGAAAACTCAAAGGTGCCCGTGTAAGCTCCCCTGTCAACGGGACACTGCCAATGGAGAAATTTTGGCTTCGAGTTGAGCCCGATACGTGGCCGGCGGGAGACCCGCCAGCGCGTCATGGGGCCGCTCCTCGTTGTACTCCTGTATCCACTGCGCACTGATCTCCCGCACCTGCTCCAACGACTCAAACACATAGGCATTCAGCACCTCCGTGCGATACGTGCGATTAAACCGTTCGATGAACGCATTCTGATCCGGCTTGCCCGGTTGAATGTACCGCAGTTCGATGGCCCGCTCTGCACACCAGGTCATGAAGCGCTCTGCGATGAGTTCGGGGCTATTGTCGAGCCGAATGGCCTGCGGCTGGCCCCGCCAGGCCACCACTTGCTCCAGCGTTCGGATGACTCGCTCAGCGGGCAACGACGTATCAATCTCGATCGCCAGCCCCTCCCGCACGCCTTCATCCAGCACGTTGAGGGTCCGGAACCGCCGTCCGCCATACAAGGTGTCACTCATAAAATCCACCGCCCACACGACATTGGGCTGTGGGATCACGACGAGCGGTTGACGGAATCGAAGCGGTAGGCGCTTCTTCGTCCGTCGTGGTAAGTTCAACCGGAGTTGGCAGTACACCCGCCACAGCCGCTTATGATTCCAGGGATGCCCATCGAGCCGGAGCCGATCACAACATTTCCAGAAGCCCCAGCGACTCTTGGCCGCCACGAGCGTGGTCAGTGCCGCGATCACCGGCGCATCCCGTCGCGCCCAGTCTCTGAGGGGTCGGTAGTACGTGGCTCGACCGAGTCCCACCGCTCGACAGGCCCGCTGAACCGGAAGGCCCTTGACCGTCACCAAGTGAGTGACGACCTCCCGCCGTTCAGCAGGCCCTAGAGCTTTTTTGCGATCACATCCTTCAGCGCGGCATTCTCCAGCGAGAGATCGGCATACAGCCGTTTGAGCCGACTGTTCTCGTGTTCCAGTTCCTTCAGCCGCTTCACGTCGGAGGCCTCCAAGCCGCCGTACTTGGCTTTCCACTTATAGTAGGTGGCGGAGCTGATGCCATAGTGCCGCCAGATCTCATTGACGGGCCGGCCGGCATCGGCCTCTTTCAGCATCGACACGATTTGGGTCTCGGTGAACTTCGACTGGCGCATGGGAACCTCCTGGCTAAGGGTAGCTATTCTGCCAGAACGTTCTCCTTATGGCTGTCTACGATTGCGGGGAGCTTACACCCGGAGTCTTGTCTGACACTATCTCGCTATCCATCAAGACGCCGTACTCGCATATATCTGGTCGCCAACGGCAATGGACTACCGGGCTTTCACCGGCGAGGTGCATCGCTAGCGCCAGCTAATCTGTTGCTTCTGCTGCTTGTCCCTCTTCGGTCCGCCGGTTTCGGCCTCTGTCTCCAGTTTCCTCTGTGAACTGTGCGGTGACCTTCCCCCGATTTCACAGACACCTCCATAAGTGGGAGAATGATGAAATCGGGGGGGGGGGGGGGAAGGTCACCTTGTCAAGATAGGCGATTTACAAACTTTCAAAAAGCCAACGTGGATCCGCGAGAAGTGTCCCCATTCGTTTGAACAGTAGCCAGCGTTTCTGAAGTGGAGTCTCTGCTGACTCTCACGCTGCCAGTTTACCCGTCGGCAGCATCACGGCATAGGCCTCATCCGGTGTTTGCCGGTCCAGACTCGAATGGGGT
>JBGTNJ010000083.1:0-2584 GCA_041743145.1 Nitrospira sp. | reverse complement strand
CCACCGGTGAATGCCTCGCGCCCGCATCCCGGCCGTGGTCCGGATCGCCTTCTGGTCCAACATGCGACAGACATCCAGGCGATCCATCTTCCTATCAAGGCAGTGGACGATGATGGAATCCCGCTCCTCGTTTTCCGGCTTGCGCCGACGACGACGCCTCCCCGCCTCCTTACCTGGACGGTCTGGTGCGGTCTCTTCGGGCAGCCCTTGACGCGCTCTTTGACAAGAATCCCGTAGCCGTTCCAAAAGCCGGTCCAGCAGCGCATCCAGCTCCAGTTCGAAAGTGTCCCCATAGAAGTCCCACCAGTCCCATCGGTAAAGTACAGGCAGGACTTCGTCTGGGACCTGATCCAGAATTTCTTCGAGCCGCCTTTCAACTTCATCCTCCTTTCGGTAGTCGATCCCGTACTTGATCCGTATTGGTGGGAATAGGAATTGAAACAGCTTGCTGAGATAGTAGTCGCGCTCCGTGATCGGCCACTTGGGCCCCGTACGGAAGAATCCGGTGCAGGAGGTAGGATGAAGTGTCAGGGGGATGATCGGCTCGAAATAGGGTTCTATGCCCCCATCAAAATAGCCCTCCCGGTATTTCGCCTCAAGGAACTCATCCGCGACTTCCTCAAGCCTACCCAGGAAGTCGCAGAAGTTGTGGTTGCGAAAACTATCCAATTGGAAGTAGAGGTTTCGGAAGGGCATTTGCCTTCGGCATGCCACGAAGGACCAGTTGTCTGGCCGCCTCCAATAGCTGGCACACCAGTGCATTCTGACACATTTTCTTTCATTGCTCCGACCAGGGACGACGCGTTTGAGGCTCCGAACCAACTTCCGCTGTCCAAACAGTCCCAGTCCACGGAGATCGGATTTCCTTCAAGTAATTCCTCCGATACCAGTACTATTTGATTCCCAGAGTGAGCAGCAAATTGTGAGTCTTGAGTAGCTTATCGCGTGTGGACTTGCACCTGTTTCATTATTTTCGGCAAAAGCTCTTCCCTGTTGGGTCTGTGTCGGGTATAATTTCCCCCGGTCATTGATACTGACTTTGTCGGAATCCATGTGTGGCGTAGACCTTCCAGCGAGGCGCTCCCTAAGAACTCTCGCGTGGGCTCAACAGATTGTGTGGGGAAGCTTCGGGAATGGGCGCGGGATGAGCTGCTGGACCTGACCGAGGGTGAGGCCGGCCGCCGCGCAGCCGGATAGATCCTCCGAATTGTGTCTTTGGAGAGATCGTTCTGTTGGCACGGCCGGCGATCGTGCCAGCACAGCCCTCTCGATGTGGAGTTGGCTTGAATCACCCACTAGGCATCCTTCTAGTGGCCGTCGAATAGGCGGGGGTGGGAAGGCTGGAAGCCGTTGAAACACGTAGGGACAAGAGGGTAATGGGTAGCGACACGCTCGATTTCGAACAGAGATTCTATGCGCTGACGGGGAACAAGCCGTTTCCATGGCAGACTGCGCTGTACCTCCGGTTCATCGCGGGGGACGTGCCTCGGTCCTGCAACCTGCCGACCGGTGTGGGTAAGACGAGCGTCCTCGCCATATGGTTGATTGCGCTAGCCATCGGTGCGAACGTGCCCCGCCGATTGGTATATGTCGTTAACCGGCGGACCGTCGTGGATCAGACCACCAATGAAGCGATCAAGCTACGAGACAATGCAGCGAAAATCGGAGTCGGCCATCTTGCCATCAGCACGTTGCGCGGACAGTTCGCTGACAATCAGGAATGGTCCGTTGATCCATCCCAACCTGCAATCATTTGCGGCACAGTGGACATGATCGGCTCGCGCTTGCTGTTCAGCGGTTACCGCATCGGGTTCAAGAGCCGGCCGCTGCAGGCGGGGTTCCTCGGACAGGACGCCCTACTCGTGCATGACGAGGCCCACCTGGAGCCGGCGTTTCAGAAGCTGATCGAGGCAATAGAATCCGAACAGGACCGGTGCAAGGAGTTCGCCAGGTTTCACGTCATGGCGTTGTCGGCGACGGCGAGGGGCTACAGCGGAAACCAACAGTCGGACGAATGCAAGCCAGTCGGCCTGACGGAGCAGGAAGAACGGCCGCCGGACGTGATACCCGATCCGCCCACGGAGCCAATCCACCATCTCTGGCGACGATTGAAGGCGAAGAAGTCACTTTGCCTGCACGAAGTTTCTGTTGAAATGCTGGCTAAGCAGATGGCGAAGTTGGCGTTGAAGCACGAAGGTAGCGGTGCCGCCGTGCTGATCTATGCCAGGTCGCTCAAAGACGTGACGACCGTCGGGAAGGAATTGAAGAAGACTCAACGACCGGTCGTGCTGCTCACGGGAACCATGCGGGGCAAGGAGCGCGACGAACTCATAGAGCAACGGGAGTTCAAGCGATTTCTCAAGGGTGCCGAGCCGGGCGAGACAGTCTACCTCGTGTGCACTAGCGCTGGGGAAGTGGGTATCGACATCTCCGCCGATCACATGGTTTGCGACCTTTCGACGTTCGAGAGCATGGCCCAGCGTTTAGGCCGGGTGCATCGCTACGGTGAACCGATCGATCATGAAGCACGTATCGACGTGGTACATCCGAAATCTTTCGGCACAGTGGATAAGAAGACCGGCGA
>JBGTNJ010000082.1:0-5059 GCA_041743145.1 Nitrospira sp. | reverse complement strand
CCGTACCCGTCCTCACGGTTAGTCGGATTTGGAACCTTAGGAAGATACTCGGTGCAGTTAATCTACGCCAACTTCTGCCCCTTCTGCAGTTCCCTCTTCTACACCTATTTCCCTTCGCATGTCACCTCTACCCACGGGGGGGTATCCTTGCGCAGGGTCTCTCAGCCTATACCGAGACGAGGGGGCCTGACCGGTGCTAGTGAAACCCGCGCAGATAAGGCCCATCCTAATCATTTACATTTGAAACATCGGGGGGACATGTCATAGAACTCTCGACCGTCAGCAAGGAGAGAGATCTTGAACCCAACATGAGATTGCGTCCCCACCGGGGACCGAACGGAAGGACGCGCAGTGGCGTGGACATTTACAAGGTCCAACGGCTGTTGGGGCACAAGTCGCCAACCATGACACAACGCTACGCACACCACTACCCGGAGAGTCTTCGGGAGGGTGTGGAAATCCCGGATCGTATGGCGACACAGGGCACAATATTAGTCCAGCCGGTCGAGCTCCGACTGCACTAGAACTATAAATTGTTGAAAGGTTTGGTGGGCCGTGTAGGGGTCGAACCTACGGCCCGCTGATTAAGAGAGACAAAAGGCCGATTTACAAAGGGTTCGTTGTTACGAAGGTTTCCCCACATTCGTGTGCCAAATCGCTGGCTTGGAGGGGTTCTATGCAGTCGATTGATTCTACTCAATTCCATAATTTGTGAAGATTTTCAGCACAATTTTAGCACAGTCATTTCTCAGGAAGATTGTAGAGGGAAGGCTGGGAAGGCTTTAGACTACCGTTTCCACCGGTTGATGAGCTGTACCTGGAAATTCAACAAGTATTGAGGATAAAGCATAGACCCGTGATTGAGGCGACGCGCCGGATCAACACTGACCGACCGAACATTATTCTATTCTCGGACTGGTCGGATGGCGTTATTCATCACTTGGGTGATTGCGCAAGATGGCGGGCAGTGCTATATACCCCGCATTTGAAACAATGAGACTATCTATTTCCCGACTGGGACGAGCCAACGACTCTGGCAAACTGAACTCTGTTTTCCAACTCATGTTGGCCTTTCCCATAGCAGTGCGATGAAAGGATCTGGAATGAGTTATACAGTGTTGAGTATCAATCTGGCCGATCTCACAGCGATCAAGATTGCCTGTGCGCAGTGCCGTGCGTCGGCGGAATTTCCTGTGGCGCGGCTCCAAGGGGATCCGCCGGAGCGCTGCTTTCACTGCCGCGCTGAGTGGTTTGTAGCCCAGAGTTCGCAGGCCACGGCGCTTGAACACCTGTTCCGCGCATTGGGCGAGCTCCGTGGCGATGGGGCGTCCGGGTGCCGGGTGCAGTTGGTGATGATGCAAGATCCCGGCTTCCTGCACACCCGCGAGCCCGTCTAGCATCCCTCCTTCGGCTTCCCGCCGATGTCGAGCCCGCAGCTCTGGACGGATCCGTTAAGCCGCTGATGGTTATGCCAGGAGGCAACGCCAGACGCTGCTCAACTGCGGGAAGAGGAAAGTTCCAGATTCGATCGAACCGGCTCGGCCTGTGCAGCAACGCAGGATCCAACTTCTCGGGCCCATTACACGTCGCGATCACGAATATTCCGCTCAGCACCTTGAGGCCATCCAGAAATGGCTGCAAGTGAGTGAACGCCGGACTTTGTTCCGGTATGGTGAACGGGTCATCTTCGCAAAGTCCGCCACAGGGTAAAGCGGATCACATTCGGGAGAGCGGCGACTGCGCCGGATGCTTGCTTGCCGTGCTCGATGAGCTGGTAAGCATTGGTCAATTTGCTCTGTCGCTGACATACTGCACATTGCAATTTTTCTGAACGATGTACAGCGGGCGAAAAGACGCAACCGGAATACCGGGCAGCCCGCCTATAGCGTCAGCGCAACCTTTCTGGCGGGTCACTTCAAAGCCGTCAGCATCAAACTGAATCCCTTAGATGATGTCTATTACTGCGACATCAGACCTGCAATGACTCTAGACCGCGTAACTAACAAGCACATTCAGACCATTGACCATTTCTTCTATAAGGATTGGTGGCAACTGCTGGACAGGAAAGTTCAATCCCTTGCTGAGGTAGAAAATCAAGAAGGGGAATTTTCTGAAAGACAGGAAGATAACCCTGAGACGTGGTTCTGGTGTAAGGTGAGCTGTCGCTGAAAAAACACCCGCGCAGGCTCTGAAGGCCTGCGGGGATCACTCCTGGCGTTCCATTCCCTTTCCTGCTCGTGGAGAGAACTTTCTAACCCTTGCGCGGCTTCTTCCCAAATGGGGCAGGGCGACTGCTTCGCGTTCCGCTCTCTCCATATGTTTCGCTCTGCGTTGGATACCTCGCGTCGTCGAACGGCACTTCGCTCGGATGAAGATTCGTTACTTCCTGAATGTGATAGCGCAACTTCGCGATTGCACGATCGATATCCGACCTAGTGAAGTCGCAAACATCAATGGAGGTTCGGTTGGGAGAAATTTTTCGTGGCGGCATCGTAAATGCTCCCTCCTGCAGTCTTATTCTTCTCGATCGATAAGATGAAAAGGTACGCCGCCAGTTCAGAAGGTCTCCGGTTTGTGGCCCTCCGTTCCTCGATCCCTCAGCCCCATGTGCGATGGACCACGCTCACGTGCTCCACTCCATCAGTTTTCTCGATCTCCCATGCGACGTCATCCGGAATTTCTACAATCTTCAGCTCCGCGCAGTGACCGTTTGCCTCCTCGCCGAGTTCCTCCACCACGCGCACAAGTTTCTCGTCGTCGCGCTGAATGAGCGCACCATATTGATTCAAACTCGGTTCTCGTGGTGTGGCGGCTTGAGGCCAGTAGGCGCCACGATCTGTTTCCTGAAGCGCCTCCCGCTGGCCGAGCTCCTTCAGACGCAGCAATGCTTTATGACTCACGCAAAACGTTCCGTAGCTCTTGTTAATCACAATTTTTCGCATAAGCACCCTCCCTTTTCCTTGAGTCACCCGTCACAGGCATCGCCGACGCCATTACTCGGCTCACGAAGACGGTCTGGCGCGTTCACGATGCCTTTGGATCGGCGTCCTTGTATCCCGCACCCACATAGTTTCCGGTCCAGTGAGAATATCGGCGGTTGACCCAGGTGATGACCTCATCCTTCTTCGCCTCGCCATACCGCTTCTGAACCACACTGCCAAACCTGGCGAGATTGCCCTCGATCTCGAGAAGATCCTCGTCGGTAATCTTCTCCCATTGCGCCTTGAGAGGCGCTTTGAGTTGGGTCCAAAACTGTCCGAACTGTTCCTGATTCATCCTGTGCTCCCTCGTTATAGGTGGTGGCGCTCACATTGTCATGCTGGCAGCGAGTTTTCAAGCTGCTCTCAAGAATATTTCTCTTATATTTTCGAGAGGCGGCCCGAGGCCAATGATAGATCGCCTTATATTGTGGTGGATCAATCGCTATCCTGAGGAAAGCCAAAACCCATTCGTATTTCTCGGTGAAATGCATCAAACATTATTGGCCCCAAAGACGTTCACAAAGTTTCACGGGAATTCTTTTAAGAGTTAAATAGGCCACTGATCGCCGGGAAAGGTCTTGAGGGAGAGCGGGCCGATCGACGCCCTCCTCACCGCCCTCGTGTTAGTACCGCAAGGATTTCGGATTGCTTCAGGCGAAACCGCCTTTCCTCAAGTCCATGGACATGAATTAGCGATGCGCGCCCTCACCATCCGTCCAGACCTTCGCATCGGCTTAATGTCGGGGAACCTAGATAAGGACTTGTCAGGATATGGCATCAAGCGGGGGACATTCCCGTTTCTTTTAAAGCCGTTTTCGATGGAGCAACTCGTGCAATTTGTCCGTGATGTTCTGTCGATAGAAGGTCATGGCGCTTGGAGTGTGGCCTCTATGCACCTATAAAAACATACGGGACCTGGCGGGCACAGTCCGTGCCGTGGCCAAGGCAGTCGGGTTTCGCCTTACGGCGACCCTCGGTACCGCGACGCAAGTGACGACTCCAAATATCATTCCTCCTCTCCTCCGTTACTTCGGGCGGAGACAGCGTGTCCTCTCCTACCGGCGTCACTGGTGGGCTACCAAATAATACAAAGAACAGATATTCGTCCGCTCGGTAAAACTCCTTCGCTTTTGACTACGCCACTTTTCTTGATGCTACTGCTCACCACTAGGTTCTTGCTTCTGGAAAGTCTGCTCAAGTAGCAGGCCAAGTCGGTGATATTCCTTTTCGTCGATGGTGACAATTAGCACGGAATCAGCATTATTCAGCAGCTCCTTTGCAACAAACATCCGGGTTGCCGCCGCCCCCACGCCGCAACAATCAGTAACACGGTAAAACGGCATCGGCCCCGTGGCCCGTGCTTCATAGAACTGGATGTCACCGACCATGAATTCCTTATTGAGCGCCGGGATCGGAGCGCAAGCTCCATCATCGCCAGCTACTTGCTGTCCCGATAAAGATCATCGCCCTCGACGTAATCGTTGTTGTGCTGAGCTTCCTCATCACCCGACACGCACAATCGGAAAAACGAGAGTCGGGGAGAGAAGCCCCCAGAGGGCCGGAGGCTTCCCCATGAAGCGGCTCAGCGCTTCGACGTGTGAGCCTCCATCCACTCCTTCGCCTCACATGCGACATTCATGAGCGCTTCAACGTCATTGAGACCGAATGAGGTGCCATTACGCCAAGCACCCGACTGATCTTTGAACGGTCGGGAGAAGGTCGTTGCGAAGAACGGTCCGTTCTCGCTGACGTTCTGCCAGATCGTGGCCTTGATGTGGCCACATCGCAGCGTGGTCGCCGGTCGTTTGGATTGTTGGTTAGTCGCCATCTTGTTTCCTCCTTTGGTTTGAACTGAAGGTGGCTCTCTCACGGGAAGAAGAGAGGCACCGCGCAGTTCGAGGAGGAAACGCGAGGCAGAGGCCGGAACCGGCGTGCCGGAGAGGAACGAGCAGCGGGAGTGCCAGCGTCACTGGCGCGAGCGGTGCGCCTCGCAGGTGCTAGCCGGCTGGCCACAGCCGGTGGCGAATAGATGTATATAAACGATACACGGAGCGAGATGAGGACCCTCGCCTTAAAAG
>JBGTNJ010000081.1:0-11432 GCA_041743145.1 Nitrospira sp. | reverse complement strand
GAGAGGCCCTGCCTCACCCGAATTGCTGGAGACACTCACGTGAGCTATGCGAGGTTCGTATCGCCGCATCAGCGGCATCAACCGATCACGCGCAGGCCAATTCCTCAGATCTGGTTCGGCCTACATTCGCGGGGCGGGTCAGGTCAAGGCACCGTCACACTTATCGGTGCACGGTCCAGGACAAGCCCGTGATCGGCACCACCCATCGACTGTTAAGGTTCCTCACGCTTCTTGGCATGGGCTCGCTTGCCTAAGGCCCGCAGCTGCATCGGCTGAAGCCACCAGCTGAGCCGCCCTTGGCCCAGGCCGGCTAAGCCTTCTGATACAACACGCGCAGCCCCGGCCTTCTTCAGTGGAAAGTTGGGAAGGGCTTTTCCGCAGAGCAACAGGCTCACGACTTCCCCAAGCTGAGGCTCATGTCCCACACAGACCGCAACGGCCTCAGGCGGAAGCGTGTGGAGAAGCGTAACCACTCGTTCAGGCTTCGCTCCGACTGCCAATTCTTCGCACGTCTCGACCTTGAGCGTCGGACAGATGATCGCCCGTAGCAGCCTCGCCGTATCGTAGGCCCGCACGAACGGGCTCGTAAACAGATGGGTCGGCTTACAGTCAAGTGCCGCCAATCCTTCGGCCATCTGTCGAACACGTCTTTTCCCTTTCTCCGTCAGAGGGCGATTCTCCTCCTCACCTTCCCATTCATCAGGTTGTACAGCAATCCCGTGACGAACCAGAATGCAGTCCATAATCCCCCCTCCACATCATGTGGCATGAGCCTACCACAGAGGGGCCATGGAGTTAACACAGGTTTTACCTGTTCGTGACTGCTCCGGAACGGTGGTCCGATACCCTCATATTAGCTAGACGGAAAGAAAGGACACCATGCCAACACTCGAAGTGGCTCGTCTGTTTGACAGTGGAGTTTTGAGGCAGCGGGTCTCCCATCTCGATCTCCTAGAAGTATGGAACCGGAGCATCAAAGGAGTGCTCAGTTTGGTGATTCTGGCACTCTTGTTGGCCCTCACCGGCGGCGCACTGAAGACGTTGTGGGAGATTCGACTCCTCGTCGATCATTCAGCCGAAGTGGTCCTACGCCAGGACATCATCAACACACTCATGTTGCTGGCCCTCGTTGAGGTATTCAAAACCACCGTCACCTACTTCCGTGAGGGACGTGTCAAGGTGACCTTTATCGTGGATACGATCTTGGTCGTCATGCTGACAGAGGTCATCTCCCAATGGTTCAAAGGAGGGGACTGGCAGCCACTCGCGATCCTCGGCATGATTCTGTTGATTCTCGGCGTCGTTCGCATCATGGCTGTTCGATGGAGTCCGACACTACGAACGGGGCCTCACGATGCGATGCGCCTTGATCTCTAACAAATAGGAGGCGCTCAATGACCCAACAGCCTGCGACGAAACTCTTGGCGCTTGTTGAAGAGCAGCAATGTATTCTGCTCGAGGAGCTTGTGGGCTACTTTCCAGAGCTTACCTGGAGTCAAGTATTTTCACTCGTGGATGACCTAAGCCGTCGCGCGTTGATTTGTTTACGGCGACGTGGATTTGAGTATGAATTGCGAGCTCTCTCTTGATTTACCGAACGGCACACTGTCCCCTTGAGGCTCCACTCGGCGTCACAGCAGCTGATGAGCCGTTGACCGGAAAGTCAGCCTGGCTGTCCCTGGTTTGAGATGACCTCCAAGTGCGGCCCGACGCTGAGTGACCTTCCCCCGACTTCATCATTCTCCCACTTAGAGAGGTGTATGTGAAATCGGAGGGAGGTCACAAATGGCTATAGAATGTATAATTTAACTGTAAACTCCCGCCGCAACAAAACAATGATTATCTGGCGTCTTCTATAGACACCAATATGGAGACATGAACTGATAGCAAAGGCCCTTCGGTTGTTGCGGACTGGATACCTTGCTAGATGTTTTCAGTGCTGATCTGTTGTGGTTTTTAGTTGGTCGCCACCGGCAACAGCCGACCGGCTAACACCTGCGAGGCGCATCGCTCGCGCCAGTAGCCTGTCACTCTCGCTGCGTGTCCCTCTCCGGCACGCCGGTTCCGGCCTCTGCCTGCCGTTTCCTCCGTGACCTGTGCGGTGCCTCTCCTCCTCCCGTGAGAGAGTCACCTGCAGTTCAACAATAAGGAGGAAACACCATGGCGACCAACCACTCATCCAAACGACCGGCCACCACGCTGCGATGTGGGAACATCAACGCGACGATCTGGCAGAACGGCAGCGAGAACGGTCCGTTCTTCGCAACGACCTTCTCCCGTCCGTTTAAGGATCAATCTGGTGCATGGTGCAATGGCACTTCATTTGGTCTCAACGACCTCGAGGCACTCATGAATGTCGCCTTTGAGGCCAAAGAGTGGATCGCCGCTCATGTCCTAAAGCGCTGAGCGGTTCCCTGGGAAGCCTCCGGTCCTCTGGGGGCTTCCTTCACTTAGTGAGATAGAGGCTCAGTTAGTCGAACAGAGCAATATAACCAACTTGCTCCGCATTGGGTACCGCTCGATCGGTGAAGGGCGACACAGGTAAAGCGTCATTCCGGTCGGATGCGGCTAACGTACTGCTACGAACCAGATAGCGGCCACCCGTCATCGAAGGCTCAGTGCGCACTGTCGCCTACAGCCGACGCTGCCGTAAATGGGGATACGGATCTTTCAACTGTTGTGTTTCTTGAAAAACTGTAGCCGGTCGTTGCAGCGTATATCCCGCCGTTGGAACGTCTCAGTTCGGCCAGGAGCAGAAGTTCGGCGCCGAGATCGCACTACCATAAAGCAGTCCTCAGCCCTGCCACATTGACGTGGAGGTCACCGGCGCTAGAGCCGGTGAACCGCAGGGTTAGGTTTCTCTTTGGGGAGCGAACAGGAAGTCGATTGCATGGTCTCCAAACCCTGAAAATAGAAACCGTGACTTGGACGGATCAGCAAAGCAATATCGCTGCTTGTATTCAACCACCCCAGCTTCCGAGTCACGGCAATCAACGAACTTCACATAGTCTTTGGGTGTGGTGTCGAACCATCGGTAATCCCAAGAGTAGCCCTGATAGTTACAAATCATTTGATAGAGTCCAATGCGAATGTATTCATCATGTGCTGGTAACGAAAACCCGACAACGTTGATGCCGAGATTCCCTCCACCGGACTCCCCCATTCCATTCCAGAAACTCAAGAGGGATTCGGCATATACAAACTTCACATGAGATGGGGACAGAATGAATGGGGATTAAAGACTTCTACTCTGCCGGTAGAAGTGATCGGCATTCCTTACCTTGTAAAGGTACTGCAATGGATCATTGGCCGGACGCGGGCCATCGGTTAAGGGGGCAATCTCATACCTGTCGGGGAAATCAAAGACGGCATGAACAACTGACCCATCCGTCTTCCGCGGTCCTAAAGAGGCTCGCAGCTCGAGAAATTGCTTGTTGTGAAACCAATCAACAGACCCATGCATTTTTAGAAGTGCTACTTCCTGCCGCTCGGAGGCCACGACATTCATATGCTTTCCGATGCTCGAAAAACGCTGCGGAAAGAGCCTGTATGGTTTGCCGATGTATTCAAGGGCGCGCTCAACCACCACGTCGTAGTTGAAGGTCAATATCCAGCCATGTACTGAGAGATTTTCTGCGAACCGATAGTAGGGCGCTGGAAGTTTGTCTGCGGGCGGCGTGTGTGAGGCGATAACTTCGCCGATCGCAGCGCGAATCATCAGTTGAGATTCGTTTCCTTCGGCGCTCCATGTATCGCTGCCACGCAGTTCTAGGAAATGTTCAATGTCTAGGTATGAGAGAAGGGCTTCAAGATCTATCGCGTCCTCTGAAATCTCTTCGCGATCCACAATCCGCTAATACGCTTATAGCGGATATATGCCTTTAAGTCCCGTTGGAATTTTGTATCTCGGCCGTGTCGTCCTTCAATCGCTGCCTTGACCATTGGAAAGAGTTGAGACGCCAACGGCAAACCTGCCAGCCGGGAGAAGCCTGCCCCTAGGACAAAGATACGGAAGCCTGGGTGCATAGGCGTCATTTGAAAGACCTAACTATGTTTAGGCCGATCCGCATAAGAGTTGGATCGGCCATGTTCTGTTCGGATAACACGCCACTACTTTTCGTGAAGAATATGCCATGTTCGTTGTCGCTTCAATGAGTTGCGACGGTGGGACCATGTATCACGGGTTCTTATGCGGATCGGCGTAAGATCTCCTTCTGGTAGCGGTCGGTCGTGTACTTCGGCTTTGGGTCGTCTGCAGCCGTTCAGAGGAGCGAGAAAACCCTGAACGCAGCGCCCATCTTTGCGCGATTCGGGGAGCGGTCAGGGCACAAAGCATGAAAGCAATGTGCTAGTTTTGCTCTAGAGATCCTCAAAGACGTCCGAATAAGGTAAAAGCAATGGAATCAGTAGAAAGCTTTCAAACCCATCAGTTTCGAGGATAAATGGGGAAACCATGGCACCAAACGAACCCTTGTTAAAACCGCCTGTTTGCTCTCTGAATTAGCGGGCCTCGTATTGGATTGAAGCGCACCTCATTGTGATTTTGTGGTTCCCATCCGCAATGGCCGACCGTGAGGCGAAGGAGTGGATCGCTGCTCACACGATGAAGCGATAAGCCGCTTTACAGGGAAGCCACCGGTGCTCCGGGGCTTCCTTCAAACCATAGTGTATTGAGGTGAGATGCACCGCCTCTAGATACTAACCCTACGTGTTCCAGGCGTGTTCTCGTGAGAGCAAAACACGCCTGAATTCCCCTGAATTGGACTGACTAAAACTGAGCCCGTGAAATAGTCAAACGCCGCTCATGGAGCGGAGTTTCACGCTTCTCATAAGGAGATGGGTGAGAGTGTCTGAAAGGCTTAGAAGGCTGATGCTTTATCCAACTGAACTAAGGGAGCACACATCTTTTCAGCTATTCAGAGGGTTCTCTTTCCTCGGTCGCGGCTGGCAGTATCCCGTTGCCGAAAGGAGAACATGTTTGCTGCAGGAAGCAGGTGAGGACTCGCGAGTGCTGAGTTGTACAATTTGGATGCAACTTTGCTGTACTAACGATCTCCCCAGGCTTTTTTCCGTTTGGCTTTAAACTGGCACAGGACAATTAATTTCAAAGGTCCCTCTCTCATACGCTTTTCAAAAGTAAATTCGGTGAGTCTCTCGCAGACGGATTATGGAGTTTCTGCGGTAAGGAACTGCCGCACCCTATCAGCAATCTCATCACGGGTTTTTCGAAAGAGAATCAAATGCTGTTCATAGGTTCCCGTCGCCATCGCCGGGTCCTCAAAATTCCAATGCAGCTTAGAGGATGCGCCGGGAAAAGTCGGACAGGTTTCCTGCGCCCGGCCGCACACCGTAATCACATAATCGAAACGTTGCTCTACATAGGGGTCCACCCGCTCCGATACATGGTGGGAAATATCCACGCCCACTTCACCCATGACCGTCACGGCATAGGGATTCAGTCCGACGGGATGGGTTCCGGCACTCACCACGTCGAAGCGGTCTCCAGCTAAGTGGCGCAACCATCCTTCAGCCATCTGGCTGCGGCAGGAATTTCCGGTACAGAGAAACAGCACGTGCCGTTTCATCGTACCGCCTCTGGCTGAAACCAACCTTGTGTTCGGTTGCAGACCGCGCACACCGACAGCATCACCGGAACCTCGACTAACACACCCACCACGGTGACAAGAGACGCACCGGACTCAGCCCCAAAGATTGCAATAGCAGTAGCTACCGCGAGTTCAAAGAAATTACTGGCACCGATGAGGGCGCCGGGTGCGGCCACCGAATAAGGCACATTCAGCCATTTCATCAACCCATAGGTCAGGGAGGCATTGAAATACACCTGAAGCAGAAGGGGAATGGCAATTAACGCCACGTGCCAGGCTTTGCCACTGATATTCTCGGCCTGAAACGCGAAGATAAGCACCAGCGTGGTCAGCAGCGCCGCGATGGTCACAGGAGTAAAGCGAGGAAGCAGAGTCTGTTCAAACCATGCCTTACCGTGGTTGCGGATAAACCACTGCCGCAGCAGCACCCCGATGGTTAAGGGAATCACGATAAAGGCCAGTACGGAATAGAGCAGCACTTCATAGGGCACGTGCAGCGATGACGCGCCACTGACCAGAAAGGCGACTAGCGGCGCAAACAGTACCAGCATGATGAGGTCGTTCACCGACACTTGCACGAGCGTATAAGCCGGGTCACCGTCCGTGAGATAGCTCCAGACAAATACCATCGCCGTACAGGGTGCCGCCGCAAGGATGATCGCCCCGGCAATATATTGGTCGGCATCGTCGACCGTCATCCACGCGGAAAACACGAACCGGAAGAACAGCCACGCGAAGAAGGCCATCGAAAAGGGTTTCACCACCCAGTTCACAAACAGCGTCACCAGCACGCCGCGTGGCCGCTTGCCGACATCGCGCACCGCTGCAAAATCTACCTTCATCATCATCGGGATAATCATCAGCCAGATCAGCACGGCGATGGGAAAATTGACGTGACTGCCTTGCCCAAACTCCATACTACGCAGCAGTTGTACCGCAGCCGGAGACGAGTGGCCGAAAAGAAGCCCCACCCCCATGCACAGACCAACCCACACGGTGAGATAGCGTTCAAACAGGTTCAGCCGTTTCTCACTCGCCTTGATGGGAAGAACTGGCGCAACAGCGGCATCCATAAAATAAACCTCTCTCCTCAACCGCAGCAGCCAACGGTTTTGTTCGATGGTTCACAGCACTCCGGTGTTCCCATCGTCTGCGGAGTGCAACACGCAGTGGCGGACTCGCCTGAGAACAGCTCGGCATCCTCCATCGTTCGATAGGCCTCCCATGCAATGCCTGCTGGATCTTGCACCCACGATTTATCGGACTTGGCATGACAGCAGACCGTTTCACCCTCATCAATGGCAGGTAGCTCGGCGACCTTGATCCGTTCTCGCAGCGCGGTTAATTCCGCCTCGTCATCAACTTGGATACCAAGATGATCAACACCCATCGTCTTGGCACGGGTCGAAACCGCAAAATTCACGTGCGGGTCATTGAGCAGCCATTTGGCATAATCCTCTTTGGTCTTCACTGGAGCGGCACCGAAGAGGGCAGTATAAAAGCGGACGGACTCCTCAATATTTTCAACACCCATGTGAATTTGTAGACGTTTCATGATGTTTTCTCCTTTCTCTTCGGTGGACAGCACGTTGGCATTTCAATAACCGAACATCCGCGTGTCTTGTCCTCGTGGATACTGGCAAATTCCATACGGCAGCAATCTTTGACCATGTAGCGGATGAGGTCGGTGAACAACTCAAAATTCGCAGTGTAAATGATGGAGCGTCCTTCCCGCCGCGACTGAACCAGACCCGCGTGACTCATATGGGAGAGATGGAATGACAGGGTGTTATGAGGAATGTCGAGTGTCTCGCTCAGCACTCCGGCGGGCGCACCGTCCTGTCCATATTCCACCAGCAGGCGGAACACGCGCAGGCGAGTATCCTGTGAAAGAGCATCAAATGCTGCAGTGGCTTGCTTAGTGTCCATGTTTCCAGAATAATGGACATATTATCATTTGTCAAGACTTCTGCTTCACATCTGCCAATGCAGACCGTCATTCGCGTCATGCCACCATTTATCGAATGGCCTACGGAGAAAGGAAGCAATCGATCGCACAGATCGTAGAATCTCAATGACAAGCTATCCGAACACCAGAACATACTCCAGAGTTCCCGTAGACATACCAAACCGTCTCAATGAAGGGGTTCACCCCACTCCAAAATGCTGTGCTAATGAAATGGACCCAGCCTTCTTCCCACGGGAGTCTCAGCGGAGACACAATGGGTGGTGTTGCGCGCGCAACTCACACTCATCGTCAGGAAGAAAGGAGAGGCGGTTATGCACATCACGACATTGGGGATCGATGTGGCGAAGAACGTATTTCAGTTGCACGGGGTGGATGCGCAAGGACGAGCGGTGCTCAGCCGACGCGTCAAGCGCGATCAGTTGGTACACGCGGTGGCGAGTCTGCCGCCCTGCGTCATCGGGATGGAGGCGTGCGGGAGTGCGCAGCACTGGGGGCGAGCGTTTGAACAGCTCGGGCATACGGTCAAGCTGATGCACCCCAAGTACGTCAAGCCCTATGTCAAGACGAACAAGAACGATCGTCGCGATGCGGAAGCGATCTGCGAAGCGGTCAGTCGGCCCACCATGCGCGGTGTCTCGATCAAGACGGTGGAACAAACCGACCTGCAGGCCGTGCACTGCACACGGTCGCTCTTCGTGAAACATCGGACCGCCGTCATCAATCAGATTCGTGGTTTGTTGGCCGAGCAGGGATTAGTGATTGGGCAATCCCCTGAGAAGGTCCGGCCTGCCCTCGTCCGGTTTCTCGATGACGCGGCGTCGGGATTGACCGCCTTTGCTCGCGAGACCTTCGCCGAGTTGTACGCGCAATTGACGGAGCTCGACGCGCGCATTGAGCGGGTGACGCACCGGGTGGAGCGCGTATCCCGGGCGCATCCGGTCTGCCAGAAACTGGCGGCGGTGCCGGGGATTGGTCCGATGACGGCCACGGCGCTGGTGGCGACCGTCGGTCGGCCTCAGGCATTTCACAACGGTCGGCATCTGGCGGCTTGGTTGGGGCTGGTGCCTCGGCAATATTCCAGTGGAGGCAAGGAGCGGTTCGGCGGGATTTCAAAACGCGGGAGTCGATATGTGCGGACTCTGCTGATTCATGGGGCGCGCGCCGTCGTCCAACGAGCGGAGCGGCGAACCGATACGCAAGGACGGTGGCTGTGCGCGCTCAAACACCGCAAAGGTACCAATGTGGCCGCGGTCGCCTTAGCCAATAAAAATGCCCGAGTAATCTGGGCCTTATTGGCCCATGATGAGGTGTATCGGCAACCCGCCTAGAGGCAGGAGGGGTCGCGACGATCTTCAGGAGGAGAGGAGACGCAAACCACATCACACCAGGAGGATTCACCCCACGGAGTGCAGCGCGGACGATCTGTGATGACACCAGAGGGACACCCAGCGCGTTCAGACCCTGGACAAATTGTCGGCCCCAACGAGGCCGTTGTGCTAATAAGGAGAACGCGCGCGTAGTTCATCAAGGCCCGGACACAGATGAGGTCCACCGAGAGGCCGGATATATACACGCAGCCCTGTTTTTACCTGGTGCATCGCGTGACACACCGTCGTTGCCGCGAAGGCTGGGTCCATATATAAGTTTGTGCTAGAAATCTACAAAAGAGAAAGAATTCCTTAGAAGCGATCGAATCAGTAGAAAGCCGTCAAGACAGTGATTTTGAAGATAAAACTGGGAAACCATAGGAAATACAAGCCATTGCTTTGATTGACCTTTTCGAACTTTTAAGGCGGGGGCCCTGGGTTCGAGTCCCAGCCGTCTCACCCAACCCAAATGGTTAGAGTAGCAACGACCCGCACGTGATCCATGGAGGTTCCTGGCTCTATAGACTGAACAATCAGCCTGGTTCCAGAGCGCTTACCCCTCTCGCCCATGCCACTACGAGAGTCGCGACCCTTTGAAGGTCTCTCACCTTGAGACGCAGGAAGATACCTTTGCCGCATCATATCCGTGCCTTCGGCGCATGGTTTTCCTCCGGCCGACTACATCGATCACGCCCGAAGCTGAAAAGCACACCCGTGTGGTGCCCAAATCAAACAAGAGTTAAAGGCGTTTGCCCAGACCTGACTTACCAATCTCAAAGACCCGGGATTCTTTTCGTAGACTGCCTTTCGGAATTGCATCATTCTAATTTCTTCTTCTTCAAAGGCCATGATCCGAATGGATCATGGCCCCTTTCATCTCCTGGTTCCCGTTCACACACCCGCCAATGCGACGATCTTCATGACATCCGTCTCGGTGTGCGCACAGCACGGGCAATAAATTGCGCGCTGTCTGATCTCGGGAAAGACGATCTCCACGCCGAGAATCCGTAGACAACGTCGGACGGAAAGCCGGACGTTCATTACCGGTTTGCCCGGTGCGAGGCGCTTCGGCGACAACCATTCATAGGCATGGGGCAGGAGGTCGCCGATCGTGTCGACCCCCCGCCGTTTCAGATCCTGGTGCGCGCGGGTGTCGAGGAGCAGACTTGCGATGGGCTGCGCAGCAAAGCGCCGCACCGCATCAGGAGGGATGCGTCGTCCCGTCCTCCGATCCAGCATCCGCTGCGTCATGAAGCAATAGGTCGCGTCGAGGACAACGAAGGCTCTTCCATTGAGGGCGGCGAGGATGTGTTCGATCAGATTCTCGTCGCAGCGACGCTGTTCCCGGACCGAGTGACCAAGGCGTGCCGCTCGTTCGGTGATAGACACGCCATCACATGCGCAGTCCCACTCGGCCTGGGCCCAGGGACTGAGCCGACCATAGACCGCGTCGAGGGCCGTGCTCTTGGTCGGATGGCTGACAACAATGTCCATCGTGAGCGTCGCCAATCGATCTTTCTGCATAGTGATGTGTCCTTCCTTTCTTCCGATACGTGGTGACTCGGGAATCTTTGCGTCACTCGAGCGCCCCTCTGCTCCGTGTCGTGGCCCAAACAGCCGATGCAGGAGGCGCGTGGCGCCGTGGTACTTATGAGGAAGAACAGGTTTTGAGACTATCCCCTTGAGGTAGGAGAGGTTCTACGTAAGAGGGGAGCGTATGCGTAGCATTAACATAGGAGAAATCAGGCCATACTCGGCACTAGGCTTTCCTTCATCAGTAGCGTCGGGGTACAAAAGTGGGCATCTTGGAAAAGACGCTCGTCCTTGGCGGAACTACTCTGTGGCACATGTCCGGAGCGCCGTGCGATGCCGATGTCTAGAAGTCCGGTTCGACGGACTATTGCTTGGGGCAGAGCTGGAGGAAGTGTTTTCGCATGACCATGGTTTTGAACGGGTTCCCTGCCTGGATCATGTAGTACTTCATCAATGCGGCTTGGCATTCTTTCGGCGCCTGTGGGCCTGCTGCTAAACAGAGCAGACACTCACAGGCCAGCCTGGCGTCACCTTCCAAGAAGGACGGTTTCGGCACCGGTTGCGCCGGCGCATCATCAGCCATGGCGAGAAGGCCCACTCCTACAAGAACCATGATCCAGTCACGTCTCATCCACCACTTCATGGACTCACCTCCGAACGAACCAGGGACATGTTCTCGACGATAGGAGTCATCGGCCACCTCGCGTCCGCTCCAAGGCGGGGCTCCGTGTGATATTGGGCGTGCGGTCTGTCCGGGCCGCTGTGGGATCGAACCGAGGCACCACCGGTTCCTGTGTGCTAGCGCGTGCCGCCTTTTTTAGGGAAGGTCTGATTTATTCTTCGCTCGGGATGTGCTAGAGGGAACGCCACACTCGCTGATGAGGAGGCACGCCCATGGCGCAACAGACATTTGCCGAGGTGACGTTCGCACAGTATCGCAAATCCACCCGCCGAGAG
>JBGTNJ010000080.1:0-41717 GCA_041743145.1 Nitrospira sp. | reverse complement strand
CTGCTCACGGCGAGTGGGCTTGCGATACTGCTCAAACGTGACCTCCGCAAATGTTTGTTGCTGCATGGGGCGCGCCTCCAGTTCATTGCTGCGCAACTCATAGCACATCACCTAAACGGAATAAATCAGACCTTCCCTAGGGAACTTTATAATTATTCGCGAGATAGCTAGTTGCTGGACACGCTTCAACGAGGCACATCTTGTGCTTGAAGTCGAGAAGACGCCCAGACTTATTCAAGTACTACCGTCGGGTGGTCCATTTATTCGTTGAGAGAAGTTCAACAGGTAGTCAGCTTTGAACGTCTTATGTGCGCGCTCAACCGGATTTCCTAGGGAAAGGGGAGTTATGTATAACTCATGGGTGCCGAAGCCGATCGCGTTAATGGTGATGGGTCTCTTACTTGCCATGGCCTTTCCTGCGGATGCGCAGGATAAGGGCAAGGGGCATCGTGAACTGTTAGGACCACGTTTTGCTCCAGCTCCAACACACCAAGTCAAGCCGAGGCCTCGGTCGAGGCCGGGGCTCAATTGGATTCGAAATTGGAATGAAATTGCGCTTGACGCGAATGCGCTAGATCACACGCCTGTCGCTGAAGGGGACACCCGCGTATCATCCGGAGAACAGTATGGGCCAGGGCGTACGAGCAGGGCATTGGCGATCGTCCATATCGCCATGTTCGACGCGGTCAACGCGATCGTCGGTGGCTATGACAGCTACACCGACCTCCCTCGTGTCCATCCAGTTACTTCTATACGTGCAGCGATTGCGCAGGCGGCGCATGATACGCTGGCGGCACTGTATCCATCGCAGAAGGCGATATTTGCCGAAGCGCTCACCGATGACCTCAACGACATTCCGGAAGGGCGTGCCAAAGCGGATGGCGTGGCCTTGGGCCAGAAGGCGGCTGCAGCGATTCTTGCCTTGCGGACAGGCGATGGCTCCGGAAAGACTGAACCCCGTGTCGACATCGACTACATACCCAAAAGCGAACCTGGCAAGTGGCGCCAAGATCCAATCGGTCAGATCCCAATCGCATTGGGGGCCTATTGGGGCAAGGTCGTGCCGTTCGTGATGGAGTCGGCTGACCAATTCCGGCCCCCCCCCGCCCCCTGCTCTGGACAGTCCCGAATATGCAGCCGCCTTCAACGAGGTGAAGTTGTTGGGCGGCGATGGTGTGATCACGCAAACTCAGCGCACTCGGAAGGAAACGGTGATTGGCATTTTCTGGGGCTATGACGGAACGCAGGGTCTCGGTACACCGCCGAGGCTGTACAACCAGATTGCGCTGCGCATCGCCGAGCAGCGGGGTTCCGACATGATCGAACTGGCCCGACTACTAGCGCTGGTGAACGTGGCGATGGCCGACGCGGGGTGCACCTCTTGGGAATCGAAATATGCGTATGAGTTCTGGCGGCCGGTCACCGGTCTCCGCGAGGCTGATGAAGGAACAGGTCCGACCGGGGAGGGAGACGGCAACGCAGCCACCGTCGGCGATCCGAGCTTTTCTCCACTCGGAGCGCAGGCCAGCAATCTAACCGGACCGAATTTCTCCCCACCCTTTCCTGCCTATCCGTCAGGCCACGCCACGTTCGGGGGCGCGTTGTTTCAGATGCTTCGGCAGTTTTATGGGACAGACCGTATTCGGTTCTCCTTTGTCTCGGACGAGTTCAACGGTGAGACACTCGACAATCAAGGCCGGGTACGACCCCTCGTCCGACGCCTCTACTCTTCGCTCTCCGAAGCAGAAGAAGAAAACGGTCAGAGCCGTATTTATCTCGGGATCCACTGGACGTTCGATAAGACTGCCGGTATCACCCTGGGCCGCCAGGTGGCGGACTATGTCTTCAAACATGCATTCACGCCGCTTCGCGACGGGCGACCTCGGCCACGGAGTGAACGATAAGAAGCCGATAGATCTGCGGTTGATCATCGAGCCTTGACTGGATCACTCTAGGGCAACTCACCAACGATGTAACGATGAGTAGACGGGACAGCGGGCTGTCCCGTCTATAGTTGATCTCCCTAGAGTTCGCTCATCCGCGCATGCTAAACAGGAGCCATGAGTGCGACGGGTTCGTTGATCATCGGGATTGTAGGGGCGCTGATGTTTCTGATCAGTCTGTTCGCGTTCAGTCAACGCAATTGGAAAGGTGGCTTATATTGGTTGCTATCCGGCGTGGGGCTCATCGCGTTCTTAACCTACATGGACAAGCCGTCTTCAAATTTATGGCCCTAACCGGCTTCGAGCCGATGTTCGATCAATGCGCCGGTTGCTTGTGCTGGTGTCGCTTTCCTTCTGGATGTGCGGATTGGTCCTTGGTCTGGCGAGGAGTGAAGCGAGCGGCGTGAGCTTCCTGGTCCGGCAGCTTGATGAACACGATGATCCCGGTATCCGGGTTAATCGTAAAGGTTCCGGTCCCCTTCAGCATGTTCTCTCCAGACGGTTCCAACTCCACCTGAGTGCGGGCTTTGTCGGTTCCATGTTGGATGGTGGCTTTCGCTCTCGCTCCATCAGTCGTGATGCCTTTGTCCAAATGATCCGTCACGTACAGGGTCAGTTCTCCGTCCGTGGCGACCAGCTCGAGGTGATAGGGGCCTGCGGTGAGCGCTTGTCCACCGTGGAGAGCCGTGACGGGGCCGGAATCTTTTGCCTTGTGGGCGCTAACCGGCACTGTCCCGAGGAGCATTGCGCACAGCGTGATATAGCCCAACAGATGTTTCATGATCCTTTCTCCTAGAAAGCCGGCTTCATCTCATTATTACAGCGGCTGATGTTGCATGTCAGTGCTTCGGCGGATGGTGATGATGGTGATGCTCACCGCCGTCGGTTTTCGATGGATCCTCCTGAGGTTTCTCGCTCGGGTCTGGTTTTGGCTTGAGCGGCATGAAACGGGTGGCGTAGCCCTCCTGATTCGGCAACTTCATAAACACAATCACGACGGTACTCGGTGTCAGCGAAAAGTTGCCAGACCCTCCGAGGATATTGCTTCCGACCGGATGTAAGTTTACCTGTGCCTTCGTTGATCCGTTTTCGATGTTGGCCTTCGCCAAGCCGCCGTCGACGCTAATGGGGTTGTCCGCGTGGTCCGTGACGTAGACTATCAGGTTTCCATTCTTGGCGACCAGTTCCATATGGAACGGTCCGGTCATGCGCAACTGCCCCCCATGGGGCGCCTCGACGGATTCGAAATACTCATCGGTATGCGCCCATGTAGGCCCCGTTGGGGCCAGGAGTGCACTGAATATCAGGCAAAGAACCAGCTTGGTCATGCTCGACTCGCCTCCTCACTCGCGCGTCAATCGGCGCGGCTGCTCTTGGTGGTGGAAAGGCTTGTTCAGAGGCCGCCTTGCTCAGTGAGGCATCGGCACTACCTAAGCAAGTGGTCTGAGATGAGTGCGACGAGTTCGGCCGGCTCGACGACTCCTTCGCGCGTCAGCATTAATTTACCATGCGCGAAGAAATGAGTGGTGGGGTACGTTTCAAACGTGTGGGTCTTTTTAATTTCTCGACAGCGCCCGGGCACATGCATCTTGGCCTTCCCGACCTTCAGCTCGGGAAACTTCGCAGCCACTTCTTCGAGTATCGGGTCATAGGCTTTGCATGGTTCACAGGTGGCCAAGCCGTACACGACGACCGCACCGGAGCTGTCGGTGAATTCTTTGTAATTGGCGTCGCTGACGTCTTCGACAATCCTGTTCATATCGAGTGCTAAGGACTGAGTGCTGAGGACTGAGCTCTAGTGCCACTCAGTCCTCAGTCCTCGTTGCTTAGTCCAGTATCGTTAGTTCAGCTTCGAGAGCGCATCGAGAATCTCTTTATCCTCGCGCGCAGTCTTGATCTCCTGCACCTTCACGTAGGCGACCTTGCCGTTCTTATCGACGATGACGGTCGCGCGCTTGGAGCAGTTCAGTGGCTCGAAATAAAGACCATAGGACTTCGCGGTCGTCCGGTGCACGTCCGACAGCAGGCGGTGTTTCAGGTCCAGGGAGTCCGCCCACGCTTTGTGGGAAAAGAAGCTGTCGCAGCTGACGCCGAATAGTTCGGCGTTCGCCGACTGAAACTTGGGGAAGTCATCAGTCAAGCACTTGTTTTCCCCCTGGCAGACAGGGCTCCAATCCAGTGGATAGAAGCAGAGCACAACGTTCTTCTTGCCTTTGTAGTCGCTCAACTTCACGTCCTTCTGGTCTTGATCCTTCAGATTGAAGTCCGGTGCCGTATCGCCCGCCTTGATTTCCGGTGCTACGTCGCTCATCACAAACCTCCTTATAATAATAGAACTGTATGGGTAATTGCTGTGCTGAGGTCTTGAATTGGAAGGACCCCACTGCCTAATGCGCTTAAACTTTGTAACCTGTGTTTTAAAAGCTTGTCAACAGCCTACGAAGGTCCGATGCAGGATATGGGATGATAACACATTGAGTAGACGAGGAAATCATGAATTTCTCAGCTCTCGGAATCCCAACATCCGTCCGGCAGGTGCCGCAGTCCGATAGTTCCTGATCTGGACCGAGCGACCAAGCTGAAGAAGATCGAGGGATGTTCCGACTTTCGGAGAATGTCCCACCCGCAGTAACTCGCCGGCTGATGCTGACAGGACTTGCTTGGCGGTGTTGTCGGAGAGTCCCTTGTTTGTGAATAGTTCAACCTCATCTAGTCCGAACTTGCTCAACCCCAACGAGTACGACCACACCTGGTCGCCGTGTGACGTGTCGTCATGCACGATCGACAGATGGTCCTCCAAGACAAAACTCCCAAGCGCGCGCTGCTGCCAGTCCGACGGATTGATGTACGCTTGCGTAATGACATCGTGCGCGGTGCCTTGCGACAACAGCGTCAAGCAACGGGCAAGGCGCGCTGCAAGCAAGATAGTATCGGGCATGTCCCGAGGGGAGGCAAGAGATGGGGCCACGGCGCCCATGAGCTCGTGTTCCCAGGCCAACTGTTTCATGACTTCAGCGACATGACTCATCGGCAACGGCATCACCACATGGGCCGACCAGGGACCATGCGTGGCTTGCCAGGATTCAGCCGACCCTTCTTCATGACGGATGACCAGAGGACCACCATACTCACGGTCGTAGAGCACTTTGACCTCGTCAGTCGTGGGAGCGGTACCCCGATAGCCGAGAAAGTAGAGAGGTGGGCGTTTGGCGGACGGCTTGGGAGCTTTCTTCCGAATTCTCATTTTCCCGCTTTACGTGCCTTGCGGCGGTCGTCCGGGTTCAATAGGCGCTTTCGGAGGCGCAGGTTTTGCGGCGTGACCTCGACCAGCTCATCGGCTCCGATATATTCCAACGCGAATTCCAGCGTCATTTCGCGTGGAGGGGTGAGAACCAGGGCTTCGTCGGAACCCGATGCCCGCATATTGGAGAGGTGCTTCTCTTTGCACACATTCACATCGAGGTCTTCGTCGCGGCTGTTTTGTCCCACGACCATTCCCCGGTAAACCTCGACGCCTGGGCCGATAAACATAGCGCCGCGTTCCTGGCTCATGAAGATGGCATAGCCTGTGCTGCCGCCGTCTTCAAAGGCCACAAGCGAACCGTGCGGTGCCACGATCAGATCCCGCTCTTCGGCCGGTTCATAGGCCGAAAAGACGTGGTGCATAATAACGGTTCCTCGGGTCTTTGCCAGCAACACGTTCTTCAGCCCCATGATGCCCCTGGTTGGAATATGATATTCCAAATGCATCTCACTGGTGCCGACATCGGAATGTATGAGCCGCATATGCCGCATTTCACCGCGGCGCTTCCCAATTTCCTCGATCACCGTGCCTTGATAGGTCTCCGGCACCTGGATGGTCAACTCCTCGTACGGCTCCATGACGGCGCCGCCATCCCGGTGGAGAATGACTTCCGGTTGCGAGACTTGCAACTCGTATCCTTCCCGTCGCATCTGTTCGATCAACACGGAAAGATGGAGTTCGCCTCGGCCCGCCACGAGGAAGCGGTCCGCGCTGTCAGTCTCGTTCACGCGGAGCGACACGTTGGTCTCGAGTTCCTTAAAGAGGCGCTCACGCAAATGGCGTGATGTCAGGAATTTCCCCTCTCGCCCGGCGAAGGGGCTGTTATTCACCGAAAACGTCATCTGAACGGTCGGCTCATCGATCGATACGCGCGGGAGGGCAGCTGGCTTGTCGGCATCGGCGATGGTATCGCCAATGCTTACGTCATTAAGTCCCGCCACCGCGACGATTTCGCCAGCCGCTGCCTGATCGGTATCGGCCCGCTCAAGGCCTGAATAGACCGCGAGGTCGGATACCTTGCCGAGAATCTGTGCGCCGTTTTTGGCGAGTACCATGACATTCTGCCGCCGGGCAATTGACCCGGACTGAATCTTGCCGATCCCCATCTTGCCTTTATAGGGATCTTGCACGAGAGCCAGGACGAGGATTTGGAGCGGGGCGTCGGCATGAATGGCTGGGGCAGGAATCTTCTCCAGCACCGTATCGAGCAGCGGGACGATGTCGGTCCCCGGCTTGTTGACATCGAGCGTCGCGATCCCTTTGATTGCTGACGTGTAGACGATCGGAAAATCGAGTTGTTCGTCCGTGGCCCCCAGGTGAACGAAGAGGTCGAAGGTGCGGTTGACCACATCGTCGATGACCGCATCCGGCCGATCGATCTTGTTGATGACGACAATGGCTTTGTGTCCAAGCGCTAAGGCTTTCCGCAACACGAATGTCGTTTGCGGCATGGGGCCTTCTTTCGCATCGACCAATATCAACACACCATCCACCATGCGCAGTGTGCGTTCCACTTCACCGCCGAAATCGGCATGGCCCGGCGTATCGACAATATTGATCTTCACGCCGTTGTAGATGACGCTGGCGTTCTTAGCGCGGATCGTGATCCCGCGCTCCCGCTCTTGGTCCATCGAGTCCATGATGCGTTCACCCATGTCGTCGATCTTGCGATGGACATGGGTTTGGCGGAGCACAGCATCGACCAAGGTTGTCTTGCCGTGGTCAACGTGAGCGATGATGGCGATATTCCGGATATCGTTCCGGCGGTCATGTGGGGCGCGAATCGTGGACATCGTTAGGGTACTTCTCCTAATCGGCAAAAAAAAGACGCCTCCTCAATGAGGCGTCGTGAGTAGTATACTCGAACTCTATCACCTCAAACAAGCGAAGGATGGTACCCGGCGTGGAGAACGAAACGGCTTCCCTGCTTTGTCAATCGGATGGAATAAGAGGAGCGATATCCTCGTCGCGTGCGTTCAGATTTTCAATCTGAGGAGGGGTTTCATTGGGAGTGCGCGACTCCAGGCGCGGGTTGAGTGGTTGGTCTTGGCACGAACGATGCGACCGTCCGTAGAAGATGTTCCGGTGAGAAGGGTTTCTTTAAATATTCCGTGGCTCCAAGGGTGGTCGCCTCGGCAATCGATTCTGGGCGTCCGTTGGCCGTGAGCATAATGACCGGAATCCGCTGCCATTCCGGTGTCGATCGAATGGCGCGCAGGACCTCTAAACCCGACAGGGAGGGCAGTGAGATGTCGAGCAATACCAGGTCGGGGGGCTCGCTTGTTTCTGTCAGACGTTTGGCATTCCTTCCATCAGGGGCATGCCGAACCGCATAGCCGTTACGTTCAAGGATGAACCGTACCAAGCAGGCCGTGTCGTCGTGATCCTCGATCATGAGTACCGTCGGCACAGAAGCGCTCGATGCCTTACCCATTACGCCTCCTTACACGATCTTCGTTGAATGGTAGGAGCCGGGCTGCATGATTGGCGAGGAACGTACACGACTGGGTCATGCGGCCCGTTTCTTTCTCTGGTTACTCTGAAGGCGACGGCGCATCGATACACGTCGTGTTCGAGGAGCCGCGCTGGCTGCGTTGGCGACTATCTGGTCCTGCGTTGGTGCGGCAGCCAGAAGTCGTTTCACCGCCTGTAGTAGACCGGCCGATCCTTTCTGCTTCGTGACATAGGCCGTGGCTCCTTCGCGCAGTACCCGTTGAATATCCGGCTCATAGTGATCGGCGCTGACGACGATTACAGGGATGTCTTTCCAGTCAGGATGATGGCGAAAGAGCGTCAGAAGTTCCGGTCCGCTGACATAGGGGATCACAAGATCTAACAGGACGAGCGAAGGGGGTCGTACGGTCCCGACCAGAGTGGAGGCCTGACGCCCATCTTTTGCTTGGAGGACCGAAAAGCCTTCTCGCTCCAGGACGCGCTTCAACAGATCCGCAGTATCCTGTTCATCTTCTACGACCAGGACTTTGTGTTTCATGGGCTATTCCTCCCGTTTCTAGGACATCAGTCGTAGACCACCTTGACCCGGTCGAGATAGAAGACCAGTACTGGAAGATGGCACTCAATCGTCGATGAGTCGCACGTCTTTGCCGCTTGTTCGACGACGGCGGCAATTTCGGTGATCCGGTCGAAGCCGTAACTTCCCCCGGCGCCTTTCATCCCGTGCGCCACGGTGCGCACCGTTTTAAAGTCCTGGGCGGCCAGGGCTTCCTGCATCGTCACGACTTCTTTCTTGCGGTTGGTCAGGAATTTCGGCACAAGCGGTTCGAAGGAGGCATCGATGTGCACGAGTTCTTCGACTTGAGCAGCTACCTCTTTGGGCTGCGCGTGTTCCATTGATGCGTCTCCCAAGCGGCTTTGCCCTCTCTTACCGGAGAGAATCTTCTCTAAGCACTGGATCTTGGACGGGCTCCGGCTAGAAGCCCGATCCTTACTGGTGCACCAGCACAGTCCCAGACGACCATACCGTCTGGTCTGGTATCGGTCGTTTCTTCATCTTTCTTGATGCGGATCCCCTGAATAGCTGATGAAACAAGGACTCAGCCTAAATCGAAGGCGGTCCGAAGGGCCTAGGCAGCGCGGTCTCTTACTATGCCAACATACTGGGCGATTGCAGCAAGCAAGGTCTTTTTCTTGATCGGCTTCGTGAGATGCGCGGTACAGCCAGCGGATAGACTCTGATCGAGCTCATTCTGGAAGGCATTAGCCGTGAGGGCGAGAATCGGTATTGGCGGTCGCTGCCGCTCTTGTTCCCAGTTTCGGATCGCCCTTGTGGCGTTGTAGCCATCCATCACGGGCATCTGGATGTCCATGAGGATGAGGTCGTAGGTGCCCGTATGAAACTTGTCCACAGCGACCGCGCCGTTCTCCGCCATGTCCAAGACGCAGGGTGTCTCTCTCAAAAAGAGCGCGACCACCTCTCGATTGTCTTCCAGGTCGTCAGCCAACAGAATGCGAACAGCCGGAAGCGGCAGGATGGACTGGGTCTGGACCGGTTCTTTGGATGGCACCGGTGTCTGTCCGAGGGCGGCCGCCATAGTTTGCAGGAGGCGCTTGCGGCTGATCGGCTTGTGCAGGTTACCGGCCATGCCAAGGGCACGCATTTCAAGAGAGTGATCAGTTCTCACTTGCGACGTGTGCAGGATGAGAGGCAACCCAACGCAATCCGGTCGCTGGCGGATAGCTTGTGCCAAAATCAGCCCGCTCATGTCCGGCATGTGGTAGTCCAAGATCGCCAGATGAAAGGGTTCGCTCTGGTGGTGGGCGTCATGCAGCGCCGTCAGGGCTGAGATTCCATCAGGCGCTTCGACGGACTGAGCGCCGAGGCGTCTCAGGTGTTCGCGGATGATCATGCGGTTGGTGTCATTGTCGTCAACGATGAGCACGCGGTGATCTTTCAGTGTGGTCAGAGGGTCGGGTATGAGCTTTGGTGCGCTGGTTGCGGTCAAGCGCAGGACGAAGGAGAACGCGCTTCCCTCACCTTCTGTGCTGGTGGCCGTGAGCGTGCCTCCCATCATGGTGACGATCCGCTTGGAGATACTAAGCCCGAGACCGCTGCCGCCGTACTTTCTCGTCGTCGACGAATCGACTTGAGAAAAATCTCCGAAGACCGTCTGAAGTTTATCAGGAGGAATGCCGATGCCCGTGTCCCAGGCCGAAAAAGAAAAGGCGGTCGGATCGGTGGGGTCATTCCCGGGTTCGATGCGTAAGACCACCTCACCTACCTCCGTAAATTTGATGGCATTGGCGACCAGATTGACGAGCACTTGCCGTAAGCGAGTCGGATCGCCTAATGTATACTGGGGCACTTCAGGATGCACAAAGCACATCAGTTCTATGTTCTTCGCAGTGGCTTGGGCGGCCAGCAGGTCCACCGTCTCCTCGGCGAGATCGTGGAGATCGAATGGAATCGATTCCAAATCGAAATGGCCCGCCTCGATCCGCGAAATGTCTAGAATATTGTTCAGCAAGTCCATGAGCCCGAAGGCGGCCCGGGAGAATCGTTGGACGTATTCATTCTGATCCTGCGAGAGCTCCGTATCTTGCAGCAGATCGGCCATGCCGATTATCGCGTTCATCGGTGTCCGAATTTCATGGCTCATCGTCGCCAAGAACTCGCTCTTTGCTTGCGTCGCCGCGAGGTCGGACTGGTGTGCCGCCATCAACTTAATATTCATCGAGGCCAATTGCTGTGTAGTTTCATTCAACTGCGTCTCGGTTAGCTTGCGGGCGGTGATGTCGACAATGGACGCCAGGACCTGCAGGCCGTCGGGTGTCTTGATCGGGTTGAGGCCGATCTCCAGCGGGAACTCCGTGCCGTCTTTGCGGCGGCCAAAAAGCTCGCGACCGACTCCCATCGACCGGTGCGCGGGGTGATGGAAGAAGGCGGTGCGCTGGGCGGGGTGCCCGGAGCGGAACCGCTCTGGAATCAGCAGCTCAACGGGCTGGCCTACCACTTCCTGTCGGTCATACCTGAACAAACGCTCGGTCTCTTTATTGATCAGGGTAATGATGCCGTCCTGATTAGCCATGAGCATGCCGTTGGGCGCTGATTCGACGATCTGGCTCTGGCTCTCGGCGAGGAGAATTTTATCTGCTTCGATCTGACGCACAGTGGCAAGATGGTGTTTGAATCGTTCGGCCAACACGACCGTGACAATGATGGCGAGTCCCGATAGGCTTCTGTTGAGTATGCCATACATTGGATCTAATCCAGGAGGGGAATAAAAGCCTCCCACAATGGTCAGGCTTAGACAGAGTAGTCCAATCAGCCTACTTGTCCAACGTCCGTGAGTTCTAACCGTGAGAGCCACGGGGATGAGGTACAGCGCTGAGAGGGATATGCCTAACGGCGTGACCAAGTCTGTCAGAGCGATTGTGAGGCAGCAGCCGCCGATAGTCCAAGGGAGCCATCGCGGGGCAGGCCCACTCGGCTTCAACACTGCTCCGCCGTATCTTGTTCGTCCTCGACGAGCAGGAAGAGTGGTTCATGTCCAGGAGACGGGTTGTTCACTGACTGGCTTCTTTCTTAGGCTGCCTGGTCTCTCGGAGGATCGGCGCATTGGGCGATGGCAGTCAGCAGAGTCTTTTTCTTGATCGGTTTCGTCAGATGGGCCGTGCAACCTGCGGCTAGGCATTTATCTGCTTCTTCTTTGAAGGCATTGGCCGTCAGCGCCACGATCGGCGTGGGCTTGCGCTGCTGCGATCGCTCCCATTCGCGAATGGCCGCCGTCGCCTGGAGACCGTCCATGACCGGCATCTGCACATCCATGAGGACCAAATCATAGATACCTGTCTGGAATTTCTGCAGGGCGACGGCGCCATTCTCCGCCATGTCTAGCTGGTAGGGAGTTTCCTTCACAAAGAGAGCAACCACATCGCGGTTATCGTCCAAGTCCTCTACCAACAGAATGCGACAGTGGGCTGGTGTGGCCTGTACCAAAGGTGATGCCTGTTCATGTTGAGCTGGTCCAACGGGCGCCAGATTCAGTGCTGCGGCCAGTGAGTCCATTAAGCGCCGTCGGCTGAGCGGCTTATAGAGGTAGCTGGTAATTCCCAATGATCGAGCGCGCCGAGTATCGTCTCCCTGAAGGTCAGAGACATGCATGATCAGCGGCAGCATCGAAAATTCCTGTCGGTCGCGGATAGCCTTGGCGAGGTCCAACCCATTCATGCCCGGCATGTGATAGTCCAAAATGGCGAGGGTAATCGGCTCGTTCCGTCGATGAGCGTCGTCCAAGATCGCCAACGCCTGCGCTCCACTGGGGGCTTCTAAGAGTTGGACTCCGCTTCGCGAGAGATGTTTGCGGACGATCATCAGATTCGTCTCGTTGTCGTCCACGATGAGCAGGCGCATAGCATGTAAATCGAGGTACCGTCCCATTTGGCTGGCCACCACGAGGGGGGCCTCAGGCAGGGGGATAGTAAAGGTAAAAGTGGTGCCGACTCCCAACGTACTGTCTGCCTCTAGGCACCCTCCCATCAGTTCCACAAGATGCTGTGAGATGCTCAAGCCGAGTCCCGTTCCGCCATATTTTCGCGTCGTGGTGGAATCGACTTGGGTGAAGGGCTCAAAGATGGATTGGAGCTTGTCCGGAGGGATGCCGATGCCGGTATCAGACACCGAAAAGCGGAGGGCGTGAGCGGTCGATCGATCGCGGGCCGGTTCGACGGTGAGCATGACATGCCCGGATTCTGTAAACTTGATCGCATTGCTGACGAGGTTCACGAGCACCTGATTCATGCGGGTGGGATCCCCGACGACGCCCTGTGGGACGTCCGGGTGCACGAGGACCAAGAGCTCGAATCCTTTGGCTAAGGCCTTGCCGGCCATGAGTTCCGCGATCGTGTCGGCGAGATTGGGAAGATCGAACGGCACCGATTCCAGCGCCATGTGGCCGGCTTCGATTTTAGAAATGTCCAAAATCGCATTGATCAGCTCCATGAGTGAGCCAGCCGCACGGCTCAATCGGCCAACATAATTGGCCTGATCAGGCGTAAGCGGCGTTTCTTGGAGCAATTCCGCCATGCCGACGATCGCATTCATCGGTGTGCGGATCTCATGGCTCATCGTCGCCAGGAATTCACTCTTGGCGCGTGTGGCGGAGAGAGCAGACTGGTTCGCCTCCGCCAACTCTCGATTACGGGCTTCCAGGTTGCGAGCCACTTGCTCCAGCCTCGCCTCAGCGGCTCTCCGTTCCGTCCTGTCGCGGACGACCTTGGTGAAGCCCTTCAGTCGTCCATCGTGGTCGAACAGGCTTGTGATGACGACATTGGCCCAGAACCGTGAGCCGTCCTTGCGCACACGCCATCCCTCGTCTTCCGCATGGTGATGGGCCGTGGCCCTTCTCAACAGCGCCGTGGGTTTGCCGCTCCCTTGGTCTTCTTCCGTGTAAAAGCAGGAGTAGTGACGACCGATGATCTCGTCCTCGGCGTATCCCTTCAGACGCTGCGACCCCTGGTTCCATGACACAATATGTCCCTCGGGATCGAGGCGGACGATGGAGTAGTCGACCACATTCTCGATCATCGCGCGGGTGAGCTCTTCCTTTTCTCGTAGGGCCGCTTCTGCCGCCAATCTGGATCTTTCAGCTTTCTTCTGTACTGATATGTCGGTTGCCATCCCCAGAAATCTGGTGATCGTGCCGGTATGGTCACGGATCGCAGTGACGGAGAGCAGCACTGGGATACGAGTTCCGTCTTTGCGGATGTAGATCCACTCGTGTTGATTGGGTAGGTTGCGTCGGGCTTTAACGACGAAGACTTCGAACCCTGGCTCCAGCTCGATTCCCAATTCGGTGCCGAAGATCTTCGCCCGCGCGGCCACTTCCTCAGTGTTGTGGAATACCACCCAGCTCAACTTGCCTATCAACTCCTCGGCCGAATAGCCCAACAGCGTTTCGGCTGCCGGATTAAAAAGTTGGATGATCCCCGTCGTCGAAGTTGCGATCATGGCATGGGGAGCATTAAACAGAATGGTTTGTTGGAAATTGTGAAGTTCAAGCAAGGTCCGTTCCGATTCCTTGCGCGCCGTGATGTCGTAACTGATGCCGGTCATTCTGACCGCTCGATCCCGTTCATCCTTGATAACAACGGCGGACGCCTTGATATGACGGATGCTCTGGTCCGGAAGGACCAAGCGAAATTCCATCTCGAATCGACCATGTCCCTCAATCGCGGCGAGGAGGGAGGATTCGGCAGAGGGTCTATCGTCAGGATGGAGCCGGTCCGCCCAGGCTTCATACGCCCCAGGAAAGTTCTCGACCGTGTAGTCGTAGAGTTCGTACATCCGTCGGTCCCAGACTATCCTATTCTCTTGAACGTGGTAATCCCACACGCCGATGCCGCCGGATTTGGTTGCCAAGTCTAACCGCTGAATAGAATCTCGCAAAGTCTGCTCATAGACCTTTTGCTCAGTAACATCCTGAACGGTGCCCATGGCGTGTCTCGGGCGGCCATCAGCATCGCGCATCACGGTTCCGCGGCACAGCACGTCGCGAATTTCCTTGCTCGGGCGAACAATCCGGCAGATCACCTCATATGGGTGGCGCCGCTCGAGCGCATCTTCAATGGCCTTGAATACTTTGGCTCGATCGTCGGGATAGACGGCCTCACGGAAGGTCTCGATTGTAGGGGTGATCGTACGAGGCTCATACCCGAAAATCCTAAATTGCTCATCCGACCAAATCTCGGCACCCGATTCCACGTCCCACTCCCAGCTGCCGACATGGGCGAGCGCTTGGGCCTGATCCAGGTTTGCTCGATGGGCTTCGAGCTGCTGCCGCGAAGTGACGTGCTCCGTCACGTCCCGGCAAGTACTGGTGAGCCAACGAGCCGGATCGTGAGGCTGTTCCGCAAGGACGAGGGAGACTTCCGCATAGATCTTTCCGCCGGACTGCGTGCGGCCTTGGACTAAGCCGGTCCAGTGTCCGACATTCAAGAGTATCGGGAAATAGTCTTGCTCGATTCGGGAGATCCACTCGGGCGTATACAGTGTTTTCCATGATCGGCCGATCAATTCCGCCGGCTTATACCCGTAGATGGCCGCATGTACCGGATTCATGTAGGTAAAGCAGCCGTCCTTGTCCAGGAATGCCACGCCTTCGAGCCCTCGCTCAATCGCACGGATAATATCCGCGTTCATTCGGTCGGATTGTTCACGCTTGGCGAGGCTGTGTTCGAGCTCAATCTGGCGTCGCTTCAACTCAAGCCGACTGACGGCTTGTTGGCCTAACATACGGAGTGCGTTCATTTGATCGGCGGTCAATTGTCTAGGGGTCCGATCGATCACACAGAGGGTGCCCACCGCATAGCCGGTCGGCGTGACGAGTGGCATTCCGGCGTAGAAGCGAATGTTCTGGTCAGCGGCGACGAGAGGGTTGTCGGCAAACCGTTCGTCTTGGGTGGCATCCGGTACGACGAACAGGTCACTGCCATGGATCGCATGGGCACAAAAGGCAATGTCTCTCGGAGTTTCCGATGCACCGATACCGACTCTCGCCTTGAACCATTGGCGATGGGCATCGACGAGGCTGACCAACGCGATCGGTGTTCCGCAGATCTGTGCGGCAAGCTGGGTCAGGTTGTCAAAGCCCTCTTCCGCTGGCGTGTCGAGAATCTTGTATTGTTGTAATTCTGCGAGACGAGAAGCTTCGTTTTCTGGCAAGGGCGCACTCTGCATGTCGATCTCTCTGCTACTTTTGTGGTTTCCGTGACCAAGACCACGTTTGATTGACCACTGGCTTGAATTGATCGGGGGATGCCGCGTTCACCGTTGCCGAGCCTATTCGCGTGGGTTGGGAAAACATTCTATCGTATAGGTACTATGGGCGGAACGATTTACAAAGCGAAATACCTTTTCACGCTGTGGTGTATGCGATCAGTGTCTTGCTTGAGTTTTCAGAAGACGCATTGTAAGGTCTTGCGTACCTCAGACTCACGTCTACGGGACTCCATACGCGATGCCGAGAGACGATCGATTTGTCGAAATGATCCGGAAACTGCCACGCCGCGGGCTGCGCCGCTGGCAGGTCGTGCTGATCGGGCTGGTGGCTGTCAGCATTGTCGGCACGACGACCGTCGCGGGGGTGGTGTGGCATTTTGCGCAGGATCTCCCGTCACTCGACCTGCTTCAGAACTACCAACCCAGCTTGGTTACCACCGTCTACTCAGATGATGGCCAATCCATCGGCCAGTTCTTCATCGAGCGTCGCATTTTAACCCCGATCTCAGAAATCCCTAAGACACTGACGCAAGCGGTGATCGCAACGGAGGACGCGCGGTTTTTTGAACATCCAGGATTGGACTACATCGGAATGTTGCGAGCTGCGTGGACCAATATTCGGCACGGGGGGAGAAAAGTGGAGGGCGCCAGCACGATCACTCAACAGTTGGCGCGGTCGCTGTTTCTGTCGTCGGAGCGTTCCTATGAGCGTAAAATTCGCGAGCTCATCTTGGCCTACAAGATGGAAGCGGTATCGGGGAAAGAGCAGATTCTTGAAACCTATCTGAACCAGATCTACCTCGGCCAGGGGGCCTATGGGGTTGGCTCCGCAGCTCGCTCCTATTTTGGGAAAGACGTCAGAGAGTTGAGCCTTGCTGAGTCCGCATTCTTGGGGGGGCTACCAAAATCCCCCAGCCGGTTTTCTCCGTTCACGGCCTATGACCTGGCGAAGAAGCGGCAAGAGCATGTATTGAGCCGAATGGAAGAGGTTGGGTTTATCACGTCGACGGAACGGGAATCCGCCGCTCGTGAAGAGCTGAATTTCCACCGGCCTGTGAGCGAGCATCTGGCTCCGTACTTCGTTGAACATGTCCGTCAATTGCTTGTGGCAAAATACGGGGAGTCGATGGTGTACAAGGGTGGTCTCCAGATCTACACGACCTTGAACGTAGAGATGCAGAAAGCGGCGGAAACCGCGTTCTTAAACGGAGTCCGTGAGTTGGACAAACGGGAAGGGTGGCGAGGACCTCGCCGCACGGTCGACTTGGCGACATTCCAACCGTCGGAGTCGGCATTGACGGATCAGCCGTTGAAGCCGGGGAGTTTGGGGGAAGGAGTGGTACTCAAGGTTGCCAAAGATCACTATGTCGTACAAGTCGGATCGTTCACTGCGAAGCTAGCATTTGACGATATGGCATGGGCCAAACGGATCCTGAAAGGGTTTGATCCCGCAGTGGACTTCGTGGTCAACTCGAATCTAAAACAGATTCTGAAGCCGGGAGATGTCATCGAAATTGGGATCAAGAAGATGACGAAAGATGGGATCCAACTCACTCTGGAGCAGACACCCATTGTCGAGGGAGGTTTGATTGCGATCGACCCGAAGGTCGGTGCGATACGTGCCATGGTGGGTGGGTATGATTTTTCTCGCAGTGAGTATAATCGCGCCGTCCAAGCCCATCGACAGCCAGGATCCTCGTTTAAACCTCTCATCTACGCCACCGCGATGAGCCAGGGGTTAAGTCCAGCCACGCAGATCCTTGACGCTCCGGTGGTGTATGAGCAAGAAGAAGAGGACAAGATTTGGAAGCCTGAAAACTATGGACACAGATTTCACGGCATGGTGAGCCTCCGTGATGCGCTGGCGCAGTCGCACAATCTGGCGACGGTTCGGCTCTTGGACAAGGTCGGGGTGAAGAATGTGATCGAATTCTCGCGATCAGTCGGAATCGCGAGTGCGCTCCCTGCCGATCTGTCTCTGGGGCTAGGCTCCTCCTCGGTCGGTTTGATGGAATTGACCTCGGTGTATGGCGTGTTCTTGAATCAGGGGACTCGGGTGGAGCCCTTTGCCATCAAATCGGTAACGGATAGTGCTGGGAAGACGCTTGAGGCGATCGAACCGGAGCCTCGTGAGGTTATTACGAAAGAAACCGCGTATCTCATCACCAACATGATGGAAGATGTCGTACAGAAGGGAACAGGACAGGCTGCGAAGGTTTTGGGACGCCCAATCGCGGGGAAGACCGGCACGACCAACGACTACATCAACGCCTGGTTTATCGGAGGCACGCCGAACTTGGTCACCGGCGTGTATGTCGGGTTTGATGACCGCCGTTCTCTGGGTGTGAGCGAAACTGGAGCTCGGGCGGCCTTGCCGATCTGGATGGCCTTTGTGAAAGAAGCGCTCAAGCAGCTTCCCGTCGTACCGTTCGAAATTCCGGACGGTGTGATGTTTGTGAAGGTTGATTCCTCGACGGGACTTCTGGAGTCGGAACAGGGAGCAGATGGAGAAGCTGAAACCGGAACGGTGGAGCTTTTCTCAAAAGGCAGTGAGCCCACCCAAGCCGTCCAACGGCGAGTGGACCCCACAGATTTTTATAAGATGGATCAGATCCCCGAGAGGCAACCGACGGAAGAGCTCGATATGGAATAGCCCCAACTACGATTTCGAATCCTGATACTCTTCATGCCACGCCATTTGAATCGTTTCTAAGATTTTCTCGTTCGACTTATTCGGGTCGTCCTTAAAGTCCGCCAGCGCCACGATCCAGGCATGCATGTCGGTGAAGCGTACGGTCAGTGGATCTGTCTCAGGGTGTTCTTCGACCAACCGTATGGCGATATCTTCCGTGTCTTGCCACTTCAGCTCCATGATGTCCTCATAGTTTTACGGTCGTGGTGCGTGTGGCGATCCCGGAAGGGTTCACCAATTACACGTCGGATACTTTCTTTCCCTGTAGGCCTTTTTTGAGCGACTCGTCCAGCATCACGACGTTCAAGTGCTGTGCAGCCTGTTCAAGCTCTGCCATGCGCGCACGGATGACGCGAGCATCGGTACCGTCTTTCGCGGCGCACAGTTGAGCGAGTGCCGTGCGAATGCCATCGACCTCCACGGTCGGTACTAGGTGTCCTGCCTCGGCCAGAGATTTCTCGGTCGTCTTGACCGACGCGTCGGCGTCCAATCGAGCTTCGATCAACTTCCGAGCACTGACGTCCTCAGCTGCGAATTTGAATGAGTCTTCGATCATCCGCTCCACTTCCGTGTCGGCCAATCCATAAGAGGGTTTGACCTCGATCGATTGGCTTTGCCCGGTCCGCATATCCTTTGCGGTCACGTTCAAGATGCCATTCGCGTCGATCAAGAAAGTCACCTCGATGCGGGGTACCCCCGCTGGAAGCGGCGGCACTTTGAGTCGGAATCGCGCCAGGCTCCGGTTGTCTGTGACGAGCTCACGCTCGCCCTGCAGGATGTGGATGTCTACTCCGGTCTGGCCGTCGACATAGGTGGTGAACATTTCCTTCGCGCTCGCTGGAATGGTCGTGTTCCGGTGGATCAGGCTGCTCATGACTCCACCCATCGTTTCAATGCCGAGAGACAGGGGCGTCACGTCCAGCAACAACATGTCCGTCGTCCCGCCGCTCAGGATATCGGCTTGCACAGCCGCTCCGAGCGCGACGACTTCATCCGGATTCAAATGGCAATGCGGAACCTTCCCGAACAGCGCTTCGACGCGCTGCCGAACTAATGGCATGCGGGTGGAGCCACCCACTAACACGACTTCGTCGATATCGTTTGGCGTGAGGCCAGCGTCTTTTAACGCGAGGCGACAGGGCGCTAAGGTACGTTCGATGATCCTCACCACGAGAGACTCGAACTGATCACGTGTCAGCTCTCTGGTAAAGCGTCCTTTGTCCTCCGGGAGCTCGATGGTGATCCCGGTTTTGAGCTCATCAGAAAGGCGTATCTTGGCCCGCTCGGATTCCAACCGGACAGCCTGCATATGGTCGGGGTAACTGCCGATATCAATTCCACGCTGGTCTTGTATTTCTGCCACAAAAAGATCGACCAGTACCCGATCGAGATCGTCTCCGCCAAGGTGGGTGTCGCCGTTGGTTGACAGGACTTCGAAGATGCCGTCTTTCAACTTTAGGATCGAGATATCGAATGTCCCGCCACCGAAGTCATAGACGGCGATCGTCCCTTGCGTTTTTTCCTGAAGCCCATACGCGAGCGAGGCAGCGGTCGGTTCATTGATGATCCGGAGGACTTCCAACCCCGCGATCAGGCCTGCATCCTTTGTGGCCTGTCGCTGGCTGTCATTGAAGTAAGCCGGAACGGTAATGACGGCTTTCGTAAGGCTTTCGCCGAGGTGGGCCTCCGCGCGCCGCTTCAATTCTTTGAGGATCATGGCGGAGATCTGCGGCGGCGAATAATTCTTTGGGCCCAAACGGATTCGGATCACACCTCCGGTTTCACTGAGATGGTATGGGAAATAGGCCAATTCGCTTTGGACATCCGCCAGCCCCTTCCCCATAAACCGTTTGACAGAATAGACGGTGCGCTCCGGATTCCGAGTTAAATGCTCTCTGGCGGAATCTCCGACGATCAAACCATTGTCCGTCAAGGCGACGACCGACGGCACCATCGTCCGACCGTGGCGGTCCGGAACAACGCAGGGTTGGCCGTCCTTCATGTAGGCAATCAGTGAATTGGTCGTGCCCAGGTCGATGCCGACTATGCGTGCCATATCAAAGATGCTGAAACGTGTGTCATCAGGCGATCGTTGCCGCCAAATCGTTTACGATGTTGTTGATATAGGTCCGGTGCGACAGCAAGTCGCGCATGTGTTTTAAGATTCGATCTCGTTCCGCCCTCGCTTGGCTCGTGGCCTCTCCTCTGTCCTGCAGCTGATCCCAGTCTGTAAAGAGGTGCCGAAGCTGTGACTCCATTTCTTCACGTCGCCGTTCCAGCGTCTGTTGCTCCCCCTGGAGCATGACACGGAGCCGATGGCCCTCGTCGGAATCGCGTTCCGAGGCCCGGTACTGATCCAGGGTATCTTGTAGTTCCAGGATTTCTTCGAAGAGGTCGGCTGGAGGAGACGTTCGGATATCCTTGACCGAGCCGGCTTCAAGGGCCAGGAGGTACTCCGCTCGTTGGATGGGATCCCGAAGCGTCCGGTAAGCCGTATTGAGCACAGCGGCATTATCGAGGCTGATCGTTTGTTCCGTCGGACTCTTGGTTTGATAAAAATCAGGGTGAAAGGCTCGGCTCAATTCGTAGAATTTGGCTTCCAGTTTTTTGGGGTCCAACGTGAGCCGCCGAGGGAATCCGAGGCAGGTGAAGTAGTCGGTGTCCTTGGAAACCGGTTGAACTTTCACGCATCGTTCACAGAAGTATTCGCCCGACATTTCGGATTGACAATGCCAGCACATGCTTCTGGCCATCTGTAGCTGGCGACGGGTCTTCGAATGGGTAGAGGATTGATCGTTAGCCATAAAGAAATAACCGGCATGACGTCCGCCATGCTTCGTCGGGATCTCTTGTGTTTTGAATCAGGCGGAGAACGATTCTCCGCAGCCGCAGGTCTTGTTGGCGTTTGGGTTGACGAACTTGAAGTTTCCGCCCATCAGGTCTTTTTGATAATCCAATTGCGTTCCTTGGAGATAGATCGCACTCTTGGCGTCGACGATCACTTTCACACCGTCGATCTCATAGACTTGATCATACTGCCCGATCTTGTCATCGAAATTAATCGTATAGCTCAAGCCGGAACAGCCTCCTCCCTTCACCCCAAGGCGCAGTCCACCTTCTTCGATCCCTTGTACATTGATCAACCGCTTGACTTCCTTCAACGCCGAGTCGGTCAGCGAGATGATTGGAGCCTGCGTCTCTACGTTGGTTGTGTCCATGGGAAACTCCCTTCGTAAACGTTACTTGGTATCGATCGGCTGAGTGTCAGCCTTCTTCTGATAGTCGGTCAAGGCCGCTTTAATGGCATCTTCCGCGAGGACGGAACAGTGAATTTTCACCGGCGGAAGATTCAATTCTTGAACGATGTCCGTATTCTTGATCTTCTGGGCTTCCTCGATCGTCTTTCCCTTCAGCCATTCGGTGGCCAGGCTGGAGCTAGCGATGGCCGAACCGCAGCCGAACGTCTTAAATTTGGCATCGACGATCCTATCGTTCTGCACCTTGATCTGCAGTTTCATGACGTCTCCGCACTCCGGGGCCCCCACCATGCCAGTGCCCACGTCTGCATCGTCCTTCTTAAAACTCCCTATGTTGCGGGGGTTGGAGAAATGATCGACGACTTTATCGCTGTATGCCATAGTGCCCTCCGAAATTTACAGTTTTGAATTCTTAATTTATCACCCTCAGCTAATGCGCCGCCCACTGAACGGACTTCAGGTCCACGCCCTCCTTCGCCATCTCATAAAGCGGGGACATTTCTCGTAATCTGGTAACTACCTCAATAACCTTCTTGATCGTATAGTCAATCTCTTCATCGGTATTGAAACGGCCCAAGCCGAAGCGGATCGAAGAGTGAGCGAGATCCGTCCCAACGCCGAGTGCGCGCAACACATAGGAAGGTTCCAGTGTGGCCGACGTGCAGGCCGAACCGGATGAAAGGGCGATGTCTTTCATCCCCATGAGCAACGACTCGCCTTCAACGTAGGCAAACGAAATGTTAAGGTTCCCCGGTAAGCGGTTTGTTGGATGGCCGTTGAGATAGCTTTCTTCGAGGGCCGCCGTAATGTCGGTCTGGAGGTGGTCACGCATCTTGCTCAGCCTGGCCGCATCCGTGGCCATCTCCTGCTCGCAGAGCTCACAGGCCTTTCCGAATCCGACGATCAATGGGACTGGCAGGGTGCCGGAACGCATGCCACGTTCATGTCCTCCACCGTCAATCTGGGCTGCGATCCGAACGCGAGGGTTTCGCTTCCTGACGTAGAGCGCCCCCACTCCCTTGGGACCGTAGATCTTGTGGGATGTGAATGACATGAGATCAATGCCCATGGCTTGTACATCGACGGGAATCTTTCCGACACCCTGCGTAGCATCACAATGAAAGAGAATACCTTTCGCCTTGGCGATCTTGCCGATCTCCTGGATGGGATTGATCGTGCCGATTTCGTTGTTGGCCAGCATGACCGAGATCAAGATCGTCTTATCGGTGATCGCATTCTGCACGTCCTGCGGATTCACTATGCCGTATTTGTCGACCTGCAGATAGGTCACGGTTGCGAGTCCTTTGGCTTCAAGGGACTTGGCCGTATCGAGCACGGCCCGATGTTCCGTAGATGAGGTGATGATATGGGTGCCCTTTTCCTTATACATTTCCAAGGCACCCTTCAGCGCCAGGTTGTCTGATTCAGTGGCGCCGCTGGTGAAGACGATCTCTTTTCCGTCTGCGTTAATCAGCTTCGCAATCTGCTTTCTGGCATGCTCTACTGCTTCTTCCGCGGCCCACCCGAAGGCATGGTTGCGACTGGCGGCGTTGCCGAACTTTTCGACGAAATATGGCAGCATGGCCTCCAGAACTCGCGGGTCCATGGGTGTGGTGGAATGGTTGTCGAGGAAAATAGGAAGCTTCATCATTCGACTCCTTGTGTCGAGGGAGATTGAATCGTAATCAGCGGTGTGCCACCCAGCATGTCTCCCAACGTCATGTTGTTCAGTAACTGGTAGATGCTGTCTTGGACTTTCAACAGTGGTGTGCGAATGTTGCAATGCTCACGCTGCATACAGAATTCTCCCTCTTTTTCATGGGAGCAGTCTGTGATTCCTAGGGGACCTTCGATGCTTTCCAGGATCTGCGCGATGGTAATCTGTCTGGCGCTTCGAGCCAGGAGATAGCCTCCCTTCGGGCCGTTGTGGCTTTCGATCAAGCCGTTTTTTGAGAGAAGCTGGAGGACCTTGGCCAACAGCTCCAAGGGAATGTTGTATTCCTCGGCGATCTCTTTGGTATTCACCACACGGCCAGGAGTGATATCGCCGAACTGGACCGACGCGATATGCTGTAAGGCCATGAGTGCGTAATCAGTCTTTTTAGAAATCTTCAACATTGCTATTGCCGATCGTTACGATCGGAGACTATAATGATCTCCGATCAAGATGGTCGGATTAAAGAATAGCACGCAGATTTCTCTGATGTCAAGGCGGGACGAGCGTTAGGCAATGGCTTAGAAAGGAATCGGTACATGGGCGGGACCAACCCTTATATTGAGAAGACGGACTATGAGCTCCCAAAAGTTTCTTATACCCTCACATTTATTCAGCCGAACGGAGATTCGACTACCGTTACCGTCGATCCCGAAAAGCTTCCCTACGGAGACACTGGTCTCCCTGGCAGCATTCTGGACATAGGGATGGGGCACGGAGTGGATCTCGAGCATGTGTGTGGTGGGGTCTGCGCTTGTTCAACCTGCCACGTCGTCGTGAAGCAGGGGTTGGAGACCTGCAACGAAGGCACGGACGATGAATACGATCAGTTGGATGAGGCACCCATGACGACGCTCCAATCGCGCTTAGGATGCCAATGTGTCCCCAACGGGACGAAGGATGTCGTCGTTGAGATCCCCGCCGTCAACAAGAATCTTGTGAGAGAGACGCACTAAGTCCAGCAACGTTCGTCGCTATGAACGTTGGTTGGTTATACGCGAGAAGAGACTGACCATGAAGGGTTCCTGAATAGCGACTCAGTCGTACGTCTCGACCTTCACTTCCTTCCGGTCGTAACCCTGTTCCATAAAATATGCACGGAGCGGACGGACAAAGGCTTTCGTTCCGCAGAGCAAGGGCACCGCTTTTGCCTGCCCCATGACCATTGGCGTGAGCATCGTCAGCGTTTTCTCCACGGCTTCCGCCTCGCCATTCTGAGCGACCAGGGGAAGGTAACGGAACGAGGGTTGCTGCATGGCTATGGTGAGCCATTCCTGATGAAATAAGCTCTCTTCTTCGCTCGGGGCCACCGCCATCAAGAGGACCGGAGTGTGAATTTTTGAAACGAGCACCTGCTTGAGGAGGCATCGCAGCGGCACAAGGCCTGTATAGCGCCCAATCAGCACTAATTCCCGATCGAGGGTTTGAGGAAGGATGAAGTTCCCATACGGGCCTGAGAGGGAGATTTCATCTCCCGACTGCAATTGGTAGAGATAATTGGAGCCAAGTCCGCCGGGAAGACGGTCGAAGACTAGGGTCAGCTCGCCATAGGGCGATGAGGGGTCGGCCATGGAGTACGCACGATTGAGCGGCGGCTTAGGTCCTACAGGAAGTTTGAGGGAGACCCACTGCCCAGGCTGAAAGCAAATTTTTGCGGTCTTGGGTTTGACCACGAGCTGGCGGACGTGAGGCGTGAGATCGGTCACCGAAAGTACTGTGGCAGGTTGCGTCAGCTCCGCCATAAAGACCTCCGATTATCGTCATAGCAGAAGCCGTCGGGAGATGGAAGGATCGGCGCGATGTACAAGGATTTTCGCAGCATGGTATAGATGTCGACTACTTCTCGTGAAGGGGCAACGCCGTTATGAACCAAGTCCGTGTCCGATTCGCGCCCAGTCCGACAGGATTTCTTCACATCGGAGGAGTGCGCACTGCTCTGTTTAATTGGCTCTTTGCTCGCCAGCAACAGGGTGTCTTCATCCTTCGCATCGAGGATACCGACCAGAGTCGCTCGACGGATGAATCGATTCAGGCCATCATCGATGGGATGAAATGGGTCGGCCTCGATTGGGATGAGGGGCCGTTTCGCCAAACCGACAGGATAGATCTGTATCGAAGCCATGCCATGAAGCTGTTTGAGGCCGGGCGTGCATACTGGTGCGTGTGCAAAGCTGAAGAGCTGGAGGCTCGGCGAAAAGAAGCAGAAGCCAAGGGGGTATCACCTCGGTATGATGGTCGCTGTCGTAACCTGGGAATAACATATCCAACTGGAAATGCCGCGCTTCGGTTCAAAGCCCCGCGAGAGGGGCAGACGGTTGTCGATGACTTAGTTAAAGGAAAGATCGAGTTCGACAATGCCATTTTGGATGACTTGATTGTCCTTCGATCAAACGGCTATCCGACCTACAATTTTTCCGTTGTGGTTGACGACGCCTTGATGCGCATTACACACGTCGTGCGAGGAGACGACCATCTGACGAACACGCCACGTCAAATTCCGATATTCGAAGCGCTGGGGTTTACCGTTCCACGCTTCGGACATTTACCGATGATTTTGGGATCAGACAAGACACGGCTTTCCAAGCGCCACGGAGCCACCTCAATCATGGCCTACAAAGACATGGGGTATCTTCCTGATGCGATGGTCAACTATCTGGTCCGACTCGGCTGGGCGCACGGAGATCAAGAACTGTTCACGCGGCAGGAGCTGATCGAAAAGTTTTCATGGGATCATGTGCAAAAGTCGGCGGCGGTCTTCAATCCCGACAAACTCTTGTGGATGAACGCCGAATACATCAAAATCAGCCCTCCGCACCATGTTGCGCAAGCGCTTGCGCCGTTGTTGGAGCAGGCGGGGTTAAAGGAAGAGGTCGAAGCCGTTTCGGAAGAATGGCTCGCACAGCTCGTGGTGTTGGTGAAGGAACGGGCGAAGACATTGGTCGATATGGTGGACTGGGTCAGGCCCTATTTCGGGGAATCGGCTTCATTTGATCGCGAAGCGTCCAAGAAATTTCTCACGCCGACCATCGCCCCGTTGCTGCAGAAGCTGCTCTCGCGCTTCGAGGCATTTCCAAGCTTTTCGAAACAGGCGTGGGAAGAGAGCTTCAAAAAGCTTGTCGAGGAGGAGGGCGTGAAGATGGGTGCGTTAGCCCAACCGGTTCGCGTTGCCTTGACCGGACGGACGGCAAGCCCAGGACTCTTCGAGGTGATGGAGGTGCTCGGTCGAGAACGGACCTTGTGTCGGCTCCGCAAAGGAATCGAGCGCGCATCCACAGGATGAAGGGTTGCTCTTGCCAAACCCGCGTCGATCTTGACGGAATTACGAGTGATATATTACTGTGAACCCCGGTTGGGGGATCGTCTAGCGGTAGGACGTCAGTCTCTGGATCTGACTACCTAGGTTCGATTCCTAGTCCCCCAGCCAATTTATCCTTCCCGGCCTTACCGTCAGGCCGTGGGTTCCCTTCCGTACCGCGCTGGGGGATCGTCTAGCGGTAGGACGCCGGCCTTTGGAGCCGGCTACCTAGGTTCGATTCCTAGTCCCCCAGCCACTCATCTTGCTCCGGCTTTACTCGATGCTCCTCTTTGCCGTAAAGTGCGATTCCAGGTATGGGCTTGAGCCTTTGTTCTCTAAGTTCAGCTGCTCGACTAGGCCGCACTGATTCATACGTCTTTACAGTCGAACGTCGGTCGACTCTCCTGCACCTGTTGAATCGAATACGTGATTATTGAGGAGCACGGATGAGCAAAGCGTCGATCAGTCCCAAGCAAGCCCGCGGTCTTTCCAAGGCTGCGACAGGCATTCAGGGCCTGGACCAGATTACCGGCGGCGGTCTGCCGCGCGGAAGACCCACCCTCGTCTGCGGCAGCACCGGTAGTGGCAAGACGCTCCTGGCGATGGAGTTCCTGGTGCGCGGCGCCACTCAGTATGATGAGCCGGGCGTATTCATGGCCTTCGAGGAAACCGTCGAGGAACTGACGCAGAACGTCAGATCGCTCGGCTTCGATCTGGACGAACTCTGCGAGGAAAAGAAGCTGCGCGTAGACTTCGTGCGCGTTGAGCGGAGCGAGATCGAAGAAACGGGCGACTACGATCTCGAAGGATTGTTTGTCCGCCTAGGACACGCCATTGACACCATCGGGGCCAAGCGAGTGGTCCTGGATACTCTTGAGGCACTGTTCAGCGGCCTTTCCAACCTCGCCATCTTGAGAGCTGAATTACGCCGTCTGTTCCGTTGGCTGAAAGACAAGGGAGTCACTGCTGTCATCACCGGCGAGCGCGGCGAGGGCCTGCTCACGCGGCACGGTCTGGAAGAGTATGTCTCCGACTGCGTAATCCTCCTCGATCATCGGGTGATCGATCAGGTTTCCACCAGGCGGCTGCGCATCGTCAAATACCGAGGGACCGTCCACGGCACCAATGAATACCCGTTTCTGATCGATGAGAACGGCATCAGCGTCCTGCCGATCACGTCACTGGGCTTACAGCACGAGGTTTCGGACGAGCGAATTTCGACCGGCATTGCCGGACTAGATGCCATGCTCGGAGGTCGCGGCTACTATCGGGGCAGTACCGTTCTTGTGTCCGGCACAGCGGGCAGCGGCAAGAGCAGTGTGGCCGCACACTTTGCTGATGCCGCCTGTCGGCGGGGCGAGCGCTGCCTATATTTCGGCTTCGAGGAGTCACCTGCGCAGATCCTTCGCAACATGCGTTCGATCGGCTTTGACCTGAAGCCGTGGATTAAGAAAGGCTTGCTGCACTTCCATGCCATCAGGACCACGCTCTATGGTCTTGAGATGCACTTGACGACGTTCCACAAGCTCATCCAGGAATTCAATCCGTCCGTGGTAATTCTCGACCCCGTCGGCAGCCTGATTCAGGCAGGCATCCCCAAAGATACGACTGCCATGCTGACCCGTTTGATCGACTTCCTGAAAGTGAAGGGGATCACCGCCCTACTGACCAACCTAACCTCTGGTGGTGAATCCTTAGAAAGTACCGACGTGGACGTTTCCTCAATAGTGGATACCTGGCTGCTTTTGCGGGACATGGAGGTGGGTGCTGAGCGCAACCGCGCCATATACATCCTCAAGTCGCGCGGCATGGCCCACTCCAACCAGATTCGCGAGTTCCTCATAACCAGCAGTGGAATTAGGTTGAACGACGTTTACCTAGGGCCGGAAGGCGTCCTCACTGGGTCGATGCGGTTGGTCCAGGAAGCCCGTGATAAAGCGGCTGCCTTGCTGCGACAGCAGGAGGCCGAAGGCAAGTTGCGCGAGCGAGAACGGAAGCGAGAAGCGCTGGAAGCTTGCATCATGGCGATGCGGAAAGAGTTCGAGGCGGAGGAAGAAGAAGAGAAGCAACAAGCTGCTCAAGAGCAGACCAAGCAACGGATGCTCATGGAGACTCGTCAAGCGATGGGCGGCAACCGTCAGGCTGACAACAGACGGCAAGCCACTGAGACGTCGCCCCGTTCGCGAAGGACAGTGGGGAATCGCCAATGAAAAAAGCAACCAGGCCCGCAGACCAAGAGGCGTCAATCAGCGAAGCCGCGGAAGTGTGGGAGTTACGGCTGTATGTCGCTGGGCAGACGCCGAAATCGATGACCGCCTTCGCCAACATCAAGAAGCTCTGCGAAGAACATCTGCCGTGCCGGTATACCATCGAAGTCGTCGACCTCCTAGAGAAGCCGCAACTGGCGGCGGGCGACCAAATCGTGGCGATTCCCACTCTGGTACGCAAACTGCCCCAGCCGCTACGTAAAATCGTGGGTGACCTGTCGAATACCGAGCGCACACTAGTCGGACTGCAGCTTCGGCCCACACTGCCGCGCGAGTGAAAGGGTGTCGTAGCAGAAATGGAAAAGAAGACCGACACCACGAGGACGTTTGAAAAAGCACTGGCTGAGTCCCCGCTGGAAGAGCGCTATGTTTTGCGCCTCTACGTTACCGGCATGACCCCGCGCTCCACCGAAGCTATCGCCGTGATCAAGGCTCTCTGCGAGGAACACCTGGAAGGTCGCTATGATCTGGAGGTTGTCGACATTTATCAGCACCCCGCGCTGGCGAAAGATGAACAGATCATCGCAGTCCCGACGCTGGTAAAAAAACTGCCGGCGCCCTTACGGAAACTGATCGGCAACTTGTCCGACAAGGAACGCGTGCTATTGGGATTGGACCTGCGCCTTCAGTCATAACGGACAGTCCCCATAACATAGAGATCGTCCAAGAGACGTTGCCATGTTGATACCCAACCCAGCGGACGAAGGACAGCCAACGGCGGTGGAGAGGCTACAAGCGGAGAACGCCGAGCTACGCCGCCGGCTGGAGGAGGCCGAGGAGACGATCCACGCCATCCAGAGCGGTACGGTCGATGCGTTTGTCGTAGAGGAAGCGGGAGGTCATCGCATCTATACGCTGGAAGCCGCTGACCGCCCGTATCGGATTTTCGTCGAGCAAATGCAGCAGGGCGCGGCGACGGTGCATGCCGACGGCACTATCGTCTACTGCAATCAACAGCTCGCGGACCTGCTCAAGATGCCTTCTGGAAAGCTGATCGGGGCATCGCTCGGGGATTTTTTCGCGGCCGATGACCGCTCCATCTATGAGAATCTGTTGTGGCAAGGTCAGACGCAATCCGGCCGCGGAGATGCACGTCTGCGGCGTGTGGATGGCGAACTCGTGCCCGCTTACCTGACATTCAGCGCGTTACCGAATGATTGCGGAGCGGTAACCGGGGTGCTCATTACCGACCTCACCACGCAGAGGCACCACGAGCAATTGACCGCTGCACACGAAGCTCTGATCGAGGCGCAACACCGCCTGCAGCACTGGAATATCGAGCTGGAAAATGCGGTGAATGCCAAGACCGCTGAATTGTTCCAGTCGCAAGAACGTCTCCGGGCCCTAGCGACGGAGCTGAACCTTGCCGAGCAACGTGAGCGCAAGCGATTGGCGACTGAGCTGCACGATTACCTTCAACAGACACTCGTGCTGGGGAAACTGACGGTTGGACAAGGGAAACGAGCCCAGGCCGGCACACCAGCCTATGAACAGATACTCCAGAAGGTGGACGGCATCTTCTCAGAAGCGCTCACTTACACCCGAACGCTCGTCACCGAGTTGAGCCCGCCCGTCTTGCGGGAGCACGGGCTTGTGGCCGGGATTAAATGGCTCGGTGAGTACATGTTGAAGCACGAACAAACGGTGACGGTCATCGCGCGGGAAGATCACGACCTCAAGCTGACAGAGGATCAGATAGTGCTGTTCTTTCAATCGGTCCGTGAGCTGTTAATCAATTCATCGAAACACGCTGGTACCGGCACGGCTACTGTAAGTATGGCAGTGCAGGATGGTTATCTTGAAATCTCCGTACACGACGAAGGTGTAGGCTTTGATTTTGCTCCAGCAGCGACAGCAGCAGGAATTTCTAGCGGCGAGGTTTCCTCCAAGTTCGGGCTCTTCAGCATCCAGGAGCGCATGCGGGCGCTGGGCGGGACGTTCAATGTCCGATCCGGCCAGGGTCAGGGCACGACCGCGACTCTCAGAATGCCTTTTGCGAAGAGTGCTGAGACAAAAGTATCGGGTGTCGAGTGGTCAGAAGCTGAAGACTCTGCATTCAACCCGGAACATGCGAAACGATCCCCAACTAAGGTCCGCGTTCTACTCGTCGATGACCACACCATCGTGCGCCAGGGCTTACGAGCGATGTTGAACGGGTATACCGACATCGAACTCATCGGCGAAGCCGGTCACGGCGAGGAGGCGGTGCGCCTGGTGGACCAGCTCCGGCCTGAAGTCGTGGTCATGGACATCAACATGCCGAAGATGGGCGGGATCGAGGCCACGGCTGCAATCAAACGCCGACATCCAGAAATTACTATTCTCGGTTTGTCCATCAATACCGGGAGCGACAATAAGGAAGCCATGTTGAAGGCGGGCGCAAGCCGCTTGCTTAATAAGGAATCAGCTGTAGAACAGCTCTATGATGCTATTCATGAAGCGGTGAGTAAAGGATAGGGAAGATAATATAATTAAAACTCCTCGTTGCTTGACGGCATTCCCTATAAGATCACCCCAGCGTGCTGACATCGATCACGAATCGAAACTTCACATCGCCTCGCAGTACCCGTTCATAGGCTTCGTTGACTTGTTGGATTGGAATCACCTCGACATCTGACTCGATCTGATGCTGTGCGCAGAAGTCGAGCATTTTCTGGGTTTCTTTGATGCCGCCGATGAGAGAGCCGGCAAGGCGCCGTCGCTTGAAAATAAGCGAAAAAGCCTGCACCGGGGTCGGCGTTTCTGGCGCACCAACCAGGATCATGGTGCCGTCGGTCTTGAGCAGGTTCAAATAGGCGTTGTAATCGTGTGGAGCCGAGACCGTGTCGAGGATATAGTGAAAGTATCCTTGGAGCTTCGTAAAGGCCTGGGTATCTGACGTCAGGGCAAAGTTCGCAGCCCCTAGCCGCTTCGCGTCTTCCCGTTTACTCTCGGACGTACTCAAGACCGTCACTTCCGTCCCCATCGCTTTGGCGATCTTCACCGCCATATGGCCGAGCCCACCGAGGCCGACAACCGCCAGTTTGTGGTAGCGACCGACGCCCCACTGGCGGAGCGGAGAGTAAGTTGTGATGCCGGCGCAGAGCAGGGGCGCGGCTCCAGCTAATGAGAGCGCTGTGGGAATCCGAAGGACATAGTGTTCATCGACGACGATGTGGGTTGAGTAGCCACCCTGTGTGATTCGGCCTTCCTTGTCCTGCCCACTGTAGGTCCAGAGGGTGCCACCGTCGCAATACTGTTCTAGACCTTCACGGCAGGCCGTGCACGTTCGACAAGAATCCACAAAGCAGCCGACGCCGGCACGATCACCAACCTTGAAGACTGTGACCGCCGTGCCGACTTGCGCGACGGTTCCGACGATCTCATGCCCAGGTACCATTGGAAACAGGGAAATGCCCCATTCATCACGGGCTTGGTGGATATCTGAGTGGCAGATGCCGCAATGGGAAATCGCAATCAAGACATCGTGCGGGCCGACATCGCGTCGTTCAAACGAAAATGGCTGCAACTGTTCCTTAGCTGCCATCGCCGCATAGCCTTTGGTCGGGAGCATGGAGGGTCTCCTTCTGTAGAGCGGATGGAAGTTAGACATTAGCAAGTTCGATCCGACTTGCCAACAGCAAATGCATGGTGTCTGTCAACGACAATGCGGATCGCGCACGGAAAGATGTAGTCGAGATTCAACCAGGAAGCGGGAGCGATGGCGTTATCGTTTCAGGAGTCGCTCAGTTGGTCGATGAACCGCTAGCTTTACCGTTCCCTTCGCTCTTCCGCTCATCTTGAACGAGAGACTCCTGAATGCCTGTCTCGGTTGTGAGCGGCGGACCCGGAATACGGTATTGCTCTGCGGCCCACGTTCCCAAATCCGTGATCTGGCAACGCTCGCAACAGAATGGACGCCAGGGGTTTCCTTCCCACGTCGTGGATCGATGGCAGAGAGGACAGGTCATGGATGTAGTGTAGCGTGGTGGCCGGATGAAGAAAAGTAGTGGCGAGTCGGTCAGTCTTGAGGGACCGATCGTGGTCTGGCGAGGTGGAGCAACCGCTTCAACCGGCTTCGATCCAAGTCCGTGAGGCGTAAGAACTCGACGCCGAACTCGCCATGTTCTACCCATCGAACGGTGGCGGAATGGACGGTGATCGGAGCAGCCAAATCAGTCGCATGGATCAGCAGCTTGACGCCTGTTCCGGGTGACATCGAAACCATGCTGGTGACTGCGCAGCCACCGGCAGAAATGTCGAACATCGTACCTTGACGAATCTCGGTCTGCTCGGTCGTGGAAAAGAGGACCCGCAGTTCAATGGGAATTCTTGTATGTTCTCGGCATTCGATCATGGTGCCCTCCACGCGTGAGCGAAGCGGTAATGTTATTGCGGCAATCGGCCGCCACTGACCTTCCTGGAAAGATAGTATAGATCCTGAGGGTCTCCATGACACGCATTGAGGAAGAATCTGCGTATGAAGAGACTGCCGATCACCAAGGCGTACCGATTGTTAGCGGCGGGGTGCTGGCTTGGTTTTCTCAACCCTGGCCCACGCATCTTTGAGTGACACTGTACGGTTGAAGAGGAGGGACTCGGGTAATGAATCGAGATCGACACAAAAGTATCCTTGCCGCTCGAATTGAAAGCGGGAGCCGGGCCTGGCTGAACGAAGGCTTGGCTCGACCAAGCACTCACTAAGAGTTTCAAGAGACTGAGGATTGAGTGAATGAGTCCAGTCTCGATCGGTTTGGTCCTTGGCCTCGTCGGGGAGAAGGAGCGGGTGGTAGAGGCGGACGGCGGCCTTGAGCGCATGTAAAGCCGATACCCAGTGGATGGTGGCCTTCACCTTTCGCTGTTCGTGTGCTGAGCCGCTTCTTGTCTCAGGGTCGTAGGTGCAATGCAATTCGGTAACCGCCCCGGTCTGGGGATCCTTCGTCGCGCTCATACATTGAATGATGTATCCATACCGTAACCGGACTTCCCGGCCAGGCGCGAGGCGGTAAAACTGTTTCGGTGGATCCTCCCGGAAATCGTCTTGTTCGATGTAGAGCGTCCGTGAGAATGGAACCTTCCGGGTTCCCGCTGCGGCATCCTCCGGGTTATTCACGGCGTCGAGCTCTTCGACCACGCCGTCCGGATAGTTATCGATCACGACTTTCAACGGTCGGAGGACTGCCATGACGCGCGGCGATCGTTTGTTCAAGTCCTCTCGGATGAAGTGTTCGAGCAACTGCATTTCGACGATGGCGTCGCGCTTGGCGACACCGATGTGGTCGCAAAAGGCACGAATGGCTTCCGGCGTGACACCTCGGCGACGAAGTCCCTTGAGGGTGGGAAGGCGAGGGTCATCCCACCCGGCCACCAGTTTCTTAGTGACTAATTCGAGCAGCTTGCGTTTGCTCATTACGGTAGAGGTGAGGTTGAGTCTCGCGAATTCGATCTGTTGTGGACGATGCGCAGCCTCGGATTCCGCGACGACCCAATCGTACAACGGTCGATGATCCTCAAATTCAAGGGTGCACAGGGAATGGGTGATCCCCTCGATGGCATCAGAGAGCGGATGGGCGAAATCGTACGAAGGATAGATGCGCCATGTGGGTCCCGTCCGATAATGAATCGCGTGTCGAATCCGATAGAGGATGGGGTCGCGCAGATTGATGTTGGGAGATCCCATATCGATGGCGGCGCGTAAGACGTGAGTGCCATCGGCAAACTCTCCGGCTCGCATGCGCGCAAATAGGTCCAGGTTCTCTTCCACGGACCGAGTTCGAAAGGGACTGTTGTGACCAGGCTCTGTCAGTGTGCCGCGGTACTCACGAATGTGGTCGGATGAGAGGCTGTCGACATATGCCTTGCCTTTCTTAATGAGGACAATGGCGAATGCATACAGCTGTTCAAAATAATCCGAGGCGTAGAATCTCTTCCCGTTCCAATCAAATCCCAGCCACCGAACGTCTTCCTGAATGGCCTGGACATACTCCGGATTCTCGGTGCTGGGATTCGTATCGTCGAACCGCAGGTGACAGACTCCTTCCGGTGTCTCGTTCGCAATTCCAAAATTCAGGACGATGGACTTGGCGTGCCCGATGTGGAGGTATCCGTTGGGCTCAGGGGGAAATCTAGTGACGACCCGACCACCGTGTTTGCCGGATGCGTGATCAGCGGAGACGATGTCTCGAACAAAATTCGATGCCGTTGTGGACTCAGAGGCCATCAGGAAGTTTTCTGTAACGATCTACGTTCGGTCATGTGGACAGGCGAATCGCACGAGGGAGTTCTACCATAGACTGGATGATGGGAGAAATGGGGAACGTTTAGACGGACGGTTTGGCGGCGGAAGGGTCAGGCGGCGGCGTGACACTGAAATCCTTCTGCGCGATGAGATGGCCTTCCATGCGCAGCCGAAATTCATATCGACCAGGTGCGGGAAAGATCAGCAGGGGAACGTTGATCCCGAAGTCCGAAATCTGGAGCCGATCGCCGATGTCAATGTTGGGAAGGGTAGCCCGGCAGACAAGTTGCTCCGAGTTGAGGTAGATCAAATCGATATCGAAATGATAGAGGCCTTCCGCGTCGGTTAAGCAGAAGTAGAGCCCCATCTGCTGATGTTGAAAAGGGAATGAAGGGGCCTGTAGATGGGTGAAAATTCCGATCAAACTTTTCTTTTTCGTCATGCTGTCTTCGATGACCTGGTCGCAGACGAGGAAGGCTTGCACGGTAGGTTTTGGAATTTCGGTCATGACGCTATTAATAGGGATAAGGAATGTCGACGGCCGCACACGGATCATCTTGTTTTGTGGAAACGAAGCCGAGCCTGCTGTGGTGCGGCAGAACTGCGTGCCTGAGCGCCCACCGTCGCCGAATCGATAAAGAGGCTGAGGAGTTGGGCTCGAGACATGTTGATAGGGGGTGAACCCGTTCAACCTAGGATGGCTGGCCCACCACGGCTCTCGACGATGTCTCCAAATAGCGTTTTTCCGGAGCCAATCCGACAGTAGTGGGGGGTGATTTCCACCTCCACCCCCCTATGAGAGTAAAACTTCCCGAACAAGAGAGAGACTTTGTGCTCCGATGCCATAGCCGCACTGAGAACGATGCCACCGGAATGCAGATCCGTTAAACGAACCGATGGGCTTTCGACCGCCGAAAGGCTCTGTCCGAGGTGAACCTCGACGGCAAATCGTTCCTTCTCGTTCAGCCTGAGGGCATTACGCCGTAGATGGGCGATGCGAGTACCCTGTGCGTCGTACAGATCAAGGGTGATGAGAAACAGCCTGTGCTCACGGTTGGTCTCGATGACGACTTGCTCTTTTTCCTGAATCTTTACGACGCCGTTGGTGCTCCGGAAGATGTTGGATCCGATACACAGCTCGAGTCCCGGCCTGGTGAGGGCATCACCCGTTACGGCGTGACCCAATGGACCGGTGCTGAGAAACACCGCAGGTTCATCCATTCAACATCCTCGATCCTCAGTGCCCATCGGGTCGTCCGGAGTTGGTGCAGCGCATAGGCAGCTTCATGTAAAAATTTTTTGAAAGCTATGCTTTCTGGTCGGTCCTGTCAAGACTCGCCGAGGTAGAGATAGACAAGTATTTTGGCCCCCTGCAAACGGCCCAACTGGAAAGCACCGATGTGCGCTCATCCAGTGGGGTGGCCTTCGTTGCAAACAGAAAACCGGTTATGCTACGGTCCAGCTCTTGGACAGTTACCGGATGGTCCCATCGTCTAGCCTGGCCTAGGACGGAGCCCTCTCAAGGCTTAAACACGGGTTCGAATCCCGTTGGGACCACCACCACTTACGCGAGTCGCGGAAATTCCCGTGACACCGGCGTGACACGGGTTTCTGTGGATAACTCCGGCCCCGCCACCTCAGCCCTCCGCTGCTCCAATACTTGGATGCCTGCGCGCAGATGACTGGGGGCCAGGTGCGCGTAACGGAGCGTCATCTTGATCTCGCGATGTCCCGCCAGCGCCGCCACTTCCGGCAGCGGCCGCCCCGCTTGCACCAACCGGCTGATAAACGTATGCCGGAGCGTGTGCAAGCTGACCCCCACTAATCCAGCCTGTTTGGCCGCACGAATAAACGCCATGCCCACCTGATCTATCCCGTACGGTCGTCCTTCCGGCTGTGTGAACACGTTCGGCGTCGACGCGTGCCGCACCTGGCGCCGGATGATGCTCGCGGCTCTGGTGGTCAACGGGATCAGCACCGTCGCTTTCTTGGCTTTCATGTGCTGGCGGGGCACCAGCAGCACCGTGCCTTGCTCATGCAGCCAGCCCCACTGGAGTCCCACGAGGTTACTCCGGCGCAAGCCGGTGTCGAGGCCCACCAGGATGAAATCGCACAGCCAGGGGGCTGCCACTGACCAGCCGCGCTTCCTCCTCATCGGTGAGCCAGCGCAGCCGCTCCTCGCCCTCCTGATTCAGGGCAATGCCGCGGAAGGGCATCGCAGACACCCAGTCCCACCGTACGGCTCGCGTATAGGCGGATTTCAGGATCCCGAGTTCCTTGCTCACGGTGGCCAACGTCACGTCCTCTAATCGCTCCGACAGATAATCTTCGAGCATCTTGCTGTGCAGCTGATCCAGTTGGATCCTGCCCCAGTGTTTCGTAAATCGCTCGATCACGAAGCGGTCCCGCTGTTGGGAGGCCGGTGACTTCCGCGGCGTCACCTTGGCCAGGTACTCGGTCAAGAGTTCCTGGACCGTGTGCTGCGGTTTGGGGGCTGGGATGCCCAGCCAACGCTCCCGGGCCAGCTTGACTTGCCAGGCGGCGAAAATCTCCTCTGCCACCCTCCGGTCCTGCACGCCCGTGTCCTGTCGCAATCGCTTGCCATCGATCACCAGCGACATCCAATACGTGTCTGCATCGGTTCGTTGATACACGCCATCGTTCTCTCCTTTCCCGACGGGCGGTCTTCCCGCTGGCCATGGTAGGGGAGGAACAAATGAGGAATCAACAAAACGGAAGAGGGGTTGTGTTGTGGTCGTCACCTGACCACGATTGCCCGCTGATGACCTGAAGTTGGGGGCTAGTCACGGCTAGCAGTTCAAAAACCTCCTCAAGTTCCATAGTCCATCGATAGATTTCGCTAGCCTTTCGGAGTAGGCTTTGGCGGGTTCAGAAGTAAATGATTCTGGCAATGTCTGAAGAAGTCTAAACTGTGACACAGGGTGTATTAGCGACGCAGGTTTGTGGCACCGAAGGTGGCCCGACCAACCGGTCCATGGGCTGGTCAGGCGATAATTAGCTGATCGTGAGCACCACCCTGAACCGTGCTTCTCCGCTCATCATGCGGTCGTAGGCGTCAGTCGCGCGTTCGAGCGGGAACTCCTCGATCATCGGCCGTATGCCCGCTAAGACGCTGAAGGTCAATGTGTCCTGCGAGTCCGCCGAGGTCCCACACGGCCAGCCCTGAACCGACTGTCGCCCCGTAATAAACTGGATGATGGGTACCTCTACCGGCTCCTCAGCGATACCAACCATAATCAGTTTCCCGTTGATGGCTAGCCCGCCGATCGTCGCACTCATTGCCTTGCCGTTGGTGACGGTCGCGAGAATGACCTTTGCCCCGCCGAGCGCGGTGAGCGCCTCTGCCACATTCTGTGCGCTGCTGTCGATGTAGTGGCGGGCGCCCCATTTCTTTGCGGACGCCTCTTTTTCTTTCCCCCTGGCGATCGCCACCGTCTCGAAACCCATCTTGGCCGCAAATTGCACACCCAAATGGCCGAGACCACCGACGCCGAGGACGGCGACCACGTCGCCTGGTCGCGCACCACTGTTGCGAAGCGCGTTGAAGGTGGTGATGCCAGCGCAGAGGAGGGGGGCCGCCTCAACGTTGGAGAGAGCGTCTGGAATCCGCGCCAACGCTTCTACGGGAGCCACCATGTACTCGGCATAGCCTCCGTCATAGCTAATCCCCGGCACTCGTGCGCTGCGGCAGAGGATAAAATCGCCTCGGCGGCACGGTTCGCACCGGCCACAATGTCCTCCATGCCATCCCACACCGACCCGTTGGCCCGGTTTCCACTCACCCACGCCCGAACCGATCGCCTCGATGATCCCGGCAATTTCATGTCCAGGCACGCGCGGATACTGGAGACCGGGCCAGAGACCCTCCTTGGTAAACACATCGCTGTGACAGATCCCGCAGGCCTGCACCTTAATGAGCACATGCCCCATTGGGAGACTGGGTACGTCCCGCTCGACGAGTTGCAGCGGCCCTCGAGGCTGTCTTACTTCCACGGCTTTCATCGTTCTCATGGTGCATTCTCCTTCTCACTTACCTCGATAAGTGGAAATTTCTCCATCCTATTTTACGCTTATACGCTCGGTAAATAGCCTCACGATCGTTGGTAGTGGGTCACTTTGGAAAAAGCATTGTCGCAATTTCGTTAAACAGAGACTGGTCAATAGTGAACATCTCTCAATCGAGCCCCCGGCACCATAAAATCAGTTTCGAAAGTTTTGGTGCACTTGCCCGTCGCTGGATTCAAACTGACCCCCCACTCGATCGTTTGACCCGTTGATTCCTCCACACTTGGCTGCTCTGTCTCTGATGGAAGGTGTTGATGTTGCAGAGAACCCTGGGAGCAATTGCCAAGCCTCACGGCTGCGACTGAGTTGTGGTGCTTCATCGTCCTTGCAGGTAGAAATGCGTCCCAAGAAAGATGACGTGGCCAGGTTGGGCGTCATCTCTCTTGGGCACGACTCCACATTCAGGCGACGATGACTTCGACCCACACCGCTCCGCACACGCTCACGGCCCGCTCAGCCGAAACCTAATGGTCCGCTAGTCCTGGAGCGAGGAGGAGATTGACCGGCAGTTTGTCCGCGACCGTATAGGGACTCGCCTTATTCTCCTTCACCCACCGCTTCTCCGCCACCGATTCGAACGGCGGAGCGAGTTCCCCTTGCAGAGACCACAAATCGACAGGGGTCTCGTCTATGGAGATCTCCCAATCATATCCCCTGTCCTTCACATACGGTGCAATGACCTCATCCAAAGTCCTGACCCACCATTCTCTAAGGATCGGACCGGGTAGCGTCCTCGCAATATGGTCGACCTTGAATCGGACAAATTTGTTATGCGGCTCGCCCCCGACAAAGCAGGAGTCCTTGGCGACCTCCTCAAAAATGAACACCACATAAAACTTCGGGAGCGGGACCCGTGCATAGACCTCCGTCACCCGCTTGGCCAACGCCTTTTTATCTTCAGCCGTGAACGCTCCGACCGGATGATACACTTTCCACAATGGCATCTTTCGTCCCTCCTCATGCGTTGGGCATATTGAGTGTTGGGCGTGTCTGGAACATGTCGATCCGTCGTCTCCTCCCCATTCACGTGTTTCCTGTCGATTCTGCAGAGCAATGATCCGTCCCTGAACCCTCCTTTCTAGCCGCTACGCCGAGTGGCTCTTCTCATGGCATGTGCCAGGCAACGAACAGGCGCGCCCCTCTCGCAAGCGAGTGTAGCCTAGTCACTTGCGAAATGCAAGTTACTAGATTGCGGTATGGCCCATGACTCATTCATCCTGAGTTGATAGGGAGAGGTGAGTCCTGCCGAACGACCTGATAGAATGCGCACCACTATGAGCTTTAAACGGTCAGACTGCCCGATCACCAATGTGCTGGATACCCTTGGCGATAAGTGGACGCTCTTGGTGATTCGAGATCTGGTCTTGGGCAAGAGACGGTATCAGGAATTCCTCTCCTCTCCGGAAAGGATCGCGTCAAACATCCTTGCCGATAGACTGGCAAAACTGGAAGCTGCTGGCCTTGTGACGAGGCGAGCCTACCAGCAGAACCCCGCACGCCATGAATATCTTCTGACAAAAAAAGGGAGAGGCCTAGAACCGGTCTTGGAGGCCATCATCGTATGGGGGAAGAAGCATTACCCTGGAACGAAAAGATTCCCCACCGTTCGGCAAGGCTTCGGAGCGATTAAGCCATAACAGATACAATGGTAACAGAGATTGGCCCGTTAGCCGAGAGCTTGTCGAGTCATGGTGTGATTGTGCCTACTTCAGATTGCGCGTTGGGTCACGCATTAGGAGCATAAGGTCGAGACAGGAATGTCTCAGAATCAGTTCTTTGTGACCCTTGCCAGCTAGCCCTCAAAATGCCCTACTTTAGCCTCACTTTCGATTATTGAAATAAGAAGGATTTTGGACCATCATTCCCATCGCTGTTATCGCTGAGCTTTGCTGAGGCATTGACCATATTGCTAGGATTCAGGCATTGGCGGTAACGCTTGCTGTTGAATACCAAAGACATTTGGAAGCCATGGAAACCCCGCTGGATAAAGAACTTGAAGAACCCCCACAAGAACCTCCAATACCGTGATGCCGACCAGTATAAATACCATCATTATGTGGACTCACATTCGGCCAAACAAGCTCACGCAGAACGACTATGGATTCGGCCAGGGCCTAGAAATAGGACACTCACCATGACTTGGCCTGAACAATGGCGAGCTTTGGCAGCCAGAATAGATGGCCTCCTACATGCAGCAGAGTTTCTGACGGCGCCATTCGGAGTGAGAACTTCTGATGATTCCGGTGTAATCAGGAAGTCATTTCAACCGGTTCTTGAGGCGATCACCACCGACCTTAACAAACTCCGGTCGACATATGCTCACGAATTACCTTCGAGCGAATCTGACGCGGTGCGCAAGTTCGTCGAATTACGCGCACATGAGGGCATCACTGGTGATCCGGTCCATATACAAAGGTTTGCTCACTTAGCTTCGCTTCGTTCGGAGCTTGAGTATCTTCTGCATGACGTCGAGGCAGGAAGGCGGAGTTTCACCGAACTGGCATTTGAACACCTGCGACGGCAGCTCGTAGTGGATAAGGAAATCAGAAAGAAGTGGGAAAAGGCTGACAGTTTCAAGTTCCAAGTGCAACGGGTGAATGATGGCGCATGTGGGCATAGACTTCTCGGGGCGTCGCAAAGTTGAGACACTTGCGAGGGCGTGTGTTCAGCCGAGCGGCGATGGCGTTCAACTCCTGTTGGGTATA
>JBGTNJ010000079.1:0-18239 GCA_041743145.1 Nitrospira sp. | reverse complement strand
GGCTCCAGATCAGCTGCGGGTTGGCGAATCTGTATGTGGCACGGCGACGGCTCTTGGCAGGGACGTAGGGGATGTGTCTCCGGGGACTCGCAGCAGACCATCAGATGGCGGGTGGACCCCACGAACAGGTCCTCGGACCACCGGATACCCATAGAATTTGTCCAGGTGACCATTCCAGAAATAGATTTCAGAGTGGAAACATCAATTAATCAGACCTTCCCTAGGTAAAATGAGGACCTTAGGTAGGAAGACCAGAAAGCACTGCAGGTGTAATCCTGCAGTGTGACAACAGGAGATAGGAAAGCTGCGAGGGCGCCCGAGGAAGAATGGGGGCTAGCCTAAATCCGCCCAGTAGTGATCGTACACCATCCTCCCTAGGCCGATACTTCATACGCCATATCGCGGGAGAGAGCCAGCCGGATATTGTGGAGGGTTCCACCTGAGGGTTGCCCAACGAGACGGTCCCAGATTGTCTTGGCAAGAGCTTCCTCTCTTACCCTTTCGGAACCAAGCACCTGCCGGAGATCCTGCCGGTCGAATGACTTGATGACCCTATCCTGCACCAAGCGATCCAGCGCTCCGATATCGGTCACCATACCCGTTGCTGGATCGATCCTTCCACGAATCGTCACTAAACAATCCCAATCCCGTCCTTGATGGTCCGCTTGGACAGCGTTGAACGTATACCGTTTCGTGACGGTGGCGATCTCCCGACCATCTGCAGCGGTCACCTGGGCGTAGAGATCTTCGTCTTCACACAGCCGAACAGTATGCAGTGTCCCGATATCCTTTTGTGTGGCCAACTTCGCCCACAGCACATGCGCAAAATTCTCCGATGTGGGGATCAGGTCCTTGAAGTAAGGCATGTCGAGGTTCAGATTCTTGTGGTCAAATTCTTCAATCACATCAAGAAGGACTCGCTTGAGATCGAACAGGTTGACGACCATTCCCGTCTTGGGGTCAATTTCCCCTGCGACCGTCACTTCCAGCAAATAGTTATGGCCGTGCGCGGGAGGATTGTAGCAGTGGCCGAATACGGTGCGATTCTTGGCTTCATCCCACTCCGGCCGCATATAGCGATGCGCGGCGGCAAATTCGATGCGTTTGGTCAGTAAAACCAATGACATAGTTCTTCTGTGTTGAGTCCTGAGCGCTCAGTTATGAGACAAATGGATCGAATCGTTAAAAACTCAGCACCCAGCACTTAAGACTCAGCACCACCTTTCAAATCGGCAAGCCACTCTTCCCTCATGGTACCTGGGACCGAAACCTCTTCCTGGTACCCACCGTGGTCCACTCGAATCTTCACCGGACGAGTAAGGTCCGTAAAGGTTCGTTTCATCGAGACGGTCGGTCGAAACCGCACGAAATGAACGGCGCTGATTTTCGTTTCATGACTTCGTCCGCCCTCGAATTCGCCGAAGGCCGCTTCACTATCGGCAATAATCGAGACCTTGTTGCCATGATCCAGTCCCATGAACTGATCAAGTTTATCTTTCATCCTCGTCTCTTCTGTGATTTCGATCAAGAGGGTGGCGCTCAATTCGTCAGGGTCCGGCAGCAATGCATTATAAACTTCCAGTTCGTCCCGAACCTTGGCCGGATCGATAATGCGCTCAGCTCGAATCATTTCCTGAATCTGAAACCTGAGCGTATCCCAGTTTTCGAATAGGAGGGTGATCAACGGACCAACCGAAATCCGGCGCCGCTGCTTCAGTGCGATGATGCGCGTCCGAAATGATTCGCGCTGCCGATCATACTCTTCAATCGAGATGAGATCGTCTGCCGTAAGTGTCTTCATCGTAGGTCCTCACAGTCTTCGGTCCGCCCAGGTATAGCTGACTCTTTACTTTCACCGCTAGGCCCGTAACCCATAGGCATTGCGGACAACCTGTATTGGATGCAGGACGGTCTTGCCCGTCGCATGCGCCGACCCTCCGGCCTGATCCAACTGCAACCCGGCCAATGGACAATCCGAGGCAACAAGGTCGGGTTGCGTTTGCTCGATTGCGCGGACCGCCTTCCCGGCGATTTTCATCGACAACGAGAAGAACTCCGTCTTGGCCGACCACGCACCATCATGTCCCGAACAGTGTTCGATGAGCTCCACTTGCGCGCCGGCGCACTCCATAAGCTCCTTCGATTTAAACCCGATATTCTGATCTCTCAGATGGCAGGGAATCTGATACGCAACTCGCCCAGGCTGCATCGTGAAATCAGTCGCCAGATGGCCGGTCTTCTTCATCCCCATAAGATACTCGCAGATATCGAAGGTCCGCTCGGCAACCTGTTTGGTCTCCTCATCGCGCTGAAGCTCCGGATATTCACGTTTCAACATCAAGCTACAACTGGCGGTTGGGACCACAACATCGTAACCATCGAGTACCCACGGAAGCAATGACGCGACGTTGCTTCGCGCAGCTTGTTGAATCGCTTGGGTATCGCCGATATCAAAGCTTGGCATTCCGCAACAGCTCTGCTGCGGCACCACGACATGAACGCCGTTTTTCTCCAACACTTGCACGGTCGCCTTACCGACATCTGTCGCTTGATAGTTCACGAGACAGCTAGCAAACAGGGCGACCCTGCGAACAGGTGGATCGGCAGTAGTCGTCTTGGCTCGACGGCCGAACCAACGAGGAAATGTCTCGTGTGAAAAATGCAGGAGCCGACGGTCTTGATGAATCCCAATCACTCGCTCAAGGATACGACGCACAAAACGGTTGCCCAATAAGCTGTTCGTGATCGAGGCGGTCGCGCTTCCCAATTTCCCGATCATATCCGTCATGATGAGCAGACGATCCCGCCATCGGACCCCGCGCTCAGCCGCCAGACGCTTCTTCCAAGCCACCATCAAATGGGGAAAATCGATTTCATAGTGATGAGGCGGAGTATACGGGCAATGGTTGAAGCAAAGTTTGCAGTAGTAACATTCATCGACGACCTGATGGTGATCGCCGAGGGTCAGCTTGGCAACATCGCCTTCATACACGTCAATCCGATCCAGCAACGTGTTGAACGAGGGGCACAGATTGAAGCAGCGTCGACAACCATCGCAGACCTCGTAGATCCGTAGGGTTTCCTTCTCCAGCTGCTTGGCGTCGATCGGTTGGAGGAGACTGAGACCTTTCATTATTCATCTCTCCGAAAAACGTTCAGCGGCCAGTCTTCGCCGACGGATTCACGCCACGTCGCCGAAAACTGACCGCTGAACGTGCGCTGATACCCAGACCGTTCCGTTAGGCCTTCAGACTATCCAATCCCTTCTGAAACCGGTTGGCGTGAGATCGTTCGGCTTTTGCCAACGTTTCAAACCATTCGGCTAACTCAGGGAACCCTTCGTCCCGAGCGGTCTTCGCCATCCCGGGATACATTTGGGTATATTCGTAGGTTTCGCCCTCGATCGCGGACTTGAGGTTCGCATCCGTGTTGCCCATGGGCACACCCGTGGCTGGATCACCGACCTCTTTCAAGAAATCCATGTGCCCGAACGCATGGCCGGTTTCGGCCTCCGAGGTATCTCGGAAGAGTCCACCGACGTCAGGATAGCCTTCAATATCCGCTCGACGAGCGAAATACAGATACCGACGGTTGGCTTGTGATTCTCCTGCAAACGCATGCTTTAGATTGTCGTGACTCTTTGTCCCTTTTAAGCTCTTTCCCATATCATCCCCCTTTTTTGCGAAGACCCACCCTTCTTATATTTCCGCGAGATTCCCCGTCGCCTGGAAATCGGGTATTAAGATAGCGCAGCGATCATCAGAGGTTCAAGTGGCTTTTCCTCTACATTCGGTCAAGCTGAGGAAGCCATTCAAAATCCCCACTGATTGGGTTAGTGTTCGCATGGGAGGGCATATGTTAGACTTCTTCGGTCCGGAGCGTCCTTAGACTTTCACCCGTGAGGGTCCATGATGATCGCATCTCACTACATCTCTTCACAAACAACATGTGTCATAGCCCTGTTCGTGTTGATCATGTCCGGTTGTGTGCAAGACTCATATCAGCGACGAGCCGACGTCATCAAGACTCACGTCGAGGACTTCTACGGTCACCTCAAGGCCAATCGAGTGGGTGCTGCAGTTCATGAGAACGAGCAGATTGAAGCTATGGCTAATGACATGGCTGAAACGGTCCTGAAGCGGGGTCCCGTACGAGGAACGACGCACGTTGAACGGGAGTTCGCTCTAATGAAGACGGCTCGAGAAACGGCCGCTCAAAACTGGATCGCCTTGGGACAATATTTCGCGATCAAGGAGCAACCTGAGAGGGCTCGCGCATCCTATCAACGTGTGGTCGATACATACACGGACTCGACAGAGCGCGCGTACCGAGAACAGGCCGTTCGAGCATTAAAAGACTTGGAGATCGTGTCAGGGCCAGCTCCTGGGTCGATTCCTTGATCGTTGATACTGCGACTCCTGTGAGGAAACTTCCTCTTTATCAACTGCGCATGCCTTTCTCAACCCAGTTCACGGTTCTCCTGCTATCTCTATGGATAGCGTGCATAAGCTGTGTCCACAGAATTCATGTGACACCGCTTCCGGACGAGCCTTCATCCGTTACCATTCCGCGAAGCCTTCAGCTCATTGTCAGCCCTCCCTCACTGGAAGGCGCCGATCATCGTCCAGGCATCACACTGCTAAAATGGACGCGGTCCGATCTCACCCAGGCGATCTTGAGCTATCTGCGACAACGCGGTACCTTTGCATCGGTTTCAGGTGAGCCCGGTGACTTCACGCTTCGCGTGGCCACCAAACTGTTCCTCACCTCCCGACAAGGTCTCTATCATTATCAGATCGTCATACAAGGGGAGATGAGTGAGGCGGAACAGGCCGTCAACTCGTATCGTGCCGAACACACCGTGGCGGGTTCATTAGTACGATGGGTAACGGATTCCGACCGTGTCCCTATTGAAACAGCACTACGGTTGGTCTTGGAAGACTTAACGGAGAAAATTGAGAGGGACCGCCCCCTCTACATCAAACAAACGGAGAAATCAGCGCAGTAACTGCTCCTGTGAGCGCCCGTACTCAAACCAGAATAGATTGGGCCACCTTCGCCGATTCAGAAGAATTGGCCGTCTGGCGAGGATCCACCTCGGAGGTTTCCGTATATTCTGGGCAATCAAGGCGCAAGTCCTCATCTCCAAATGCGACGTTGTAGAAACCACAGTGATGAGGCAACTCTGATTCCCCATGGGCATGTGGACTGAAGTGTTCACAGGAAACACACATTCGCGCGGCCTGAATTTCTCCTTGTAACTGAAGCGCACGAATCAGTTTCACAAGCGCCGTCAGAAGGGCGACCTGTTCTTGCGTCGATAGATTTTCGGTCGCCGATGCCAAAATCTCAGGCCATCGGTTTTCCACGTGCCCCGCTTTAGCCCCCAGTGCGGTCAGATGCACGGTCACGACACGGTTGTCGACTTCTCGACGTCGCCGTCTGACCAACCGCTTTTGTTCAAGGGTTCGGATGACCTCAGAGGCCGTGGGTAGCTTGACGGAGAGTTCCCGAGCAATTGTCGAAACGGTCGCTGAATGATTCGGGCGAGACCGGAGAAACGTCAGCACTTGGATTTGTAAGGGGCCAATCCCTTGTCGTCCCTTTCGCCTCCAGGTTCGGCTCTTCATCGCCAAACCGATTTTTGAAAGCCCCGTCACCAAACGATCAGGGAGTGAGTCCTGGTCGATCTTCGGTAGTGCTGACATACAACCCTCCTCTCTCCCTAATAGTTAGTCGGCGAGGCGGGTAGTCTATTGCGCTTTAGTCTTTCCCGTCAACCCCATCTCTTGGGTCATTTCCTAGGTTCGGCAGTCAGCGAACCACAAGCACCCCACAATGGGCATGTTGAACGACACGGGTGGACACGCTACCGAGCAGTACGCGACGGATCGCGCCAAGCCCTTTCGCTCCAGTTACAATCAGATCAGCCTTCTCCTGTTTAGCCACGGTCAGAATTTCGTCGGCCGGTTTTCCTAGCCTCAGGGCCTCCCGGATCTGGAAGCCCGAGCTCGCAAGCTTATCGCCATATCGCCGCATCAATCGTTTTCCAGCCTCTTTTACCTCTGGATACTTCAAGTACGGCATCGCGTGCACCACGGTTACCAGCACCGGTTCGCGATCCGGAGCATCGGGCGTTGAATTGATCTGGCGCATGAGAAACCGAAGGGCCTTGTCAGACGCAGCCGACCCGTCGATCCCTAGAACGACGTGTCTGACAGGACGAGGACGCTCTTTTACCACAAGAACAGAACACGGTGCGTGGTGGATGGCGTGATTGGAGACACTGCCCAGCATGAAGCGATCTAAGGCATCCAGTCCACGAGACCCGATCGATAGAAGGGTCGCCCCACGCTGCGCATATTTCATGATTGTCCTGGCCACAGCGCCTCGCTCCACCGTGACCCCTCCATTCAAGCCTAACTTGGCCAGCAAGGCGACCGACTCTTCTTTCGCCACCTTGGCGGCCTTCTCCATCCGGTTTACTTCTGACTGGACGTAGCGCGCCGCGCCGACACCGATCGGTTGGACCATGAATGGGGCCCGAACACTGGCCACGTCGACAACATGCAGGACACGAATAACTGGCTGCACGATAAACGGTACGTCTGCCAACCATTCAATCGCCCATCTGCCGTATTTTGAGCCATCCGTCGCCGCTAGAATCTTCATGTTGGATATCCCTCATCTATTATTCTTCGACGAAATATACCTCGTGTGTTAATGCGCTGCGCTGAACCGTTCTGTGAACGCATCTGTGGGCAGGCCGCTCATCGCGGCGTATCGACCCAGCAGGTCCGGATTGCTTAGATCATCCTTCGTGAGCCGAATCATGTATTGCCGAGCGATCTGGTAGGACTGTGAATCGATATCCACCATCCTGATCTTGGTTCGTCCGGTGGAGGAATCCACCATCTGTTTGAATGGTATTGGGGTGAACCGTCCATTCTGAATCGAGACCATGGCCGACGTTCCCCCGTCCAATAGATACTGCGCAGCGCAATATCCAAGATCACGCGTATACTCGATATCGTATGGGATCGGATCGGCGCAACGGAGCTCATATCCGACATTCTTCGCCACAAGCGTCGTAGACAAGCCCAACGAGTCAAGCTGCTTCATCAGTTCCCGCCGCAAGACGTCGCCCACATCCACTTCGGTCATGCGTATATGACCGTGCTCGTCTCGCTCAACATGTTCCAAGCCACCCAGGTCATGAGGATCAAGAATTTCGATCAAGCCTTCTGCCAATACCGCTACGCCGTCGGCTAGGCCCTGTTCCCGACGCTTGATGATGGCCCCTATCAAGAGATCCACGACCCGTTGGAGCTTCACCGGACGGTCTCCAAACTCTTCCGGAATGATCGTCAGCGTGGCACCGGCCGCCTTCCCGATACCCAATGCCAGATGCCCGGCCTTGCGCCCCATGGTCACGACCAAGTACCAGCGTGATGTCGTGCGAGCGTCAACCATGAGATTCTTCACGATCTCGACCCCGATGTGACGGGCGGTCTGAAACCCAAACGTGGGAATACCATAAGGAAGATTCAAATCGTTGTCGATCGTCTTGGGAACGTGAACGACTTGTAGACGCCCCCCCGATCGCTCCTCCAGTTTCATAGCTGAAAATGCGGTGTCATCCCCACCGATCGTCATCAAACGCGTGACGCCGAGCCTCGACAGTGAGAATAAGACGTTGTCGAGCAACTCGTCACTTTTCGTCGGGTTGGCCCGGGAGGTCCCCAAATAGGATCCACCCCGAAAATGGATTCGGCTGATCTCCTCGATCGAGAGCGGCCGTACTTGTCCGGTACCCCCTTCCATGAGCCACCTGAACCCGTCGATGATCCCGAGGACGTCCGAGCTCCCAAGAATACTGCGAATCGTGGCTGCGCCGATCACGCTATTGATTCCAGGAGCCGGCCCCCCACCGACGAGAATGCCGACCGTTGTTCGCTGCTCCATCATCTGTTTCTCCCTACGCTGTTTCCCATCGGCCCTCCAACTTCTTCACAATCGTCGGCTTGGTTGTATACTCCCTTTCAGTCAGAGGCAAGCACTGCAGTTGCGACGCGCGCTGCTGAGATAGAGAACGATGGTGGACCACTTTGTGGACAGCGTCGGTCACTCAGGCTTTTCATCCAATCCTACATGCCCACGAAGACGATTATAATTGAAGGCACGTTGGCCACATCGTTGATAACCCAGATCATGCTGCTCCATTTCCTCGATCAACTCACCCACTTTCCCACGCAAAGCCGAAGTCGCAGCCGCATGTCGAGGGGTCTGAGCACCCAACGCGAGATGAGGCTGATCGGACCACTCCAGGTAAGCTTTCTCCAGAAACTGGTTGAACAGCCTATGGTCTTCTTCGCCTGTCACAACCAACGTGGGCGGTTCATCGGACATGAGCTCGGCTATCGAGAGTTGCCGCACCGGTGGCACGAGCGTCTCACCGCGGAAGTGCAGTGAAAACCCAAATGTAGCGGCAAGTCGATGTTTGATCTGGTCAAGCCGCTCAGGTCCGTCGCATTCCACCATCAGCTGAGACGACGTTAACGTCACCCTGGCGACAATACGGTCCGACCCTCCGTTTCCATCCCGCTGGACCCATGTACGCGCTGGTGGGAACGTTCCAGCTGAGCCTTGTCTTCCAGCCGAAGACGCCGGCTTCTCCGACTCAAGCTCGTTCATCTCGGACAATCCATCGACAAAGAAGCGATACTCGTGGTGGTCGTACAGGGCCACGGCATAGAGATAGGGCTGGCCATCGGGACGGCGATAGCGAACATTGACGACGGCGTCCACCAACGCGTCCATGCGGAGTTGCGCGAACGCCCAGAGCAGCATATACCCAAAACGTTTGGCGAACTCCTGCCACTCCCCTAACCCAAAGGACCCGGAACTCACCTCCATCTCCCGACGCCATTCTGTAGTGATCTCGAGCAACGCGTTGGCATCAGCCGGTGACAGGATGATTCCGCAGCCAGACCATACCGCTTTACCTGATGTACCGGCATCCGGGTCTCGAACCACGCGGGTCAGTATTACCTGTCCCACTACAGCATCCTTAAGGGATTCAACGCCGGGCACCACAAACAAGGTTCGATCTCCGAGCGACCGCACTGTAAGCTCTTCATCAGCCTTAGGTACAGAGGTGAGTTCCAACAGATCGAGATAAGAATGCTTCAACGGATCGAGCCACCGCCGTTCTTCATGTGGAATATGTTCGGTGACGACATCCCGAAGTTGTTCGATGAGCGTCAACTGACCGTCTTCGGGATAGAAATCGCAGATGAGCGAGAGGTTGGCGAGTTCAGTTTCTTGTGGGAACGGCGCGACAATTCTAGCGGCACCTCCTCCCAAGTAGGGTCTGAAGGCTCGTGCCAGCCCCATCTCCCGCTGCAGGGCAAATGCGGGCTTGCGTGACAGCGATTCAAGCCGTGCGAGCACCGCATCGAGAGACGGAGGTCTCGGAGTCCAAAATCCGGCCGCCTGGTCACTCGCGAGCTTCATAAATCTCTTCCACGACGATTTCCTCTGCGTCAAGCCAATCGCGGAGTGCATTCCCTTCTGTGCAACCTCGCTGCAGCCAGAGTTCATAGGCTTTCCGCGAGATGCGATCCCACATTCCGTCAGATAACTCGATAGGCTTCCCAATTACACCAGCTGGTGAGGAGGATTTGGCTTTCCCTTTACTGGCTGATTTGACGCTCGTTCGCATGACTCGCTCCTCGGTTACACGTTGTTTGATAGGGATCGATCTGAAACGACACGCCGATGGCCAGGGGGATATTTCGGGCTCCGGACCGTCAGAACAGGGCACGAAGATTTCCGAAGGACTGACTCCGCAATACTGCCGAATAACGCGTGAGACAAGCCGCGGCGTCCATGAGTTCCCATCACTATCAAGTCAGCCGGCTGCGTCCGAGCCGCATCGAGAATAGAATCAGTCGGCAGTCCGCCCACGATCAGGAATTCGGATGGGACACCGGCAATAGCAAGCGCTGAGGCCAGCTCCGATAATCGTTTCGTGTATGCTATCCTGATCGACTCCCGTTTTTCTCTATGCGGAAGCGTAAAGTCTAGTCCATATGAAACCGGCTCTAGGACATGAAGGATCTTAACCGAGGCCTTCGATCGTTGGGCGACGAACGCTCCGTACTCCAGTGCATCGAGCGAACAGTCGGAAAAATCGACCGGCACCAGAATCCGATCGAGATCAGCAGGGTCACGTCGGCCTTGCTCAACCAACCCCCTGCCTTGACCCTCGCCTCGCACGGCCAGAACTGGACAGGGCGCTCCCCGAATAATCCTTTCGGCCGTACTTCCCAGCAACACATGGGCTAAGCCGGTTTTCCCTCGCGTGCCCACGACGATGAGATCCGGATCTTCCCCAGTCGCCACCGAAAGGACTTCTTCGCTTGGGATACCTGTGGCAATCCTCGTGTGAACGGAAATGCCGCGATCAACCGCCCGTGCTTTCAGCGTAACCAGCGCACTCGTCGCCTGTTTCATCAGCTCAGTCAAATACAGTTGATTGACGGGATTCTCCGAATCAAACCCTGGTGGGGACTCCAACACAATCATCACGCTCAGCGAGGCACCCCATGATCGGGCCAGCGCAAAGGCATAATTCTCCGCAACCGCCGATCCCTGCGATCCGTCGGTCGCCAGGAGAAGTCTCGGTCTACTTTCAGACAGAGTCACACTGCCCCCGCACTGAGCAGAAGCAACTCGCCGCTCATCGTCGGATGGATGGAGCATCGGAAGACGTGCCGACCCGGTCGCGTCATATCAAATCGGATGGTCGCCTCCTGTTTCGGGTCGAGGAAGACGCCCCCCACACCACGGCCGTACACGATGACTCCGTCCTTTTCGATCTGAGTAGGAATCCCCTCAAACATGGTTGAACTAAAATCGTGTCGCTCCGCGTCTTCATTCCGTACCTTGATGACTGTGGGGAACCCAAGTCGCAAGGTACTCTGCTTCGTCACAAACTTATAATCCTTGATTGTCACATCCACTCTCTGTTCAGATTGCGCAAGAAGGATCCCTCCATAGATCCAGGCCAGGCACGCCACAGAAAGAACCGTTCCTAACAGCCGCCACCGCACACGATTGTGCTCATGGGTCATAGTCTCCTCCCTCTACTCGTCAACGCGACGCTCCCCGTTGAGAAGCGGATACCGGAATCGGGACGGTCATTACCGGGCAACCCGCCGTGCGAACGACTTTTTCTGCTGTGCTCCCGAAGAAAATCTTATCCACGCTGCCGGACCGGCCGCCGTAGCTCCCCATCACGACTAAGTCGATATTCCCTGTGCGCGCAACTTTCGCAATCTCAACGAACGGTGCCCCTTCCACGATCATGCGAGTGACCTTTACAGATTCGGCCTCCTTCGACTCCAACACTTGACGTACATTCAAGCGAGCATGGTGGCGTAATCGGCGGCGCTGTGCAGAAGCATCGGACGGGACGGCAAGCAAACCCAATCGATTGAACGCAGCAAGGGCACTGGTATCGATCACATGCAAGATCAGCATAGCTGCCCCGCAAAGACGCGCCATCTGACATGCCACCCGGAACGCCTCATCTGAGCAAGGAGAGAAATCAACCGGAACCAGGATGGTATTGAAGAGATTCGCAATTCGCCCCATGAACGATCCTCCTGACCACGATTTGAGCAAGCGCGGTGCCACTGATCACAGAACGCGGGTGATGGTCGAGGGCTTTGGGGATATCCAAGGATTTGACGTTGTTTGCTCCTACATGATCGGCTATCGGTCATGGGTCCGCCTCCTCAAGCAGGGGATCTCTGCTACAGCGGTCGTTCGCCTCCTGTAGCAGAAAGCGTCATCTGCCAGAATCCCAACCCTCCACCGCTCTATTTCAGCCGCCAGTTCACACTGTTACATAGCGGCATCGGACTTGCTGAATATCGTCTACAGGTATTGGGGGGAACGATGACGCGTGCACAATGGCTTCTGCTTGGAGCCGTGGGGTTAGGTGTAGCGATTGTGATCTACCTTGTCTTCTTCTGTCCTGCAGATTGTCAGTGAGATCTCTTATGAAACTCTTGCTCGCCGTTGATGGTTCCGACAACTCATATGAGGCGGTGCGATCCCTCAAATACCTTGCTCGTGCCGAGGAACTGCATCTCCTGCACGTGCTCGACGTCCCTAGGCCAGCCTATCCGATGATGATGCCGGAAGTGGCACAGGAACTGTATGAATCGGTCGAGCGAAACATGCGGGACGACGGGACTCGTTTGTTGGATCGTATCGTGTCGTTGCTGCCATTGGATGTGGGACCTGTGACGAGACATCTGATCGTCGGATCTCCGGTGGATCAGATCGTGGCGTTGGCGGAACAAACCAAGGTGGGCCTCATTCTTTTGGGTGCCCGAGGCCTTGGACCGATCAAGGAACGGCTGGTTGGAAGTGTCTCCCACCGAGTGCTGACGTTCGGGCCGGGCGCAAAACTAATTCTTCCCGGCCCCTTGAAGGCGCTTCACCATATCTTGCTCCCCTTACAAGGGAGCTATGATGCAGAGCATGCCCTATCCTTCCTGCAACAGAAACCCTTTCGTGAACCGCCCACGATAACCCTGTTCACCGTCCTTCCTCATACCAGGCCACCCTGGCCGGTAGATGCCGTTTCGGCCGAGCACATGGAAACCCATTCTCTCCGTACAGGAAAGGACTTCCTCGAGGAGATTGCCGCCAAGCTCAAACCATATGACTATCAAACCCGCGTCGCGACCACGTTGGGCACTCCGGTTGACGGAATTCTGCAGCAAGCCAAGGCATCGCATACGGACCTGATCCTCGTGGGATCACGCGGGCGCCGTGGTATCACCCGCATGGTGCTCGGCAGCGTTTCACATGCCCTTTTGCACCAGGGAACCTATCCACTCATGATTTCTGGATAAGGAACGGATCATCATCGAAAGGGCACTCACCATGCCGATGTACGATTATCAGTGTCTCAATTGTGGAAAAGAATCGTTGATCGTGGTGACGTTAAAGGAACACGAAGCGGGCGATATCACATGCCCGGCTTGCGGAAGCAAGAAGCTGCAGCAACTTTTCAGCCCGTTCATCGCTCACACCACAAAGAAGAGTTAGCAGCATGTTGAAAAAGTCCGCCAGCGGCATTCTCGCATCGTTCAGGCCCTCACCGTACCACAGAGGGTACGCCTCGGCCCTTCTCTCGCTGCGGCCTTGCTGGACGACCTTTTTGAGCAGGCTGCAGGATTAGGTGGCTCATGCAATCGCGTTACAAAGAGAACCGATTCTTCATCGTGGAACTGTGGACCCTCTTCGTGCTGGTTGGCCTGGTACTATCCCCCTCGTACGCTCAAGATTATCCTCCCGACCTTGTACGGGGCAAAGCCGTGTATGAACGTCACTGTCAGAACTGTCATGGCCCTACTGGTCGAGGCGATGGACCTGTCGCCGCTTCCTTGAAAGTCCCCCCGGCCAATTTTCAGCGTTTTCAATCGTTCCTGAAATCCGATGAAGAGTTGCTGCGGACGATCGAGCACGGCGTCGTCTTCAGTCCGATGCATGCGTGGCGCGGGCAACTCACCGATGGGGAAATGCAGGATGTCGTGGCGTACATTCGCTTGTTGTCACAACAGGCACGATGACTAAGCTGTTGGGTTGACGACCTCATGACCGGTTGAGCAAGTCTGAACATCGAACGATCATCCAATTCCTCGACTCCACGAAGCTTCTCAATGATTTCCCTCACTCCCTATGATGCGCTGCTCCTCGCTGACATTCAGAACGATTTCTTGTTAGGGGGAGCACTCGAGATCGGCGGTGGTGCTGCAATTCTTCCAATCCTGGAGAACTATATTCAACGGTTTCAGGCGCGCAGTCTTCCTATCTTCTTGACCCGCGACTGGCACCCATCGAACCATTGCTCTTTTGCGTCCCAGGGAGGGCCGTGGCCCGTGCATTGTGTCGCCGGCTCACCCGGTTCTCTGCCGCCGACGTCGTTTACGACGCCGCCATCCGCGGTCATCATCTATAAGGCCATCGACCGAGACCAAGAAGCCTACTCGGCGTTTCAGAATACCGCTCTGAGTCGCCATCTGCGAGCGTTGAGCGCGCACCGGATTTTCATCGGCGGATTGGCGACCGACTATTGCGTATTGAACTCGGTCAAGGACGCTCGGACACTGGGCTATGACGTCTGTTTGTTGGTGGACGGCATCAAGGCGGTCAACCTTCAACCCGACGATGGTCGCCACGCCGAAGAAGAGATGATCGGCCTGGGAGCCATGCCGGTTCGATGGGAGATGCTTGAAGCATGAATCCATCTACCAGCGCCCTCCTGACGGATCTCTATGAGCTCACGATGGCCCAGGCCTATCTAGACCAAGGGATGGAAGGGCCGGCTGTATTCGAGTTCTTTGTCCGCAAGCTGCCTGCTCACCGAAACTTCCTAGTGACAGCCGGTCTCGAACAGGTACTGGCCTATCTCTCGGAGCTGCAGGTGACGCAGGAAGAACTGGCATGGCTAGCTCAATCAGGACGGTTCAGTTCGGAGCTTCTGCATTTCCTGGAAACCTTGCGATTCACCGGAGATGTGGAGGCAATGCCCGAAGGAACGATTTGCTTTCCCCACGAGCCGATCCTCAGGATCGTCGCGCCGCTTCCTCAAGCCCAGCTCGTCGAAAGCCGGATCATGAACCTGTTGAACTTCCAGACCATGGTAGCCTCGAAGGCGGCACGTTCGGTGCTGGTCGCAGGAGGAAAACCGCTTATTGATTTTGGGCTGCGCCGCGCGCATGGGGCCGAAGCCGGGCTCTTCGCCGCGCGAGCGAGCTATCTGGCCGGCTTCGCCGGAACCGCGACGGTGTTGGCCGGTATGGTGTACGGGATACCTCTTTACGGCACCATGGCCCATTCATTCGTGCAGTCACATGAGGACGAAATCATCGCCTTCGAGCATTTTGCCCACACTCAACCGGACAACGTCGTCCTCCTGATCGACACCTACGACACGGAAGCCGCCGCCGATAAAGTTGTGGTCTTAGCCAAGCTCCTCAAAGCTAAAGGCATCACGCTCAAGGGAATACGACTGGACAGCGGTGATCTGGCCGACCATGCCCGGAAAGTTCGACGCATTCTGGACGAAGGAGGCGTGCCTCACGCACAGATCCTCGCCAGCGGTAATCTTGATGAATATCGCCTGAGAGATCTCGTCCACAGCCATGCACCGATCGACAGCTTCGCCGTCGGAACAGCGATGACGACCTCAGCGGATGCGCCCTCGCTGGACTGTGCCTACAAACTCCAAGAATATCTAGGTCGTCCCTGCCGTAAACGATCTGAGGGCAAGGCTACCTGGCCCGGCCGTAAACAGGTCTATCGGTATCATTCGGGCGATGGGCGTTTAGATCATGACATCATCACGACGCTCACCAATCAACTACCCGGCGAACCGCTGCTCCAATCTGTGATGAAGGGAGGCTACCGCTTTGCCTCATCGCCGGGCTTGGCCGAACTGCGGGACCATACGGCTGCGCAACTGACACAGCTTCCAGAATCGCTGCGAGCCCTTGAGATTGCGCCGGCCTACGACGTTCGGATTTCTCCAGCTTTGCAGAGCCTAGCCCAGACAGTCGACCGCAGCCTCTAACATCAAAGGAGACACAATATGACGCGTTCTTTCCTACCGACCGTCTGTGTGAGCATCGTCATTCTCATTGCACTCGCCGTCACAGAGACTGAGGCCACCAATCCTTCAGCTTCCCAACCAACTTCGCCTGCCGCTCCTCTTTGCAAAAGCTTCTACAAAAAGAAGTCCGTACCAGCTAAAACGTTGCAGGCCCTCGTCCGTTCTCACGAACGATGGGTTGAGTATCGAGGCAACCCGACTGCGAAGCGCCTAGAACTCTGCCAAGCTGACCTGAGCGAGGCAGCACTCTCCGAAGCGAATCTTGAACGGGCTGACCTCGAAGGTGCCATCCTTCGGCAGGCAAATCTATCTCAGGCCACCCTCGCCCAAGCCAGCCTTGCTGGGGCTAACCTTTCCAAAGCCACACTCGAAGACAGTAATCTTTCCGGCGCCGATCTCCGACGTGCCCGGCTCGCAGGGGCGAATCTCTCCCGTGCTATCGGTGACGAAGCTGCTCTTTTTGATGCCGTCCTTCGTGGCACCAAGTTGAAAGAGGCCGCGTTCGAGCGTGCCCAATTGCAAGGCGCTGATCTTACCTCTGCCGATTTGACTGACGGCAACTTCGTCGAGGCGTATTTTTATGGAGCAACACTGAAGGATGCCATCTTGGTGAATGCCGATCTGACAGGGGCCGACCTGCGACGCACCATCCTGAGCAAGGCAAATCTGTCCCGTGCCAACATGCAGGGCACGCTACTGGACCATGCGCAACTCGAAGGGGCCCATATGGTCGAAGCCGACCTGGAAAGCGCCTATCTGGACGAAACGAATTTGCGCAACGCCAACCTCAAGGGCGCCATCCTACGCGGCGCGGACTTGCGGTACGCCAACTTACAGAGCGCAGGGCTGCTCGACGCCGATCTAGAAGGAGCCATCCTAGAAGAGGCCGTCCTGGTTAAGGCGAATGCAAATTCGGCGAAGCTCCGTATGGCCATTCTCTACCACGCCGTGCTCGATGAAGCCGAGTTCCAGGGCGCTCATCTCAACCGCGCAGTCCTGATCGGAGCCATGGGATCGCATACCAACTTCACAAACGGCGATTTGAGCGAAATCTACGCTCCGAAGTCCTCTCTCAGGCACACCCAATTCAGCAAGGCCAATCTGGAGGAAGCCAATTTCGTCGGTGCGGATCTCCGCGGATCGAATTTCAGCTACTCCAACTTAACCCAGACTAATTTTCAAGAAGCTAACCTTCAGGACTCGACCATGGCCGGAGCCGATTTGAGCGGTGCTCGGCTGGACTCAGCGGACTTGCGTCGCGCGAACTTCAAGGGTGCCAACCTTTCGTCCGTCACCGGCCTCACACAGACACAACTCAATGCCGCCTGTGTCGATGACCAGACAAAATTGCCGCCCGAGCTCAGCCGTCCCGCTCTCTGCAGTTCGGCGAAGAAAAACAAAGTCCGGCGATGACATTCTCATATGAACAAAGCGTGCGAATCACCGGAGTGGGTCTGGTGCTTGAGGGCATTCTCGGCCTGCCGACTGGCTCACACGGAATTGTAGTCTTTGCGCATGGCAGCGGCAGCGGGCGATTGAGCCCCCGCAATAATTTCGTAGCCCGCCATTTACAGCGAGTCGGATTCGCCACGTTGCTCCTAGATCTCTTGACCGAAGAGGAAGCCGATGACCGGCACAACGTGTTCGACATCGATCTGCTGGCAGACCGGCTGTTATTGACCAAAGGCTGGCTGGAAGCAGAGCCTCATACAAGGCTCCTGAAGATTGGCTATTTCGGCGCCAGCACCGGCGCAGGAGCGGCTTTGCAAGCTGCGGCACGAGGACCGTCAAACATCAAGGCCGTGGTCTCGCGAGGAGGGCGACCGGACCTGGCCGAATCCTATCTGCCGTCGGTCACGGCTCTGACCTTGCTGATCGTCGGAGGCCACGACGAACCGGTTATTGCGATGAACCAGAGAGCATACGATTTACTGCCCTGTGAGAAGAAGCTGATTATCGTTCCCGGCGCGACGCACCTTTTCGAAGAACCCGGCACGCTGGAACAGGTGGCAGAACAGGCAAGCAGATGGTTTGTGCGGTATCTGACTTGATGATTCTTGGCCGAAGCTCCCGCTTCATCCGATCTCTTCATTTGTCACAATATTTCAGATCATCTCCCCCCACTACGCAGGTTTCTGGCCTCGTCGTATCGACTTTCACTTCCTGATTGCCAGCGCTTCGAAGGGCTGCTGTGGACATGGAATCGTTGACGACTCGCCGCGCTGGCCCCGCTGAGAATCCTCCTTGCCATCAAGTCGGACCGATCGCCAAGCTGATGTTCACTCACGAAAACCTACTATTGCCAAGTTTTTCTGGAAACATTATTATCCCTGATCGTGGTCGCCTTCTGACGAAGACGACCGCGATCCAAGGCTCTGGGCAACTCCTGTTCGACTTCTAATTAGGGAACGTCTGATTAATTCACGTTTACACGAAGATCTCTGTTTTCGCCTGGATCAATACGGGTACTCAGCTGGAAACTCGCTGGCCCGGAGTCATTGTTCTTGGGAATCGGCCGCCAGCGGACCGCCCGAAACCGCGT
>JBGTNJ010000078.1:0-17054 GCA_041743145.1 Nitrospira sp. | reverse complement strand
GGCTCCAGATCAGCTGCGGGTTGGCGAATCTGTATGTGGCACGGCGACGGCTCTTGGCAGGGACGTAGGGGATGTGTCTCCGGGGACTCGCAGCAGACCATCAGATGGCGGGTGGACCCCACGAACAGGTCCTCGGACCACGGATACCCATAGAATTTGTCCAGGTGACCATTCCAGAAATAGATTTCAGAGTGGAAACATCAATTAATCAGACCTTCCCTAGGCTATTGCAGCAATAGCAGCAATCCCATTCCTCCCACAACCGCTGGTTATAGCCCTTTCCTTGACAGCTAGAGCATATTGACTATACTTAATTTTGTGAATACCAACAGCCTTATCCTACAATACTAATACGCAAGTGAAGAAGCCTAGAAAAGTATCGATACAAGAAGGGTTTAAGGCCTATGAAATATGCGACTTGTTCGATATTTCCAAGGCCACACTCTTTCGCTGGGAGCGGGATGGGGTTATTACCCAACCCGTTCGGGATTGGAGAAACTGGCGTCTTTACACACGAAAGAACGTGGATGAAATTGAGAAAGTTATTCGCGCTCGCAAGGCAGTCGCGTAGAGTAACAGGTACCGAATTATGATGAGTTCACTTAAGAAGCTCGTAGAGACCGACATTATCTCAATGTTGACTCCTCGTCGCCAGCTTGTTGGGCTGGATATTGGGTCAAGCGCGATCAAGGTTGCTCAGCTGAAGGAAAGTGGGGGGCGGTATTTCCTGCAAAAGTTTGGGGTCAAACCACTCGAACCCGAGGTGATAGTTGACGGGACTGTCATGGATGAAGGCCGTGTCGTTGCGGCTATTCGAGAACTATTCGATGAAGCAAACATCAAGAATAAGCACGTGGCCATCTCGATTTCGGGGCATGCCGTCATCGTCAAGAAGATTAATCTTCCGCCCATGCCGGATGAAGAATTGGAAGGCCAGGTAAAGCTAGCTGCCGAGCAGTATATTCCCTTTGACATCAACGAAGTCAACATCGACTTCCATGTATTGCCACCGGACATGTCGAACGATGGACAGGGCGACATGGCGGTGATCCTGGTTGCTGCCAAGAAAGATAAAATCAACGAGCTGACGGAACTGGTTAAGGCAGCGGGGCTGATTCCAATGGTCATGGATGTCGATGCCTTTGCGATCGAAAATATGCATGCGATCAATTATCCGATGGCACAGGAAGAAACAACCGCCCTGGTCAATCTTGGTGCCAGTGTGATGAATGTCAACATCATTCGAGCCGGAGCATCTCTATTTACTCGAGATATTCCTTTGGGTGGGAACCGCTATACCGAGGCGATTCAACGAGAAATGGGGTTGTCGTTCGAAGAGGCTGAAGAAAGCAAGAAAAATGACCGAGCCGGCAATTCCAGCGGAGTCTCGGTCGGCAACGTCATCGACAGTGTGAATGCGGAAGTCGCGGCGGAGATAGCCAGGACGGTGGATTACTTCAAGAATTCAACCAGCAATTCTGAGCTTAGTCGTGTTCTGCTCTGTGGCGGTGTGGCCAAAGCAAAGGGGTTGATTCAGCAGCTTGGTGATCGGATGCAACTCTCTGTGGAAATGGCAGAGCCGTTTGCAGAAATCGACATCGCAGGGTGCGATGTCGATCCTGATCTCCTGGCTGATATGGCTCCGTCTGCAGCTGTCGGCATCGGGTTGGCACTGAGAGCGGTGGGTGACAGATGATTCGAATTAATCTACTTCCCGGTGGGCCAAAGGGACGACCAGCGAAGCCTCAATATGATGTTCGCGCGCAGGCGTTGCTTGGCGTGGGAGTCATCCTGATCACGCTGGCCAGCTGTTGGTGGTATTCATCCTCCTTGGACGACGAACTTGAGGCCCGGCAAGAGGAAAAGCTGGATAAGGAAAAGCAAGTCGCACAGCTGAAGGAACAGGTCAAGCAGGTCCAGGACTTTGAGCAAAGGAAAAAGCTTCTGGAGGACAAAAATCGCATTATTGACCAGCTTGAGCAATCAAGAATGGGACCTGTGAAAGTCCTCGACCATGTGAGTCAGAGTTTGGAGCCCCTTAAAGTATGGCTCACGCGGCTGGGTGTAGCCTCCGAAATGGTTGAACTGGAGGGGAAGGCGTTAACGAATGACGACGTGGTCGAATTCGTCAATAACTTGCGGCGTACGGATTACTTTACCGGCATCAATCTGCAGGAGAGTAAAGCAACGGTTGAAAACAAGATCAATCTGTATCAGTTCCGCTTAGCCTTTCGGCTGAAGGGGTCATGATGGCGTTGGCACAAGTCAACCTGGATGCGCTTCGCAACGTGCCAGCTGCGCAAAAGGCCGCGCTCTTATTCCTTCTCGTCGGCGGCATCATCGCAGCATTTTACTTTTATATCGCAGAGCCTAAGTCTGAGATCATCGCTGTACTGGAGGCTGAGAATAGTAAGCTGGAGAGCGAGATTCAAACGCTCACGATCAAAGTAAAGCATCTTGATGAATTAGTGGCGGCGAATAAACAGCTCGAAATTGAGTTAGCCAAGAAGAAGGAACGACTTCCGCCGGAAGAAGAAGCCATCATGCTGCTGAAACAGGTATCTGACCTGGGAGTACGGCTGGGACTTGATATCAGGCTATGGAAGCCGGGAGCTCCGACAGAAGATGCGTCAAAGCTTTTTGTCAAAATGCCGGTCAATGTTGAAGTGGCAGGCGTGTATCACACCGCCGCGCTGTTTTTTGATCGGATCAATCGGCTACCCCGAATTATTACGGTGTCGGGACTCAAGATTGGATCTCCAAAGGTAGAACAAGGGCGAATCGTATCGCAAACAACGTTTGATCTGGTGGCCTATGCCGCGCCACAAGAAAAACCGGTTTCGGGAGCAACGCCATCAGCAAGTGTTCCCAGCGTCGCTCAAGCCGGTAAGTAGGGAATCCCCCACTATGCAGCGATTGGTTATGAATGAAAAGAAGGCGTGGAACTCTTTCCTGATGGTTGGTGTTAGCATGGCGGGATTGTGGATCGCTCCGTTCTGGAGCTTACATGTGCAAGCTGAGCCTTCCCCTCTACCAGGACAGATAGCGCCCATGAGGCAAGAGGCTATTAAAATCCCCCCCGTTCCGGACATTCCTCGGACGGCGCCGCCTGCCATGGAAATGCCATCACTGGGTGAAGGCGAACATATGGCTCCTCAGCTGCCATTGACAGACGGTGTGGCTGGAGTTGGGTACGATCCTTCGGGTCGCCGAGATCCATTCGCTCCCATCATCCAGGAGCTTCAGCCAGGAAAAGTGGATACCACCCTTCCTCCATTGCAACGTGTGACGCTGACGGAGCTCAACCTTATTGCTATTGTGTGGGGAGCATACGGCTACACCGCGATGGTTCAAACTCCGGAAGGTCATGGGTATACCGTGCGTCGAGGAACGCGGGTTGGGCAGAACAACGGAGTGGTCAGCGCAATTACCGAACGTGGCATTATCGTTCAAGAGCGGTTCACAGATGTCTACGGCAAGAAGCAGGAGCGGGAGTATGTCAAGCTCCTTCATCCAAAAGAGGGCTCAGAATGAAACCATTATTCTCTCGCGCAGATAGTTTCATCACGGCTAAATGCTTCATCGGGTCCTGGGGGCTCATGCTCTTTGCTCTCATCGTGTGTGCGGAGACGAAGGTTCTTGCCAACGAGACAGACGTGATGAAGCAAAGTGACATCACACGGGTCGGAACACCCCCAATGCGATTACTCGCTCAGGCTGTGACTGCTATCGAGGTTCGCCCCGAAGCAGATTTGGTGACCGTTGCTATTGCCGGCGACGGGCAATTATTTCCCGAGGCTAACTTCTTGGACGAATCCCGCTTGATCATCGATATTCCGGCCGTATCCTCCACCCTCAGACGGTCCGTGATCCGGGCCGACCATTATCTGCTTAAAAAGATCAGAGTGGGACATCATGCTGACAAGATCCGGCTGGTCTTCGATGTTCCTGAAAAGCCTATCTATTCGATGGTGCGTGAAGCCAACAAGGTGTTGATTACGCTGAAACCGAGTGAATCTAGAGCTCTCTCTGCGATGGCAACGAAAGTTCATACTGATGAGAGCGTGTCCATTCTCCCTCGCTCTCGAAAACCGACCTTGGAAGCGAGAGATCGGGTAATTAGAAAAGCGGCGCGAATTGTCAGGCCGACGCAGTCTCAATTCAGGATGCAGCGAGCTCAGATGACGGAAGAGAATACTTCAGCAGAGAAAGAGGAGCGATCCGATGATCTTGTCATAGGGCAAACGCGGTTCGTCGGTCGGCGCATCTCGCTCGACTTCCAGCAAGCGGACATCACCAACATTCTTCGATTGATCGCCGAGGTCAGTGGTTTCAACATCGTTGTCGGAGAAGGTGTGAAGGCGAAGGTGACGATGAAGATGGTGAATGTGCCATGGGATCAGGCATTGGACATGCTCTTGAAGATGAATGGCCTCGGTATGTTTCGACAGGGGAGCATTGTCTGGGTCGATTCGTTGGCAAACCTTTCCAAGCAGCAGGATGAAGAGGCACGAGCAAGAGATTCCAAGACGAAGGCGGAACCAGTGGTGGACCGTGTTTTCTATATCAGGCATATCCCGGCACAAGAGCTGATGCAATCGCTCAGACAGAACATGAGCCCCCGCGGCCGGATGCAATTTAATAATGGAAGTAACGCGTTGGTTGTGCAGGACACGGAATCGCAGTTGTCTGTGATTAAGCAGCTTGTCGAAGGACTCGACCTGGAAGTTCCTCAGGTTCAGATTGAGGCGCGCATCGTGCAGGCTGATACGGTCTATGCCCGCGGGATGGGGATTCAGTGGGGGTTTAAAACCTCACAGTTTAATTCGAGCGATTTCCATTTGATTGGAAACCCTACCGGAGGGTTTGCACAAGCTGGCGGAACTGGGGCTACGACGATCGCCAGAGACTTCTTGGTAAATTTGCCAGCTCAGGTGGGAGGATTGCCAGCTGTGCCAGGCATCGGCTGGACCTTTGGAAAACTAGCTGATGGATTTGCTTTGGACATGCGGCTATCAGCCGGTGAATTGCTAGGCTTGACCAAGGTAATCGCAGCGCCCAAGATCACCACGTTGGACAAACGGGAAGCGAAGATCTCTCAGGGCGAGTCAATTCCGTTTCAAACGACATCTTTGCAGGGTACGCAAACAACATTCGTCGATGCGAACTTGGAGTTGAATGTCACACCACAGATTACGTCGCGTGATCCTAGAGAAGAGTTTAAGAGAATCATGATGCGTGTGCGGGCAACTCGCAATGCCGTTGGTGCTCGGAGTAACCCTGCTGGGCCTAGCATCGACCGACGAGAAGCGACGACCCAAGTAATTGTAAGAGATGGAGAAACCATGGTAATTGGTGGAGTCTTTGTCGATACACAAGCCAACAACGTGCAAGGTGTTCCGTATCTGTCTCGCATGCCTGTCCTTGGTTGGTTATTCAAGAACAAGTCTGAATCTGTCGGCAAACAAGAGTTGCTGATTTTCCTCACGCCCAGCATCGTCAAGACCTAGCGCCCACTCAGTGGGGTGCGACCAAAAAAGCGTGGTGACGCCAACCGGCGTCACCACGCTTTTCTACTTGGTAGCGACCACTGTAATGATCTTCAAGGGTTTGGGTATGCTTCCCAAGAAAGTGGCTATCATTTTAGTTTTGTCGGGGCTGTGTTACGATGCAGCGCCTTGAGCATCTTCTGTATGATGGCAGCATGGAAGTGATGTGAACTCCTCTCCTCCAGTTCTCTGCATGGTTATGAGATGACTCCGATCTTCACGGTTCCTGTATCGCTAGCCGAACGAAGTTATCAAATTACTATCCGTGCGGGGTTGTTGGAGAAGCTTGGGAGCGAGCTGAAGCACCGCGCCGTCAAAGGAAAGGTCGCAGTCGTGACCGATCGGCGAGTGGCGCGGCATTACCTGAGAAATGTGTCAGAAACAATCAAGAGGCACGGAATTGAGCCGGTTCCAATCATTCTGGCTCCGGGTGAACGTTCCAAAACACTGAAGACAGTGGAGTCCGTGCTCGATATCTTGGCACGTCATCGATTTGAACGCTCCTCCGTATTGCTCGCGCTGGGAGGAGGAGTCGTCGGCGATGTAGCAGGGTTTGCAGCGTCGATCTACCAGCGCGGTATGTCCTATATCCAAGTGCCGACGACTCTTGTTGCTCAAGTAGATTCCAGTGTCGGAGGAAAGACAGGGGTCGACCATCGGCTGGGCAAGAACCTGATTGGATCATTTTTTCAACCGCGTGCTGTGTTGATAGATCCATTGGTCCTCCGAACCCTGCCCACCCGTGAATGGGTCGCTGGCCTGGCTGAAGTGATTAAGTACGGTATCATCGCAGACGAGTCGTTCTTTTCCTATCTGCAGCGGTACATGCCTGATCTTCTGAAACAAGTGCCCAAAGTTGTCTCGACAGTGGTGAAACGATCGTGCGAGATCAAGGCCGAGGTTGTTTCAGCAGATGAGCGCGAGTCCGATCGGAGACGAATTCTCAACTATGGCCATACCATTGGGCATGCGCTCGAAGCATTAGGCGGCTATCAGTCATTAGTCCACGGAGAAGCGGTCGGAATCGGGTTAGTCCAGGAAGCTGACCTTGCCTGTTTTCAGGGGTGGTGTAGCCATGACGTCGTTGAAGGAATTCAACGCATGGTGAAAGCTGCGGGGCTAAAAGACAAAATTCCTCGGTGGACACCTTCAAAGATATGGAAGGCGATGCTTCATGACAAAAAGGTTTCAGGAGGGCGAGTAATCGGAGTATGGCCCTCGCGCATTGGGGAGGTCCACATAGCCCCATTAGAAGAGCAGGTATTCAATCGGTGGTATGTTGCATCTCAAACAACATGACTCACGCATGGATCGTTCCGTAAGGTTCCTCGGCGAAGAATCAAGTCGAGGAAAATGGGTTTTTCTCTTCTGTCATGGTCGGCTTCCTGTGTGGTCACCCAGTTAGGCTAGCGCGCGATGAGAGTGTTACGAATCGCCATGGCACAGATGAACCCGACCGTCGGGGATCTGAACGGGAATGTCCATCGTATCGTGGAATGGATCGGCGAGGCGCGAAAAGCCCAAGCGGACTTGATTGCCTTTCCCGAACTCGCCATTACCGGCTACCTCCCTGAAGACCTTCTCTTCCAACGACAGTTTGTGAGCGATAATTTACGCGCGTTGAACCAGGTGGTCCAAGCCTGTCACGGTTTGGTTGCTGTGGTTGGATATGTGGCAAGAAGTACTCAGACCGAGTCGAAAGTCTTGCGACCGTCGAGTGACTCAAACGGTCGACAGCTGCTCTATAATGCGGCGGCGCTGATCGCCAATTGCGAGATAGTCGGAACCTGTCACAAAGGGTATGTGTCAAGCGATAGAGATGAACGTCGATATTTTCGATCTGGCCAACAGTCTCCACTGCTCGTGATCAATGGCGTGACGATCGGTGTGACCATCGGCGAGGATCCGTGGTGTTCCGAAGGGTCTACCCGAGCGCAACTGGCGGCTGGGATCGAAATGATGATCAACCTCAACGCTTCTCCGTTCCAGATCGGAAAAAGTCGTTCACGAGAGCGATTTCTGACGGCCTGGGCACGTAAAAGTCGAGTTAATACCGCCGTTGTAAATATGATCGGAGGCCACGATGAGCTGGTCTTTGATGGGAATAGCCTCATCCTCGATCAATCAGGCCAAGTGATTGCGCGTGGTCGTGCCTTCAAGGAAGAGTTGTTGATGGCCGACGTGCGTCTTGATGCCGTCCGATGTAGAGGTGGAGCCAGTGGGCGGAAATCGAGATTGCCAAGAAAAACTGTTTCGACCGTTGATCGTCTTCTGGTGAAGCTTCCGTCAACCAAGGGACAGCGGGCTCACATTATGTCGAGAGTGGCTGAGCCTTTGGAGGAGGTTGAGGAAATCTATCAGGCCCTGGTTCTTGCGGCGAAAGATTATGCCCGGAAGAATGGGTTCACGCGAGTGGTGATTGGAGTGAGCGGCGGAGTCGATTCCGCATTGACGGCAGTGATTGCCACGGATGCACTTGGGGCACCGAACGTACTCGGGATTTTCATGCCGTCTCCCTATACGTCCCATGAAAGCGAAGCAGATGCGAGAGAGCTGGTGCAGAACCTCGGCATCGAGTTGAACGTCATCCCGATTGCCCCAACATTCGAATCCTATCGACAGTCGCTGGCTCCAGCATTCGGTGAGCGCTCAACGGATCTGACGGAGGAGAACCTTCAGGCGCGCATTCGCGGCAATATCCTCATGGCGATGTCCAATAAGTTTGGACATCTGGTGTTGACCACCGGGAATAAAAGCGAGCTGAGTGTGGGGTACTCGACTCTGTACGGCGATATGGCAGGCGGGTTTGCCGTCATCAAGGATGTGTCGAAGACGATGGTGTATGAGTTGGCAAGGTTCCGTAATGCTCGAGAGCCATCTCCTGTCATCCCAACACGTACATTGGACCGACCGCCGACCGCTGAACTCAAACCCGATCAAAAAGACGAAGATACATTGCCGCCATACAGGGTTCTCGACCCTATCCTTCAGGCCTATGTGGAAGAAGACCGCTCGGTGGACGAGATTGTCGCGGCGGGGTTCGATCGAGCGACCGTCGCTCGTGTGGTGCGGATGGTCGATAACAGTGAGTTTAAGCGCCGCCAGGCACCCATCGGTGTCAAGATCACTCCACGTGCCTTTGGGAAAGATCGTCGGATGCCGATCACGAACGGGTACCGCAGCATCAAAGAGTAACTGCTTGTGGGAATAAAGATACGACCCTCCCTCCCTGATTCGTGAGTTTAAACACCGGAAGGTAAAGATTCTGATCAGCCAAGAATTTGCGGAATTTTGCGGACTTCTGGCTATTTCGGCCATTGAGAGACGGGAGAAGATGGGCTATGATGATGCCCCCTAACCCAAGGCGTATGGGCGCATGATCAGAGCATTTGGTGTTCTGAAAGAAATTGCATCGTGGGTAGTCGTATCATGTTCTGCAATGGTCTATCTGGGAGGACGTCTCCATGAAGCTTGTTGAGGCCGTTGTCAAGCCGTTCAAACTAGAAGAAATCAAGGATGCCCTCCTGGAAATCGGTGTGCAAGGCATGACGGTATCGGAAGTGAAAGGGTTTGGACGTCAGAAGGGCCACAAGGAGACCTATCGCGGACAAGAGTATACGATTGAATTCGTTCCCAAGGTTAAAATCGAAGTCGCGGTGACTGACGCGCAGGTCCCTCGAGTGATCGAGGCTATCACCCGAACGGCGAAGACCGGGAGTATTGGGGATGGAAAAATTTTTATTCAAGAATTGAGCGAGGTCGTGCGGATTCGGACGGGAGAAACTGGAGAAACGGCGCTGTGACGCAAAGGATTCACACGATGGCAGATCATTGTGGAGGATCTCTCAAAGGAGGACAGGAATGAACGTGCGCGAGGTGTTGGAGTTCGCCAAGAAGCATAGGGTGCGGATGGTAGACCTGAAATTCATCGACTTGCCGGGTGTATGGCAACACATGACCATCCCTCTGAGTGAACTGACAGAAACCCTATTCAAGGACGGCTCCGGCCTCGATGGATCATCAATTCGTGGCTGGAAGGCCATTAATAACAGCGACTTGTTGGTGGTTCCTGATCCCGAGACGGCCTGCTTGGATCCCTTTACGGCAATCCCGACGCTCAGCATGACCGGCAATGTTGTGGATCCGATCTCACGAGAAAATTACGAGCGCGATCCCCGATTTATCGCGCAGAAGGCGGAGAAATATCTCCAGAATACCAAGATTGGGGACAGCTCGTTCTGGGGACCGGAGGCGGAATTTTTTATCTTTGATCACGCCCGTTACGACCAAACCAGCCATAGCGGCTTCTACTATGTGGATTCCGAAGAAGGCGCATGGAACATGGGGCAAGAGGGCATCAACTTGGGCGCTAAGATCCGCCATAAACAAGGATATTTCCCCGTCGCTCCGGCCGACACGCAACAGGATATCCGAAGTGAAATGGTCCTTGAAATGGAAAAGGTCGGCATCGTGGTGGAAAAGCATCATCACGAGACGGCTTCGGCCGGCCAGGCCGAGATCGATATTCGTTTTGATTCTCTCGTGCGAACTGCGGACAAGATGATGATGTACAAGTACATCGTGAAAAACGTGGCTCGTCGGCACGGGAAGACGGCGACGTTCATGCCGAAGCCGCTGTTCAGCGATGCCGGATCCGGCATGCACACTCATCAGAGCATTTGGAAGGATGGGAAGCCGCTCTTTGCCGGGAAGGACTATGCAGGCATCTCGCAGATGTGTTTGTATTATATCGGAGGCATTCTCAAACATGCGCCGGCGCTGGCTGCGTTTACGAATCCGACGACGAACTCCTACAAGCGCATCACGCCGGGATTTGAAGCGCCGGTTCTCCTCGCCTATTCCAGCCGGAATCGATCGGCCGGCGTCCGTATTCCGATGTATTCCCCAAGTCCGAAGGCTAAACGCATCGAAGTGCGGTTTCCTGACCCCTCATGCAATCCGTACTTGGCGTTCTCCGCGATGCTCATGGCGGGCCTGGACGGCATCCAGAACAAGATCAACCCTGGTGAACCGGCGGAAAAGGACCTCTATGATCTTGATCCAAAAGAGGCCGCCAGCATCCCCACGATGCCCGCGAGTCTTGATGAAGCGATCAGTAATCTAGAGAAAGAACATCAGTTTCTGCTCAAGGGGGAGGTATTTACCGAGGATCTGATCGAGGCCTGGATCGGTTATAAGCGGAGCAAGGAAATAGATCAGATGCGTCTTCGACCGCATCCCTATGAGTTTTTCCTATATTACGACGTCTAGGTTGACGGGGTAGCTGGCACGCAGCAAGCACACGGTCGAACGCTAGTGCTTTTCGCAAGCGGCTTTCCAGAGGGCCTGATTGGCGCTGGGTGCTTCGATGGGTTGCCAGCCGCCGTTCTCGATGTAGCCTGCGGTTGGCCGACCGGTGCCCATCTGTCGAGAAAACTCTATGACCTGAAGGACGCGAACGCGCGATCCTTCACAGTCAAATTCCTTATGTGTCTTGGAAGATAAGAATCGTGTCGTGCTGTTCCACTTGATATCAGTCAACTGCCACAGCGTCGCCCGCCCGCCTTTTCGATGAATCGTGTTCGGATCGAAGTACACCGTTTCGAGACCGGTCGGTTGATACGTTTTCTCGATGCTGACCCAACCCGCATGGACCGGATCATAACTGAGCATGAACAAGACGACGAGGAACAGGCGCTTCATGGTAGTTTAACCGATTAGAGATCTGTTCTAAAACCAAGATTGAATGGAATAAGGGCCAACAGTCAAAAAATCAAGCCCTAAGATTCTGGCGCTGCTAGCCAGAGAAAGGCTAGCCCTGGCCCTCTTGAGCCTCGTGCCGGCTTAGGGTATCCTCGCGATCACGACCGAGCAGAATGCTGAAAAAGTCCTCCAGCTTCGTTCTCGCATCGCTCAGCGGCTCAACGTACAGCAAAGAGTACGCTCCGCCTCTTCACTCACTGGGGCCTTGCTGGAAGGCATTTTTGAACATCCTGTAGGCTATGTGGGTTCGGTCTATGAGCCTCAAGATGTCGAGCGTTCTCGGTCATCAATAGTTTTTTAACAGCCTGCTAGGAGGGGTACTATGCCGAAGCGAGTGCGAACAGGGCTGACGCGAAGTGACATTCTCGATCGGTATGTCGAGCGGTTCAAGCAGCAGCTCGTGAAATTCCAGCCCTTCCTCTCACGGAAGCGCGGGTCGGCTTCGCTCGAAGATTTCGACGAGGCAGCTGAAGAACTGATCAGCCAGGTGTTCGGTGGTGCGTCCGATGAATCGGAGGCCTATTTCTTTGCGAAAACGGGAGAGTCGGTACTCTTACCGGAAGAGGCGCAGGAAAGCGGAACCCACGATGTCGAACGCGCGAGTCTTCAGCAACGTCGACAAGTATTGGAAAGTTGCTTGGCTGACCTCGAATTGCGTCGTCGGTTGCAGGCCACGAGGAAGGGGAAAGGGGAAGACCAGACGCGGGTCGAAGAATACATGTCGCATGACGTACGGAGCATCCACAAAGATGCAACGATCAAACAAGCGGGACAGCTCTTGCAGAAGCACAAAATCGGCTCACTGATCGTCGACGATGGGTCTCGTTATATCGGGATCATCACCGAGTCGGATCTTACTCGCAGAGCGGTTGCCAAAGGCCTCGATCCCAACTCGACAAGCATCGCCGCCTGCATGAGCCGGTCTCTTGTCACGATCGAGGAAGACGAATCGTTGGCCGATGCCAGATCGCTCATGAAGAAGCACGGCATCAGACATTTGCCTGTGACCGCGGACGCCACGATTATCGGAGTCCTCTCCGTGTCCGACCTCCTCCGCGCCTTCGAAGAGCAGAAATCGTCATAAAGCCCATCCATCACGCCGCTGAGAGGCCACTCAGTCAAGGTGCCGCGAGAGCCGCAAGGCGAGCCCGGCCAAGGTCCGCACCGGGTTGGCCGCTGAGCTGAGCGGCATCACCGACATGTCGCACACATAGAGCCGATCCGTTCCGACTACGCGCAGGTCTTCGTCCACCACTGAGTGGCCAGCAAACGGCGCATCGAGCTGTGGCCGGTACGGCATCCGCAAGCTGCCGACTGCATGGTGGACCGTGCCCCAGCCAAACCCTTTGCCTCCTTGCCCGTACCGAGCGTTATCAGCCGGCTGGGCCGGTTGGCCGTTGACCTGAAACTGCGAGAAAATTCGCAGGGTCACTTGGTTAAGCACGTCCCAGATTTGCTCGGGATTCTTCTGCCACCCGGCCAGCGCGGGGAACCGTGATCCGGCCAGATAATCGGCCCAGCTCTGGTTCCTGAACGCAAGCTCCGGCACGTACCCAAACGGCGGGGCTGGTTTGACCTCGTTGTTCTCGTCGAGGCAGTTGCCGAAACTGAATTTGATATCGATCCGGGCCGCCCCGTCGGTGGGAAGCGGGGCGGTCGCCTCGGGATCGTTCTCCCGCAAGTGCCAGTACTCGTGGTTCAGGTTCATCTCGACATTAAAGGGGAAGCGGATCTCGTTATTAGCATCACGCAGGCCTCTCGAGTAGAAAACGATCTTGGCATGATCATCCTGTCCCAGCGGCATACTACCGATGTTCGTCACGAACGTCGTAATCTCGTTCGACGTCGGGTGATCCGTGAGTCCACGCCCGACCAGATCCTTCACATCCTGCGGCAACCAAGGGAACATGCTGGAGCGGCGGAGCAGTTTCGGACTTTCGATCGATCCGGCGGCGAGCACGACCCTTCCGGCCGTGAAGAACCGGGCCTGGCCAGACCGAGTATTGCGGGCGACGAGCGTCAGATGGCCGCCGTGATTCTGCACATCCTCGACGTAATGGTTCAGGAGCAAGTGGAGGCCAGGCCCGTCTCCGTGGCTCACGCCGGGCGTGAGGCCAACCTGGTTCACTAGGAGCTCCGCGGTATTGAACACACCGGTGCCTTCAGTGAAGAACTCATCCTTTGGCGTGCCATCGGGTTTCAAATACGGCTGGTGCAGGGCACGTGGGGTTTCCTCGATGACGAAGTCGGCGTTGAGCGACGATTCTCGCAACCGGCGGACCACGGCCTGGGCTGTGGCCCCCATCGACGTGGACTCGTTCATCGTCTGTCCGGCTTGATCCAGCAGACCGCTTGCTAAATCTTGCCGAACCCGTGATGGAAAGTAGTCCAGCTCCCAGCCTTGAATACTCGGGATCAATCCCGACCAAAAGATCGACCGGCCGCCGAAGTTCAGCTGTGGCTTTTCGCCAATGTAGTTCTGTGCGCCGCTGTGGCCGTTCTGCCAAAACGTGTCGCACCCGAAGTGTTTTGCCAGCCTGCTGTTGGGAATGCGGGAGATATTGTAGACGTGGGTGGGGTAGAGAAACGATCCAGCTTCCAGTACGAGAATTCGTTTCTGGGAACTAATCCGGTCCGCCAGATCATCCGCCAGTACTCCACCGCCGATTCCCGAGCCGACGATGATAATGTCAAAGTCTTCGCGCCAGCCGATGTACTCCAGAAACAGACGCTCCCGAGCGGCCGTGTTCTCCGAGACAAAATTTACGTAGGTCGAAAGGAGTGAAGGTCATGGCGTTCTCCCATCGTTGGGGTGAACCGTGTACGCAGCGGCGCACCGTTCGGCGTATTCAATTAACGTTTGAGATGTGTGTTCGCGGGAATGATAGGGAAATCGGACAAGAAAAGCGACCGCAGGATGGGGTGTCTGAGAGTTCGGATTCTTTGCTTCCTGTTTAGGAACTTATCGGTAGGCGAAAACGTCGATCTGAATCGACTTAATAGGCTTGGCTTCCCCGTGCACCATGCGTCGAACTCGTTCCGCGTTGTCTCAACTAAACACCGGTTCGCCGCAGTGGAGGGAGGCAATTGCGGGGATCTGTTCAACCCGGACGGGCCGCCAGCGTTGCGCCAGTGCAGCCGTTATCTCGGCCCGCCACAGAACAATAGGCCTTTTGAGAAATTTGCCACCCTGATCGAGCGACACTGGGACGGCATCGCGGCGTATTGCACGCTTCGCAAGAAGGTCAGGTGGGGTTTGTCGAAGGTCTGAATAACAAGATTCGCGTGATTCAACGGTGCGCCTACGGCTATCGGGATGAGGCGTATCTCCGGCTCAAGATTCTGACCGCCTTCTGGCCTCGGAAGTGAGCAGAATTCACCCATACGAATCTGCGTTGAGCCTGATTCATGTTCAGTTCGTTCTTAGGCTTCCCCACCATGAGACGAGCTCGAACAAGACGCTGCGCCTCTGCCATGACAGAGAAATCACATCAGCGCTGTGGTGGCTTACTGTTGTGCTGGTCACTATCCGATGTGACTTTCCACTGGAGAAGGGTGGAAAACCTATGGCCGCTGCTTCGTGGCCTCCGTACTTGCTCTGATCTCGTGGATCATCTGAACTAACTGATCCACCGCCGCCTCCTTATTGATGAAGCCTGCGGCTCCTGCCTCTCGCATGGCCGCCTCCACCTGGCTGGCGGTGTGAACAGACATGGCGATCACGACCATGGTGGGATACTTCAGTTTGATCAACCGCGTAGCCTCGATGCCGTCCAGTTTTGGCATGGTGACATCCATGAGAATGACATCCGGTCGTAATTGGTCGGCCAACGCTGCCGCCTCCTCCCCGTTCGCCGCTTCTCCGACGACTTGAAAGGCACTGTCTTCGTCCAACAGTCCACACAAACCCTGCCGCACCATGGCGTGATCATCTGCCACAACAACACGGATCCTTGAACCATTGAGACTTTGGGTATAATTGGTTGAAGGAACCCCGGTACGAACTTTTGACAAGGCTAACGGCTCACCTGGTTCTTCCACCATTGATCCAGGACTATTATTGACAACAACTTTGTCATCACGGCCCTTCCGGAGCGGCAAAACTATGGTCGCCGAGGTCCCCTTGCCGGGGGCGGCGTTCAAGTCCAAGCGGCCTCCGAGCGAGAGCATCCGTTCACGGATGCTGAACAGCCCGAAACCCGGAGACGGGGCATCAGGTTTGGCTGCGAGTGCCCCTGTGCACGGCGTAAACCCATCGCCCTGGTCCGCCACCGTGATGTAGAGCATGTCTTCACGCTGTTCCAGCTCAATGGTAGCCTCCCGCGTATGCGCATGTTTGACGCAATTAATCAACAGTTCGCGGACCGATTGGAACAAGAGCAGCGCATGCTCCTCCGGTATCGTCGGAGCCTCTTCCTGCAATTTCACCGACACGGCGAGATCTCGCTGACGCATCTGTTCCGCCAGCCATTGTATCGCCATCGATAGACCAAACTCATGGAGAACGGGGGGGCTGAGCTGTGAGACCAATGTGCGCGTGTAGGCTAAGGCCTTGTCTGTGATGCCGAGGATATCGGTAAAAATATTCGTGAGAGCCGGATTCATCGGCAGCTGTTTCGCCTGGCTTAACTTGATTCGGGTCAACGCCAGGAGCTGTCCCAGATAGTCATGGAGATCCGCCGCCAGTCGTTGCCGTTCCCGTTGCTCAGCCAGATTCAGTTCGGCGGCCAAAGCCCGGAGCTGCTTCTGCGATTGCCTTAGCTCCAACGTCCGTTCTTCCACCCGAAGTTCCAACTCGGTATTCATTTGGCGCAGGACCTCTTGCGCCTCCTTGGATGCGGTGTGGTCGCGCATGACTTTTGTAAAACCGATCAGTTCTCCGGCAGGTCCGTGCAACGCGGTAGTAATGCCACCGGCGTAAAAGCGCGTGCCGTCCTTGCGCCGCATCCAACGATCGTTGCTCGCGCTCCCTTTGGAGGCCGCCGTATGTAACTCTTCTGCCGGTACGCCGGACTGGATGTCCTCCGGCATGAAAACTGTTGACGCGATGTCCATGCCCAGGAACTCTTGCTCTTCAAAGCCCAACACCCATCGCACCCCTTCGTTCCAACTCGTGGCAAGGCCCTTTGTGTCCGTCCGGAAGATCGCATAGTCTTTGACCTGCTCGATCAGCGTGCGGTACCGCTCCTCGGATTCGGCAATGGCCGCTTGGGCCTGCAGCCGAGCAGAGATATCTCGGAAATAGCAGACGACCCCATGGCGTTCATCCGAGAGCGGGATACGGTGGATTTGTATCTCATAGTACTCGGTCACCTCACGGCCACGACGCCGCCCGATTAACTCTGGCTGCACACAGGGCACGCCGGTGTCAAGGGTGTGGCGGAAGAGACGGACCATCTCGTCCCCAACCTCTTTCGGCCAGACACACTGGATCAGTTCAACGAAATCCTGGCCCATCTGCTCGGCAGTAATGTCGAAAGTGGCGAGCGCAGTCGGGTTCGCCTGCTGGATGCGGAAATCTGCATCAATCAGATACACGCCGAGAGGCGCCTCATTGAGCAAAGTCTCGAATTGCGCGGTCCGTTGGCCCAGGGCTCCCTGTGCTAGTGTAGTGATACATAAATAGCTTTACATATTATACAGTACGTGTATACTCCTCTCCAGAGGAGGACCGGACCATGCGTATCGCCCCTTCCATTCAGCTGACTGAACCCGAACGCCAGCAACTGGAGCAGTGGGCCC
>JBGTNJ010000077.1:0-187777 GCA_041743145.1 Nitrospira sp. | reverse complement strand
GCGGTTTCGGGCGGTCCGCTGGCGGCCGATTCCCAAGAACAATGACTCCGGGCCAGCGAGTTTCCAGCTGAGTACCCGTATTGATCCAGGCGAAAACAGAGATCTTCGTGTAAACGTGAATTAATCAGACGTTCCCTAACACTAAAGGGAGTGGAAGTATCGTGATCAAGTCCCTGAGTATTGCCGCGGTGATTGTATCCGGATTGGCGGGGACAGAGACCCTGCAGGCGTTCTCTGATCAGAGTCTTCGGATGTGGCATATCCAACTGCCCTATGAGGCGCCACCAGCAAGTCAGGATGTGCCCGATGTCTCAGTTCCGCCGAATACCAATCCACTGGATCCAGAAGAGCTACAGCGTGCGGAGGCGTTGCTCCCGTTATTGGAAGGGAAACAGGAGTTTTGGGCCATGGGAGAGTTCGTGCATCTCGGTGAATCGTCTGTTCCAGTCTTGGTCAAGGCCTTGACGATGCCCAGCCCGCGGATCCGCTATAATGCAATCGAAACCTTGCTGATGATGAAGGGGGTGGCAGGGGTTCCGGCGCTCCTTGCTACCGCTAAGGAGCCCAACGAAATTCCACGAATTCGCGAACATGCGTTACGGGTTGCAGCCCGGTTGAGTCCAGCTCAAGCGCCAGAGGCCATTGAAGTGATGACGAAGGATCCTAATCCATCAGTCCGGAAGAGTGCAGTCTTTGAAGCCAGGTATGTGCGACAGAAGGCCATCATCCCTATCTTGATTCCGATGGTGAGCGATGACGAGCGCTTTGTGGCGCTATCGGCGCTGCACTCGCTGTGGATCCTGACGCGCCACGAGACGGAATTTCATGATTGGGAGGCATCGACCAAGCAGGATCGCGCGGCATGGTCAAGCGAATGGATCGAGTGGTGGGAAGATAACAAAGACGTGTTTGAAATTCCAGAGCCGAAACGGCCGAGGCGGAATTCATAGTGCCCGACCGGGGAAGTTGCGGGACACGAGACTCCTATGGTACGGATGTAAGGATATGAAGACCAAGACAGAAGCGATGCTGAAAATTGCCAAGCTTGGGAATCCGATCCTTCGGAAGATTGCGACTCCGGTCGATCCGCGTGAGATTAAGTCGTCGGATATCCAACGGTTGATCGACGATATGCTTGAAACGATGTACGACGAGCCAGGCATTGGGTTGGCTGCGCCGCAGGTCTCGCGCTCGATTCAATTGGTCGTCATGGGGTGTAAAGGCGAAGGCGGATTTCCAGAAACGGTCCTCATTAATCCGTCGATCGTGTACTACGGACCCGAACAGGTCGAACACTGGGAAGGCTGTTTGAGCGTCGACGGACTTCGAGGGAAGGTCACAAGGCCTTCCTTGGTGCGCGTCAAAGCGCTGGATCGGAAAGGGAAAGCTCTAGATTTTGAAGCGACCGGTCTCTATGCCGTGTGCATTCAACATGAGGTTGATCACTTGATCGGTAAAGTCTTTCTCGACCGTATGACCGACATGTCCACTCTGACTCAACTGGATGAGTTTACACAGTACTGGCAAAAAGAGCCCACGAACGTGATTTGATGCCTGCCGTGCCGGATCCATTGTGAAATCCCTTTTTCGCGTCCTGCTATATCTCCGTCCCCACCGTCGTCTCGCGATCACGACGTTGATCTGTGCGGGTTTCGCCACGGCGATGGAATTGGTTCCCCCCTGGGTCGTCAAAATCATCATCGATGACGTGATTCAGGCGAAGCAGGCCTCGCTGCTGCCATGGGTGATCGGGCTGCTAATCGTCGCTTATGTGTTCAAGAACGTGTTTGCTTCACTGCGCATTAGGCTCAACAATCAACTCGAGCAAAGAGTCGTTCACGATCTTCGCTGCCAAATCTTTTCCGCCCTCCAGCGCTTGTCCATCACCTATTTTGAAAATCGGTCAACGGGCGAGATCATGTCCCGAGTGACCAACGACACGGAACATGTCGAGCGGATCTTTATCGATGGACTGGAAGGGATGCTGACAGCGTCGCTCACGCTGATTGGAATCACGGGAATCTTGTTCATGCTCAATTGGAAACTGGCAGCGCTGTCTCTCTTGCCGATCCCTGTGCTTGCACTGTCAGCGAGTTGGTTTACGTCGAAGGTGCATGGATATTATCGAGAGACCAGGCAGAGTGCCGCTGAACTGAATGGCTACTTACAGGATGCTTTGTCCGGGATCAGAGAGACGATGGGGTTCGGACGCCAAAGGCATGAACAGGTGAGGTTCAACCGGCTGAGTCAAACCTATAGCGACAAGAATCTCAACGCGATGGTGCTGTGGTCAGTGTATTCGCCCGGGATGATTCTGGTCGCCGCTTTCGGAACCGTGCTGATCCTCTGGTACGGGGCCGGTGAGGTCATCGAAGGACGGCTCACCCTTGGGGAGCTGGTCTTGTTTCTCTCCTACTTGGCGATGTTTTATGTGCCTATCAACCAGATTCATTCCGTCAATCATATGTTGCAACATGCCTTGGCCGCGAGTGAGCGGGTCTTCGATGTGTTGGATACGGTTCCAGAAGTCGTCGATCGTCCTGGATCGGTGGCTCCAGTCCATCGTGTTCATGGAGAGGTGCGATTTGACCAGGTTCGATTCCACTATCGGCCAGACGTGCCGGTACTGAAAGGGTTCTCAGTGACTGTGCCGGCAGGTGAGCGCGTCGCTTTGGTGGGGATGAGTGGAGCAGGAAAGAGCACTCTTCTCAAGCTGCTGATGCGGTTTTATGACGTGACCGATGGGGCAATTCTCATTGACGGAAAAGATATCCGAGATTTTCCGATCTCCTATGTTCGACAGCAGATCGGGTTTGTGCAGCAGGAACCATTTCTGTTTAACGGGACCGTGAAAGACAACCTGCTGTACGGTGATTTACAGGCGGATCAAGATCGGCTGGAGGCAGCGGCTCGTGCTGCGCGCGCGCACGACTTCATCGCGGCGTTGCCAGAAGGGTATGACACCTGGATTGGTGAGCGAGGTGTCAAGTTGTCGGTCGGGCAAAAGCAGCGAGTCTCCATTGCTCGGGTGTTGTTGAAAGATCCCCCCGTCGTGATTTTTGACGAGGCGACATCGAATATCGACACCGAGACTGAGGTGAAAATTCGTGAGGCGTTGAACGAACTCACGGTGGGCCGGACCACGTTCATCATTGCCCATCGATTGTCCACGCTCCATGATGTTGATCGGATTTTGGTACTCGATAGGGGTCAGCTGGTGGAAGATGGTCGCCATGATGAATTGCTCAGCCGAGGTGGAGTCTACGCCGGTCTCTATGAGGCGCAGTTTCAGGTGTAGTGACGGCAGCACGAGATCGGGCCTATTCTGACTTTGGCAGTTGCGGCTCAGAGGAGGCAATAGGTATACTCTCTTGAGTGAACAATCGGACAAGGTCGATCGATGGTGCTGCTATACGAGAGTGATCCGTTGGATGATGAACATGCGCGCGGGCGTTTTTACCACGTCTGCCAAGGGCGGATCGATCGCACTCCGTTGAACGTACCAGCAGTCGAGAGTCCGTACGAGTGTCCACAATGTGGGATTGATCTCGAAGCCGAAGATTTTTTCGTAGCCCTTCAAAAAGGATCGGTGTAGCGAATGGGAAGTGGTGGAAGGAAAACAGTGGCGGTCTCACGCGGACTCATCATGTTGTGTGACACCTGCCATGATCAGGTGATGGCCGAGAAACTGCCTAACGAGAAAAATTTCGTCGCTGACTTTGAAGCGCTCTTCGATACGATCTGCATCGGCTGCACCGATATCAATCGACCCCTCATCGACGACATGGCAGGAAGCGGGGAATAGCTGTTTCCTTATCTAAGTTCTCACCCATTGATTCTCCCTTGCGTTGCCAAAGACGCAGCACTCCTTTCATTGTGGATTAAGTTGACAAGCCTCTGAACCAGCGCAAGAATCGTGTTGCTAGTAGGTGGCATGTCAACCCAGTGTTGATCAATTCCCTTGGAGAGAGGAGGGTGTAGTATCCGTGGGTGACGCATCGAAGGTCGTCCCACCGTAGCCACAACGAAGGTTTATCTTTCGGCAGGTGTGGGCGTATCGCTTCCTTCAAACCATCGGGCTCCTATGCACACTATTGGCAGTCTTGTTTTTCCTCACAGAGAAACCAAAGCAGGTCGAGGTATTAGATAATCCTCTCTTAGGTGCCAACGTCAAGCATATGGCGGCTAAAGAGTAAGGCTTGCTACGAAACCCACTGGCAAGTTGGTACGCGATTGTGTACATTATTGAATAGAGGTTTAAACCAATGACCAAGATCGCATCTGTGTCCTATGTGCGAGCGCACTTGCCCGAGATGGTTGCTTCGCTGCGCAAGAAAAAACGTGGGCGGGTGATTATCACCAAGAATGGTGCCGCCTCCGCTGTTCTCTTGTCTCCGGAAGAACTCGAGACACTGGAAATTCTTGCGGACAAGAAACTAATGCTTTCTCTTCTCAAAGCAGAAGAAGATGAACGGGCTCAGCGCTTGGTTGAGCACGAAGACATCTTTAAATGAGGTATCGCATCCTCTATACAGAGGAGGCGGCACGTCGTCTTGCCAAGCTGGATAAGGCTGTTAAGGAGCGAGTTGGCAGAGCGATTGTTCGGCTCTCGGAGCATCCAGAGTTGGGAAAACGTCTGACAGGACTTCTAAATGACCGGTGGTCCTACCGCGTCGGTGATTGGCGGATTCTGTACAAGGTAAGAAAGAACGAACTGCTGATTCTAGTCCTGACTGTCGGGCATCGCAGGGATGTGTACGAACCCTGACGGAGAGAACGCGGTGGAAAGTATCGTCCCGCTGTTATCTGCATTCCTTCCCATTAAAGTGCAGGCAGGTTGACTCACCTGATTTCACCTTCCAGGTTTTGATCACGGGCATCTGATCGTCGCCTTTCCAATCAACGACAAAGTCAACCAGGCCGGAAATCGGAAGTTTTTCGATGTGGGGTCGCGCGATTTCCGGGACGTCGATGTAGAACACCCCACCGAGTTGAGAGATCAGGATACGGTGATTTTCGACATCGATATAGATGACGGGGCTATAGAAACTCTTGTCCTCAGCCTGACTTGAGCTGGTCATGCCGATGACGAGCAGCATTGTGAACAGCATGGCCGGCAACAGTCGCATAGTCGTCGCTCCGTCCGAGGAATGTTGCTGGCTCGACAGTAGCATATCTCACGGCAGAGAAGAAGACCGGGCTGGTCGGATCAACGGACCGCGAAAGCGGCAGGAGTGACTTGTCCGGCTTTGATCCAGTAGCATCGCACATCAGGCGTAGGGTTCATGAGTGAGACCAGAAGGTAGGCGGGAATGGGGAGATTGATCTTCGGCCAAATCTCTTCGTAGTCAGTGGCGATTTTGATGTCAGTGACCGAGGGACGAGCCGGATCATGGGGATGTGAGTGATAGACCACTTGCAGGTCAAGCCCTTGGTTGCGCATGTCCTTCTTGGCGGATGAGAAGTCCTGCATATCCATGACGAAGGCGATTTCGGCACGTTCCTCGGGAGAGAGTCGTTCAAGATGCGCAGCTTTGGCCGCATCAAACGAAGAGAGATTTTGAGCGCCTTCCATCGCGACGATGTTCTTAATACGATACAGATGACTGACGATACCGTTGGTTCCCGCCAACAATCCACAGCATTCATGCGGAGTGAGTTCGTTCGCGTGGGCGATGATGTCGTCGAGAATGGTCTTGGGAATGACGAGGTCCGCCACGTTAAATCGTACAGGTGATGGTGTAGTCCAGGCTAAGATCTTTGATCTTAGGATTGGGCCCGCACAGCGGACAGGCGGGATCCTTAGGCCGACCGACCTTCCGAAACTTCATCTCGAGCGCATCGTAAATCACTAACTTATCGGCGACTGTTTCTCCAATCCCGAGAATTTCTTTGATGGCTTCTGAAGCCTGGAGGATACCCATCGTGCCCGCTAACACACCCAGGACACCGGCTTCCTGGCAATTGGGCACCAACCCGGCTGGAGGAGGTTCGGGGTAGAGGCATCGATAACACGGATAGCCTTGATGCGGCTTGATGGTCGTCAATTGGCCTTCAAACCGAAACATGCTGGCAGAAATCAGCGTTTTCTTGGCAAAGAAACAGGCGTCGTTGACCAGGAATCGAGTCGTGAAGTTGTCAGAGCCGTCGAGGACAACGTCGTATTGTGAGACAAGGGGTAAGATGTTGTCGGCATCGACCAGCTGATGATACGTGTTGATGGTAATGTCCGGATTGATGGCTGAAAGAGTCTTCCGGCCCGATTCCACCTTTGGCTGTCCAAGCGTGGCGGTCGAGTGCATGATCTGCCGCTGCAGATTCGATAGGTCGACCACATCTCCATCGACGAGGCCGATCGTGCCGATACCCGCGGCGGCGAGATACAGACCGGCTGGAGAACCCAACCCGCCTGCACCGATCAGCAGGACTTTGGCCCGCTTGAGCTTGAGCTGCCCCTTGCCACCGACATCCTGAAGAATGATGTGTCGGCTGTAGCGTTGAATTTCCGATTCCGACAGATCCATTGTTATTCCACGACGTTCAATTCAATCGGATCGACGACACAGCCCTTAGTTCGTAGACCGGCGATAGCTCGTTCAATTTCTGCAGCGTCACCAGAAAACTCCACATCTGCCCAGCCTGTGGTCTCGCGAACATCGGCCCGTCTGACATCGGTCACAACATTAAATTCGCGCCCAATCTGATAGATGATTGGCTCTCTGATCTTGTCTTCAGGAAAACGAATATGGAAGCGCAAATGTGCCATGATTATCCTCCCGCGATTGCTGGGACGATGGAGACCTCATCACCGTCCTTCAGGGAGGTCTCTTTTCCTTTGAGAAAGCGAATGTCTTCTTCGTTAACATAGATGTTCACGAAGCGACGGAGTTCTCCTGTTTCATCACAGAGGCGATCCTTGATGCCGGGATGTGCGCCGTTCAATGTTTCGATCATTTCCACTACGCTACTGGCCTTGGTCTCGACTTCGCCCTGGCCTTTGGTCAGGGGACGAAGCGGAGTCGGAATACGAACTTTAATCATTTGTCGCCACCACCATTCTTTCCCATTTTGAACGTCTTTTCAAAGTCGACCAGGCTGGGCTGAATTCGAACCGGACGACCGACTGAATCGATCACCGCTTCCTGCGTCTTCAATCCATTGCCGGTGACGTAGGCCACCGTGACCTCATCTTTCTTGATAACACCCTGTTTGACCAATTTCTTGAGCACGCCGATCGTGACGCCTCCAGCCGTTTCCGCGAAGATGCCCTCGGTCTGAGCCAGTAGTTGGATACCTTCAACCACTTCCTCATCCGTCACCATATCCATGGACCCATGGCTTTCAGCCGTGGCCTTCAGGGCATAGTACCCATCAGCCGGGTTGCCGATGGCAAGCGACTTAGCGATCGTCTGTGGTTTCACCGGCTTGAAAAAGTCTCGTCCCGCTTTGAAAGCCGTCGAGATTGGTGAGCAACCTTCGGCTTGGGCGCCGTTGATTTTCGTGCGAACGTTGTCGATAAGGCCTAAGGCCTTCATCTCATGGAGGCCTTTCCAAATTTTTGTCAGGAGCGAACCGGAGGCCATCGGAATGACGACTTGATCGGGCGTTCTCCATCCTAATTGTTCAACTGTCTCAAAGGCCAGTGTTTTGGAGCCTTCGGCATAGTAGGGACGGATGTTGATGTTCACGAACGCCCAGCCGTGTTCGCCGGCAATCTCGCTACAAAGCCGGTTGACGTCGTCGTAGTTGCCTTCTATCTCGATGACATGCGGCTTATAAATCAAATTGCCCAATACCTTTGCGGCCTCGAGGTCTCCGGGGATAAAGACATAACAATGTAGATTGGCTGAAGCGGCATGGGCAGACACGGAGTTCGCCAAGTTGCCTGTGGAGGCGCAGGCGACCGTTTCAAACCCAAGCTCCCGTGCGCGTGTCAAGGCGACGGCGACGACGCGATCCTTAAACGACAGAGTCGGGTGGTTGACAGTGTCGTTCTTTATATAGAGCTCGTCCAGTCCGAGATAGGCGCCGAGATTTTTGGCTCGCACAAGCGGAGTAAACCCGGCGTGCGGACCGACGAAGTTGGTTCCTTCGACCGGCAGCAGATCAAGATAGCGCCACATGCTATGCGGGCCATCCTCGATCTTTTTACGAGAAATGGTCTTCTTAATCTCGTCATAGTTGTACTTCACTTCGAGGGGGCCGAAGCACATCTCGCAGACATGGATCGCTTTCGTTGGGTATTCCTTGCCGCACTCTCGGCAAACCAGCGCTTTCATTTTACTCATCGTCGCACCACCTTATTCCTCTCTATGCGGACGGACGCACAGCGCATCCGGCATAGGGGTCCCCATCGTCGAACAGCTCGGTGATCGTGGGATGCTCACTGCAGAGCGCACAATTCGGGTTACGTCGGATTTTGATCTCTCGAAATTGGGTTTTACGAGCGTCGAAGTCGAGCAACCGATCTGTGAGCGGTCGTCCGATTCCGAGCACGAGCTTCAACGCTTCCGTTGCCTGAATCGTTCCGATGATACCTGCCAGCACCCCAATGACTCCAGCCTCTTGGCAGGACGCAACCAAGCCAGGTGGCGGAGGCGCCTTAAATACGCACCGATAGCAAGCCGATTTCTTTGGAATGATGGTGGTGACGCGGCCGTCGAATCTCAGAATGCCACCATGAATCAATGGTTTCTGGGCGAAGAAACAGGCATCGTTGATGAGAAACTTCGCCGGGAAATTATCGACGCCATCGATCACGACATCATAGTCGCTGATAATCTTGAGCGCATTTCCAGCCGTGAGCCGTTCCTCGTACATCGAGACAGAGACATCGGGGTTCAGCGCTTGGATCTTTTCCTTGCCGGACAGGACCTTGGGACGCCCCACATCCGGAGTATGGTGAAGAATCTGGCGCTGAAGGTTGGTCAGGTCCACCACATCGCTGTCGATCAATCCAATGGTGCCGACTCCTGCTGCGGCCAGATACAACGCAGCGGGAGAACTGAGACCGCCGGCCCCGACGAGAAGAATCCTGGATTTGGCGATCTTCTTCTGTCCCTTGCCGCCGACTTCCGGCAAAAGAATGTGTCGGCTGTAGCGGTTGATCTGTTCTTCGGTGAATTCCATCTCAACTAGGGAGGCTCAAAATGTCTGTCAGCTTCGTTCTCGGGCCGAAGAAATCTTCAACGTATTGCGAAGTACGCCTCCGGTTTCCCCTCGCCTGCGGCTTTGCCGAACGGATATTTTGAGCATCCTTCCTGTAGCCAAACTGACAATCAGATATTAAAGTACTTTTCTATGCTGATATAGCGCTCACCTGTATCGCACAGGATTGTGACGACATTCTTGCCGGGCCCTAGTTCTTCAGCAATCTTCTGGGCAGCAAACACATTTGCGCCGGCTGAGATGCCGACCAACAACCCTTCTTTCTTCGACAATTGCTTCGCGGTCTGATAGGCCTCGTCATCCGTCACGGTGATCACACGGTCAAGAATGGTTCGGTTGAGGACCTTGGGAATAAAGCCCGCACCGATCCCTTGAATCTTATGTGGTCCCGGATCACCACCGGACAACACGGCTGAGCTGGCCGGCTCGACCGCGATGACTGTGACGTGCGGGTTCTTTTCCTTGAAGACTTCTCCACATCCGGTGATCGTACCACCAGTTCCGACTGCGGCGACAAAGGCATCGATCTTTCCTTCCATCGCACTCCAGATTTCCAATGCCGTCGTCGCTTTATGCATCGCTGGGTTGGCTGGGTTCGAGAATTGATCGGGCATAAAGTACGACGGATTCTGTGCCAGGATACTTTCTGCCTCTTTGATAGAACCCTTCATACCTTCCCAAGCCGGTGTCAGCACCAGCTGTGCTCCATACGAGGAGAGCAAGCTGGCCCGCTCCATGCTCATGCTCTCCGGCATCACAAGGATTAGTTTGTATCCGCGCACTGCCGCGACCAAAGCTAGACCGATACCCGTATTTCCGCTCGTCGGCTCGACGATGGTTCCGCCCGGCTTCAGTTTGCCCTGTTGTTCTGCCTCGTTGATCATGCTGAGGCAGATCCGATCTTTGACGCTACCCCCAGGGTTGAAAAACTCTACTTTTCCATAAATCGTGGCTGATCCCTCTTTCGAAAGGCGGTTCAGCCGTACGAGCGGAGTGTTGCCGATTAGCTCGGTAATGTCTTTGTACGAGCTTGTACTCACCGACCACCCCCCATGTAGAAGAGAAACTCCACCTGGTCTCCTTCATTGAGATGGGTCGTGGCAAGATGGTCACGCTCCAGCACCTTGTCGTTTACTTCGACGGCGACCATCTGGGGCTCGATCTTCTTCGCCTTCAATAAATCGAGGACCGTTCCGCTCTGAATCTCTTCAGGCTTCCCATTGATCTTGACCTGCACAAATTCTCCCAAGTTGGCTTATAGATTGAAGAATTTAACAACGTAGCAAAGCGGTGCTCTCCTTGTCAAGGCTGGTTCATCCGAGGTGATGCGACGGAACGCGTCGATTGGATTCATCGAGGGAGGAACCGAACCTTTACAAGAAGGGTAGACATGGTTACTTGACTTTGGGTCGTATGGTCGCCACTATGCCGTCTGCAGGACGCTGGGATGTGGAAAAAGAACTTCCTCTTTCGTGCCGCGGAATCGACACCCTTAACCCAGTCTGAGAATGAGCTGTTCCATGATACGGAACCGGCGCTGGACAGTGCCGGCCTTCTCCTTGAGAAGTTTCTCTCTGTCTGGGTACAGGGCGAGGGGTCTGAAGAAAAGCCCTCTGCCTTCACCAATGTGTATGTCCGGACTGCGATGCTGGATATCAATAAGCATGTGAGCCTCCTGCAGCCGCTCCAAGGCCGCTCTCACCAGATCAAGCAGCTTCTCCTGCCCGACCAGAAACAGTTTCTCCGGCAATGGCTTGAGGTGCATGCTCCCCAGGCCTGGGAATCTTCCGAAGACCATTTTCGTGATCTTTTCGAGCTAGAATGATTGGGATCTTGCCGCCCCAGCTAAGGAAGCCTTTCAGCAGGGGACTTTTCTGCTCGCTCGTCATCGCCATTCTAGTTGCGGCTAGCCCGGGGCCTACGATCGCAGCGGTGGAAGTGTGGTATGGCCCGGATGATCGACCGCTTGAACATCTTGTGCAGACGTATGATCGTGCCAAGCTATATATCTTTGTTGCGGCCTACGGATTAACGTCCCCTCTGTCGGTGAAAGCCCTGGTCGGGGCGAAAAAACGTGGGGTGGATGTGCGGGTCCTTACGGACCGAGAACGGCTGAATGATCCGAAACAGCAGACGGCGCTCTCGGCGCTGCGTGAAGCCGGGATCCCCATCAAGATCAATCGACACGACGGGCTCATGCATCTCAAGCAGACCGTCATTGACGACGAGGTGAATACCAATGGTTCGATGAATCAGACGACCAGTGGGAACCGCTACAATGATGAGCGGCTGGATATCATCAGAGACCATGTGATTACAGTCAAAGCTCGTGAGAAGTTTCTCTTGCTGTGGAAAGACCAAGAACGATTCCAGGAGTGGAAATAGCGAGAAGGGTGATGGTTGAGGAAACCGACATTGCGGTCGTTGGCGCTGGTGGGGGTGGGGCTGTCCTGGCTCTCGCCTTGGCCCAGAAGGGGATTAAAACTATTATTCTGGAACAGGCGCCTGGACCACCGCAGGGATTGCGCGGCGAGATTTTGCAGCCGAACGGGCAGCAGGTTCTTGATCAGCTGGGACTTTTAAGTAAATTGCCCAGTGAATCGACACGTACGGTGCAGAAGTTTCATTTCTGCCGCGTCGGCGGCAAGCGGTTGTGCACCGTGGACTACGGAGATCTTCCGCCACCCTATAATCGTGCAGTGGTCACGCTTCCCAATGTGGCGCATCATGCCATTCTCGACGCGATCGAACGCGAGCCTTCTGTCTCACTGAGGTATCGATCGACGTTTACAGGGTTACTGCGTGAGAAAGATCGAGTTGTTGGATTGACCGCCAAGCAGGGCGAAGCTCAGTTCTCCATACAGGCCAAGGTGGTCGTCGGTGCCGATGGGGCATTTTCAAAAGTTCGCGAAGCCTTACAGATTCCAGCCGAGCTGCATCTCTATCCGCAGGGATATTTGATCGCTATGTTAGACGCAGCGCTTCCCATGGATGACGCCAAGTATTTTGTTGGGAAGCGGACGATCCTCGGGATGTTTCCCGCCGCTGGAAACAAAGTGTACGCCTTTTACATGATCAGAGCTGGTTCGTATGAAAGCGTGAAGGCGCAAGGTCTTCCAGCTCTACAGGAAGCTTGGATCAAGATCGATCCGTCCAGTGAGCCAATATTCCGTACGCTGAGGGACTGGAAGCAAACCGCCTTTATGCCGACCGGGCGGGTTCGCACACCGACGTGGGTGGCCGATGGGGCGGTGCTGATCGGGGATGCCGCGCACGCCATGAATCCTCATGCCTCGCAGGGTCGCATGCAGGCGATGGTCGATGCGATGACGCTGGCGGATCTCTTGCCCGAGTGTTTAGCGACTAACGAGTACTCCGCCACAAAACTCAGGACCTATGAAACCGCACGTCGGCCTCAGGTGACCATGCTGCAGAAGTTGGCTGACGAACAGGTGCTTTTTTGGAATACGGCAAATCCGGTCGTTGCTTTTCTCCGTGACCGTGTCTTCAGCACATTGGACCGCAATGCACGACTTCGATACCGTGTCTTATCGACGACAGCCGGACTTCGCAAGGACCCTCCATTCGGCATGATGGACCGCCTCATGGCGGCTGGATTTCTGCCCGATCCTTCGGCTCGCTACAGGGCAGCTGGAGGGGTTCGATAGCACTATGTCGCCGACTGACTGGAGCATCGACGGTTTGGTGGAAGACATACAAAAACTCTTAAAGTCATATGTGAAGGATGTCGTAAAAACCTATGGAAATGAATTGGAAGGCATCATTCTCTATGGCAGTGCTGTCCGTGGAGAGTTTCTGCCTGGTCTCTCCAACCTCAACGTTCTGTTGATATTGTCCTCCTATGATCTCTCGGTCTTGAAACAGTACGACAGCCTTCACAAACGTTGGAGCAAGGAGCACGTCGTAGTTCCCTTGTTCCTCACGACAGCTGATCTGAAATCAGCCTCAACTGCGTTCCCACTGGAGTATCAAGACATTCTCGACTGTCATCGTTTGCTCTGGGGGCAAGATCCCTTTGTCGGTCTCAAGGTCGACTCACGGTATTTGGCCGCCGAAGTCGTGCAGGGATTACGTGGAAATTTGTTTCGTCTCCGTCAACGTCTGGTGGAAGGACGAAGCACCGAGGAGGCCATCACCATTCTGTTACCGCTGTCGATTACTGCGCTTCTGCCGGTGCTTCGAGGGTTACAGCGGCTGTTGGATCGTCCTGTCGTTGCACACGGGGAGCCGCTCTTGAAGGACATCGAATCTCATCTTGAGGTCGATCTTTCTGGCCTTCGTGACGCGCTGGCGCTCAAGCGAGGGCACATCTCTCCAGGACAGAAAGAGATCCCAAGGCTGATGGATCGCTACCTCGAAAGTCTGACCCGACTGGTTACTACCGCGGAGGCACGTATCACGTGATCGAGTTTCAATTCAACCGGCAAGGGATCTGGGGAATAGCCTCGCTTGGGTTGATAGTCCTGCTGTGGGCAGCGGAGGCACCGGCCTCGTTATATGAGCGGCCCAAAGAGCGTGTGCCGCTTCCTAATCCCATCGGGTATGTCAGCGATCATGCGCAAGTCGTGGAGGGCCAATGGGAAGAGCGCATCCGTTCGGTCTGCATCGATCTTGAAAAGAAGAGCGGCGTGGAAATGGTCATCGTGACGGTGCCCACTATTAAACCATATCCGACAGCCCGGGAATATGCGGATGCGCTGTACCGAAAATGGCAAATCGGCTCGACGCAGCAGGAGCACGGGGTGATGGTCCTGGTAGCCGTGGAAGAACGGCAGGCGGCGATGGCCTTGGGGCGCAGAATGTTCCCGGTCATCACCCCGGCTGTCCGGAACGAGGTGAGTCGTACCTATCTTCAGCCTGCTATTGAACGAGGAGATTTTGGAGAAGGGCTGTATCGCACGTCGGTTGCGCTGGCGACACCGGCGCAAGAAGTCAGGCTCGATACTCCGTTACGGCCTCGAATCAAAGGGCTCGGGGTCTGGATTACGTTGGGGACCACCGGTGCCATTGTGGCGTTCTTCTGGCTGATCAGCCGGCCAGACCTCCGGCATCCCTATCGGCGTATTCAAAAGGGTGAATACTGGGGTACTGGGCAAGGTGGATTCGGCGGCAACTGGGGCGGGTTTGGCGGCAGCACGAGCGGCGAGGAGTGGAAATAGTATGGGGAGAACACCACAGGAGATCCATCCATGAACAGGTATTTTGTCTGGAGCCGCTTCCCGTTTTTACTGAGTGTCCTGGTCATCCTTCCAATGTTTGTGACTGGTTGTGCAACCAGAGCCAATGAAACCAACGGCGCCTCGGCTCCCGTGGAAAATCTGACTGATGCGGCGATCGAGCGATACATTCGTAGCCATCCCGAAGTGATCGAGCAGTCATTACAGACGTTGGAAGCTAAGCGCGAAGCGGAGCAGCGCGAGCATCAAAAAGCAGCCCTCAAGACCAAACAGAACGAGTTGCTTCATGATCCAGCGTCACCAGTCAGCGGCAATCCCAAGGGTGAGATCACCTTGGTTGAGTTCTATGATTACCGCTGTGGTTTCTGTAAACGAGTGGCATCGGCTGTCACGGAAATCCAGAAGGTCGATTCTCGAGTTCGGGTGGTCTATAAAGACTTTCCTATTCTTGGTGAACCGTCGGAGCTTGCAGCCAAGGCCGCGCTTGCGTCGCAGGCGCAAGGCAAGCACCAAGTTTTTCATGAAGCGCTGCTGGCTTCCGAAGGCGATATGACCAAGAAAAAGATTCTGAAGATTGCCATTGCCGTCGGTCTCAACCCCAAGCGCCTGGAAGCCGACATGGCCAATCCAAAGTGGCAAGCCGTCATTGCGAAGAATCGAGCCCTCGCCCGCGACCTTGGCATCTCGGGGACACCCGGCTTCATTGTGGGCAACGAACTGGTCCCTGGGGCGTTGGATTTGAACGGACTAAAGGAATTAATTGCGCGAGCGGGACAGGGGAAATGATGGATCTATCGAAATGCATCAGCACGGTGAGAGATCCTGAATTGTCCTGCGCGGATTGGAAATTCAAGATTCGCAGCTTATACGGGTCCGTAAAACAATCTTAAGCGGACACAAGGTCACCTATGGACCCGATCGGCACACAGCCGAGCCTTCCGAATGATGAAGTTTTTTGGAAGCAGTATGCGCTACACGTGGACTTGTACAAGTTCTACCTCGACTTGGGTGTGAAGGTTAACGCGTTCTACTACGCAGTCACGGGATCGATCCTCACGTATTACTTTCAGAACGCTTCGAATGGTGTGGCGCGTTACGCGCTGCTATTGCCTATTGCATTTAGCCTCGCCCTCGCGGGCGTCTTTTTCTACGGAGCCAGCCAACTCGGCATAGTACGAGCTGAACTGTTCAGGATTCGAAAGAAGCCTGGGCTTGAAACCGCGCCTGAGATGATGGTTCTAATAATCTTCTTGCGTGTATTTGGTGCTATCTTGTTCGGTACTGGATTTGCGCTGGCGTGGTTCGTTTGGATTCAACCTGTGTAGCTGAGCGGTCTAGGAAACCCATTTCACCAAGTGGTCATTCGTAACGATAAAATCAGTGCTATCGAGAAAACAAATAATAATGGCGTCGAGTGTAAAAGGAGCCGTCAGTCTTTGTTTGAGAGCCGTTTCTACTGCGAGGAAAAATTCGCGAGACGCCTTAGAATTGTTCCTTCGCAGGACCTCAGCAAGTCAGTAGCCTGCCACCAGAAATCCAACATCCCGACCTATTCTTTTGTGAGGTGTTATGGCGAAAATTACCGAGATCGCTCCTGATCTATTCCGCATCACGACGTTCGTTGAACCCTTCAATATTCAGTTCAGTCAGTTCTTGGTGCGCGACGATGAACCGCTGCTGTTCCATACCGGCCCCCGAGCGTTATTTCCGGAAATTCAAGCTGCGGTGGCCTCGCTCATCGATTCGCAGACTTTGCGTTGGATCGGGTTCAGCCATTTTGAGTCCGACGAATGTGCGACAGTACCGGAGTGGCAACATCTGGCTCCGAACTCAGAAGTAGTTTGTAGTCTGGTGGCTAAGCTGGTGAGTGTTGACGATTGTCTGGCGATTCGTCCAGCCAAAGGGATGGTCGACGGCGAGGTGCTTGAGACGGGAAGATACCGCTTCCGCTTTCTCGCGACGCCACATGTCCCCCATTGTTGGGAAGCAGGATTATTATTTGAAGAGACGGAACGAACGATCCTCTGTTCAGATCTCTTCCACCAAGAGGGAGATGTTGAACCGATGACGGAGTCGGACGTCATCGATCGCTGTCGGAAAACGCTGGTGGACTATCAGCAAGGTCCATTGGCAAATTACGTACCTTATTGCTCTCTGACGGATGCGACACTGCACCGACTGGCAGCACTGCAGCCGAAGCGGTTGGCAACCATGCACGGCTCCGTCTATGTCGGCGACGGAAGCCAAGCGCTCCGGGACCTTGCCGCTGTGTGGCGAGAGGTTCTCAGCTCACCGTCATGATCCCAAACAGCATCCGTCCTTGAAATATTCACAGGCCCTCTCCGGTTCATACGCGACGTTATGCCGAAGGACCTGACCTGTGGCTCATAGGCAACTCAGCTATTGCGCAACTTGACCGGAGTGGTGGAATAAGCCGGGCCGGCTGCGTCGTTAACGGATCGCCATGGCCAGCGCATCGAGTGCCAGCTGAGGATCTGGCATGTCCCGCATGGCCCAGCCAATGACCCGCCGCGAACGAAGATCCAGCAACACCGCTGGAGGCTCATCGTGTCCCCATTTGAGGTGTCCGTCAAACCCCGGCTAGCTCATTTCGACCTCTTGCTTTGATCCATGATCCCGCTTCTGCCAACTTAGCGTGCGACAGCGGGCTGAGATTCTCGAGCAGACAGACTCTTTCGGCGATTATTGGAAATCGTACGGTCAATAATGGCTCCACAATTGATGCATTTCCATGCGTAGAAGACAATGAAGAAGTCTGAAAACCGCTCTAGCATCATCAGCCCCCTACACTTTGGACATTCCATAGATCCCTCCAGGATGGTTGTGTGCATAGCTGATGATGAACGTAAGCAAGAGCCGCACCAATTTGTCATATGCCAGTATTGCAATGACTTATGAATTACGTAGTTATACGCGTCAGAGAATTGTTCATAATATTGACGATGAAAAGAGATGAATCTGTCAATGATTTGTCAGTGTGCGCGAAAGAGAAACTTGTCATAAATTGATATGTAATTATTTAAACCTAAATAAATATTTATGGAAAAAGAACTAACGACCCGTTTAGCCTTGCCGAACGGCGGCTCGGTGAGTCTTAAGTAGGGGTCCAGGAAACTCGGGCTAGCTCAGATGCCTTAAACGCGCGCTCTGTAACTGAGGAGGGCGTGCGAAGATTTGTGAAACGCATCGCCCAAGAGTCTACTTCAACCTATGATTCGGTTTGTTTGTAGCGGATAGGCCGAAATCAAAGCGATTGGAGCACTGGATAGGCATTTGCACAGTCTTCCGTGCGGTGTTTGGTCTGCTCTTGTTTGGACAGGGGGTGTTGAAACGTCGCCGCACAGCGATTCGCTGTGGCGTTGCGCGAATAGGGTTTGCCTTACTGAATGTGTGGTTCGTGTCTCTTGCACTACGTAACCGTCAGGCGGTTCATCTTGGCCCATGCTGCGGATCCTTTATAGCTACGATCATCTTATCGGTGCTTGACCGGAGCCTACGAACAGGCTGAGAATGTGCTTTGCGTTAAGGATTCGCAACTCAGGTCGGTTTAGCGATGCATTGTTAGGCTCTGATATCAAATACAGGTAACATGAAGATCGCCATCATGGGAGCCTCGGCTGGGATTGGGCTGCAGACCACACGCCTCGCGCTTGAGCGAGGGCATGACGTGACCACCTTGTCACGCCGGGTAGTTCCACACCCGGATCATGCCAAATTAAACAGGGTGCAGGGTAGTGCGACGAATCCAAGCGATGTCAGGGCTGCAGTGGAGGGGACCGACGCTATCCTGGTGACGCTTGGAGTGAAGAGCCCGTTCGCTACCACTCTGTTCTCTGATTCTGCTCGAATCCTGTTGCAGGTCCTCAAGGAGAAGGGCTCATCTCCAACGCTTATCGTACTCACTGGTTTTGGTGCAGGGGATAGCTGGAGCTACAATTCCTTTCCCATGAAGCTCCTCTTCACGCTGCTCCTCAAGGCTGTCTATGCAGACAAGGGCGAGCAGGAACGGCTGATCGCCGGTGGGTATTCTCGCTGGGAGATCGTACGCCCAGGCCGCTTAACCAACGGTGCCTTGACAGGCCACTATCGTGTACTGGATGAATTGATGGAAGGAATGAAGGTGGGCGGCATTTCTCGCGCTGATGTCGCGCACTTCATGGTAGCGCAGGCGGAAAACCCGACCTACTTGGGTAAATACCCGGCCCTGACTTATTGAGCTCCAGGCGTTGAGACTCGTCTAGGAACGACTCGCCCTTCTTCCAGATCTTGTAAATCCGACCAGGCGGTAATGTCGGTGCGTGAGGGATCGATGGCAGCCAGGTACTTCTTGAACCTGGCCGCACTCTCAGGGGAACTCGGTCCGCGTGCCAGCAACTTCTGATTCCATTCTTCCAATTCAGCAGGCCGGTGCGGCTTGGCCTTCTTCCCAAACCAGGTGACGACTCCTTCATCGGTCGGGTTGGCTTTCACGGCAGCCGTGAACTGTTCGCTAGTGATACTCGCAAACTCCAGCAGCCGATCATCCATCGGGCAGGGATAGATGTATTCGCCCTCGGTTCCGGCGAGGACGGCGCGGCACTTGTCAATCATGCGAGCCAGGTGAGCATAGCCAGCTAGCTGGAATCGCATGCTGCGCGGGAAGCTTTTCCGCAAATCCATAGTTAGAGCAACTTGTGATTCTTGAAGGTCAGGTTTTTGACGACGACCTGGCTATCCGCATAGGTGATGATCCGTCTGGTGCCCGGGAGGTCGCATGGACCGACACGGATGTGGGTGTCCGTGAAACTCTCAACATTGGTGAGCTTCCCATCGGTCGGTGAATAGTAGTAGACAGTGTACTTGGTTGTGAGATTTTTCTGGTCTTGCGTAACTGCGCTTTCCTCCACGTTGATCGTAAACGCAAACGGATTCATACCCGGATGGGCCATTTTGCGGTTGATCTGGGTGATACGGTTGTCTTTCACTCGATAGAAGGAATTGGAGCCATGGATGTTCAACTTCGTCCCGAAAGGGTGGCCATCCTCTTCCATCGTGAGCGAATACTTGCCGTCTGATTCTTCGAAGCTCCGTGGGCCACGATGGACCGCGATCATACCGAGTTGTTCTTGAGCCCATTTTTGCGTCTCGCCATCGCTGAGTTGAACCGAAACTTCTCGGGAGCTCTTGACCATGACCGAGCCGCTGGTTTCTTTGCCATTCACATTGACGGTGAGGTCGGCGGTAAATCCTTGAAAGTCCTTGGGCCAGCGAGCGGTCGCTTCGAAGGCTCGGCGAAGGAGGTCGCGAGCCTGAGGGTCGTCGGCCACTGTCGAAGGTTCTTGCTGTGGTTGCATCAACAATCTCCTCTCAGAAAAAAATGACTAGATTGTCTGTAGTTATACCGGGATCGTGAGAGAAGGCTCAAGTCTCAAATCCAGAAGGTCGAAAGTTTCTTATCCGCGAACGCCAGGTCGGGTCGTAAGTCGGTACAATATTTGATATTCCCAAGAATCCAGGACTCTGCTATACTCCGCCAATTTTCCTAGGATCGGGCATTGATTGAATAGTAGAAACCCTGGTTGGCCGTCGGCGTTAGTCGAGAAAGGATAGGCATGGAACGGCGAGCTGCTTCGCATACCGAAGAAGAAGAGATGAACCAACGCCGGAAGCTTTTGAATGCGGCGAGACGAGGCGATACGAAAGCCATCAGCAAACTCTTTGAGCTTTACCAAGTGCGTGTGCTTAGCGGAGATCAGTTGGCCAAGGTCAATCGGACCTCCACCTATATGGTTCCGGTCAAGCCCTCGCAGACCGGGAAGTCGAGGTCATCGGGGAAAGGAAAAAAATTGACTCCTCCATCAGCAAAGGGAGGCAAAACTCCAGCCAAGTCGGTGATGACCAAGACAGCTGTCAAGGCTCCCGCTAAGACGGCTCACGAAAAGCCTGCAAAAGCAGTCACGAAACCAGCGAAAGGTAAACCCAGGGCTAAAAAGTAACGGAAAGTTGGATTACTGCACAGCCACCTTGAGCCCACCTCCTGCGAGTTTTGCCGCGATATTGTCGGCTTGCTCCGTTGACCCGGTGAAGACGATGGCCTCCCCGTCATGGTCGATTCGGTAAGCCAACTCAAACGCCTTGGTCGATGTCATGCCGGGAATAAACCGGCAAAACAGCTCGATGACCTGCTGGTAGGTATGGCAATCGCAGTTGTAGACGACTACACGAGACTCGAACCCCGTGCCTGAACCGGTTTGAATATCCTCGGTAATATCGGGAATGGTTTCTGGCGTGGCAGGTGTCGGCATGCAGTGGGAATTCTAGGGAAGTTGATGAAGCCGATTCCTGTTTGAGGCGCACCATTTCATCGCATTCGCTCCGTCTTACACCTTATCCATATCGATCACTTCGGTTGCGTCCCATAGGTTCTTCAGTTCGGCATCCGCCAATTCCTTTTCTCGGTCCTCATCAGTCTCTGTGCCAAAAGTTGTCCGTGGCGGTGACGAGGTGGCGTCTGTGTGTGCCTCCTGAGAAGTCGGTTCTGTCACCGGTTTGGAGCGGCGGCGTTTCTTTGCAGGGTCCATGTTCACTGGCATTGTAACCCTCTGAGACTTCACGTAGTCTCCTCCGATTGCGCGTGTCTTGTCAATCGGACGGTGGCCGGATGAAAGAAAATCGCTCATTTTGGAGTTTCGAAGGAAGCCTGATAATCGAGCGCATGTCCTGCTCAAAACAGTGTCTCTGCCACCGTATCAGCGTATCGTCGTCCCAAGGGAGTCAACCAGAGGCGATCATGATCCGAATCGAGCAGGCCTTTCGCCAACAGTTCGTCAATCTGGCGATCTCGTTCTGCCGTTCGACTTATCGGTCGAGGGACACCACGGAGAAGGCGCAAACCAAATACGAGTGCATCTCGCTGTCGTTCGGAAGTCGAAAGGGTAGTTTGGTCTACGATCGGCAGTTGATGGTTGCCCAGTGTTTCCGCATATGATTCAAGATCTGCTATTTTCCCGAACCTGGTTCCCTCAAGATAAGACTGCGCGCTGGGGCCGAGTCCAAGGTACTCACCGCCAGTCCAGTAGAGTAGATTGTGGCGACAGGCATATCCCGGTTTGGCGTAGTTGGAGATCTCATAGCGAGCAAATCCAGTCTCGGCTAGTACGTGTTCTGCAGCGGCCTCCATCTCGATCTGTAGCGCATCATCTGGTGGTGACACGACCTTCCGAGCGATGTCCTGAGCCAGTCGTGTGTCTTCTTCAACGGTCAGGGCGTAACAGGAGATATGAGTTGGTTCAAGCGCCACAAGCGATTCCAGCGTGTCGACCCAATCTTGTAATGATTGAGCAGGCAGTCCGTACATCAAGTCGAGGCTAATATTCCCGAACCCAGCGCGGCGCGATTCGTGAACAGCAGTTGCCGTGTCTCGAACCCGTCCGAATCGCCCGATGGAGGCGAAATCCTGGTCCTTCATTGATTCTGCTCCAAAGCTGATTCGATTAAACCCAGACTTGGCGAGAGCGGTGAGATCTTCGAAGGTGATGGAAGATGGGTGCGCCTCCACTGTGATCTCCGTGGTTGAGCTGGTTGGCCAGGTTGCTCGAATCAAGTTCAGAAGCGTCGTGAGGTATTCAGTGGGAAGGGACGTGGGCGTTCCTCCGCCAAAATAGATGCTGTGCAAGCAACGTCCATTCAGAAACTCTTGGCGGCCATGGAGCGTAATCTCTTGGAGAAGGGCAGACTGAAACCGCGCCATCCGATCGGGTTGAGCGATTTCGAGATAGAAAGCGCAAAAGTGGCAGCGGCGGCGACAGAAGGGGACATGGATGTACAGGCCGATGGCTTCCAAGGAGATCATCTGTTGAAGGGAAGTAGAACAGGTTTTGAAAAGTCTCTGGTTAGGACGATCTCGATCGCATCCGCTGGAGACGCTCCGCGGTTCCGGATGTGCGAAGTCCAACCTCCATGCCGGCGAAGAGATTCAAACACTGACTTAATCAATTGCGGTTTGATCTTGGCTTCCCACTCTCGAACCCAATTCCGTTCATCTTCGTCGCCCGCGTATTCGTCCGGAAACGAAGCTTCGAGAGTGAAGTGGAGTGCAAACGTTTTTTCTTCCTGGTACATATATTCCCTGTCGTTGCGATTCGGTAGAGGTGATCTTATAATGCGCTAGTGCTTGAAAGTTGAAAGAAGGAGTCGTCGTCTATGCCTATCTTCGAATATGTCTGCGGTGAATGCAATCATCGTTTTGAGCTTCTGATCCAGGGATCCACAGAGGCGGCTTGTCCCCAGTGCAAGACGACTAAGCTCGATAAACAGTTTTCAGCCTTCGGTGTCGGAGCCACGGCCGGTTGGGCTTCGTCTGGCAGTCCTGGCGCTTGCGGCAGTTGCGGTGATCCGCGCGGGCCTGGTGCCTGTTCGATGAACTGAACGCCCGATGGGTTCGCCAGGTGACCAGGTGCTGCAAGGAGCAATCTCAGCCATCTCGCAATCCGATCCTCTGATCAAGCTACTGCAGCAGGTGCGGTTAGGTCGTATGAAACCGACAGATGCCGGGTTGCTCGCTGTGACCGAATCTTGGCTTGATTCCTATGAGAAGGCGCTGAACACGGAAGGACTCACGGCATTCGACCTTCGGCGACTCAATCCCGCTCCTCGGCTTATGGTCCTCATTGAGGTCGGTGTGCTCACGGAGGATCATCCAGGCGTGACGTCCTTGAAGGTTTCCTATGATCGAGCGCTGGCTCGTGCTGCTGATGGGGGTTGAGGAGGTGGGGGTTCTTGTTAGAGACCCACAGGCCTCTTGATTCCAACGAGGCGCTGCTGTCTACCACGTAGGTCTGAGAAGTTGAAGTTGCTGAGGAGCCGGATTCCCCCAAGGATGGATCACAATGCGTCCTTTGCGCATCGAAACCCAGTGCCGCTGGGACGGCTGTCCATCGTTCCCCAATCACGATCACTTGTGCGGAGACTCCGAGCCGGCTTCAGCCACGATCCCCCGCGCATAGCCTTGATTGCGCCTCGGCTTGGGCCGGATGGATCACTGAGAAGTGCCTGTCGATAATAATTGGGGTCATACCAGTCTTGCACCCACTCTGCGGCATTGCCGGCCATGCCGAAGAGCCCGTATGGGCTGACCGATTGTGGGAAACTGTCCACCGGCATCGTTAAGACTTCGCCCTGTATGCCATTTTCTTTGGCTATGCGAGCACCGTCGCCTTTGACCCAAAAAGCATCCCAATCGGTTCCGCTGGTGAACTCGATTGTTCGTTGTGCCCAGTAGCTCGCGCTGTTGGTGATAGTAAAGTCCCACTCGTTTCCCCAGGGATAGCGCCGACCATCGGTTCCTCGCGCGGCCTTTTCCCATTCAGCTTCGGTGGGCAGGCGTTTCCCGACCCAGCGACAATAGGCAGCGGCATCGTCCCAGCTTACATTGACGACGGGATGCCGTTGGATGTCTGGTACGGGCTGATTGTTTGCCCAAAGCGTCGCGGCCGGGTTCGAATTCTCCGGAGCGCGATGACCTGTTGCTTGGACAAACGCAGCATAGGCTTGGTTGGTGACCTCGAAGCGATCAATGAGGTACCCACTCAGATACACACGACGTTCGGGGTGTTCGTCAGGAAACCCATCGCTTCCCTCGGGCGTTCCCATCGTAAACTCTCCTGGAGGAATGAGCGCCATGTCTGACGAAATTCCTGCACCGCTTATCGATGGAGAAAAACCAAGGACGATGAGCAGGACGCACAAGTAGGTGTAGGACCGCATCATGAAGGCTTGGGAATACCGCAAGCCTTGGCGACAGCATCTCGATAGTTCAACCATAGGGCCAAGCTCTTCGTGACGCTGGCCAGGACCAAAGGTCGAAGCGCCGGCGGTGTGTAGTTTACGACCATGTCATAGGCATCATGTCGATGGCCTGCTTCAACCAGTTGATGGGCTCGAACCAGGCCCATATGTTTTGGCGAGACTCCATGATATCGGACAAGTGGATGACGACTAACGATGGAATCAATGTCCTTGGCATGGTTCTTCTTGGAAGTGACATGAAGTTCTTGGCGATCCTTCACACTGCCTTCAACGAAAACGGTGAACGTCGCCGCGGCAGCTACCCAATGTCGGTGGTGAGACATTCTGTCCAACCAGGCTCGATAGGTTCGGGCTGCTGGTACGAGGCGGTCATGCTCGAAATCGTTGCGGCTGAACCCTAATCCTTCCATCATCGTCAGGAAGAGCTCGGGGTGGGACTGTCCCAGTGAGAGTCCACCGGTTTCTTCCTCGTAGATGTTCTCAGCCAACATATGGCGGACTGACGGAGGAGGGCTCTTCCCTAGGATCCGCGCTAAGAAGACAGGAAAGTCTCGAACATACACGGCGTACTCATGTTGGAAGTGAGCCTTGAGCTGAGCCTTGGCGAGACGGCCTGAGGAAAAATGTTCCCACGCCCAGTGATGTTTCCCGTCCATGATGGCGAGGAGGGATTCAAGGAACGTAGATTTTTTCATGCCGGTTACCACAATAGCTTGCCTTCTCCGGTAGTGCATCGTTAGAATTCACACGACACACGAACAGCCGATGAATCCACTCACCATTCAGAACCCCGACGAAATCCTCACCATCCTAGCCGAGGTGACGCTTCGAGGAACCGGTTTTACGACGGAATCTTTACTCGACTATGTTTTAGAAGAAGGATTTACGGAACCCATCTTCCTCAATGCGAGCGGGGAGGACCCCACGGCCTTCTTTAAAGGACAGCCGAACGCATGGGCCATCTACCAAATTCGCGAATGGAAACGCGTGCTCACGATTTCTGGCGGCCCAGGTCAGGAACGGCGCGCGCGAATTACGGAAACGCCGTAGCCTGATTTTGAGTGTAAGGGGTTGGACAGCAAAGTGCAATTGGTGTGGGGCAACCGCCGTTGACTCTTGAGCGGATGAGTGAGACCAGGCTCGTATTGAAGTCTTGCTCAGCTGGCTTCGGCTCTCTATCCGCGAAGCTTCAGCTTGAATTATTCACTTCAACGGATATGTAGCCAGGCGTTCATATTCTTTTGAACACCTGGTTTACGGTTGAATTCTTGGGTGGGGTTTCTCTGCAGGTAAGTCGCGAAAATGGCGTTCGCGCGTTCCCTCGTACCATCCTCCAACGAGGATCCCTTCTTCGAAATAGAGATAGCGATGACGGATGATTGCTGAGCTCTCCCAATCTTCGAAAATCCATTCTTCCTGACGGATGCCATCTTTTGTGAAGCTCGTATTGATCGTTTGGGGCCCACCCCACGATTGCAGGACTTGTTCTTTACTCATCCCAACCATTACACGATGTTGCTCTATATGCTTCTCGAAGTTCGGGTCGCCAAGCTGAACGATCATCGGCCAGATCACCGCCATGAGAAGAAAGAGTGCGAGCCCGACATAAATGATGATCCGCACCGGACGGCGCCGAATGAACGACGGTTCCTCGGCGTTGGGATCGAAGGGAAGGGGTTGAGATTCGGTATTCATAAGGAATGAGGTATGGATGCTAACAAGTGCGTTCTCTATGAGTCAAGGAAGTGGAGTCAAGGAAGTGCCAATAATAGTCAATAAAATCAAATCGATGTGATGAGTCGCTATACTTATTACAGCAATTTACGATCCACCCCACTATTATGGATGGCGTTGCAAGATGCAATATCGGATCTTACTGATATGTCTTTGTGTTGTGCTCGGACATGGCACCATTGCCGAGCTCTGGGCTACGACCATTTACTCCTACATCGATGATAAGGGCAATCCTGTGTTCACCGATTCGCCGGAGACGATACCAGAAAAATATCGGGCGAAAGTGAAGATTCATGAACAACCGGATTCTGCGACGAAAGCGCCCTCCAAACTGCAATCAGTGCAACAGAAGCTTCAGGGCCAAGCGAAGTCTCTTGGATGGAACATGCCGTCGTTTCAGAGCGATATGAAGAATCTTAGCCTGGGCGAGGCGCCCATTCTGAACTATGCGGGTATCGCAGCGATCGTGTTACTGCTCATTATGTACTTCAGCAAGGAAAGCCCCATGATCCGGTTGTTGGCCCTGAGCCTGCTGATTGTCCTTGGGATCGGGACGCCTGTGCTCATGTATTTGGGCGATGATGGGCCGATGGGTGTGATGAAGAAAAAAGCCGTTGCTGCTGGTCAAGCTCAACAGGATCGACTTCAGCCCTCTCCGCAGTAAGTCTCCCTCACATATACTCTGCCGACTATTCCTCGTATTGGGGAACCGGGATTGGTTTGGGTAGTGGTTTAACGGGAACCGTTTCTTGCTCGACGTGGTAAGCGTAGGGATTGGAAATCGGTTCATGGGTGTGCCGTTGGCGACGCGTCACTAGTTGCAGGCTCTGAGTGCTGATTTCCATGCGGTCGATCGACGCACTGGATGTCAGGTAAGAAGGAAGCCCCTGCATCGAGAACAATTGGAAGCAGAGGGTCCAATCAAGCTGGTCCTTTCCGTTCTCCCTCACGATGAAGCGAGCCGCCGACGAAGGCGTTCCCTTGAACAACAGCAGCCAGATATTGGATCGAAAGGCAGGAGACTTGGGATCTGTAGAAGGGCGAAACTCGGGAACTAAGGCCTGGATGCGGCTGAGCGGTACAGCCTGTGAAAACTCGATATCGACCAGTCGAACGATCAGCGGGCGATCCTCATTATCATCGTTCGGGTCGACGGCGTAGCTGAATGAATACCGGACATCGATACCCTCACGTGTGAAGGTATACACATCTTCCCCATTTTCAGGCGACACCAACTTACTGAAATACTTGGACCAATCGGTAATAGGATAATAGGTGAAGACACGCAACGCGGATTTCCGATCCCGCACTGCCTGCGGCATGCCGAGCTTGTCGTGCAATTCTTTCTGGGTGAGGCCGAGAAACCCGTCCTCGAAGTACGGGCCAGCAAGGGCCGGCAAGGTGTTTGCCGGTAGAACTGTAGCGCAGAGGAAAATAATGAGAGTCGTGATTCGTAAAGCTGATGAATACGACATCACTTAGCATCGTAGCCAGGTCATCAAATCCCTGTCAAGAAAGGGTAGCCAGCTTGCTCGCGATGAAGTCCTTCCAGTATGATCGCGAACGGAGTGCGACCAACTCGAATTCTCTCAAAAGGTGATCATGTCGATAGATCATGAAATGGCCATTCAGGCGCTTTTGCAGGAGCGTATCCTTATCCTCGACGGCGCGATGGGGACGATGATCCAGCAACGCAAGTTGGATGAGGCTGCCTTTCGGGGCGAACGGTTCAAAGACTGGACGAAAGATCTGAAGGGCCACAACGACCTTCTTAATCTTACCCAGCCCGCAGTTATTGAAGAGATCCACCGGCAGTATCTCGAAGCAGGGGCAGACATCGTCGAGACCAATACGTTCAATTCGCAAGCGATTTCGCTGGCCGATTATAGGATGGACACCCTCGGCTATGAACTATCTAAAGCCGGAGCAGAATGTGCCAAACGGGCGGTAGCGACGGTGCAACGGGAGGAGCCTGGACGACATTGTTTTGTCGCCGGGGCGATCGGTCCCACGACAAAGACGTCCTCGATTTCCACTGATGTGAACAGTCCCGCTGCTCGTGGGACAACCTATGACGAGCTGGTGAAAGCCTACGGTGAGCAGGTTCAGGGTCTACTTGATGGTGGCGTTGATCTCTTGCTTGTAGAGACGATCTTTGACACGCTGAATGCAAAGGCTGCCTTCTTTGCGATCCAGCAGGCGTTTGCAATCGGCGCGCGCCAGGTCCCGATCATGGCGTCTGTGACGTTCATCCAGGCCGGTAGTAATCGTGGTGTGACCGGGCAAACCGTCGAAGCCTTCTGGAATTCCATCTCTCATGTGCCCTTGCTCAGCGTGGGGATGAATTGTGCGCTGGGTCCGAAGGAAATGCGTCCTCTGATCGAAGAATTGTCGCACATCGCCCCGATCCACATCAGCGCTCACCCCAATGCCGGACTCCCGAATCCGTTATTACCGACTGGATTTCCTGAGACTCCGGAAACCTTGGCCCCTCAGCTGCGAACTTGGGCAGAAAATGGATGGCTGAATATCGTCGGAGGTTGTTGTGGTACGACACCAGCCCATATCAAACGCATCGCCGAAGCTGTGCGAGGAGTGAAGCCGCATGCGCTCTCGAAGATCGACCCATACACGCGATTGAGTGGGCTTGAAGCCGTCACCATCAGACCTGAATCGAACTTCGTCAATATCGGTGAACGAACAAATGTGACTGGCTCACCCGCGTTCGCCAAGCTGATTCTGGCCGGTGACTATGAGGCGGCCCTGTCGGTGGCGCGCCAACAAGTAGAGGGCGGTGCACAGGTCATCGATATCAATATGGATGAGGGCATGCTCGATTCCAAGGCCGCGATGGAGAAGTTTCTTCGACTAGTTGCCTCAGAGCCGGATATCTGCAAAGTCCCCACTATGGTCGACAGCTCCAAGTGGGAGGTGCTGGAAACCGGGCTGAAGAATATACAAGGTAAGGCTATCGTCAACAGCATTAGTCTCAAGGAAGGCACCCAGAAATTCATCGACCAGGCAACACTCGTCCGTCGCTATGGCGCAGCGGTCGTCGTCATGTCTTTCGATGAGAAAGGCCAAGCGGACACCCTGGAGCGGAAGAAGGAGATCTGTTCCCGGTCTTACAAAATCCTTACGGAGCAGGTCGGTTTTCCCCCGCAAGATATTATTTTTGACCCCAACATTTTGACCGTTGCGACGGGGATTGAGGAGCACAACAACTACGCGGTGAATTTTATCGAAGCGACGCGCTGGATCAAGCAAAACCTGCCTGGTGTGAAGGTCAGCGGAGGGATCAGTAACATCTCGTTTTCCTTCCGTGGCAACAACAGCGTTCGTGAGGCGATGCATGCGGCCTTCTTGTACCACGCTATTCAGGCTGGGCTTGATATGGGCATTGTGAATGCAGGGCAGCTCGCCGTGTATGAAGAAATTCCCAAAGACCTACTCGAACTTGTCGAAGACGTGTTGCTCAACCGTCGGCCAGATGCGACGGAACGCTTGGTGACGTTTGCCGAGACGGTCAAGGCGAAAGGGAAGGTGGTTGCCAAAGATGACGAGTGGCGCAAGGGCACCGTTGAGGAACGGTTGTCTCACGCGCTCGTGAAAGGCATTACCGACTACATCGACGTCGATACGGAAGAGGCCCGTCAGAAATACCCCATGCCGTTGGAGGTGATCGAAGGGCCGCTGATGGCAGGCATGAATATCGTCGGCGACTTGTTCGGATCAGGCAAGATGTTCTTGCCGCAAGTTGTGAAGAGCGCTCGTGTAATGAAGAAAGCTGTCGCCTATCTCATGCCCTTCATGGAAGAAGAGAAAAAGCGAACCGGCAATTTTCAGTCACAAGGGAAGATCTTGCTCGCGACTGTGAAAGGCGATGTGCATGATATCGGGAAAAATATCGTCGGGGTTGTGCTCGGTTGCAATAACTACGAAGTGATCGATCTCGGTGTCATGGTGCCATGTGAGAAAATCTTGGCTGCTGCCAGAGAGAACAAAGCCGACATCATCGGCCTGAGCGGACTTATTACTCCATCATTGGACGAGATGGTCCACGTGGCCAAAGAAATGACGCGCGAAGGGTTCGATGTGCCGCTCCTGATCGGCGGGGCGACTACGAGTAAGGCCCATACGGCGGTCAAGATCGCTCCGTCCTATGCACGCGGTGTTGTCCATGTGCTAGATGCCTCACGTGCAGTGGGCGTCGTGGGCAGTCTGGTAAGCCAAACGCAGCGACAAGGCTTCGTGAAGAAAGTGAGCGACGATTACGAACGGGTGCGATTGTCGCACCACGAGCGAGGCGCCAAGCCCCTCCTCTCGTTCGCCCAAGCACGCGCGAATCGTCTTCTATCAGACTGGGCGAAGACCGATATTCCTTCGCCGGCCAGGTTGGGCATTCAGACGATTCCCGATCAATCACTGGTCGAGCTGATTCCCTATATCGACTGGTCGCCGTTCTTCCATACGTGGGAGTTGAGAGGGCGCTACCCGACGATCTTTGATGATCCAACCGTTGGTCCAAAGGCGAAGGAGGTGTATGACGATGCGCGACGTCTCCTGAACGAGGTTGTTCAACAGAGACAGCTCAAGGCCAAGGCTGTCTATGGGTTGTTCCCTGCCGCCAGTCTCGGGGATGATATCGAGCTGTATCAAGATATGTCTCGGAAGACGGTTCTCACAACAATCCATCATCTGCGGCAGCAATCGGAGAAGCCAACGGGCCAGCCCAATCTCTCATTGGCCGATTATGTCGCGCCGAAGGAATCAGATTGTCCGGATCACATCGGAGCCTTTGCGGTTACGGCCGGTATCGGACTCGATGACCTTTGCAGAAGGTATGATAGGGACCATGATGACTACAACTCCATCATGGCCAAAGCCCTCGCCGATCGGCTGGCTGAGGCGTTTGCCGAATTTCTCCATGCGCGTGTCAGGAAAGAGTGGGGCTTCGGAGAAGATGAACGATTGACGAATGAGGATCTCATCCGCGAGCGATACCGTGGAATCCGTCCGGCGCCGGGGTATCCGGCTTGTCCGGACCATACGGAGAAACGGCTCCTGTTCGATCTGTTGCAAGTGGAAAAGAATACCGGTATCACCTTGACCGAAAGCTTCGCGATGTGGCCGGCTGCGGCTGTAAGCGGGTTCTATTTCGCCCATCCGGACGCCAAGTACTTTGCCGTTGGCAAAGTTGGCAAAGATCAAGTCGAAGACTATGCCCGTCGGAAGGGAATGGATCTCGGCACGGTTGAGCGCTGGCTCTCGCCGAATCTGAATTATGAGCCTGAGTGAATTCGAGAATCTGCTCGAACCGTCACACTCCCCATATGGCACGTGCCGGCATCGATACCGATCTGAAACGAGCAGCTACGACACCTTCCCCTAGGGCCGGTCTTCCACTACAATAGGTCCGCACGAATCTGTATCCAGGGGTGTTCATGCAGGCACGCGTTCTCATCGTCGACGACGACCCGGATATCCTGACATCGCTCACCAAGCGCATGACGTGGATGGGGCATGACGTGCTCACGGCTGAGGACGGCGAACAGGCGCTGAGAATAGTGGTCGAGGACCAGCCTGATCTGATGCTGCTCGACATCGAACTGCCCGATCTCAGTGGGCTCGACATTCTCAAACGCCTTGCCGAAAAACGGTCAAATGGTACGACACAGACGCTTCCGGAAGTGATCGCCATTACGGCGTTCGGAACGATCGATCGAGCGGTGGAGGCGATACGGCTGGGTGCGTGCGATTTCCTCACGAAGCCGTTCGAGCCCGACCACCTCGCTATTGTGATTGAAAAGGCGATGGGGCAGGTGGCCATTACGAGGCAGATCGGTCTTCTGCAAGCGGAAGTGCAAGGACGGTATGAGTGTGTTGTGGGGTCCAGCCAACGGATGGAGCAGCTCCTTGAGACAGCACGGCGAGCGGCCGCCTCCTCAGCCACAGTTCTGTTGCTGGGTGAAACAGGGACCGGCAAAGAGGTGATGGCTCGCGCACTGCACCGCTGGAGTCCACGCGCCGGGAGGCCCTTCGTGGTTGTGAACTGCGCGGCATTGCCGGAGAGCTTACTTGAAAACGAGTTATTCGGCCATGAAAAGGGTGCCTACACGGGAGCTGTGACGCGAGAGCCTGGGAAGATTGAAGCAGCGGCGGGCGGTACGGTGTTTCTCGACGAGATCGGTGATATGCCGGCTGGGCTCCAGACGCGTCTCCTCCGCGTGTTACAGGATCAGGAGTTCTATCGTGTCGGCGGCAATCGACCGATTCGCACCGACGTGCGCTTTGTGGCGGCGACGAACAAAGATCTCAAAGACGCGATTGAGCAGCGTGTGTTCCGGGAGGATCTCTACTATCGCCTCAACGTGATCTCTTTGACTCTTCCGCCATTACGGAAGCGGGGAGAGGATATCCCTGCATTGGTGGACCATTTTATCCGGCGACAGAGTGCTGCAATGAGGCGTCGTTCTTTCAGGGTGAGTCACGATGCACTGGCTTTAATCCGTGAGTACCATTGGCCTGGAAACGTGCGCGAGCTGGAAAATGTGTTATCTCGGGCCACCGTACTGAGTGCTGACGACTGCATCGAGCCCGAACATCTTGGGATCAAGGTTCAGCGGAAGTTGCCGTTTGAGACTGATGTATCGGAGGCATCTAGTCTGAACTACCATGCCGTGATGGAGGCCTACAGCCGGAAAATCCTCGAAGAAGCGCTGCGCCGAGCAGGAGGGAACCAAACGAAGGCAGCCGAGTTACTCGGTCTGCAACGAACGTATCTCACGAGACTGGTCAAACAACGAGGTGTGCAGACGAGGCCATCTTACATCTAGACGTGCATGAGGATGCCGACAGCCTATCGCTTCATGAGAGTCAGCGTTTACTGTTGGACCGTATGAGGGTACAGGGAGATCAGTGGAAGAGCCTGTGCAGGAGCAGGTCTTCTCGTTTGAATCGAGTGCAGCGTGAACGAAAAACGACTGCCATATCCAGGCACGGTCTCGACCCACAGTCGGCCGTGATGCAGTTCGACGAGCAACTTGGCGATCGCAAGTCCCAGGCCCGCTCCCTTTGATGTCTTTCCTGTGGTGGATACTCGATAGAATGGCTCAAAGATCTTTTCCGCATCCTCCAGAGTAATGCCAGGTCCTGCATCCGACACCGAAATTCGGACAGTGCCATCCGGCAACCGAGCTGCTGAGACGTCGACCACTGTGTCTGGACGCGTGAATTTCACCGCATTGTGGAGGAGGTTCAACGTAATCTGGTGCAACTTGTCGGGGTCAGCCGATACCTCGGGAAGATCGGATGCCAGCGTGATCACGACGTTCACCCGACGTTCGGAAGCCATGGGATAGACATCTTCGACGGCCTTGGCGATCACAGTGCCGACTGTGATTGGTTTCACATGGATGGCAGTTTGTCCCATCTCAATCTGTGACAGATCCAGAAGATCATCGATGAGGAGCTGAAGGCGCGACAAGTTGGCTTCGACACGCGCCAGTGATCGTCGTTGCTCGTCCGAGACGGTTCCATCAATCCCATCGCGCAGGTTGGCCACATGGACTTTCATCGAGGTCAGCGGCGTCCGGAGTTCGTGCGATGCCGTGGAGACGAAAATGGATTTACGACGATCGATTTCTTGTAGTCGGCTGTTGGCCAGGGCGAGCTCTTCTGTTCGGTCCTTCACGCGGTCTTCAAGGGTATGGGCCAGCTCGCGCAACTCCTGCTCGCGAGCATGCAACCTCGTGGCCATGTTGTTGAAGACTCCTGTGAGCGTGCCGATCTCATCGCGGGTCCGTATATCCAAGGCCGGCACCGTCTCTCCACCTGCCAGTTTCGTGGCTGCGAGAGTGAGGCGTTGTAATGGAATGGTGATGCGGTCAGCCAACAAGACCGCAATACACAATCCACCCGCCAGAGTGCTCAGGGTAACAATCACCGCTTGCCACAACAGCCGTCGCAGACCATGTTGAAGACGGGATGTCGATAACCCAATCTGCACCAGAGTTGGCGCCGTAGGAGTATGAGCCATGTTTTCTTCAGGTCCATCCAATCGTTCTTCAAACGTGAGTTGCAGGGCAGGATCCAACGCGGTCACCGGTGGATAGAATGGGACGTGAACGGTGATGTCATAAAAGATGGGAAGCTCGGCGCCTCCCACGAGACTCATGAGTTCCCCTGGCGTCAATTCGAGTTTCGGCCGGAGAACGGGTCCCTCAGTATTCAGGTCGATGGCACTAACGAGCGGCTCGCTCGTGACACCCGTACGATGACGTGGCCGTAACAATTGTGTTGCGGCAAATTGTCGCTCGCCGGGTGCTTGCTGGGAGAATTGGTCTTCCCACGCACCTTTCCCAAATCCGGCTTGGAGCTCACCGCTTGGAGAGATGACCGCGACATAGGCGACTCGATTGACGGCGAGAATCTCCTGAATGTGCTGGTTCAATCGAGAAGTGTCTCCGGCCACGATGCTGGATTGACCCATGTGTGCCAGATGCTCTGCCAAGAGAGTGCCGCTCTGCACAACGCTCTCGGCGGCCGATCGTACCTGCTGTTGAACGAACAGCCAACCCAGGAGGAGGCACGCGGTGACTAGAATGACGGCCGTACAGAAGACAAGCTTCGTTCGGAGTGTGATCGAAAACCGTGCGGGAGTCAGCGTTTCAAGATCAACCATCGCCATTGATGTGCGCGCCATTGCAGGGTTCCGTGTCCTCATGAGCCGGACTAGGGGAGCAGATCCGACGAGTCGAGTTTTTGGGCCATCACCCCTGATCCGCTAAAGACATGGCCGGCCAACCGGATCAGCTCGGGACTGAGCCTAAGGTCGAAGTACTCTGCGGATCTCACGTTCAGCGCCCATTGCGAATGTTCCGGCGCTTCAATGATGCCTGCCGATGTTCCGGCATCCCGGAGGCGCGCGAGTGAAAGCCGGGCTGCCTGCCGTCCCACAGCCCAAGGATCTAACACCAAGGCGCCGACCGCTCCTTGCTGAACCAAGGTGGACGAGAAGGTAAACATCGGCACCTTGGCATTCAAGCTCGATTCCAAAAAGAAAGGGATCGCTGATTCAGAGACCACAACCTGGTCTTGAATCAGCCACAAGACATCGATCTTCGTGAGCAAGCGGGAGATGGCACGAGGAATGTCTTCTTGGTGGCGGACTGCGACCGATACGAGCTGTAGGCCCTGATGTGTAGCCGCTGTGAGCGCGTCGCGAACAAAGGCTCCGGTTTGTTCCTCATCGTACAGCACTCCCACTCGTGGTCGATTGGGCATGACGGAGCGAAGTGCCGCAAGTTGATCCTCAGGTGACGCCCGGACAGCGATTCCGGTCATGTTGGAGGTGGGCAGACCGTGTGTCTCGGGATTCAATACCATGCAGAACACCACCGGCGTGTCGAAAATTTCGAGTTTGGCGGCGATGGCTGCCTTGAGCCCGACCGCCAGGATAAGATCAGGTGGTGAGGCTCGCAAGGACTTGCCGATTTTTCTTCCTCGGGTGAGGTGACCATCTAGGTTGTATTCTTTCACCTTCGTCATGGATGGGAGGCCTGCCTTGAATCCTACAATCGCGTAGTCGTAATAAGGCAGAGCGGCCGATTTGACGATGGCAATTTCTGCTGCGTGAACTGTGTTCCATAGGGTCGTGAAGCAGAACAGGATGAAGAGAGATAAAAATGGCAGCATGCGGTGGCCTGATCGGATCGGCGGATTAATCATGATAGCCGGTACGTGCAATCATCCCTCACGATGCCAAGTCTAGTTGGAGATTACAAGCTTGTACTTCTTTATGTCGTGACGCAGAGCAACTAGTGAGCCGCAATATAACTGACAGCAATTTTTGGGCCAAAGAATCTTCGGTTGGCGGATGGTTCAGAGCTTGAGAGTCAGCCATCCCATCACTCGGGAGCCAAGTAGATCGCCGAGTGGATGTTCGCGATGCACGTCGTTCAAGGCGTTGAAGACGGAAAACGCGAGTTCAGCTTCCCGTACATACGCTGCTGTCTGTTGGCGCCAAATGACACAGCCCAGCCGGAGGTTGAGCAGATTGTAACTGGGGACACGTTCTTGGGGTACCACGGTCCCGACTGGAAAGAAGGGCGCCAGATTCGTGAACAGTTCCGATAAGGGATAGGATGCGGCGCCCACATGATGGTAGAGCACCTCAGCCGTGAGTGGATTCCAGGTTGCACGGAGTCCGGCATTCACCTTGTGGTGAGAAAATCCTCGCTCGCTGGATTCACCGGATGATTTTCCAACCTCTTGATATGCGTAATTGGCAAACCCCGAGAGCCAAGACGTTACTAAGGCTTCTACGCCGACTTCTCCTCCATAAATATCGGCTGAGGTTCCATTAATGGGGATCGCTGGGCTTAACGGATTGCTCGTTGGATTGCGAAATATGATTTGGTCAGAAATCTGGTTGAAAAATCCGGTCACCCTCGTTCGTAGCCTGTGCTTCCACCACCAGCCCTGATAGCCGAATTCATAAGAGACGATCTGTTCAGGCTTCACATTGCTTGATCCCAACGTGACGATCGCTGTGGGTGGCAATCCCGGAAGTGTAAAAGAATTGATACTGTGTACACCGACATCGAAGGTTGTCGGTGAGCGATAGGCGACAGAGCTAGATAGGCGCAACGTATGGTTCGAGTTCATGTGGTAGATCACGGCACCACGAGGAGACAGGGTAGGTGCGTCGAAGGTGTCAAGGTCGTAGCGAAGCCCGGCGCTCACTTCCAGAGAGGGGAGCAACTGCCAGTCTCCTTGAGCATAGAGGCCGAGGCGATTCTCAACCGTCCGGGCACTGAGGATGTCCCATGAAGCAATAATATGACGAAAATTGGCGCCGAGGTTGAACTTCAGCTTTTCAGATGGCCGGAATTGGTAACGCGATTCGAAATCATAGGTATTGAATGATAACTCCAGATCTCTCCTTCCGGATCGGTCAGTCAAGGCAAAGAGAGGGGTCAAGGGAGGAAATACAGTTGGAGTGCTTTCGGCGAAGAGACCATTCCACCAGCCACGGACGAGCAGGCCGTTTTGTTCGTAGCTGAGAAGAGCATGGGCCTGGGAGTGATGAGTATCAACGGTAGCGCCGTCTGTTGCGAACCCGTTGTAGGGATTAGATCGACCGATGCCTGCCTCGGCCCGTATCTTTCCACTGTTTGAAAGGCGATACTCCGTCATGCCACCGATCCGTTGACTATTGAGGGCAGCTGCACCTCTATCAGACCAGCGCTGAGACTGCTCGTGCCCGCCTGACAGGCGATAACCCCAGTTGCCTATGGTTCCAGCATGGACTCCGGTGCTGAGAAGTGTTCCCAATCCACCACCTGCCACTTGCAGCGTGGTTCCTTTCATCTCCTCGGGAGATTTCGTAATAATGTTCACCACTCCGTCGAAAGCATTGAAGCCGTAGACCGCCGATGCCGGACCCTTGAGGACCTCGATTCGTTTGATTTCAGTCAGTGTGACCGGGAGGAACTTCCATAAGACTTGTCCGGATTGATCAATGTAAATGGATCGGCCGTCGACAAGAATGAGGAGCTTGTTGGCGAGCAACTGATTGTTTCCGCGCACGCTGACATTGAAATCCACCGCGCTCGTTTGCATCACTTCCACACCTGGGACTTGCCGCAGCAGGGTGGGAATGTCGGTCGCCCCTGAGTTCCGTATGTCCTCGTCGGTGATCACATACACGTCGGATGGGGCGCGGGAAATCGGCTGTTCGTACCGGCTCGCGATGCTGACGGTTTCTTCCTTCAAGTAGAGTGCTTCTTCGTGAATCTTCTGTTCTGTTGAGGAGGATGTCCGGGGGATATGCAGTGAAGGTTCGGCCCATCCGCTGAGCGGATCACTTAACGAGGAGGCTGCGAAGACAACGCCGAAACCCCATCTCATCGATATACAGAACGACTTCCTCGAGATATTCAGCGTGGTCCTCGCGTCCATGCGCGGACGAGATCTATCAAACAAACTGGCGGTAGTACGAAATTAAGGCTAGTAAATGTACGTCAAGCCGAATGAGGGTATCAACACTTAGAAATCAGTCGTGTGTGTCGGCTGAACCTCCTGGGGCCGTCGTCTTCAGTCATGGCTTCCTGTGAGGTCTCAACCATCCAGGGAAGTGTGCAAGGAACCACAAAAGCCCTCCTGCATTCGCCCCGTAGAGCATCTCTACTCACGAAGGGAATCGAATTGAATACACCTCGCCATAGGCAGGTGAATCTATTTGGATACTGAATCTATTTCGATACATTTCATGCCTGAAGGACCATCCCATTCACCGCGTCCTCTCGTCTCGTCTGAGGGCCAAAACCCCCAGACCCCTTGGAGCACGATCACCGCGACGAGAAGGCATATTTCCCCTATTTGCAAATTAATGAATGCGGTCATGCGTAGGGCTACTTACTGTGCCTTGTAGGTGCAGTTTGAAGGAATGAGATTTGCTTCATCCTGGCAACGGTCGGTTTCAAGGTTGGCTCTCGATGGAGGATTAGGGTGTGGTGTTCACAAGGTGTCTACTGTGAACTGAAGTCGGAGGACTAGACGTAGCGGCTTGTGTGAAGGAGCACGATCAAAAGCAGTAACGAAGAGCGGATTGCGTTCCAAATATACCTGTGGATCGTTGGTCATAACCAGGGAGATGAACTATGGATCAAGTCTTGCCATGTCATTCTGCGAAAGTCGTGAATATCACCAGTTGGAAAGCGTGCCTCGTCGGGTTCTTGACGCTCATGCTGTGCGTGTCCGGCAGTGAGTCGGCGCAGGCCACGACGGGTGTCGGGCCATATGAGGTTCCACAGGTTCTCGACAAGGATAATGATCCCAGCAACGGCATCGAGACTTGGATTGTGGCCGATGAGGCGACCGTCGATATCGGCAATGGGATGATGGCGAACGGGATGGCGTTCAAGAGCTGTTCAGACGCCGGCTTAGCCAATTGTACTCCGTCCGCAATACCAGGTCCGGAGTTTCGGCTCAAAGTGGGAGACCGGGTCATCGTTCATTTTGTGAATAAACTCGATTCTTCAGGTTTGAATCCAGAGGCGAACGTGTCGGGTATTCACTGGCATGGCATCGAGTTGAATAATGAAAGTGACGGCACGGAAGTGACGCAGCGCGCAGTGGCTCCAGGGGATTCCTTTACCTACGATTTCACCGTAAGCCGGCCGGGGATCTACTGGTACCATCCGCATCATCACTCCTCGACCAACCAAGTGGCCAAAGGACTCTACGGGTCGATCATTATTGAAGATAAACATGGGCATGAGGCAGGCCTTATCGCGCAGAATGTGATCCCTGCGGCAGCACAAACCAAGACGCTGGTGATCAGCGACATCACGGTATGCGGCGCTCCTGGGAACAACCCGGCCACATTTGCTGGCGATCTTCCCCACGTCAGTGGTGTGCAAGCGTGGGAGATCAACTACCAAAATCATATTTTGACTCAGTCCCCGCTCCTCCTCTGCGAGACGCATCCGATTGATGCGAATGGAGCCTACGCACCGAATCTCTACCAGGCCGGAGATGTTCCGAACATTCAGTCTGACGATTTGATTGGTCCTATGAGTGAAGGGTTTACGGTCCTGACCAACGGTGTCAATGTTGGAGGGAGGTTGGGATCTCCGAGTGAGCCAGCAGCGCTTGAAGCCAATGCGCAGACACTCGACGTCCAGGCAGGTCAGGGGCTGCGATTGCAGATCGTGAATCCCTCGCCGGTCCGCTACGTTCGCCTCCGGTTGACGACCAACAATGGGAAGCACATCGACCTGGTTCGAATCGGTGGAGAAGGGGGGCTGCTCAACCACGCAGTTGTTGAGGGAGGCATGACCGGTAGTTATTTTGACATGAAATATGAGCGTGGCGAAATTCTGCTCCCACCCGCAGGTCGTGCGGATGTGGTAGCGGCGATTCCGAGTGCCGCGACGGGCGTACTCACCCTCTGGACGGAGGATTTCCAGCGCGTGGCAGCCACCTACTCCTGGACTCCGACGGTGCCGGTGATGCATTTGAAGGTTACTGGTAGTGCGGCCACTCAGTACGGCAGTGCGAACGGTAGGGCGCTGCTTGCGAGTTTGGGGGCGAAAGCGATGGTCAAGGCTCTCCGTGGAGCCACGGATGATCTCATCGTTCCTGTCGGCGAAGACGGTGTAAATGGGGCGCCGGCTGGATCAACGAATAAAGACATCCAGCTGACGTTCTTTAACAACACCGGGGCTTTTCAACCGTCGATTGACGGGGTCCCGATGCCGCGTGACTTTACGGGTGACAATGGCGGCAATCCTTTTTATCTGGAATCAGCCCGTCATGCAAAGCTCGACAATACGATGGAGCTGAGAGTGACCAATATGACGGGGGCGAACCATCCGTTTCATTTGCACGGGTTTTCGGTGCAACCGTTCAAGCTGACCCCACGAGCAGGAATACACGGACCATCATACACGTTTCCTCTGGAGTTTCGGGACATCGTGGATGTACCTGCGAATTACACCCTCACGTTCCGGGTCTCCTTGGACGATCGCCTGAAGAAGGACAATCAGACGGCCGGGGGAGGGGTGGGGCGGTGGTTGTTCCATTGTCACATCCTTCCTCATGCCACGTTCGGGATGATGTCGGAGCTTCACGTCCACTGAAACGAAAACGCCACGTGTCAACCAGATGAACCGCTTGAAACCGTAAAGGAAGACTCTATGAAAACACGACATCTCTTAGTGGCTGCGCTCAGTATGCTGGTGGGATGGGGAACATTTGGCATGGCCCACGCGGCTCCTCCTGGTCCACCGTCTAAGACTCCTGTCGTCTCATTCGAGGCTGGAGACAGACCTGGGAACTTTTTTACCTGTTCGAACACAGCCAACTCGAAATCACTCGGGTGTGTGCCTGCGTCCATTGGGGGGGCTCAACAGAGATCTCTCGCCGTCATTGCTCCGGGAGAAACGGTGGGGTTTCCCACGTATAGTGGAGAAGCAAGCACGGTCCATACGGCGCTGAGCTTGATTTACCCCGAGGGAGCCAGAAACATGCCATTCAAGACAGCCATCGATGTTCGCGACCCGGCAAAGCGAGGGGTGGCCACAGTGACCTTGAGGGATCCAGGACTCTACGTCTTCATCTGTGACATCCATGTCTACATGTTCGCGGGCGTCATCGTGGACGATCCCAAGACGAAAATAAACGGGAACTTAGGATTGGATCTCGGCAAAAAGATTTCATTGGTAAACGGCGTGACGGTCCCGACAGCCAGCGATTTGGCGCTCCGCCTCGTGCGCACCTTCTTTATTATCACGGACCCGGGGAATTGGAAGGATTACACCAAGCCCTCGTGGCAACCGGCCTTTCCCCCTGTTCCGGTGATTGTGTACGACGTGAACGGGAAGAGGACGGATGTTCCAGATCTCTCTGCCGTACTTTCGATTGGGACGGTCGATCTCACAGCCGACGAAAATAAATTATTTAACCCGGCAACAAAAGCGGTGGGTGAAATCTGGGTCGACACTCAGTTTGAATTGACGGGGGGCAAGTCAAAGCCGGGGACGGCGACGGCCATCGAGGGAACAGGCTGGACGCTCACGAAGAAGATTGCACTCCCAGCGACCAATATGAACCATCCCCACAACATGTGGACGGATAGAGATCAGAAGGTCATCTATCAGACCCAATGGTTCGATGAGAGATTGACAGTGTTTGACAGAAAGACCGGGGCGTTCATGCATGACCTGAACGCGGGACCCGCTCCCTCACATGTGATGACGAGAGCCAATAACGATCTCGTGCATGTGGCACAGAACGGTGGCAATAATGTACGGGAGTTTAACGATCTGGCCGGCTCAGGTGGTGCGGGTCCAAACCAATTTCTTCGTGACATCCCGATGGGGGCAGGGGGAGAAGACGTGTTTACCGCCACCCATCCCCATGGTCATTGGATGAGTTCTACCGGGGATAAGATGGTGACGCCCAACGAAAATCTCAATACGTCGACGGTATATAATTTTCCAGGCGGTGCAATCGAGGCGACCATTCCTACGGGACATGTGCCAATTGCCACGGGAATGATGCCGGATTCGAGCAAATATTATGTAGCCGATTTTCTTGACAGCACGATATCGGTCATTGATATGACCACCAACACGGAGATCAAGAAGATTAACTTGATCGCCAACTATGACCCAGTCGGTGGAGGAGTGGTGCCGGATCCGGTCTCAGGCAAGACGTTTGTCGGTGCTTTGCCGATTCAGACGCCGGTGAGTCCGGACGGAACCAACATGGTCACGGCCAATACCTTGACCGCCAGCATTACGATTGTTGATACTCGGCATCTACTGTCGAACGGTAGTGTAAATCCAAATGAAGACACGGTCGTGGCGATGTTGCCCTGTGATCCAGGGTGCCACGGCGTACAATACGGTGCCAAGCTAGGGGGCGGATACTACGCCTATGTCGCCAGCAAGTTCGGCAACGCGATGATTGTCGTGGATCCTGACCCCGATGGAAACGGTGATCCGAGCGATGCCGCCATAGTCGGGCGCGTGTTGCTGGTTGGAACGGGAACTGACGATACGGTGATTGGTAATGCAGGCATGGGCGGACAGGGCGTCCTGGCTGTTCCTAACGTCTACAACGGATGGGTGCAGCAATGGGTTGCGAACTGCGAGACCCCTGACTGTACCACATGGAAGGGCCCGGGCGGGCTGACTGACGAGCAGAAAAATCCAGGACCGGTGCAGTAGGCTGGTCATTCGTGTCCCGCCTGGATGAAACCCAGGCGGGATGCCTCTCTCTTCACTGGGCCAGCTTTCCTCGCTTCCCATTTACCGTTTGTTCTGCGCTTTGCGTGCAGCATGTTCGAGAAAGCCACTCATGCTTGGAGGACGTACCCTCCTGGACTCGTCGGGGAACGGTGCGGTATCGGTGTGCGTGTGGACTTGTCTAGGTCGGTGAGGGAGAGATCAGAAGTGTGCGGCTCAGGTGAGGCCACGCAGTGGGGAGTCTAGACTGCTGATCTCAGCAAGTCGTCCTCTACATCCACCATTGCGCTCCGTAGCGCATTCACGAGTTGTCGGTAGCGCTCCTCGGCCCACGCGTTAAAGGACTCGGCGTTTGGGAACACAAGGTCCCATGCTTTGGCAGCATCCAGCATCAACAGCTGTTGGGGTTTGTGACGTCCGGGAAATAAGACGAGGAGAACGGCAGAGTTACCAGTGAGGCTGATGTCGGTGAAGATATGCACTATGGACGTGGATGGGAGCATGACTTCCCGCGAGGCGGCTTCGACGATCGGCTGATAAAGGCGATGTAACAACTGCGCCGTGACCTCGTGCGGGTTCGATGGCGTTAATAAGCGTGGATTCGGCTTTTCACCGAACAAGTTCTCAGTCAGGTATGTGGCGGCTTCCCAAGTCGGCATGGCGCCGGAGGTGACCAGAGCTTCGCACAGATAGGCGATCCAGTTTCGGCTTCGGGCGCGTTTACGAACCGCAGTCAACTTTTTCGGCATGCTCCGCTATCCCTTTATCCCTTCACTTGCCAACTTTGATTGTTGGAACAGACAGGATAATATGAAAAGTTAGAAAAATTATATGGGTGAATCCGCAATCGGTCAATGAATCGTCGAATCGTCAAGAACCAAGCGAACGTGAGAGGTGTTGGATGAAGAGTCAATGTTGTTGAGGGGATCCGAATTAACACGGTCTGCATATTGCTGGTGGATCCTCGCCAGTTCGTCACCCGAGGCGACGAAGACGTCCAATAACTCCGGATCGAAGTGTTCGCTTCGATGTTTGAGCATAAGTTCAATCGCGTGGCTCAGCTCAAAGGCCGGTTTGTAGACACGCTGTGTCGTGAGCGCATCAAAAGCGTCGGCGATGGCCGCGATGCGGCCTTCAATTGGAATGGTTTCACCTTTTAATCCGCGTGGATATCCGGTACCATCGAAACGCTCATGATGGGTATAGGCGATCACCGCTGCAACCTTCAGTAACTCAGCATCCGACCCGCTCAGAATCCGGTAGCCAATCTCGGCATGCTGTGCGATCACGCCGAATTCCTCCTGCGTGAACTTTCCGGGCTTCAAGAGCACATGATCCGGCGTGCCGATCTTGCCGATGTCATGCATCGGGCTGGCCGTTCGAATCAAGTCACATCGATCAGGAGAGAGCCCGGCCTTGCGCGCGAGCAATTCACAATAATGGCTCATGCGCTGGATGTGTTTGGCGGTGGCATTGTCCCGGAATTCTGCGGCAATGGCGAGTCGCTGAATGGTCTCTTCACGCGACAGGCGCAGTTCTTTTTCTGTGCGTTCCAGCCAGTCCAATGCCTGCTGGAGCGCAAGTGTTCTCGTGCGAACGATGTCTTCCAGATTTTCGCGATGGAGGCGATTTTCCATTTCGAGCCGCCGCCGGCGGAGTGCGTTCGCGACATCGATCAGCACCTCGTTCGATTCGAACGGCTTGACGATGTACCCGAATGCGCCCACGTCTAGCGCCGCATTGGCGAGAACTGAGCTGTCGAGCCCAGTGACCATGATCGCAGCCGTATGCTTATGTTCTGTAACAATGTGGCGCACAAGGTCCATGCCGGATTCTCCAGGCATGTTGACATCGCAGAGCATCAAAGCAAATGCTTGCTCCCCGAGCTTTTGTCGGGCCTCCCGCGCGTCTCCGGCACCTTCTACCTGGTAGCCATGGGATTGGAGAAGATAGGCGAGGAGGCGTCGGATCGGCTCTTCGTCATCGACGACCAAAATATTTCGATTCTCAAGGAGCGCTTGATGGGTGGTCTGATCCAGAAGTGTTGCCATGAGTCGAATCGTGTGTGTCTGGTCGGGGCCGAGGATTGTTTCGTTTCTTCTTCTTTATCGGCTCATTAGCGTCAAACCTAAAGGCGGCGAGATGCTACGGGCTATGCAGTGTTTGTGCCACCGATTCTTACCTAGGTGGGCTAACTGTCCAGTTCCTGGACCATTCGTTGTTCAAAGTGAGCAATGATGGAATTGCCGCATCTGGAAAGGCTTTGTGCAGTTCCGAGTTATACATGGGTTATGTTCCTTCACTATGCCAGGTGCCGTAGGCCCGTCAAGGAATTGTACAGATTTCGCCAAATCCGACGGGCTGGTTTTGTACATTACCTCGATGAACGAATCTCTCCAGCTCAACGTCCCATCAAGGGCGATGGTTCTACAGGCAGTTTGCGCTTTCTCCAAGCCTTCACTATAATTCCCATCCTAATTCTTGATGAAGGGGCGAAAGAACATGAGCGGAATCTCCGGGTTAGTACGTTTCGATGGGCGCCGAAAGGATCAAGTCCGTCCCGTGAAAGTGACCAGGCATTTTACCAAACATGCGGAAGGCGCGGTGCTCATCGAAATGGGGGATACGAAGGTCATTTGCACCGCATCGGTTGAGGAGAAAGTCCCTCCGTTTCTGAAGGGAAAAGGAACGGGATGGGTCACGGCAGAGTACGCGATGTTACCACGGGCGACTCATGAGCGATCCCCTCGAGAGGCCGTCAAGGGCAAGCAAGGCGGCAGAACGTTGGAAATCCAACGTCTGGTCGGGCGCGCCCTGCGCTCCGTTACGGATTTATCGAAACTGGGAGAACGGTCTATTTGGGTCGACTGTGACGTGATTCAGGCGGACGGTGGGACGAGAACGGCATCTATTACAGGCGCTTTCATTGCATTGGCGGATGCCTGTGCCGTATTAAAAAAGAAGGATTTATTGAAAACGATTCCGCTGACCGACTACCTGGCCGCGATTAGCGTTGGAAAGGTGGGCGGAGAAGTGATGGTGGATCTGGCCTATACCGAGGACTCTATGGCGGAAGTCGATATGAACCTGGTGATGACCGGTCGAGGTCAGTATGTTGAAGTGCAAGGAACTGCAGAACGCACTCCTTTTGCCAAGCAGGACATGGACGAGTTTTTGACGTTGGGGTGGCAGGCGATCCAACGGTTAACGGCCATTCAGAAAGAATTGATCGGTGCCCTTGCTTGATCAGTCGGTCAACGAGCTTGTCCTCGCTACGCGCAACCCTGATAAGGGGCGAGAGCTTGGGGCTCTGCTCGGAGGAATGGGTATACGTATTCGAATATTGGAAGACTTCCCGACCACACCAGAGGTAGAGGAAGACGGGACGACTTGCGAAGCGAACGCGATAAAAAAAGCGATGGAGATCGCCAGGTCCACGAGAATTCCCGCGCTGGCCGATGATACAGGACTGGAAGTCGACGCACTGCAAGGTCGACCAGGTGTCTATGCAGCACGTTATGCGGGGGAGCATGCCACCTACGAAGATAATTGTCGGAAACTCCTTCGGGAGCTCACAGGAGTTCCGTCAGCGAAACGAAAGGCAAGATTCCTGACGGTTGCCGCGATTGCATTTCCTAGTGGCGATGTTCATGTCACACAGGGTAGTCTAGAAGGACTCATCACGGAACAGCCGATTGGTGATCGCGGCTTCGGATATGATTCGGTGTTTTTCGTGCCTGAATTCAATAAGACGCTGGCTCAGTTGACGATTGAAGAAAAGAATCGTATTAGTCACCGTGCGAAGGCCTTCGCACAGATGCGCGCTTGGCTAGAGGAACGTCCTTTCGCCTGAGGGCTGTCACGCGAGTCCTTTGCAGAACTATGCAAAGAAACGGTTGTACATTTCCCGATGGCATTCAACAAGTCGGGGCGTAGCGCAGCCCGGTAGCGCGCCTGCTTTGGGAGCAGGATGTCGGAGGTTCAAATCCTCTCGCCCCGACCAAACCTCGCTTGCGCGTGCCGGCGGCTCACCCGGCGAAGCCGCTCTTCTTTTCGCCGCCGGATAGACACCTCCAGTGGTAGTTCATTCTTGTTACTTGCTCGACCCGGAGCCTAGAAATTGAGGCGACGGGATAAACCCACGAGTGATCTTAATTTATTAGTGTATGCGTGGCACAGACTATTCTTGGTGGATTGCAAAGCGGTACTCCCTAGCAAAATTGGACGGGGATGATTCGAATTCGTGCTTGAGCCGTTCGATGCGAGCCGGAGGGGATAGCCCACTCATCCCGGCTCGCATCCAGATCCATTCCTCACGACGAAAACCTCTTTGGTCAGGGATCAAAGCCGCACGCCTCACCACGATTACTCGCGCTCAGGCCGAAACGGCCCATACATGAGGAACAGCGCACCGATCACCAGCACTACAATGTTCAACAACATCAGCAGCAGTATCATCGCCTCTCACCCCCTTTCATGAAGCGTTCGTCGCAAGGCTACGCCGTGCAAGATTGCGACAAACCTAATTCTCACGCGTCACGCCGTGCGCATAAACATCGTCTACATCATCACTGCAAAATTATCGTGCCCGAGATCGTCAACAGGGCCAACTCATCACTCATCACATTCGTACCCATTCTGTCTGTATCTCCATCGTGGTTCATTCACGTGGAGCACGAATGGTATGCTCGAAATCCGACGATGAAATCCGAGTTCCAGGTAAAACCACTCTGCATCGAGGATCCTCCAGCCTTTCTTCATGACAAGCACTGTGCATGTCTTATGCCCCACACGATCAAAATCTAACTCGTGGTATTTTCAGCGCCTACGCAGATGTACGCACAGTGTGATGGCTTTTCCCCTGAATCAGGATGGATTCCAGGGTGAATCAGAATGGATTCCAGGCGGATCAAATTGGATGCGGATAAGTGGGAACGGTCAGTCGATCTGCGGCTGTTCTGGAAGGGCGAACTAAGAGGTGAGAACCACTTCAGAATGCCGCCCTCTCGTTCAGTCTGAAGGAGTAGGCGACTTGCCTGAAATCTTCCTCTGCCGGATCAATTTGGTCAGGTAGGTCCGTTGCAGGCCCAATTCGGCTGCCGCCTTCGTTTGGTTCCATGCATTTCGACGCAAGGCGGTCTCGATCAGCTTCTGGCTATAGGCATCCATGCTCTTATGATAAGAGAATAAGAATAGGTCCGACTGGGGTTCGTGACTGGTCGGGGATGCGGCGGTCCAAGGCGTGAGTGAGAGGTGCTCGGGTCTGATCGTGTCGCCGGGACACAAGACCAGGGCGCGGGTGAGCACGTTCTCCAGCTCACGGACATTGCCCGGCCATGTATACGCTTGCAGCGCGTCCAGTGCAGAGTCACTGAGGACGCAGCGTTTGTTCAGTCCAAGTTTCCCTGGTTGGGTGAGAAAGTGCTCTGCGAGGGCAGTCAGGTCGTCCAGTCGGTCGCGCAGAGGTGGCAGCTTAACGGTAATCACCGCAAGGCGGAAATACAGATCCTCGCGAAATGTGCCCTGACGAATCGCCTGTTGGAGATCCTTGTTGGTCGCAGCGATGAACCGAACATCGGCTCGTACCTCGTGCGTTCCCCCGACCCGATAGAAGGTCCGGTCGTTGAGCACACGCAAGAGATGGCTTTGCATGGTCAGTGGCATATCTCCGATTTCGTCCAAAAATAACGTGCCTCCCTCGGCCACCTCAATTTTGCCGGGCTCCCGCTTGATCGCTCCGGTGAACGCGCCTTTTTCGTGACCAAACAGCTCGTTCTCCAGGAGATTCTCCGGAAAGGCCGCGCAATTGACGGCGATGAAAGGCCGAGCTGAACGAGGGCTCCATCGATGAATAGCCCGTGCAACCACTTCCTTACCGGTCCCGGTTTCGCCAAGCAACAAGACGGTGGCGGCAGACGCCGCCGCTTGTTTGGCCATGGCGAGTTGTGCATCCATCTGCTTGTTGTTCGTGATAGCAGGTTCGAACTGATCATCGACCTCTTTGCGGAGCGTGGCAACCTGACGGTGAAGGCTCACGGTCTCCAGGGCCTTCTTGATCACGACGGTCAAATGGTCGGAGGTAAACGGTTTAGGGACAAAATCGAAGGCGCCGAGTTGCATGGCTTGTACTGCGCGTTCGATTGTCCCATAGGCCGTCAGTATCACGATGAGGGGGGTTGTATAGGTCGCAGAACTCTGGGCTGCGTTTTGGTCCGGTGTGTCAGGGCGAGCGGATGTCTCACTCACCTGCTTTAATACGTCAAGTCCTGAAAGTAGGGGAAGTTCCAGGTCCAGCAGAACAAGATCAGGCTGTTCTTCCTGGATGAGACGGAGCGCTTCTTTCCCGTCCGTCGCGGTCAGCGGCTCATGCCCCATCCAGGTCACTCGGTTCTCCAAGCTCATGAGAATATCGCAATCGTCGTCGACAATCAGGATTTTGGCGCGCATGGGAGGTCACCCCTTTCTAGAAAAACACCCACTCTCGTCATCATGCTGTCTTGTTCGGTTCAGCCATTGTTTCAACCGTTGGCAATGTAAAATAAAAGCGAGAGCCGGCCTCAGGCCGGCTCTCCACCCAGATTCGGCCATGGTGCATGGCCACAAGTGTCTTGGTGATGAAGAGGCCGAGTTGGGCCCCTTGCAAAGTAGGCATCGCCGACGGCACTTTGGAGAACTCCTCGAAAATGTTCGGCAGATGAGCAGTATCGATCCCACAGCCGGCATCGGACACGCACGTTTGTACCAAGCCAGGAGACGAGACGCTAAACGTCACAGCGACATGGCCACCTGGCGGTGTGAATTTGATCGCATTCCCGATGAGATTCCAGAGAATTTGCTCCAACTTGTCGCGGTCGCCCTGCACGGATGGAAGCGACTCGATCTCGGCGACGGCGAGCGAGACACTCTTTTCCGACGCAACCATCCGCAAACTGTCGGCAACAATCGTTGCAATTTCCCTAATACAGACACCTTCTAAGCGCAGCTCGACTTTCTTGGTATCAAGGCGTGACCAGTCGAGCAACTGAGCGATGATTCGGCCCAGTCGGGAGACGTTATGTTGAATGCGGGTGAGATACGTATGCTGTAGTTCGGTCAACGGACCGGTGACACCGTCGAGCATGTTTTCGGCAAAGCTTCGAATCGACGTCATGGGGGTGCGCAACTCATGTGAGACGACAGAAAGAAACGTCGATCGACGCCGATCATGCTCCTGCAGTTGTACGTTGGCGCGGGACAGCTCTTCCGTCCGTTGCTCGATGCGCTCTTCAAGATGCTGGGTCAATTCGGCCAGATCAGCGTAGGCCTTGGCATTATCGACGGCGGCGGCCACATGCCCGGCGATCGTTAAGAGGATGTGGAGATCCTCTTCGGCACACGGGCGCGAACCTCGGTCACCGGCGAGGTAGCCGAGGATCTTGGTATGACTCTGAAGCGGCACACCGATGAATGAGCGCACTCCGGAGCGGCGTAGCAGTTCAAGTATCGGTGGATGGAGGCGTTGAGTGATGGTTTCGACGTCATGGATCAGCAAGGGTTTGCCATGAAGAAGGAGATCGGCCGTAATGCCGCCGTCGTTGACCACTGGTATATCAAGCAGGCGAACTGCCGCCGCGATCTCCGGCGGAACTCCGAGGATCTGGGCGACCGAGACGCAGTTCCGCTCCGGATGGTGAATGAATACTCCCATTCTGGAAAAGCCAAGATTATCGACGATTAACTTGAGCACCGTGTCGAGCAGTTGGTTCATGTCGAGCATGTTGGCGCTCGCAATTGCACTGCTGGCCTGATGCACCGTGGTCAATTGCCTGACCTGCCGCTTGATGGTGTCAAGGTTCGTGGTGATGGCTTGATTTCGATCATGCAGAGCCTGAGTCATCACGTTGAACATCCGCGTCAACTCACCGACTTCGTCGGTGGTGGAAGAGACGAGCGGCACCTGTGGATCGTTTCCTTCGGCGAGTTGCCGAGCGGCGCCGGCCAGCTTCCGCAGCGGCGTCGTGATACGCGATGTGAGCAGCTGAGCGCCGATGATGCCTGCCGTGATGATGAGCAGGGTGAGGATCGACACATGGCGGACATTGACTAGGAGCGTTTGTTTCGCCGAGGCGTCGGTGATCCCGATGCGTACGAGGCCGACCACCGGCGAACTTTTCATCGGCAGAGGGAAGTGTTTCTCTTCCAATTCGACTGAGCGCCGGGGCAGGACGGCTTCAACCGAGGATTCCCGAAGGACAGGCATGGCAAAGTCGTACAGGGCTTCTTGTCGGAGGAGAAAGGGAAGCAGCCAGTCTGAGGATGTATCTTGAGCAACCAGAGTATGCTTCGAGGAGAAATCGAGCTTGGTTATGAGTGGAGCAGTCAGCGGAGCCTGGAGCAGCGATTCCGAGATTTTGTCGTCCGGATAGAGCGGCTGTTCCATTATCGGATGTGATCCACTCGCAGTCCTCCTCATTCGTTTGCTTTGTCGGTCCAGGATCCGGCCGTCGGAGGCTGAGATCATGACATAGACGACATGGTCGATTGCCAAGAGGCTCTGGATGAATTGCTCGAGTGTGGCGCGATCTTCGAGGACGACCCCGGCGATCCGAAAATGTTCGTTGCGTACGGTACTGGTCAATAGGATGCTTCCGAGTTCCTCCAGGTGATCCGTCATGGCCTTGCGCCTGGTCTCAATGAAATACCAACTCAAAGACGAACAGGTCATGATGAGAATAAGGCTGAAAAACAGCACGAATTTTATGCGGAGGCCGAAGAAGCGGCCTGTCGGTCTTGAATCAGGAGACCGGCCTTCCTGAGGCGTTGTGCTGCTCATGGGCTGGTCCATTCAATAGGTCTCGTCGATCAGGCGGTCGAGCTCCTTGGGAATCGTGATGCCCAAATACCGCGCCGTCTTCTGATTCACCGCGATCTTGATCCGCTGGACTGAGACCGGCTTGAGCGGCAGCTGTTGTTCGCCGTTCACAATACGTTTGGCGAGCAGGCCGGCCTCACGGCCGACTTCGCCGTAGTCGAGCGACAGGCTGAGCAGCGCGCCAAGGCGCGTCAACTCGGATGAAAAGCCGACAACGGGAACCTGTTTAGCCAGCGCCGATTCGAGGATAAAGCGGATCGATTCGTCGGTCAGCACGGTCGAGTCCGGAACGAGCCATAAGGCTTCCGATTCGGACAACAGCGCCCGTAGTTGCTGCGGAACCTCCTTCTCGCTCTCGACCGGAAAACCCCGCAATTGAAACGCCTGGGCGGGGGCTCGAGAGTCCGCCTCTTTCAACTTGGGCGCAGTCTTGTCGGGATCGTACAGCATGCCGATCCGGCGCAGGGTGGGCAGGAACGTACGCATGATCTTGAACTGACGGTCCATCGGAATGTCCAGCAGGACCCCGGTCATATTGTCAGCGATGAGACGATGTTTCAAGGGGTCGAGAATCATCATATACAGCACCGGGATATCCACGATCTCCAGCTTGGCCGCCAGCGCCGCCTTGAGGCCGACCGCGACCACGAGCGCAGAATCCGACGCGCGGATTTTTCTGGCGAGTTGCTTTCCCCGTTCGAGATCGCCTCGCAGGTCGTATTCGGTGTAGGTTGCTCCGGCCGGCGCCGTCGTTTTGAATCCTTCGATGGCATCATTATAGGCTTTCAGATCGGACGATCTCAGGATGGCAATCTCCACACCCGCGGCATGTGCCTGGGCCGGGACAGGGCAAGAAACGACGATGAGCGCAAAAGACACCAGCCAGGCATGCAGCGAGCGCCGGTTTCCCTTGCTTCGGCCTCTGAAGGCAAGTGCCACGTTCCCACTCTCCAGGAATACAGCTAAAACCGTACTGTTAACCAGCCCATCACCCGGCTGCCGATCAAGTCGCCTAACGGATGCTCTTTGTGTTTGTCGTTCAGTGAATTAAAGGCGGAAACCGCTACTTCGGCCTCCCGTAGATATCCCGCTGCAGCCTGTTGTTGCCAGAAGCGATAAGCGCCTCGCAGGTTCAGGAGTTCGTAACTTCCGACATATGGGTCGGGCGGGACCACGCCAAAGGGAGAAAACAACGAGAAGGCGCGAGAAAGCTGGTACGTGGCCGCGCCGACATAATGATAGGCGATCTCGCCGCTGAGTCCGTTCTCCCATTGGGCTCGCAGGCCGGCGTTGTACTTGAACCGAGGCCCGCCGCGCTGGGCAGTTCCCGTAAGCGTCTGGCCGATCTCCTGATAGGCAAAGTTGCCGAATCCGCTCAGCCACTTCGTCGCGAGGAATTCCATGCCGGCCTCGCCCCCATAGATGTCTGCGACTCCCGTTTGAAGGTTTAATCCTTCTGTCCTGGTGATGAGATCGGAGAGATGGTTATAAAAGAGCGCGGCGCGAGCCCTGAGCCGGTGTTGTATGTACCAACCTTGATACTCCAGTTCATAAGAAATAATTTGCTCCGGTTGGAAAGCACCGCTCCCGCGCGAGTTGATCACTACAGGCGAGGAGTTGGGCAGAGGCAAGGTGATGATACCGTTAGCCTCAGAATACGTCTCATTCAGCGTTGGGGGCCGGTATCCTACGGCCACGGTCGCACGGATGGTGTGATCAGGCAGAGGCGTGAGAATGAGCGAACCTCGTGGGCTGATGGTTGGATTGATAAAGGTATCCAGGTCGTATCGCACGCCGCCGACTGCCTGGAACATCTGTGAGGGTTTCCATTCACCCTGTAGGTATAACCCCAGCCGGTCCTCTGTACGAAATCGATCATTTAAGTTAAGAGACAGGGTGTTATGCCGGTAGTTGATCCCAGCAGTGAGGCGAGTGGTGGCTCCCAACTCGAACATCTGCTGCGCCTCGATGTTATACGTGTTGCCTCTCAATCTCTGATCAGAACTGAAGCTTCGGTCGGCGATGCGTAGGAACGGGGCGATCAGGGGATTCGTCGTGACGGGACCATCAATGTCATAGCCGTTCCAAAATGCCCGAATAAAAAAGTTGGGGCGTTCATAGGCCGCATGGGCATAACCAAAACCCGGCACTCCAGTTTGGACGACAACATCGCTGACGAGGCCATCGAAGTGATTCACATCAACGAGGCCGCCTGAGAACGAAAGCTTGGAGTCACTTCCTAGGGCATATTCCGTCTGGACATTGAACTTGTTATCGCGATAGGCCAGGGCACTGCCGTTCCGCCATTGCTGGTTTTGATCATGGCCGTAGGAGAGGCGATAGCCGAATTTCTTATATCTATTGGCATACACAGCGGCGCTGCTGATCGTGCCATAGGTCCCGCCCCCGAACTGAAGCGTCGCCCCCTTCATCTCCTCCGGCGACTTCGTAATGATGTTGATGATGCCGTCGAAGGCATTGAAGCCATAGAGGACGGAGGCCGGACCCTTCTGGACCTCGATGCGTTTGATCTCCGGCAAGGTGACAGGGATGGCCTTCCAGAACACGCTTCCTTGCACATCAACATAGATTGAGCGCCCATCGACCATCACCAACAACTTGTTGGCGCTTAACTGATTGTCTCCCCGCACGCTCACGTTGAAGTCCGCGCCTGTCACCTGCATGACGTCCAGACCCGGAATGCGGCGGAGCACCGTCGGCAGATCTGTCGCGCCGGAATGGCGGATGTCCTCGTCGGTGATCACGTACACGTTCGACGGCGCTTGAGAGATCGGCTGCTCGTAGCGAGAGGCGATACTGACCGTTTCTTCTTCTTTGAGCAGTTGGAGTTCGTCAGGAATCCCTAGAGGAGGCGGCGCGCCCAATTCGCTCTTCTGTTCTGCTGTCCGGGCAGCGACGGGGAACAAAACCAACAAGGCGATGGCGACGAGGGCAAGGCGAGTAGGAGAGAGGATTTGCCGACATCGTACCATTCTCACTCTCCCAACCCCGGCGAGGCGAGACGCGCCTCTCCACGTGTGTTCTGTTTTTCATATGGCAAGCCGCGTGCCATCGACAACAGATGTAGTGAGGTCAGTATTCATGCAGAACACAGTGAATCTTGATATTCGCAGGCTGTGGGAAAACTCATTCTGTCCTCTGTAGCCGTTACGGATATCGAGGTTTGAGACGACGCTGAACAGCCACGCAGGATGCGCAAAAATGTTGTCCAGCAAGGCCGCAGCGAGCGAAGAGGCGAGGGCGTACGCTTTGGTACGTTGAGCCTCTGAGCGATGCGAAAACGACGCTGGCGGTCTTTTCCCGCATCCTGCTAGATGAAGCTTCGACGAAGGGACTGAGGAATGGGGTGAATCAAAAAAGATTCGAACTGAATCATAATAGATTCAGTCGGCTAGGCACGTTGAAGGCTTGCAATCGGCTATTTGGCATTATTCTGAATCGAACGTAGATCCCAATCTGCCACCCCGTTGAGTCCAACCTGCCTTAGGAGGGCAGCGCGCAGCCTCCGAAGTGACGAGTCCTTGGGTTCTTTCTCGATCAACGAACAGACACAGCCCATCGCATCGTACCAGAACCCGATGAGGGCATTCGTGCGCACGCTTTCACGGTCACAGGTCAGGTTCACCGAGGTGACTGTCAAGCATTCGCTGAAGTCGCATCGTTCGATCATCCCTCCGGCAACGATATCTTCGGAGTAGGAGTCTGCGTTGCGCCTGGCCGACACGAACCAGCGGAACTGGACGTTCGGTTCAAGCCTGAGTCCTAGGGCTTTGAGATCAACGGATTGGACCCCTGGCTCCATCGGGGTGGGGAGGGGACCTTCATAGAGTGGGGCAACTTTTTGGGTGTCGTTGAGTGTAAAGCGAAGAGGATAGGTCGTCGGCTTCGAGAGATACCAATTCAGCGTCGGTGTTTGCTTCACGGTTAAGCCCACATGGTCCGGGACCAAGGCAACGATTTCCGGTTCATTGCTCTCGCTTCCCCGCAACGTGCCTCCGACTCGCGCGCGAGGGGTCAGTTTCTTGGGCGGTGTGTAGACGGGAAGCTGCGGGTCATCGTGTTCGACCTTCGCCGCTGTTGGCGTATCCGAGGCGGCAAGGATCTGCGCGCTCGCAATTGTCACGAGAAGACTCAACCCTATGGCCAGTATACGCTTCACGGCGGGTCTCCTTTCACAGCCAGTTGTTCAGCAACAGAAATGCCGACCAGTACGCCGGATGTTCGTAAATACGGTCGCTCAACAGCTTTAGCTGGGCGCGCTGGAGCGCGCCGGCTTTCGACAGGGAGGGATTGCGAAGCTGCCGGTAAAATTCAGAAATCAACGTTGCGGACGCTTCATCGTTGATGAACCAGAGGGTGGCCAAGGCGCTCCGGGCTCCCGCTTTCAAAGCGACACCGGCCAAGCCTAGCGCAGCGCGATCGTCCCCGACCCCCGTTTGGCAGGCGCTTAAGGTCAAGAGTTCGAGCGGCTCTTGCCGGAATCGAAAGAGGCCGACGAGTTGATCGAGCGTCTGCATCGTCAATTTTCCATCGAATGTGAGGAGAAACGAATCTGTCACCTCCGTCGAAAACTTGCCGTGTGTCGCGATATGCAATACGCTATACCGTCCATCCCGCAATTCCCGTTCCAGCCTGGGAGTCTGAAAATCGTTGTTGATGAGTTGATCGCTCTTGTACAGCTGCTCGATCGATGCGACCTCTTCCGCGACATAGGGAAGGGGAGGAAACCCTTGCACGGATGTTGTGAGACCGGCGGCGAGGAATCGAAGCTTGTCGCGGTTCAGCGGTCGTGGGTCGGTCAAGGTAATACCGGGAGTCATAGCGAGCGCAAACTTGTTGATTAGAAACGATGACCCGTCATGCAGCGCCGCCAGGGGAATCGTACGCAAGGCGCTGTCCGGCACAAAGACTAAAGTCGTGATATGTGGCTGCAGGAGGTCCGGTTCCAACGGTCGTATGAGCCAGTCATACAACTGTTGTGCGTGGGGTAGGTACTCTCGAGTGGTGCGCTTTTCCACTACGCGGCGAAATGCCCGAATTTCCTGGGTTAGCCGATTGGCAGAGACGGGGACGGAGATGCGCTTCAGTCCGGTCGGCAGGCTTATGAGCAGCTCCAGCCGAGAACTAAACATGATGGGGTAGATGACGGCAGTGTCCGGCGACAACTGATCGAACGTGGTTAACCTGGAACGGACTGCGTCGACACAGTCGTCCTTGAAATAGTCCCGCAGCTCAGCCGTCTTGTAAGCCTCGATTGCATCGCGAGCTGCGAGCAGATACCTTTCGGCTATATTGCCGTCCTCCGTAAGCGAAGCTCGCTGAAGCAAGAGGTCGGACAGCTCAAAGAACATCGGTTTCATGGTTTCCTGGCCGGCAATCTGACCTTCGGAAGAGGCTTGTGCGACCTCAACGCGAATCGGTTGAACCGTGGAAGCCGCCTGTCGGTAGGAGGCAATGGCGTTGTCCAACTGTCCAGTCGCCGCCAGCTGGCGGCCCAATTGCCATTGCCAACGATAGAGCGATTCCGGTGCATCTACCGATTGCGCGGCGAAGAGCGCTCGCCTGGTGAGCTGCAGCGCTTCGTCCAAACGAGATTCGGTCTCGTAGAGATGTCCGAGATACCCAAGGGCATAGGACAGGGTCCTTCTGTCGCCCTGCTGCTCGGCGGCCGTGGCCGCTTCCTGGAGCACGCCCGCGGTTCGCAACAAGAGCGGGTCGCGCACCTGCGGCAGGTGAGGGAGCAGACGCTGGTAGGACAGAGCGATGCTGATCAGGGCCAGTGATCTCTCGCGGGATGGCGCAAGGTCCTTTATGTGGTCGAGGGCTGCATCAAGGGCTGCGCGGCTGTTGGCCGGTTGGCCGAGTCGAAGGAGGGTCCGGGCGGCATTGGTGCGGGCCGTGGCAGCGAGCAGTGGCAACTTGGCCTGCTGTGAGTAATCCATGCTTTCCTGAAAGGCGTCCAACGCCTCCCTGTCTTGCTGCTTCAATGCGAACAGGACTCCGAGATCGTTCAGTGTCGTCGCCATGAGCAGTGAGGAATTTTGCTGCTTGGCCAACGTTGACGCTTGGTGGAGATATTCCGAGGCTTCGGTCACTTGCCCGAGCGTCATGTAGGTCCGTCCGAGATGCCCGAGGGCGGAGATTTCGGGAAGAGGGTCACCGCCCTTCTGAGCAAGGGCCAGCGCCAGTTCCAGCGACTGGAGTGCTTGTTTGGATTGTCCCAAGCCCATCGACGCCTGAGTGGAGAGGACGAGTGCCTCGAACTGCGCCGGGGCGTTTCCGGCACCTTTGTAGAGTTCAGCGGCCTGTTTCCAATGGGACAGGGCCTGACCAAAGGCGCCACGTTGAAAAGCTAGGCCTCCTTCCTTCATCGCCGAGCCGGCGGGAGTGGAGGTGTCATGGGATGCTGATGGTGAGGGGGTGAAGAGCAATAGCGTCACCAACAGGAGGGAGCGGATCCCGTGGTTGATAAAAAGAATGAATGGTCGCTTGCGTGCCGGCATGGAGCCTCTCGTCATTAAAAGGCTTGGACCACTGCCTGAAGGTGAATTCCGTAGTCCTGCAAGTTGCCGGAAGGATGGGGTACATGGTTGAGCGGTACACCCCAATACAGTTCAAACCTGGCTCGATCTCGAGGCAGCACGTTCCAGCGGATGCCGAGACCGACGCTGGCGAGCGTCTCGGGGGTCGGTGTTCGGCCGCGCGATACCCAGCTTCGTCCGACATCGACGAATTGGGCAAATTGAAGCATATCTTCGCCACTGGCAAACTTGAGCAGGGGAATCCGGCTTTCAAAGGAGGCGAGGAACGCATTGTCCCGTACCAGCGTATTTTCTCGATAGCCGCGCACGCTGAACCGCCCGCCTACCGGAATTTGCTCAAGCGGAAACAATCGGTTGTTACTCAGCTGAAGATCCAGCCGTCCCAGGATCTGCCAACCACCGAAATACTCCAACCGCTTTACGGCCTGCACTTGTGCCAACCAAGAGACAAACTGTCCGCTCGGGAGCGGCTCACCACCGGCCGTGGTCGCGTCCGGCGAGTTGATCGTAGCGCCGAGCACATCGACTCCCACACTAACGCGGGAACGTAACGCGATCACCGCCGACGGGGTCCGGTGCTGGTACTCCTGGACAAACCGGAGCGCGCTGACCTTGTTCACGCCGGTCTCAGTTGACCCAGGAATAAAAATAAACGGTTGGCCCGGCAAGTCAAAGGCCGAGGTGATCTTGTTGTAGAGGTGTTCGCCGGTAATCGCCACGGCCAGTTCATCGGTCAGACTTCGATAGACCGGCTGTCGGAGCGTGAAGCCGAAGATCTCCGATTCCGAGTTCAAGTCCAGTACGCGAAACTGGTCGGCGACGACGAGAAATTCGTTCCGGCGATAGGACACCGTGAAGGTCGTGTCGTAGCGGTTGAGTGGGAGAGTATACGCGACATCGATGATCGGGTGGACACCGCGCGAACCTCCATACGTGACGCTGAGAGGATCTCCATGACCGGTCACATTTTGATGGGCGAGAGTCATCAGCCCTCGCTCGGCTCCGACGATTGGGGTTTGGTAATTGTTGAAGTCCAGCCACATCTTCCAGGGACTGTACTCTCTGACCTTCACGTTCAAGATGCTTTCGCCGCGCTCGTCGCCGGGTCGGAGTTCGGCATTGATCCGTTCGATGCGGGGATCCCGCTGCAGCAATTGTAACCGTTCTTGGATCGGTTCGAGCTTGAGGGGCGGACGTGCGCCAAGAGCCACGCGGTCGCTCAAGTAGCCGCGCCGAAACCAATTGGTTCCCTCCACGTCGATTCGTGAGAGGGCCCCCTCAATGATCTGGATCTGGATCACGCCATCTTCCACATCCTGATCGGGAATGACGGCGCCGGAGGTGATGTATCCATTGTTGATGTAGAGGAGTGTAAGGGCAAGGCGGAGCCGTTCTATATCCTCAGTGGTCACGCTGCGGTTTACATAAGGGTTCGTGACTGTGTGAATCTCTGCCTCAGGGAAGACGGTATTCCCGGTGACCCGAATCGCCTTCACAAAAACTCGTATTTGTCCGAGCTCTTTCCGAACGTCGCTCTCCGGCGGTGCCGGCACAGGGGGAAGTGTGGGGCTTGGCTCAGGGACAGGCGGCTTGAATTCTTTCTTCAGCGGGGGAGGGGGTTCGCCGGATCGGAGTGTCGGATCGAAGATCGGGGGAGCAACTTGCGCCAAAAGGGGTGAGGATGCCGAGAGAATTGTCATAGTGAGACCACAGGAGAAAAAAATGCGGGGGATGAACCGGCGCCGGTCTTGTCGCGCCGGACCATCTGCCCCGAGTGTCATGAGGGACAGCCTGTGGGTCCAATCGCCAATGTCCGAACCAGGAATCCCGGCGGGGTCAGGCGGCGAAGCGACAGCACATCCGGTCCAGCAAGGTGAACGCCGGCAGGAATCTCATTCATCCCGATGTTGTTCACCATCAGACGAGCGGTATGTTCCGAATCCTCTTTGATCCAGTGATCCATCGAAATAGGGCTACTGAGCCATGCGCCTGGTTGAGAGGGAAGCGTATCGCGTCCGGCAACAATGAAGGTGCTCTGCTCACCACCGGCCAGCGCGGCACAACGGTTTTGCAACAGCGCTTGTGTTTCGCTCGGTTTCGACGTGAGCTGTTTCACTGTACCGCTCAAATTGGACGTGGGCGATTGAATCGTCACCGTGCCGCTCAACCCGAACCGAGAATCCGCATTGACGAGACTCGTTGAGTCCGCTAAAAACAGCGGTGTCGTAATCATGATATTTCCGCCTCTGCCCTGCATTGCCTGGGCAAAAATTGTGCTGTTGTTCTGCAAAATGACAGCATTCGGATCGATCGTGATATTGCCGCCGCTCCCAGCGCCGCTGTGCACCGATGTGCTGATCTCGCCGTTCACTAATCTCACAAGATCGATCGCCCGGATTTCGATGTTTCCAGCCTTTGCCTGACTAGCCTCCGTCGTAATGGAGCTGTTTCGTACGTCGAGTTCCTGGCCGGCATTGATCTTTATACTGCCTGCGTTTGCTGGTCCTGTGCTGCTGGCCGTAATTGAGGCACCACCGGTCATCTTCACCTGATCTATCGCACTTACGATGATCGAGCCTCCGGTGGCGCGCGGATCAGTTCCTGTTGTTTCGGCCGAAATGGCTCCGCCATTCTGAATCGCGAGGGTTCTTGCAGACAGATCGATTGTGCCAGCTACGCCAGCGACCTGTGCGTCGGTGAAGATTCCGCTTCCAACTCCATCCACCAACACAGACCCGGCAGGACCTAGCGCTTCAATCGTAATATCTCCCCCCGGGCCAACCGGGACAACATTCTGGGGAAGACTGCCACGATTTGGAGCCTTCCTGCTTCCGCTTGAGAACTGGGCCCCGTCGGTTATTCGAAGCGTGTCCGTGACAATCTTCAGATTACCGGCAGGCCCAGATGCAAACGAGTCGCTGCTGATGGAACTTGCTTGAGTCAAAACAATGTCTTTCGCCTCGATTGTGATGTCGGCAGCGGGAGCTTTATTAATTGAGGCAGTGACAATGACCGAGTCCGGAGGGCTTCGAAAGGGAAGCACCAGGGAGGGATCTGAAGTCATTTCCAGATTCCCCGTGAGGATTACCCTAACATCGCCCGGTTGATCTTCCCCTGGACCGCTACTGAAGCTAGAGAGTAAGCTAGCTTTCATTCGCAGGTTTATTGCTTCAACCGTAACGTGCCCCGCTTTGCCGCTTCCGGACGTGAGGGTAAAAAGACTTGCTCCATTCAGCTCGATATCTCCCTCCAGGGCTGATGCAGTGAGGGTGCCTGCGTTTCCACTAGACTTATCCATTGTTTGGGACGACCCTTGGGCCTCTCGACCTCCTTCGGTCATTTGAATGTTCCCATGCATGCTCGTCAATTCGATATTGGCTGAATCGCCACTAGCAAATGTAAAGGAATCAAGATTTACTACACCGACAATTTTGATGTCCCCTGTTGACCGTAGAATAATATCGCCTGCATTGCCGGCCCCCTGGGTATCGCTTTGGATGCCGGTAAACGGCTTGTTAAAGAAATTCTCTTTAGAGGCAGGGACTCCTCGAATTGTTATCTGGTCGGCACTAATGCGGATGCCACCTGATCCGACCACAACGCTAGGTCCCACGTTTGTGATAAGTGCCGCTTTGTTTTGAACCGTCAGATCTTGAGCGATTTGGATGTCGATACCCTTTCCTGTCGGCCCCCCAAGTTGGCCTGTGGCCGGACCAGTCGTGTTGGCCATAATCCGCGAGTCATCCATGAGAAAACGACCGCCTCGAATGATAACCGTCCCGCCGCCATTGCCGCTTGCGTCTATGACAGATGTTTCCGAAACATGAAGGGTGCCGAACTCTCCAAAGGATTCACCGTTGATATTCTGCCCGTAGGCTAAGGTTTGTGCTTCGATTTCGCCTCCCGAGGCCGCGCTGGCCAGGTTGATCTGTCCCCCCGGTGCTGAGATGCGGGCTGGCTGGACGGTACCGTTATCGAGCGTGCTGGACTGAACCGTGATATTGCCACCTACAAGCGAAATGCCAGTTTCGTCTTTCACTGAGAGGTGGCTGCCCTGAACGGTGATGGTCCCGGGATTCGAGCCCAAGAAACCATAGGCAGCAACAGGCGCAGTCGAAAGCAGTGCGTCAGTAGTAGCGTTCGGAATTGCATTGAATCGCCCATTGTCCGCAAAACGCAGATAGTCGGCCGTCGTAAAGGTCACCGATCCTCCCACGTTGAGCGATGCATTGGGGCCAAAGATTATGCCCGATGGATTCATCAGAAAGAGATTGGCGCTTCCGAACCCAGTGGTTTGAATCGTGCCGAACACATTTGAGAGATTTTCGCCAGTGACACGACCCAGAATATTGGCGGTAGCCAAGCCCGCGTCATTCAGAAAGTTCGCGATATTGTTATTTGGAACATTAAAGTCGCCGAAACTATGAAACAAGTTTGTTCCGGCTCTGGTTCCTCCAGTGATGTCGTATTGCACCTTTCCAGAAGGCTGAGTGGGCGAGAGGGTAACTTGCGTGCCGAGTCCAGAGGACGTGATGGGAGCTGGAGGTTGAGCGAGTCCAGCAGAAATGTGAAGCATTGTCGTGCAGAATGCAGCACATATGATCCACGCAGTTCTCACCGGTCGAATCATTGTCGGTACATTCGCCCGATCAGGTCCCTGACTTTCCAGAGCCATAAAGCTCCTGCGAGTGATTGAAACTCGCACTACTCGCCCGACCATCTATTTACTCGGTTGCAGTCTTATTTCATCTATTGCAGTACTGCTTGATCAATGTCTCGTAGATGTTTGGATCGGAGTTGTTTCGGTTTTCGAACAGCGCTCTGTAGAGGTCTAGTGCTTGGGACGGAGTCATTCGCTTTGTATTGTCGTCAGGAGCCGTAAACGGGAGGAAGGCTATTACTATTGCCTTTTCTAGCCCTCCCTCTCTGCCCTCAACAATGGCCATGCCATAGTTGGGGACTACAGCTGATGCATGTGATCCATTTTCGTTTATGAGACTCTCGAACGCTTGTGTCACACGAGCGTCTACTTGAAGTAACAACGGTGTTGGAGTTGGCGGGTCAGGAGTTATGCGTGCCAGGCCGTTTTCTAATGAAAAAGAGCCGATGATCGGATAAGCAAAACGCGGACATATGTACGGGTGACACCTAGGATAACCCATTACAATGCCTCCTTGTTAAGGTTTGTAGCCTCAGAGAGAGCCTTGTTTGATGCTTACCTGTAGTTCGTTCACCACCTGATACAAGTCAGATGCTGCTGTGTCATGGGGGGGCCAGTGAACTCCCATAACTTCCTTCCTCGACATCATCGGTCTATGTCCAAGTGGATCTAGCAAAGTCCAGGCCACTCGTGCAGCACTAGCCAGATGCGTTCATATCTGATGTAAATACGTAGGGTATGCGAGCGGTTGCCGATTTCTTGATCGGGCGGGGCTGCTGTGGACGGATTTAAGAGAAGGGGAGGATGGTGAACCCAAAAAGATTCACCCTGAATCTAATCCGATTCACCTTGAATGAGCTCCGGTCGCTCCCTCCGTGTACGGTCGTCTTTCAGTCGAGGGGAATCTCTGCATGCCCCACACCGACTTGATCTGGAGGTGCTGCGGGTGCTCCGCCGGTATCACGCCAACGGTGAAATTGCATTGGATCGGCCCGGGCAAGCCGTAGCCGACGACTATCTCCATCTTCCAATTGCACGCTATTCGCCTGATGTCTTGGCGTTCAGGATGAGGCCCCCCCCAGCGGGCCGGAGGCATCCCAATGAAGCAGCTCAGCGCTTCAGCCTGTGAACGGAATCCACTCCTTAGCATCAAAGGCGACACGCATGAGCGCCTCGAGGTCATTGAGACCGAATGAGGACCGTCGCACCATATGTGCCGGATTGAGCTTTGAACGGGCGAGAAAAGGTTGCTCTGCTAGGAGCAGTCATAGGAAAGAAGTAATGCGCGTACCTTCAAAAAATAGGTAGAACCGTCGCAACTATAATGGGCTCCGCTGTGCGGTATCCTTATCTATCTTCAAACCACTTCATCCGCATTGTGGCCCTGCGCACGTAGGACGGTGGCCTGAGTCGCATGCTCACTTAGACAGTGGCCCAGCCGTCGTGTGTTCGAAGTAACGCTTTCGAGTGCGTGCTCATGATGTCGAACATCTCGGTGGCCGATAAACATTGGGGCGAAAGATAGCAACATAATCCTATGCCCGCATGTCTGGCGATGACCTCCGTCACTTGTTGTTCATAGCGCATAAAGGCTCGGCGACGTCCCTCGGAGAGAAACGGCCCGGGACCGCTCACACCACGGACGCTCCTGTAGCCCAGTTGGCGGGCCATGGCGAATAAAGACACTAGCCGATTCAAGGCAGCGTCGACATCAAATATGCTTGTGGAAAAATAGTAGTCGTGTGCCGACAAGATCTGAAGCTGCTTCGTGGCTTGCAGTGCTGCACCGTCCACGCCGTGCTGCGAGAGCTCATGAACAGCTGATTGGAGTGTGACCGAGGACGGAAGAATCCAGACGCATGCCTCATGGTTGCTCAAGCCTGCCTTGAGAAAGGAGGTGCTCATTCGGAGAAATTCTTTGGGTTGTCGGTAAAAGGTGCAGAGATGAGACCCTAACGGGATATTGTGAATCCCGCGAAGCCCGCTGGTAGGCATGGTGATCCCCTCCGCTCGCAGTTTCTCACCCTTCGTGGCCGTGTTGATGACCGTTCCTTTGTCATGTCCTCGAAGCCGAAGGGCATCATTACATTTCCATATTGGCACTAAAGATCCGTTTTCGCTGACAAGCCGTACTGAGCCGTTTAACATGTGTTACCGGTATCCAGGTAGCTTCTCACATACGTAGGATATAGTAGGATACGTTCCATCGGTCTACTGGGCAGAACACTAGGGCCGCCTGGGCGAGGATAGAAACCAGCGGACCGAGAAGCGGAGGGGTTGAGAGAGTTGTGAGCCAGCCGGAACTCGAACCCAGGGCCCTTGCCTTAAAAGTTCATATGGCTGGTTTTTAGGAAGGCTCGCTATCGCAAGGGTTTCCCCCTATTCGCCGCAATATTGAGAGATTAGCCCATTCTGATGATTCTATGTGTTCCCGTCTCTTTCCTTCCATTCCTGCAGAGTTTTGTCACAAAATCCATCACAGTGCTAGCATGTATAAAATAGTCGGCTTGATGCGTCGCGACCAGTCTTTTGGTGTAGTGTAACAGCAGAGCAAATCGATGCTTCCGTGCCGCCCACCTCCTAAAGATGCACCAGTCGGCTCGCCCCGCCCGCCCGTCTCGATTGTTAGAGACAGTATGTGGTTTTCTTTAGTTAATACTGGATTAAAGGTCCAGACGTTGCCTCATCAGGCGGACTAGCCTGCGGCTGAGCCCCTTGTAATCGTTGTTCGAGGGGCAATTGTCCGGTGGCGCTAGCAGTCCCTTCAAGAACAACCTCGGTCACAAGAGCATCCTGGGTCGATATCACTTGACCTGCCTGCTGACGAGCAACAAGGAGATCGAGTTGCAGCCATCCGCTCTTATGCTGAGCACTGAGCGCGCTCCTCACGGTCCCCATCTGTGGCGAGAGATCAATATTGGCCGCTTTCTGCAGACGAGGCTTCAATTCAAGATCTACCATCTTCCAATAGCCGGTTTTTATCTGGTCCAGCGCGGTCTTCGATTCGGCAGCCATTTCGATATCCGACATTGATATGACGTTTCCGTCTTGTTCGAGGCGAGGCACACCCCAGTAGTACACTGTGCCATTTACGTTTCCGCTCGTGTTGATGGCCAGAAGGGTCCGACCATTCCCATCGGAGGCCGTTACTTGTTCAATCAATAGGCTATCCCCCAGGAGATTGGGAAGTTTAACTTCTTGATGGAAGAGCCGCTGCTGCAATTGCTGACTGAGTAGGGGGTAGGGCACCGGAACTGTAAGCAGGATTTTATAGGGTTGACCCTCATGTGTGGAAACGATGGATCGGTCCATATGAATTTTCATAGGACTCGCGGCTGTGAATGGTGGGCAAGGAGTCTGATTGAGCACAATGGGTGTTTGTTTAGTCACGCTCGTAATAGTGGTCCGATCCGCCGAGCCTTTCATAGAACCGACTATGAACTCTTGAGCCTGGCCGTAGAGGCAATATTGCATGTTGTCTTGGCCGACGGAAACCGGCTGTTGCAGTCGTTCCCATACAAGGTCCAGCGGGAGAATATAGGCAGCTCGATCGACAGATTGACTCAACCGTCGTGTGAGAGAATCTCGATCAAGTATTTCAGCAAGCTGATCTTTTACAGGGATCTTAAACATGTTGCAGCTGCTGTCGCTTTCAGGCTTTAGGTCGATCGTGGTTCGGGGATCGATCAGGGTGACGAGTAAACCCTGTTCATGTTCTTTGAACGAGAGCCGTCCGGTGCCTTCGATCACCGGATAGAGCGGATCAAGTCGGCACGCGCGTAGAGCGGGTGTCTCAATTTCTCCTTTGTAGGTGGTGCGGTACTTCACGATCCCGTCCTGTATTTGTACATGCGGTTCACCCTCTCGTACGAATTGCCACATGTAATCATATCCGAGGGGATGATCCTCTTCCGTAAAACGTTCAGGAAGCGCAGCTTGGATGATTCGGACCAGCGGAGACAGGTCTGCTGTCACACTTACTGGGAGAGTTGATTCAGGCGCGTGGGTCTGCTGCATGTCTGCGGAAACCGGTGGAGGCGCCGGAGGTGCACTCCCCAGCTGCGGCGGCGGTTGAGGTTTCCCTGTATCAGGCGGAATGGTATGACTGCAACCAACCAGTGTGAGAATAGAAACATATATTACATGAATAATGAGCATCGAGACGGTCTTCATCTGACATCCTCCCTATGACTTTGATCCAACCTGAATGAGTCTCGTGATCTTTTCCAGTTAAAACTTAGGCGTCTTCCTCTAAATACATCTTTATCAGAAAGCCAGTAGCTGGGCATTCCCCCAGATTGTGCTAGCCATTCCCCCTAGGTTGCGTCAAAGATCCTTCGCACTCATGAATCAGTTTCCTGATCCCCCTGATGCTGTGGCAGCCTTCTGTTGAATTGGATCGATCAAGGTTGCCATCACCACATGTCGGCGTTCTCTTTAGGCTTTGTACCAGCAAATTCGTCGTAACCAGGCCCAGCCATTTGATTGCGAGAATGAGATCTTTTCGATGGGCATGCTTTGTTGGCAGAAGCGCGATCCGCTGATGCAAGTTTGCACAACGTCGCCTCCCATCAACAAGATTAAATCGGCAAATCTTCAGCTCCGTGAGCAATGCTTCGCTTGCTACTCTTACGTTATTTGAAGCTGCGGATGATGAGGCAAGCAACTATGCGAACGAGTCTTCAAGCGGCTTTCTAGCCGATTCAGGGCAGCCATTCGGGAATTTCAATGGCTTGAGTATTTCGGGGGAAAAAGTCTTCATAGACCTGCTCGGAAATACCCTCGTCCTTTTCGTCAACGCTCCAGTCCACTGATCAGGTGCCGCAATTCGAAACCACCTTTTTGCACTGACGCGCCGATCGACACCGCGTATTTTGGCATCTACGTATGGAAGCAGGCGGTCGAGAAGGCCAGCTCCACTCAATCCACTCATGCTCCCACACGTCACAGGAGTGATCCCTTGATTGACGTGGTCATCGCCTTTCCGGGGGGGCCACCCTGGTCAAGGCCTTGTAAAGCTGACAATAATGTCAAGGGACTGGTCTCTAAACTAGTACTTCTGCCAGGAGACTTGATGAATCATAGTGGATAAGTACCAGTAGTAAATCATTCACGAGCGTGAGTGGAGGTCGATACCAACAAGAGGAAGGGACGTGGGTTTGTGAATATCGAGCTTGGCTACACCGCATCCCCGTCCACGAGAAGCTATCCCGAGGGTACCTTTCATTCTCCCAGTGACGCCAGGGCGGCCGCCCTGGTGACGGCGAAGACGATCATGAACTCTCGGACGAGAACGAACGAGCTCGAAATACACCAGAATCGTGAGCAGATCACATGCAGAATCCCTTCACCCCAATATTAGACTCTCGGCAACGCGTCACAACGCGGCCCCATCGAACTGCGCCTCCGTATCCGTTTCATCCTGACACGCAGTATTGTGCTCAACATAGGCGTGTCTCCGCTGCTGGAACGTATCTGGCGGTGCTGCTTTTCATGTTCGGCCTGGGCATCCAAGGCTGTAGTGACAGTGCGTCGGTGAACCCAGCTGTGGAGCTGTCTAGCCTGACCATCACACCCGGAACGCTCCAACCATCCTTTAGCGGTGGAACAACCCAATACCGCGTTGATCTGACCAGCAGTATCACGAGTGTGCTCGTCAACGCTCAAGCGGCCGTGTCAGGTGATACCGTGACGATCAACGGCCAGCCGACGGTAAGCCGTTCCATTACCCTAGAGCCGGCAGGGTCAACGACGATCGTCACTATCGTGGTTTCAGAATCGGACACGAGTTCGAGGACCTACACCATCCGTCTGGTCAGAGCAGGAGTAGCTGGAACTAATTCATTGCAGAGCTTGACGGTGTCATCCGGAACCCTGGCCCCCGCATTCGATGCGAACACACTGGTCTATACCGCCACTGTCGCCAACAACGTCGCAAGCGTCAACGTCACTCCCGCGCTATCGGATCCTGCCGCGACGGTGACCGTGAATGGACAAGACGCGATCTCCGGTCAAGCTCGTGCCATAACCCTCAATGGCCCAGGCCAAAGCACGAACATCACAATCATCGTGACGGCACAGAACGGAAATGACAAAGCCTACCTGGTGACGGTGAGCCGCGGGGTATCAAACAATAACAACTTGCAGAGCCTGACTATTTCACCGGGATCCCTCACCCCAGCTTTCAGCGCCGGTACAGTCGGATACACGGTCAATGTGGAAAGCGGTACGACCAGCGTCACGATCACGCCGACATTGCAAGATACGGGTTCAACCATGACCGTCAGTGGGCAAGTCACGAACTCAGGGCAGGCTCGCAGCGTTACATTGAACGGACCGGGATCGAACACCTTTGTCACTATCGTCGTGGACCCTCAGAGCGGCCCTTCCAAAACATATTCTGTGAACGTCATTCGAGCCGCCCTTGCTGGGAATCACAACCTATCAGCGTTGACGGTGTCGCCTGGTCCCTTATCCCCTGCCTTCAATTCCGGTACGGAGGACTATGCTGTGAGTGTGGTGACCAGTGTCACGACCGTCACGGTGACGCCTACACTGCAACACTCGACTGCCACGCTGACGGTGAACGGGACACCCACCAACTCCGGACAGGCTCGCCCCATTACATTGCGTGCGGCGGGGTTGAGCACCCTGATTACTATTGTGGTAACGGCACTGAACGGAACTCAGAAGACCTATACGGTGGAAGTCGATCGGGCCGCACCGGGTGGGAACAACAATCTGTCGGCCTTGAGCGTGTCTCCAGGCCCCTTGGCTCCTGCGTTTGCACCAAGCACGCTGAACTACACGGTGAATGTGGCGAGCGCCGTCACCGGCGTAACTATCTCGGCAACCAAAGCCGATGCCAATGCCGTGATGTCCGAGGATGTGACAGCCGGAGCAGGAACTGCAACCGGCCAAGCTGCGATACAACTCGGCGGGGAAGGGACCGCGACTGTTGCGTTGATCGCTGTCACCGCCTCGAACGGCAGCTCCAAGACGTACCGTATCAACGTGAACCGAGCATCGTCTTCGAGCAATAACAACCTGTCAGCCATGACGGTCTCGCCAGGGTCACTCACGCCTTCCTTTGCGGCGGGCATAGAGGACTATACAACGGGTGTAGCCAGCGAGGTCATAAGCATGAACGTGTCGGCTACGAAGGCCGACGCGAATGCCGTGATATCCGGTTCAGTGAGCGCCGGGACAGGAGTTTCGACAGGACAATCGACCATTCCGCTCAATGGAGCAGGAACCAGCACTTTTGTCTCGATCACTGTGACCGCTCCGAATGGCAGTTCGAAGACCTACTCCATCACTGTAAATCGTGCGACTAATGGAGACGAGGACAAGAATGGAGGCAACAAGGGAAACGGTAAGAACAGAGGGAAGGGAGGAAACCGCGGAAATGGAAATGAGGGAGACGACGAAGATGATTAATGCCAATTGTTATTCAACCAGATGGTCTTGAGGAGACCTCGCTATCGCAAGGGTTTCCCCACTATTCGCTGCAATACTGAGAGGTACGCATCTTTCATCGATTCGATGGGTTCCCGTTTCTTGCCTTCTATTCCGGTAAGGTTTTGTCACAGAATTCACCATAGTAATAGCACGTATACAAGTTGAGGGAGTCGGTTCCGGTTTGTGGGGTCTCATCGCTTACTACAACACCACGGGGGAACTTAGATACACCTGCTGAAGATCTCCGAGTTGGGCCTTGAACAAGTCCCCCAACTAAGGTCATGAAGCCTATCAACCCATTCCGGAGTTTTTGACACCGATAAGTAATACGGCTCGAAGCCAGATACTGCTGTTGATGAGGCGATGCCCGAGATCAGGAACGAGCACAAGGGCGACGGCGGCGAGCACGGACTTCCCATTCGGTGATTACAAAGATTCAGGTGCCCGGCGCATGTACCAGCCTGATCCTTGAACGGGCGGGAAAAGGTCGTTGCGAAGAATGGTCCCCTCTCGCTCAGATTCTGCCAGACCGTCGCCTTGATGATGCCGCATCGCCGCGTGGTCGCCGGTCGTATGAATTGTTGGTAGGTCGCCATGGTCTCTCATCCCTTGTCTGACCTCAAGATAAGTCTCTCGCGGGGGGAAGAGAGGCACCGCACAGGTGCTGGCCGGTCGGCCACAGCCGGTGGCGATCAGACACATGCAAACAGAACATAAAGAATATGCACGATTCAAGATCCGACCCCAGTCTTTCCTTAGTTGCGCCTGGAGATGGCCAGCATGGTGGCGACGGAAACGACGGCTGGTCGTGGGCGCATCCTGAGGACGGATCGATATCTTTGGCTCAATCGGGGAGGTTGAGGCGGAAGGTCACTAGGCGATTCCCTTGCCACAATGGAGGCGGCATTCCCGCAAAGCTTAAAGACTAGGTGTTTTCCGGGGCCACGAAGCGGAAAGAAAAGCCTATCCTCGATCTCATAAGTCGGAGCTGGGACATGTAGTCATGTCTGAGGCGACGATGGTCGACGCCCGTGAGCACAATTCAGGGAGGATTTTTATGAAGCCTTCAGTAACATCCGAGCATTCCAGTTCAGTGTGGATGTCAGTGAACATGCCAGCCTCCAGCACCCTGAATGAGGACACTGCGACAGAGGTATGTATCATAGGAGGCGGGATCGCCGGCCTTACAACCGCCTATCGTCTATCACAGGAAGGGAAATCCGTAGTCGTGCTTGAGAGCGGGACTCTCGGCAGCGGAATGACTCCATTGACGACGGCGCATCTCTCCCATGTTATGGATCGCGGAATGGCGACCATAGAACGGTTGCACGGGGAACAAGGGGCACGCTTGGCGGTGCAGAGTCACGCAGCAGCCATTGAATGGATCGAAGAGACTGTTGCCAAAGAATCCGTCGCGTGCGATTTCGAACGGGTGGACGGATATTTGTTCGCCCCCTCCAATGGCGCAGCACACAAAATCGAAGAAGAATGGCAGGCCGCTCGCCGCGCCGGGCTGACCGACGTGGCTCGATACGACTCAGAATCACCGCTTCCTTTCCCCGCGGGCGCCTGTTTGCGATTCCCAGGCCAAGCTCAATTTCATCCGATGAAATATCTGTCGGGCTTAGCCCGAGCTATTCAACAAAAGGGAGGCCGTCTGTTCACGGACTCACACGTTACACAAGTGGATGCCAAGCCCCATGTTGTTGTGAAAACACGTAGCGGCTGGCATGTATCCGCAGACGCGGTCGTGGTGACCACCAATACACCGATCAACAACACGGTGACACTGCATACGAAGCAAGCCCCGTATGTCACCTATGTGATCGGCGCCAGGATCGCGACGGGATCCCTTCCAAAGGCCTTGTATTGGGACACTGAGGATCCCTATCACTATGTCCGAGGCCACACGGAAATTGTCGATGGTCGTGAACAGACGGTGCTCATTGTTGGAGGAGAAGATCACAAGACCGGACAAGCCGATGATGGTGAACGACGCTATGCCGCTCTAGAAACCTGGATGCGCGAGCGCTTTCCTATGGCAAAAGACGTGCTCTTCAGCTGGGCAGGACAAGTGATGGAGTCTATCGATGGCCTGGCCTATATCGGACGCAACCCCGGCGATTCGAATGTGTATGTTGCCACGGGCGATTCTGGCATGGGCATGACGCATGGAACCATCGCAGGTCTGTTGCTGTCGGATCTCATTATGGGTCGACCTTCCCCCTGGGCCTCCCTGTATGATCCTTCCCGTCAACCGATAAAAGCGGCCGGAACCTTTCTCGCGGAATCCCTCAATGTGGCGGCGCAATACAGTGACTGGCTTACGCCGGGCGATGTCGCGTCAGAACAAGCCATTCCAGTCGACGGCGGAGCCGTTCTTCGCGACGGGCTGCACAAGATTGCTGTCTATCGTGATAGCGACGGTGTACTTCATCGATGTTCTGCCGTCTGTCCACATTTGTCATGCATCGTGGGTTGGAATCCAAGTCAGAAAACCTGGGATTGTCCATGCCACGGTTCACGCTTCGACCGATTCGGGAAAGTCCTCAATGGACCCGCCACGTCTGACCTGACTCTGCTGCCGGACCGTTCAAACAGCTCGCCGTCTTAAAGTGGGCAGCGGTGCCGTTGCTCGCATCAATCACACAGTTGCCCTACCGGCTGAGCAATCGAATCTTCACATGCAAGTCGGCTGGATTAGCGTCGACAACCAGAATAGCAGGACTATCGATTTCGACGGTAAACTGGGCCATAGCAATCTCACGCCATTGATCAGAAAAATCAAGCAGGTATCTTCCTGCACGCCGCATCATTAATTCAAAACTAGGAGTTTGCCTAGTCCGCAATTGCAGCAGAGAGGGCACTCACTTCCGGCCCGATAGTTGAGTTCCGGGTCATTGAAAGTGAGGACGGGAAATCGTTGGTCCTTGTGAGTGGTGTATCTGGTGCGTGGAAGAAACTGTGGAAGGCTCCTTCAAGACGGCATTGAAGGATGCCGGAATCACGGACTTTCGATTTCACGATCTGCCCGCCTGTGCCTCAGCGAATCTTCGAAGGGCAGGGGTGGACACCGCGACCGCGATGAAGATCATCGGCCATAAATCAGAGGAGATGTGGAAGCGGTACAAATCAATTGCGGAACGAGACTTGACGCAAGCGGCTCAAAAGGTTCACAAATACCTCCATGAGAACACCGGGAACACTAGCGGAGTGTTCAGGAACATACTAAATTGTAAGTCATTCAAAAATCATCTGCGCCCGTAGCTCAGTCGGATAGAGCATCAGCCTTCTAAGCGGTTCAGAGCCCTCCCCCTATCTCCTTGTGAAAACTGTGAAATAGTGCTCCAGGAGAGGCGTTTTGCTATTTTTGAGTTCAGTTTGGCTCAGTCCAATTGAGGGGAAATTGGTCCAATTTTGCTGTGGCAGTAACACTCTAATAACACGTAGGGTTTATATCTAGAACAATTAGATTTTGGCGACGCTTCCTTTACGGTCTGCGGATGCGCTCGGTTCGCCGTTCCCCTGGCGCGGGTGCACTTTCGCCTGTCTGGTCGGCTCGTGTTCCCCATGGGTAGTCACTCACCACCCCCTTCCTCCGTGAGTGAGGGGCGCAACACGATGTTGAGAAGAGGTTGTTGTGCGAGTCCGGTGTCCGAGTCCGTCTATGGTCGACTCGGCTCTTCGAGGGTGATCGAAGAGCAGAGTGGGGGGCAGCATCGCTGGGGCGAGGAACGGAGAGTGTCGCGTGGTCCCCCAACTCCGTGCCACGTGAGAAAGAGGACGGTGCTGTATCTTACGGCGACGTTCTTGTGAGAAGTGGTGAAAGGCCAATTCTCGTCACATTTATCCTTTCCGAAAAGTGAGTTCGCACCTCGACCTTTGCGCAGTGGATGGGATACATGTCAAGATTGAGAAGACAAGGCGTGGCAACAAAGAGGGGAGCACCAATTTACTTCCCGGTTGGCTGAGTGCAGATGATCACGTGACTCATCGCAGTTTTAAAAAGGCTTGTCAGGTGGCGGTATCCTGTGCGCACAGCAGACTGGTTGGATGAAAACTGCATCGAAATCATTCCGAATGACAAAGGAGGTTTCGTATGATTCGTATTCTATGTGCGCTGCCCTTTGCCCTTCTGGCGGGTGCCATGATCGCTGGCTGTGCCGATGATTCTTTTTCGGGTCGGCAACGGCCCGCCCCTGGCTATGACAATGTTCATATGGGATCGCCGCAGCCTGGCCAACAGCATCGTTACGACGAACCTCCGCCGGCTTCGCAACGTGATCCGTATAGCCGGAGCCAGCCTGGATACTATTAGTAGGACACCCTGCCACAGATTCAGGAGTTGTGCTGCACTCCCAGCGTCGGTGAGGGGCGCGACACGGTGTTGAGAAGAGGTCGGTACGCGAGTTTGGTATCTGAGTCCGTTCAGGATCGCGATAGCTCTTTAGGGAGGATTGAGGGCAGAGTGAGGGACAGCCTCGCTGCGGCGAAGAATGTCGAGCGTCGCGTTATGCTGCAACTACTCCTGTACGGTGTGACGCAACGCCTGTGCCATGGCAACGTTGAGGCGAAGTTGGAATATCTGGAACGCCTGTCGTTCGACCTCGACCATGAATCAAGCGGTCACCAAATGCTTCGTCAAAAACAACAGATGCCGTGAATACCCGAAAGGGCGCACGTCCTCTTTCTGACCCAACCCGGATCCTCAAGGGCGACATTGCGGCCGTATTTTGTGATTGGGCTCCGTAGCTCCGACAGACCGCACCCGTGACCGCTGGGGTTGTGATGCGCTGAATCGTTAGTCTCGTGAATAAACGAGAGGAGGGGAGGGATTTTGTTCTCAGGAATGAGAGGGAACGTCCGGTTCGTCTCCATGAGCGTGATCACCTTCGCAAGAGAACGCTCCGTGATTACGGTAGCGCCAGCATCAAATGTCCAATGCGAGCAGAGGCTGGCCGAACTTTGATTTCAATATCGTAGCCGAGCCGATTCAGACACTCCATCAGTTTCCGTTCGGACACATTGGAGAAGTCCCCACGCATCATGCTGGAGACCTTCGGTTGGGTGAGTCCCATCCGTGTGGCTGCGGCTTGCTGGGTGAGCCCTAGTTGGCGAATGGCTCTCCGGATCTCGATCACCAGCCCGGTCTTGATCTGGAGCGTATCCGCATCTGGCAGCTCCAAGTCTGCGAAGACATTGCCAGACCCGCGAGAGACCTCGATCCCTTTAATGACTCGTTTTTTCATGTCGTCGCTCCTTGGCCAGCGCCTCAGCCACTTTCAGCCTGGCGCGGATAATGGCGAGATCCTCTTTCGGCGTGGCGATGCCATGCTTACTCTTTTTTTGGAAACAATGCAGGACGAAGACCGCCTCCTTGAACTTCACGGTATACACCGCTCGATACGTGCCGCTCCTGTCGTCTTCGACCACTTCAAGCACACCGGCGCTGCCGAAACCCGTGAGCACCTTCGCATCATCATGTTGATCGCCAGCCTGAGCCAGCGACAATGCATACCCGAAGGATCGCCGAACGGCAACTGGTAACGCCATCAAATCTTTATAGCTACTGCCAATCCATTCGAGTGGCCGTTCCTGACGCGCCATGGGGAAATTATACCTGAACAGGTATAATTGTCAAATGCCCGATCCGCGATACCTTGGCAGTCGTGATCGACTCCGGTTTGGGGTGTCGGGTGATGATGATCTCACCCAAGCGGCTACATGGACAACCCGCCTCACCATCTCTCGCCGCCATTCACAGATGTTTCCCTGCAGCCTCGAAAGCGTTTGGTCTTCCACCACGTTCAACGACCCTCTGACGCATAGTCTGTCGCCTGCTAGTCGACAACCGCGTCAAGCTCAAGATCGTCTCGAAGCCGACTCGTTGACTCTCTTCCGCCGTGGGGAATGGGCTTCGTCGCTTCGGCCTATCTGAACAGGACCTTCTCGCCTCGTCCGGGGAATCTGCTCTGCCATGCTTGGCTGATGATGAGCGGGACCGGCTTGTGGTTTCTGGGCCGGTGCCTGTGCGCATCCGGCCGTCGCCCTGGCTTTTCACCGGCGGGCTGCGTCGATCATGCCCGCGCGCCGCCTCTGAGGCAGCTCTCTTCCGCGGTCATTCCTCCGCATCGCGCCCACCGGCCCGCCAGGTGGCGGCGGCCTCTCTGTCTCCTTTGTCGTCGCTGTGTGCCCTCCACGCCTGGTGAGAGGCCAACACATCAACTCTAACCAAAGGAGACACACCATGGCACCTCAAGACAAGAAACCCAAGCCGGTCACCACGCTTCGATGCAGCAGCATCAAGGCGAGCATCTGGAAGAACGAGGGCATGAACGGTCCGTTCTACAACGTGACCGTCGCCCGCTCGTACAAGGACCGAGATGGAGTGTGGAAGAATTCCGAATCCTTCGGCCTGGCGGACCTGGACGCGCTTGTCGCGGTCGCCCAACAGGCAAAACTCTGGGTCACGGAGCGGTCCGAACGCTGACCGTCACGGGAAGCCTCCGGACTTCGCGCCGGGGGCTCCCTGCAACTGAAGAAAGGAATACGATGATGACAATGTATCAACAATTTGCGACTGATCTGAATCAATTGCTCAGCCGCGCACGCGCAGTGCGTATCACCGTGCCGGGCTACATGCCCCTCTCGGTCGAGGAGATTGGATCCAGTGGAGACGGATACCGGCTTGTGTCATTGTGCCATTACGGCGAACAGAACGGCGACCTCATGCGAGATCCCGACATCGTGTTTCTGTTTCACAATGTACCCGATGGCGCGGCAGCCGAACCGGTGTCTTTCCGGAACGACTACCTGGGGATCGTTCAAGACGTCTATCGATATGACGATGTGGGCAGACGCACCTATGTCCTACCCAGGCTGAAACAGGACTTGACGGAGTTTGCCGAGAGCTGGTTTGCCAATCTGAAGGATCAGGGATTCTTTGCCTCGACCGCGGTTCGAGAAATCCTGTCTCCGTGATCTCCTCGATCCATTCAGGGGGCATGATGTGTTGCGATCATGCCCCCGTCAAACAAGGACACTCCGGCAGAACAGTAAACCGGTGAGGCTTACCGCTTCGTGCCGAGAAAGAGATAGCTGATGGTCCGGGCATTGTTGAGGGCCGCACTGTAGAGCCGGTCCGTTGGGGCATCGTAGAAGGCCACCCCCGTGACCGTCTCGGTTCCCTAGCGACAGGCGCCCCCTTCAAATGTGACGGTGACATCAAACACATTTCCTTTTGCACGAGGAGACAAGGTCCCAAGAAAAGTGCATCCCTCCGATGAATTACCGGACAGCGTCCCGGCTGAATCTACGCTCATTGTCACCGTGTCGTTGTCAGCACGGAGCCCCCCATAGGTTCCGGCCACCAGAGTCAGATTCGGGGCCGACTCAGCGTCCGCATCGGATGTACTCGTGAAGCTCTCTGTGTCGCCGTTGAAGTAGGCGATCGTCCCCTGATAGCTCTTGTTCGGCACATAGCTGCCACGCATCGTCGCCGCGCGAATGCCAGCGCCTTCCACATTGAAGTCTCTCGTATTCGAGGACCCGAAGGAGCCGGAGTGTGAGGTGCCAGTGCCCTGAACCAGTCCAGCCAGGACGGTGGGATTGCCTCTTGCCTTGTAGAACAGCCAATAGGAGTCATCCTCAAGGACCAGTCCAGCGACGGCGCGGCCTGTAGCAGTCGTGCCCGTCCAGCGACCTTCAGCCGATGGTGTTCTGGGCTGCGGCAGATCAGAAATGGTGCTCTCGCCATACCCGCCGCCACAGGCGACAGAAGCGAACCCACTATTGAAACAGTTGGCGAAGCTGCCACAGGCCACAAGTCCACTCATCAGGCAGATGGCCAAAAGGCATTGAAGACTGTTCGTCCCAGTCAGGCGCATGGGGGTCCCCCTCAAACGAGAGCAAAAAGGACAGCTGGGCCCTGTGTTCCAGGATACCAAGAAGATCACCCCCTTCACATGAGGGAACCCCGACTTGCGAGAAACCGGACAGCCGTCTGGCGATTCAGGCATGCCCGGCTTGCTGGAGGCTCCACCGACTGGCCGATCCGGGGCCCATTTCTGGCGTCCTTAGCCCAGTGCGAACGGTTGACGTGTGGTCTTAGATCCGTATCGTCGTAGGCATGATTTAAGACCGATTTTAAGAGGTTGCAGGATATGGCTATTGCCCGTAGTTGTCTTACATTATGGGTTTATCGTATCCTTGTTGCCCATGCCTGTTGACCCTTCGGTGAACAGAATCAGGCACAGGTCGGGGGGATGGCCGTGGGACGTCCCAACTGGGGTTGATGTAGGTATTCTGATGGGGCAGCGGGCGAAACGGACAACCACGGTCACGGTGGATCTAGGTGAGCTGAAAGCACCCTGGCAGGCCTGGTGTCAGGCCCACGGCATCACGCCGAGCCATGGTTTGCGGAACGCTCTTCGGCAGGCCATGGACCGGAAGGCCACGCGGGCTCCTGCGCCTCGACTGCGCGTTACCCCGAAGCGAGAACGGGCGACCGCTCGCATCGAACTGAACCTGACCCCCTCAGAGCTCGCTGCCCTGAAGAAGATGGCTGGTCAGGAAGGCTACCTGCCGACCAAATGGGTGGTGGCGATGGTGCGCACCAAGTTGACCGGGCAGCCGCAGGTCGGCCAGCCGGAATTGGAGACATTGGCCCGGTCCAATCAACAACTCCTGGCCTTGGGCAGGAACTTGAACCAGATTGCAAAGGTTTTGAATACCGCGCCTCAGAACCGAGCCGCCTTTCGAGCCGAGGTCATCACCGAACTCTCTCGTGTGATCCAGACTCATACGAAGAAGGTGGCCGATGTCTTACGCGGGACCGTGGAGCGCTGGCACCTCCAATGACCCCGCCAACCAACCAGATCGACGAGAAACTAGATGAGTGGGGGAGTCGGCTCTTCAATGTCTCAACGGAGACGCTGCCACGGCCGCGGTCCAGCAAACATGTTTGTCTGAGTTCCGGCAAGTTCGTGAGTACTGGCGGACGGCTTAGCACACCGCAGGCTCGCGCGACCTACGTGCGGCAGAAACTGCAAGCCATGGTCCGCCGCGCGCCCCAAGTCATGGTGAAACTCGTCAGGGCGCCCAAAGGGATGAAGGGCATCTCGAACAACCTCACCTATATTTCGCGGGATGGCCAACTCGAGATTGAGGATCAAGACGGCCAGGTGATTCAGGGGACGGACGCCGTGGCCGATCTGAAAGCCGAATGGCGCGATGGCGGCATGCCGATCGTGGCGGACTCCACCATGCGCGATGCCTTTCATCTCGTCCTTTCCATGCCGACCAGGACCGATCCGCTGGCAGTCCAACGCGCGGCCCGTGACTTCGCCAAGCAGGAGTTTTCTGGGTTTCAGTACGCGATGGTGCTGCACACGTTCGACACCGATCCGGACCCACACCCCTCCCCGCACCCACATGTGCATTTGACGGTGAAGGCTGCCGGTCTCGACGGGATGCGGCTGAATCCGAGAAAGGCCGATCTGCAACGGTGGCGAGAGGGGTTTGCGGAAGCGTTACGGGAGCATGGCATTGAAGCGACGACCACGAGTCGTATTCATCGCACAACGCATGAACGTTGGACGGTGCGGCATCTGCACGAGGCGAACAGGAAAGGGGAGACGCTGGAGCGGCTGAAACGCACCATGCGCCGACATGGACGAGTGCAGGAAGTCATGCGGAATTATGAGCAGGTGATGCGGACGTTAGCCCGGTCGGATCGTGGGGAGGATCGGCAACTGGCCGCAGACCTGGTTCGTTACTTGAGTGAGCGGTCGCGGGATGGCTCGAAGACTCGTTCGCCGGAGCGAGACCGGTCATCTTAAGGTCTACAGTACTCCTTTCTTGATCCATTGGTGTCCGGTTAAATGACCCGTGCCGAGGCAACGATCAAGTATTGGTGCGGTCTGTAGGCTGTTTTTGTTTGGTGCCGACTTGAACTTCGTTTGCCAAAAAACCATGTACGTTTCCCGGGGTAACCACCCCGAGGAATGCATATGTATGTTGGCAAGACGCTGTTCGCTCAGGTCATGGAGTTCGTACCGTGGACGAGCTTCACGCGCATCGTGCATCGGTATCGAGGCAACGCGGGTGTGCGCACGCTGTCGTGCGCCGAGCAGTTTCGTGCGATGGCCTTCGCGCAACTCACCTGGCGCGAGAGCGTGCGCGACATCGAGGTCAGCCTGTCCGCCAACCCCTCCAAGCTCTACGCGATGGGATTTCGCTCGCCGGTCAAACGCTCCACGCTGGCCGATGCCAACGAATCGCGCGACTGGCGCATCTGGTTCGATCTGGCCACCGTGCTGATCCGCCGCGCCCGCAAGCTCTACGCACGCGACGCGCTCGGTGTTGAGCTGAACAACACCGTCTACGCGCTCGATTCCAGCACCGTTGATCTGTGCCTGAGTCTGTTCGACTGGGCACCGTTTCGCTCGACCAAAGCGGCCATCAAGCTGCATACCTTGCTGGACCTGCGCGGCTGTATTCCGGCGTTCCTCTATATCAGCGATGGCAAGCTGCACGACGTGAAGGTGCTGGACATGCTCGCGTTCGAGGCGGGGGCCTTCTACGTGATGGATCGCGGGTATGTGGACTTCGCGCGGCTGTACGTGCTGCATCAGGCTGGCGCGTTCTTCGTCACCCGTGCGAAGTCGAACTTCAACGCGCGGCGGGTGTACTCCGCGCCCTGCGAGCGCGACAGTGGCGTGATCTGCGATCAGCGCGTTGCGCTCAATGGCTTCTATGCCGCGCGAGATTATCCGGAGCATCTGCGGCGCATTCGCTTCAAGGATCCGGACTCGGGCAACAGGCTGGTTTTTCTGACCAACAACACCGCGCTTTCCGCCCTGACGATCTGCGCACTGTACAAGCAGCGCTGGCAGGTCGAACTGTTCTTCAAGTGGATCAAGCAGCACCTGCGCATCAAGAAGTTTCTGGGCACCAGCGAGAACGCGGTGAAGACGCAGGTGTGGTCCGCCATCGCCACCTATGTGCTCATCGCCATCGTGAAGAAGGAGCTTCACCTCAATGCCTCACTCTACACATGTCTACAGATCTTGTCGGTCTCAGTTTTCGAGAAAACCCAGCTTTCATGCGCCCTGCAGCTCGATGACCCTCGAACCGAACCGCCAGCAGACGACAACCAATTGATTTTGTTCAACCCTTAACCGGACACCCATGTTCTTGATCCTTAATTTATTGTTGCACCCCGCTATGCCATAGACCAGAGATCTTAGGGGTCTGCAGGCTGAACCATGGTATTGTGCCGGACCCACGGATGCTGGGGTAGGCGTTTGTCCCAATGAAATCGTTCTTGAGCGGGGGGCATCATAAGAATTGTGGACCAATATAATACGCGGATGTGGTCACCTGGGAAGGTAGAAATCTCGGTACTCTCGATGATTTTTCAGGGAGAAACGGGTATCCTTCGGCGGCAAATTCTAAACTAGACGAGGTTTTCCTTGTGACGGACCTCGACAAGAAGTCTCTCAGCGAACGAGATATCTGCACGAAATTCATTACGCCCGCTGTGCAAAAGTCGGGATGGGACGTCCTGTCACAAATCCGTGAGGAGGTTTACTTCACCAAAGGGCGCATCATTGTCCGAGGCAAGCTCGTCACCCGCGGGAAGGCCAAACGCGCCGACTACATCCTCTACTACAAGCCGAACATCCCCCTCGCCCTCATCGAAGCGAAAGACAACAACTATCCGGTCGGTGGCGGGATGCAGCAGGGGCTAGAATATGCGGCGACGTTGGATATCCCATTTGTCTTTTCATCCAATGGCGATGGCTTCATCTTTCACGACCGAACAGGCCGGAGCGACAAACGGGAAGTCGAGCTCTCGCTGAATGCCTTCCCGACACCCGAAACCCTCTGGCAGAAATACCGGGCCTGGAAAGGTCTGGCACTAGCGCAGGAAGAGATCGTCCTTCAGAACTATCACGACGACGCGAGCGGCAAGGAGCCGCGCTACTACCAGCGCATCGCCATCAACAAGACCATTGAAGCCATCGCGAAAGGTCAGAATCGCCTCCTCCTTGTCATGGCCACCGGCACCGGAAAAACGTACACCGCCTTTCAAATCATCTGGCGTCTCTGGAAAGCTCAGCGGAAGAAACGCATTCTCTATCTCGCCGACCGCAATGTCCTGATCGATCAAACGATGGTCAACGACTTCCGGCCCTTCGGAAAGACGATGGCCAAGCTCAGTACCGGTTCAAAGACCATCGAGCGAGAGGACGGCGCGGTCGTCGATCTGTCCCTGGCCGTGGATAAGAAGCATCGACGGATCGATACATCCTATGAGATCTATCTCGGTCTCTATCAAGCCATCACAGGGCCGGAAGACAACCAAAAACTGTATCGGGAACTCTCTCGGGATTTCTTTGATCTGGTCGTGATCGACGAATGCCATCGCGGTAGCGCAGCGGCGGATTCCGCCTGGCGGGAGATTCTCGACCATTTCTCCAGCGCCACCCAGATCGGCCTCACCGCCACGCCGAAGGAAACCGAGTATGTGTCGAACATCCACTACTTTGGCAAACCTGTGTACACCTATTCGTTAAAGGAAGGCATCCGCGATGGCTTCCTGGCTCCGTATAAGGTGGTAAAGGTCCATCTTGATGTAGACGTGGAAGGCTATCGCCCGACCAAGGGAGAGATCGATAAATACGGCCAGGAGATCGAAGACCGCATCTATAACCAGAAGGACTACGACCGGAACCTGGTCATCGACGAACGGACCAAGCGTGTGGCCCGCAAAGTGACTGATTTCTTAAAAGAGAGTGGCGACCGGTTTCAGAAGACCATTGTCTTCTGTGTAGACGTGGAGCACGCCGCACGGATGCGTCAGGCCATGATTAACGAGAATCCTGATCTTGTCCAGCGGAACGAGCGATACGTCATGCGGATCACCGGTGATGATGCCGAAGGCACCGCCCAGCTCGGGAACTTCATCGATCCGGAGGCCAAATACCCGGTGATCGTGACCACCTCGCGGCTGCTCTCTACCGGCGTCGATGCCCAGACCTGCCGCCTCATTGTGCTTGATCGTGAAGTTGGTTCGATGACCGAGTTCAAGCAGATCGTTGGGCGTGGGACCCGCGTGCATGAGGACACCAAGAAATACTATTTCACGCTAATAGACTTCCGGAAGGCGACCAATCATTTTGCCGATCCCGACTTCGACGGGGAGCCGGTGCAGATCTATGAACCGGGCGAAGGTGATCCAGTCGCGCCACCGGACGATGTGCTGCCGCCGACTGATTTGGAAGATCCGATCCCGCCGGCACCCGGTGAGGATGAGCGAGTCGTTGTTGATCTCGATGAGCCGGATGTCACGATCCCACCTGGCGCGACTCAATCGCGCAAGTACTACATTCATGGCGATGAAGTGACTGTGATTGCCGAGCGGATTGAATATCTCGATGAATATGGCAAGCTCGTCACCGAAACCCTGCGCGATTACTCCAAGAAGACCCTGCGGAAGCGCTATGTCAGCCTCACGGCCTTTCTCAAGCAGTGGAATAGCGCCGAGCGGAAGCAGGCCATCATCGAAGAGCTAGAACAAGAAGGGGTGTTGCTTGAACCATTGGCCGACGAAGTGGGAAAGGATCTCGACCCTTTCGACCTCATCTGCCATGTGGCCTTCGATCAGCCGCCGCTCACTAGACGAGAGCGGGCCGAGAATGTCCGCAAGCGTGATGTCTTTACCAAGTACGGCAAGCAAGCCCGTGCCGTGCTGGAAGCGTTGCTCCAGAAGTACCAGGACGAAGGCGTCACCAGCCTGGACGATCCTCAGATCCTCAAGATTTCGCCGTTCGATACCATGGGCACGCCTATCGAATTGCTCAAGACATTCGGCGGACGGCCCGGCTTCGAGCAGGCCGTCCACGAACTGCAATCCGCGCTATACCAAGGAGCTGCCTAATTCATGTCCGTTCGGAACACCGTCAAATCCATTCAAGACATCATGCGCCAGGACAGCGGCGTCGATGGGGATGCCCAGCGCATCTCCCAGCTCTGCTGGATGTTCTTTCTGAAGATTATCGACGACCAGGATCTGGAACTCGAAGCGATGCAGAAGGACTACCGCTCGCCGATCCCGAAGAAGTTTCAGTGGCGCACCTGGGCGGCGAACCCCGAAGGCATCACCGGCGAACCGCTCATGGCCTTCGTGAACGGGGAACTCTTCCCTTCGCTCAAAGAGTTGTCGGGCGCGACCAAGGACGGGCGCCGCCGCGTCGTGCGGGATGTCTTCGAAGACGCCTACAACTACATGAAGTCCGGCCAGCTCATGCGGCAGGTGATCAACAAGATCAACAGCATCGACTTCAACAACCTGACCGAGCGCCAACACTTCGGCGATATCTACGAACAGATCCTGAACGATCTCCAGAGCGCCGGCAACGCGGGCGAGTACTACACGCCCCGCGCCGTCACCGCTTTCATGGCAGATCGAATTGACCCGCATCCCGGCGAGATTCTCTTCGACCCGGCTTGCGGCACCGGCGGCTTTCTCACCTGCGCCATCCGCCACATGCGGGAGCGCTATGTAAAGAAACCAGCCGACGAACAGAAAATGCAGCAGGGTTTGCGCGCCTGCGAGAAAAAGCAGCTCCCGCACATGCTCTGCGTGACAAATATGCTGCTTCATGGCATCGACGATCCCTCTTTCGTCCGCCATGACAACACGTTGGCGAGGCCCTATATCAGCTATGGCCAGGCCGATCGTGTGAACATTGTGCTGACCAATCCTCCCTTCGGCGGCAGGGAAGAGGATGGCATCGAGAGCAACTTCCCCAAACACTTCCAGACGCGCGAGACAGCGGATCTCTTTCTCGCCCTCATCGTGCGATTGCTAAAAGCCGGTGGCCGCGCCGCTGTGGTCTTGCCTGATGGCTCACTGTTCGGAGAGGGCGTGAAGACGCGGCTCAAGGAACATCTGATGGAGGAGTGCAACCTCCACACGATTGTCCGTCTGCCCAACAGCGTGTTCAAACCCTACGCCAGCATCGGCACCAATCTCTTGTTCTTTGAAAAGGGCGAGCCGACCAAAGAAATATGGTTCTATGAACACCGTATTCCCGACGGGCAGAAAGCCTACTCGATGACGAAGCCGATCCGCTTCGAGCATCTGAAGCCCTGCATCGACTGGTGGGGCGGAGCGAACCGGAAAGGCCGAAAAGAATCTGAAGTTGCCTGGAAGGTGACCGCCGACGAAGTCAAAGCCCGTGGCTTCAACCTGGACTTCAAGAACCCCCACACCGTCGCTGACGACCACGGTGACCCAGAAGAACTGCTGGTTAAGCTTAACGAAGCAGAAAGGGAAACCGCCAGTCTTCGGGATCAGCTCAAAGCGATCTTGGAGAAGGCGCTGCTGCGATGAACCCGGCGCAACTTCTCTCCCATTTCGACCGCATCAGCGAAGCACCTGCCGCAATCCCACGCCTGCGCCGCTTCATTCTCGACCTGGCCGTGCGGGGGAAACTAATCGAGCAAGATCCGAGGGACGAACCGGCGTCCGAACTGCTGAAGTGGATTCAGGAGGAGAAGGCGCGGTTGGTGAAGATCGGCGAGATTAAGAAGCTGGAAACATTTGAGCCAGTTGAGGTAGACGAGATTCCCTTCACTATTCCATTGGGATGGGAAGTCATACGGATGGGTTGGCTTGCGCGAAAACTTGGTGCAGGCAGCACACCACTTGGCGGGAAGTCTGTTTATCAGAGCGCAGGAGTCCCTTTTCTTCGGTCTCAAAATGTTCACGATGACGGCCTTCGACTTGACGATGTCGCACTCATCTCTCGTTCGCTTCACGAACGGATGTCGGGAACGCATGTCCAACGCAATGACATACTCCTCAACATCACAGGTGCATCAATCGGACGGTGTGCTCTGGTTCCCAGCAATTTCGCAGAAGGCAACGTTTCTCAGCATGTCGCGATCATCCGCCTTGTTCTCTCCGACATTCGCCAGTTCATTCATTTGTCACTGACATCACCCTTCTTCCAAAAGGTCATCGATGACGTTCAAGTGGGTGTATCGCGGGAGGGACTCAGCATGCAGCGGCTTCGCCCTTTCCCTATGCTCATACCGCCCCTCGCCGAACAACACCGCATCGTCGCCAAGGTGGATGAATTGATGGCGCTCTGTGATCGGTTGGAGGCGACGCAGGCGGAGCGGGAGAGCCGGCGGGATCGGCTGGTAACTTCATCTCTGAATCGCTTGAACAATAAGGTGGACCCCGACACCTTCCGCAACCACGCCCGCTTCTACTTCAACCACCTCCCGCGCCTCACCACACGCCATGAACATGTCAAAAAGCTCCGTGGGGCAATACTCAATCTTGCATTCCGAGGCCGGCTTACATCTCCGTGGAGGGAAACAGCTGAGTTTGTAGGAACCGCCCAAGAGTTTAAGCTGTCTGTCGAAAATGCTCGCAAAAAGGCTTGGGACAATAAGCAAGTTGCGAGTTCAAGTCGCAAGTATCTTTTCCCCGTCGAGTTTGATCGAGAAAACCTCCCAACAATCCCCGACTCATGGGTTTGGGCTTCGGCAGACGCTGTTTGCTCACAGATTACGGACGGCGAACACATTCAACCGCGTTACCAGCTGGAAGGCCTTCCAATGCTCACTGCCAAGCACGTGCGGGAGGGGTTCGTGACTTTTGAAGATTCTGAGTTGATTTCGGAGTCCGACTTCAAGAAATGCATTGCGCGTTGTAAGCCAGAAGAAGGGGATATTCTAGTCGTTAGTGTTGGAGCCACTACGGGACGAGCCGCCATCGTGAGCCAGTCTCGGCCGTTCGCTTTAGTAAGAAGTGTTCTTCTTTTGAAACCACTTATCTCTCCAGTATATTTTCTCCGATGGCTTCAAAGTCCATGGTGCTTCGTCTGGATGAGACAAGCGTCTGAAGCATCCGCGCAGCCCCATCTGTATATCGGAGATACTAGACGAATGCCGGTCCCGCTCCCACCCCTCGCCGAACAACAGCGCATCGTCGCAAAAGTTGATGAACTGATGGCCCTCTGTGACCGGCTGGAAGCGCAACTCACCACCACTCAAACCGAAAGCCGCCGCCTCCTCGAAGCCGTTCTTCACGAGGCGCTGTCTCTGAGGTCGAAATCTGAGCAAGGGGTGGTTATGTGTGGCGGACGATGAATTGGAATCAGATCGCCGCCAGATGCTTCGACCTCTTCGTTCCGTTACTTTAGATCGGGTATTTAGGGGGAATTCATGTCAATTCTTCAAGACATATTGAATTGGTCCCAGGGATTGCCCGATTGGCAAAGCGATGCAATTGCGCGTCTTTTTACGAAGCAAGCGCTATCCACCGAAGATTTGGAAGACCTCTTCGCCCTAATCAAGACCGAACACGGCATTCCCGATTCAAAAGACAGAACCGTGAAGAAGCTGAGTGCTCATCAGATCCCAGCGGCGACTCAATCGAATACTCATGTTGAAGTATTGGCCATGAAGAGCCTACGCCATGTAAATGCCATTGCTGAGAATCAGCGATTGGCCTTTGGCGCCAAAGGTCTTACAGTCATCTATGGCGACAATGGGTCCGGCAAATCTGGATACTCACGCGTTTTGAAGCGCGCTTGCCGCGCTCGTGATCAAAGAGAGCTGATTCACCCCAATGCCAAGCTGCCGGCGGGAATAGTCGAACAAGCTGAGGCTGTCTTTGAATTGTCCGTGAACAGTGTTCTAAGGGAGGTCAATTGGGTTAACGACAAGCCCGCTCCCGAAGAGCTCTCATCTCTGGCGATCTTCGACGCACGCTGTGCCCGAGCCTATCTGGATACCGAGGACGATTTCGCCTATGTGCCATATGGCCTCGACATTCTTGAAGAACTCGCTCGGGTGTGCAAACAGCTCGAGGATCTAATCAAAACCGAACACTCTCAAAATACTGTCGATTTAACGGTTTTCGATGGCATGGGTGGTTCGAACACGCAAGTTGGCACGCTCATTAATAGCCTCTCCGCAAAGACAAAGCCGTCGAAAGTTGAGGAGCTAGCGACTGTCAGTGATAAAGAGGTAGCTCGACGAGACGAGCTGGACAAGATTCTCACGGCAGACAATCCCAAGGAGAAGGCGACCCAGCTGCGACTCCGTTCAACTCGGATAGGCAAGGTTGCAAAAACTGCTACGGAAAAGCTTGCCATGGTAAATGGAGCTGTGGAAAACAAGCTGCGAGGGCTGGTCGAGGCTGACCGTAAAGCGAAAGTTGCAGCTGAGTTGGCTTCGCGGGTCTTTAAGGAAGATGCCACGCTCTTGCCTGGAACTGGTAGTGAGGCTTGGAAGGAGCTATTCGAGGCTGCTCGCAAGTTTTGCACAGAGGCCCACCCGGCTAAAGAGTTTCCGAATCTTGGCACCGACGCACAGTGTCCCCTTTGTCAACAACCCTTGAAAGAGGGGGCTGATCGCCTACTTCGTTTTGAGAAGTTCGTCCAGGATGAAGCGGAAAAAACTGCGCAAGTCTGCAAGAAGGCGTTTGGAGACGAATATAAGACTTTCATGGTGCAAAGCCTTGCATTGGGGCTTGATGATGAGCTATTCGCAGAAATCGAAGGCATGGATAAAGCTCTTGCTGCCGCCACCCGTAATTTCGAAACTGCGTTAACTGATCGGCAGGGTGCGATCAAGACGGCCTGCCTCTCAAACGAGTGGGATAAGATCATACCTGAGTTAGCCAGCCCAGCGGCTCAATTGCAGGCCTTGGCTAATAAACTCTCGCAAGAGGCAACAAACCTCGACAACGTTTCCGATGTAAAAGCACGAGCTACTATGCAGGCCGATTTCGACGAGCTTGACGCCAGAATAAGGCTTGCTAAGGCGAAGCCCGCCGTTCTAGTCGCAATTGGAAAGCTCGACTTGCAGGCCAAGTTAAAGAATTGCCTTAGTGCGGTGAAAACCACTGCCATCTCCAATAAATCAAAAGAGCTTGCTGAGAAAGTGATTTCGAAAGAACTTGCTGACGCGCTGAACAAGGAGTTCAAGTCTTTGGGCGCCGGAAACCTGCAGGTGTCTTTGCAGAGCCACTCGGCGAAAGGAAAGGCTCTACACAAGCTCAAACTAGAACTTCCTCAGGCGAGGAGTCTCGGCGACATCCTTAGCGAGGGCGAACAGCGCGCTATAGCCATCGGTTCCTTCTTGGCTGAAGTAAACATTAGTGGTGGAAGAGGAGGCATCGTCTTCGACGATCCTGTCTCATCTCTTGATCATAAACGTCGAGAGCAGGTAGCCGCGCGTCTTATCCAAGAGGCTGCTATCCGTCAGGTCATCATCTTTACTCATGACGTCTATTTTGTCTGCGTCCTGATGGAGGAAGCTGATCGAGCTGGAGTTTCCTGCGTCACACAGAGCCTCTCGAAGAAACCTGAAGGATATGGAGTTGCCGATCCGAACCTACCCTTTGAAGGCATGGGCACCAAGGCACGTGTAGGTGCACTTCGGAACAGGCAACAAGAAATTGCCAAGCTTGAGAAGGATGGAGATGAAGCTGAACATCGAAAACAAACGGTTGAGGTTTACCGTCAATTGCGTATTACCTGGGAGCGCGCCGTCGAGGAAGTCTTGTTTCAAAAAGTCGTCCTCCGTTTTCGTAAAGGCATTCAGACCCAGCCTTTAGCAGGAGTCGTTGTTGATGACACCGACTACGCCTGCATCGAACAATGGATGACCAAGTGTTCAAACTATTCACATGACCAAGCGCTATTGGGCGGAACGGCTATTCCAGGCTCCGATGAACTCTTAGCCGATATTAATGCCTTAGATGACTGGCGTCTTCATGTGGAAAAACGTAGCAGTAATGTTGCCAAAAAACGTAAGGGTGGTTCAGCAGCAACTGCGTGACCTCTAACACAATGAGTTCACGTAATCCATGGTAGGCCTGAACAATCCTGACTGACCATTCTATGCGGTTCCTCCACGCTTCAGATCTTCACATCGACAGCCCTTTACGCGGCCTCGACCGCTATGATGGTGCGCCGGTCGAGCGGTTGCGGACGGCCACTCGTAGCGCACTTGAACGGCTGGTCGATAAGGCCATCGACGAGCGCGTCGACTTCGTTCTCTTTGCAGGAGACATCTACGACCGTGATTGGCAGGACTTTCATACCGGCCTATTCTTTCGCGAACAAATGGTTCGCCTGGGACGACCGAACATCCGTGTGTTTATTGTCCAGGGCAACCATGATGCGCAGGGCGTGATCTCTAGGCAATTGGCTCTGCCGTCGAACGTCACTGTGTTCTCCAGCCGTAGCGCCCAGACGTTCAAGATCGATGAGCTGTCGGTGGCAATCCATGGGCGCAGTTTCCCTGAACGGGCAGTCGATGAAGACCTTGTCCCGTCCTACCCCGCTCCTGTACCCGGCTTCTTCAATATCGGGATGCTGCACACGAGCCTGACCGGCCGCGCTGGGCATGATACTTACGCACCAACAGATCTCCCAACGCTAATCGCCAAAGGCTACGACTATTGGGCGTTGGGACATGTCCATGCACGGGAGGTGATCTGCGAACAGCCTAGGATCGTATTCCCTGGGAATCTTCAGGGGCGGCATGCGAATGAAACAGGAGCGAAGGGTTGTGAGTTAGTTACGGTAGAAGCCGGACGAATCGATGCGGAATTCGTCGCGTTAGATGTCGTGCGTTGGAATCAGGTGTCCCTCTCACTTTCTGGTGTGGATCAGCTTGAAGCCCTGAGCGGCGTGTTTCGTAACACGATGGAGCCACTACTCATCGGTACAACCGATCGGCTACATGCAGTCCGTGTCACGCTGATGGGATCGACAGCCTTACACCGCATAGAGGCCACCCAGCCGGGCACCCTGGCTGCTGCCCTGCACGCTGCCGCTCAAGATGTGAGCGAAGCAGAGATCTGGATCGAACAGGTGCGCCTTGAACTGTCAACACCACTCGATCGTGCTCAGGCCGCGTTACGTCAGGATGCCGTGGGCGAACTGGTGCGCCTTGTTGATTCAATTGCAGCAGATCCTGCGGAACTGATGCGTAAGGCTCAGGCCGATCTCGGTGACCTGCTTGGTGCCATACCACCAGAAGTGGGTGCCGACGATGTGCCCAAACTCGACGATGTCGAAGAATTGAAGCGGCTGCTCATGGACGCAGAAGCGACGGTACTTGCTCGCCTTGCTGGATCCGGTGAGGACGCATGAAACTCGTCCGTCTGTTGCTCCAGGCCTTTGGGCCCTTCACCAATAAGGTCGTGGACTTTTCGACCGGCTCAACCAATCTGCATCTGATCTATGGACCAAATGAAGCGGGCAAGTCATCCGCGTTACGGGCCATGACGGATCTGCGCTTCGGGATTCCCGTGCGTAGTTCAGATGTTTTTGTCCACGCAGCCAGTGACCTACGCATCGGGGGCGTGTTTCTCAACCAATCGGGCCAGCGGATTGGCTTGGTCCGACGCAAGGGCAAGGGCGTGACTCTTGCTCGGCTCAACGTTGAGACAGAACAGCCAGACCCCTCACTTACTGTAGAGACTACGCTCGAACGAGAATTGATCGGAGGACTAGAGCGCGGCGAGTTTGAAGCCATGTTTGGACTGAATCATGCCCGTCTGCGCGAGGGCGGGAAATTGCTTCTGGCAGGCGAAGGAGATCTGGGTTCAGCCCTGTTCGAAGCCAGCGCTGGTACCCGTGGCATTATGGCGCTCTTGGCGACCTTGGATGTCGATGCCAAAAAGCTATACAGCCCCCACGGTAGAGCGCAGAACGCGGTGATAAATGAGGCGCGACGGCAGCTTGAGGAACAGCGGCAGGCTTGGCGACAGGCGCAGACGAAGCCCGCAGACTGGCAAGCTCTGAATCGTGCGCATGAAACCGCAAGGGCTGCTCTCGACGATATGACACAAACACTTGAGATCTTACGTCGGCGCGAGAACGAGCTGACTGAACACAGAACTGTAGAGCCGTTGTTGAGAGAGCATGACCGTCTAGTGGCTGAACTCCGGTCACTCGCCGGGATCCCAGACCTTGCCGAGAATGCGCGTGAAGAGCGACTGAAGGCAGAACAAGCATTGGCGCACGCAGAGCAGGACCGTAAAGAAGCCGAGCATGAACTTGAACAGTGCTCCACTGTGCTTGCGACGCTGGTTCTTGAACCATTGGTCCTTCAACATGCCGACGCAATCGAGCGATTGGTGTCAGAAGCCTCGGCAGCGGCGCATCACCGCGTCGAGATACAACAGCAGACGGTGGTTATTGATCGGATGGTCAGTACGCTTGAGATGCGTGTTGGGCGAATCACACCTGGGCGAGAAGTTGACGAAATCTTGCGAGCCGTCCCTTCGAATGCTGATCGAGAACTGTTGGATACTCACCTGGCTCAAGTCAGTCGGCTCTGGGATCGTCTCCAGGAATATCAGCAGCGTGCAGACACACTCGATGAAGCAATGAAGCTCGAAGTCGAAGCAGAGCCTGACTTGGCCGACCAAACTGCTCGGCAAGTGTTGGCAACCGCGATCCGCCACGCGCAATCGCTCGGTGATGTGATCAGACAAAAGACTGAATTTGATCGGCAGATTCGAGAGCTTGAAAGTCAGTTTGCGCAGGTGCTATCGGACCTATCAACGGACTCCGAACAGGCCCTCCGTGCGAGCCATCCAATTTGGGAGGCTGAGATTACTCTCACCAAGGAGAAGCTGTCTGAGGTCGAGAATCAGCAGAGAACAGCTCGTGATGAATTCCAGCTGGTGGGACGGGATCTTGATGAGCAGCGTCTTCGGCATCGCCAGCTTGCTGCCGAGGGTGAAGTCGTTACCGCCGACACCCTCCGCCTCGCCCGTGTGCGACGTGATGAAGGTTGGGTATTGATTCGGCAGACCTACATTGAAGGCATACAGGATGCGGAGCAATCTGGTCACCGCTTCGACGCCGATCGGATATTGCCAGATGCCTTCGAAGCAGCTGAACGTGAGGCTGACCGGCAGGCCGACCTATTGCGTGCCGATGCGAAGCGTGCAGCTGGCTTCGAGGAATGCTCGATGCGGATCGAACAGATGGAGACACGCCGGAGCGAGCTTGAACGCCAGATGGACGCTCTTACGGCAACATACCGAGAAGTACTCGCAAACTGGGGACGGCAACTAGGTCAGGCAGGGCTTCCCAATCTCGCTCCGGAGACACTTCATGAATGGCAAGGGCGGCGACATGATGCCTTGCAACTAGCTGAACGAATGGAGGCCTTGCGTGCAGATCGTCACCGACTCCTTACGCAAGCAGCAGAAGCTGCATCGAGCATTGCGGAAGCACTCAGGACCCTTGGCCAGTCGGTCGATGAGAGGGGGGTGAGGGACCTCCAAGGCCTGTCCTCGCTGATTGAGCAAGGTCTCAAATGGGAGAAATACACCGTTCAAGCTGAAGCTGAGCACAGCGCGCGTGCTAAGGCAGCCACGCTGCAGCGGGTCGAGCGAGACAAGCTGAATCGTCTCCTCACTGAGACCAAGGTAGATCTGGAGCGCCACCTGTCAGCACTACAGGAGTGGCAAGCACGCCTGTATCTTCCAGCTAATCCTACTCCGGAAGCCGTGAAGACACGTCTCGCTGAACTCGACGAACTGGTTCGTCATCATTCGACATTGAGTGAGGCGCAACAACGGAAGGCTCATCTTCAAGCCATACTCGATGATCTCACAAGGCAGGGTGGCCGAATTGCCGCACTACTGAGTGAGTCGGCTCCGGCGGACTTAGACAACTTTGTAGATGCTTTGCGTAAACGCCTGCTGGCGGCACGGGAAAGTGACCAGACACGGGCAGTCTTGATCCGTGATCAAATCCGTGCGCAGGAGAAGAAGCAGCTGGCTGAGTTAGCACAGCGCACTCAGGAGGCCGCCTGTACACGATTGTGTGCAGCTGCAGGTGGCGCGACGATAGACACGCTCCCAGAGTTGGAAGAGGCAGCAACTCGCAAGCGCCAGGCGCAGAGGAATCGCTCACTACTGCAAGACCAACTTGCGAAGGTATCCTCTCGTTCGGAGAAGGAGCTTCGTACACAACTCGCTGGTCGTGATGCCTTTGCTCTCGATAGTGAACGTGATCGATGCCGTGCAGAGATTGAGCGCCGTGAACAAGAACAGACTTCCGTTCGACAGGCCGAGGAGCAAACCCGACGGGCTTTATATGCAGTCGATACGTCTGACCGCGCAGCTATCGCACGCGAGGCCATGGAGTCAGCTGCCGCACGGTACCGCTCAGCGATACGACCGTGGGCGAGGCTGAGAGTTGCCCATACGCTTCTTCAGGAGGCACTGAATCGGTTTCGTGAACGGGCACAAGCACCGATGGTCTCTGCTGCCTCTTCATACTTTTCACTCATGACGGGTGGAGCGTACGAACGCCTCGTCACGGACGAGTCTGAAGATAGGCCAGTGTTATGTGCGCAGCGGATCGGAGGAACTCGAATTGGCATAGAGGAAATGAGTGAAGGCACCGCTGATCAACTCTATCTGGCCTTACGGCTTGCCGCGTTGGAACTAAGACGGTCCTCGCATCCCCAGATGCCCCTTATTCTCGATGACGCGCTCATTACTTCCGATGACGAGCGAGCAGCCAATATTCTTCGGGCGCTGGTACAATTCGCTGAGCATGGGCAGGTTATGATCTTTACGCATCATCGCCACCTAGTTGATGTGTCAAGTACGACTCTAGGAGACCAAGCTTTTGTCACTCACTCACTCTGAGGCAGAACCAGACAATCTATCAACAACGCGTTCAATCAAGCTAATCAATAGAATCCCGACAATTCCCTAAACCCCGTCAATAATTACAATTCATCCACGACGTTCAAACCTTTGAATCGACCCTTTGGAGGCGCAGCCCACGCGTTCTTGTGGTCGCTACAGCAGATTCCGACGGCTAGCACCTGCGAGGCGCACTGCTCGCGCCAGTGAGCCTGTCACTCTCGTTGCGTGATCCTCTTCGGCACGCCGGTTCCGGCCTCAGCCTCACGTTTCCTCCGTGAACTGTACGGTGCCTCTCCTCCTCCCGTGAGAGAGTCACATTCATTTCACACAAGGAGGAAACACCATGGCGACTAACACTTCATCCAAACGACCGGCGACCACGCTCCGCTGCGGCAACATCAAGCCGACGATCTGGCAGAATGTGAGCGAGAAGGGACCATTCTTTGCGACGACCTTTTCGCAGCTGTTGTCGTTTTCGGAAGATGTCACAAGGGTTGTTCAGCGTTTAGATTCCTGCAACCTCTCCTGAATGAATCTGACGGTCAGATCTTGCCGATATGCCTATCTCACACCCCCGCCAAGGCGACGACCTTCATGACGTCCGTCTCGGTGTGCGCACAACAGGGGCAATAGATTGCCCGCTGTCTGATCTCCGGGAAGACAATCTCCACCCCGAGAATCCGTAGACAACGTCGGACTGAAAGCCGGACGTTCATCACCGGTTTGCCCGGTGCGAGGCGCTTCGGCGACAACCATTCATAGGCCTGGGGCAGGAGGTCGCCGATGGTGTCGACACCCCGCCGTTTCAGATCTTGGTGCGCGCGGGCGCTGAGGAGCAGACTCGCGATGGGTTGTGACGCAAAGCGCCGCACCGCGTCAGGAGGGATGCGGCGTCCCGTCCTCCGGTCCAGCATCCGTTGTGTCATGAAGCAATAGGTGGCATCAAGGACCACGAAGGTTCGTCCATTAAGAGCAGCAAAGATGTGTTCGATCAGACTCTCGTCGCAACGACGCTGTTCCCGGAGCGAGTGACCAAGACGCATTGCTCGTTCGGTGATAGACACGCCATCACTTGCGCAGTCCCACTCGGTCTGAGCCCAGGGACTGAGCCGACCATAGGCTGTGTCGAGGGCCATGCGCTTGGTCGGATGGTTGACAACAATGTCCATCGTGAGCGTCGCTAATCGATCTTTCCGCATAATGGTGCGTCCTTCCTTCCTCCGATACATGTTGACTCGGGAATCCTCACACCACACGAGTGCCCCTCTTTGCCCTGTGGTTACTCAAACAGGAGACGCAGGAGGCGCGTGGCGTCGTGGTACTTATGAGGAAGGTCAGGTTTTGAGACTATTCCCTTGAGGTAGGAGAAGTTATTCGCAAGAGGGGAGAAATGAATATATGTAGCGCTAATGAGGTATAAATAATGAAATAGTATGCCCTAGGATTCACTTCATCAGTAGTGATGTCGTACAAAAATGGGCATGTTGGGGAGATAAGCCTGTTCTGGACCAGGGCTACTTCGCGACAGTGTGGCCGGAGGCGCCGTGCGATGCCGATGCCTAGAGGTCCTCTCGAATGGACTATTGTTTGGGGCAGAGCTGGAGGAAGTTTCTTCTCATGACCATGGTTTTGAACGGGCTCCCTGCCTGGATCATGTAGTACTTGGTAAGCGCGGCTTGGCATTCTTTCGGCGCCTGTGGGCCTGCTGCTAAGCATAGCAGACACTCACAGGCCAGCCTGGCGTCGCCTTCCAAGAAGGACGGTTTCGGCACCGTTTGCGCCGGCGCATCATGAGCCATGGCGAGAAGGCCCATTCCTACAAGAACCATGATCCAGTCACGTCTCATCCACCACTTCATGGGCTCACCTCCGTACGATCCGAGGACATGTTCTCGACGATTCACCGGCCACCTCTGGTCCGCTCCAAGGCAGGGCTCCGTGTGAGATTGGGCGTGCGGTCTGTCCGGGCCGCTGTGTGATCGAACTGTGGCACGACCGGTTCCTGTGTGCCAACACGCGCCGCCTCCTTCAGGTGATGCTGCTCTCGGGCTCCGAGGGAATCCAGCTTGATAACCTCCCAGCGATTGCGGGTCGCTGGTTGTGAAGCTGCGCCGATTGAGGTGCCGGAACTATCCCGTACTGGAACCGTCACAGTCACGGGCTCGTACGCCTGTTGCACGAATGCCACCGCATCACCACGTTGCACCTGCCCCTGGTCAAACGCGCGGCTCAGATCAACACCCCAGATCTCTCGTTCACCACGGTCTGTCGCCAGCTTCACAACATAACTCTTGGCATGCTGGACATCGTGGTTGTAATGATCGATACCATGGTCCACCACGGTGCCCACTATGACCCGCTCACCCTGCAAGCGCGCCTTCGCTTCTTCAACGGCTGCCGTGATCATCGTGGGTGAATCCCCACGAGCGCGTAGAATGGCTTCAAGTGTGGCCACTGCCACCTGTTGGCCTGGGCTCAGGGTCTTATCCGGTTGTCTGATCTGATCATCCGTCGCCCGATCATATGACGCTTCCCGAGCGACAGGCTGCTGTGCCGTCTTGCCACGAAGCGGTCGCTGATCCCTGCGGTCTTCCGCTCGTGCTAAGTCGATCCCACGCGGCGTATAGCCGTCCACATCGAGTCCGGCGATCGTCGCTTGCACCCAGGCTTCCGTTTTGAACTCGGTGGTGCCGTTCACCCGCACGGTGGTCCAGCCCTTGGCTTTTGCCAGGAGCACCATCCCTTGAATGACGCTCGGGTCGTCATGTTCCGTAACCAGCCGCTTTCCGTGATCGGTAAACGCGATCTTCGCCGGTTCACCGGGCGCCGTGCGGTAATAGAATTGCTCGCCCGCCTCGAGGAACCGCTTCCGCAAGGATTCGGCGGCGTCACGACGCTGATTAAGTCGTGGTTGTTCAGCGTTGTCGTCCTGAGTTCCTTCCGCAGGTTGCGGTTCGTTCGTCCGTTTTGTTGCTTGCTGCTCGTCCACACCCAGTTCATTCATCCTGTCCCTTCCTCTCTGCTATCCGTACCACTGTGGCCAGATGGAGGCTGGATTGTGCTCCTTCACTTCAATCTCCACCCGTCGGTTCTTCGCTCGCCCTTTCTTCGTCGCATTGTCGGCCACATGTTGCCCGATCGGGACGATGGTGATCTCGATGTGGTTTGGGTCATATCCTTGAGCGATGAGATAGGCGCGGGCCTTGTGCGCCCGTTGCTTGGCTGTCTCACGTTCGATCCGCAGATCCTTGTCTCCGTCCGTGTACCCACGCACGTGCAGGCAAGGACCACGGCTCATGATCTGTTTCAGGTGGGATTGCAGAGGCTTGCTGGGACGAAACTCAGAACGCCCTGTCCGTTCGGACACACGGAAGATGATACTGTGTCGGTGCAGTTCGACCTGTTCCCGTTCACTCAACTCGATGACCCGCGGTCTCCATGAATTGATCTGCTCTTTGTCTATCGGAGACGGAGGGGAGGGTGATGCTGCTGATGGCCCAGCGCTGCAAGCAGGGCCCACCCTTGTAGATTGTTCCTCCTCGCTCTGTGCTGTTTCAGTCTGTGATAGGCTCTGATCAGACGCAGACGGAGACGTATCACCTTCACGCGAGAGAGGGGCGCTCGTCAGTGAACCTTTCGGTTCCGGTGTCAGAGGGTTGATCGTCAGTGCTGTCTTTGTATTCGTGAGGCCGGACCGAGATTTACCCTTGGCCAGTTCTTGCTGGTTGAGTTGCATGAGCGTCAGTGCGGCACTCAACTCCTGGACCTGTTGCGCCAGCGATTCTATGTGTCTGGTGAGGACACTCCGCTCCTGCTTCTCACGCTGGTCGCTCTTTACCCGTTCACGGTACTGCTGGATCATCTCGTCGCTGTTGATCGGCACGCGAGCCGCACCGGATGGCACGACTGGTTTCTGCACACAAGCCAGCGTCGCGGCGCAGGCGATCAGAATCACAAGCGCTTGAAGTCGTGCCTGTCGTCTCATAGATGTCCTCATACGTCCCTCTCTTCTCTGTCTCGATCCGCCAAGGATCGATCAACGTTCCTCGCTGTTCTCTGGGCTCTTCCTTCTTCGCTCACAGGACTCATCTTCTCTGAGATGTCCTCATCGGCTTTGTCGGTCCATTGCAGCTGGGCGAGAAAGGCATCGACCAGATTGTTCACTTCTTCAGGCGTCGGTGGGTCGCGCGGCAGGACCGGCGGCAGGGTGGTCAGATCTATTGCCAGCTTCGAGAGGTCGATCGGCTCATCCGGTTGAACTGGACGTACCCGTCGTTCAACTGTGGCGCGATGGAGTTCCAAGTCGAGCCGAGGAATCTCCACGGACAACTCCCGGCGCACGAAGGCCGCCTCTTCGAGTTCAGCTTGGGTCGGCAACCGCTTCCCAACCGACGCGAGGGACGGACTGATGCGCTTCAACCGATCCATGAAGACCGGATCGGCATAGAACCGGGCCTTGTCGCAGAGGATCGGCTTCGTATGCATCAGGGTGATAATCGCCCGCTGATCCCCCAGTTCTTTCACTTCCTGTGGCAGCAGCAGAGGCCGCGCCTGTTCCGAGCGGGTGGAACTGGACGACGCCTGTCTGCCATTCCCCCAGGCGAGTGGTCGGCTGGTGCCGGTCGAGATCGCCTCGACCGTATAGGTGCCGAGCATCTGGGAATAGTGCTGCGCGTCTCGTTGTTCGCGAGGCGCAAACAGGATCTGGCAGGCATGGTTCGTGATGAAGGTGCGCGCGTCCTTTTCACCATAGACCGATTCGAGCTGTGAGAGGCTCTGAATGATCGGGAGCAGACGCAGATTGTAGCCGGCCATGAAGCCGACGGCCTTGGCGAGCATGGTGACCCGCCCGAGGGCGGGGAACTCATCCAGGATCACGAGGCACTGGTGCTTCAAGCGGGGATTCGTTGCGGGCAAGTCGACAGTGTTGTAGTGAATCAGTTGAGAGAAGAACAGGTTGACCAGCAGCGCCGCATCGCTGAGCCGATTGGCCGGAATGCCGACATAGATGGACATCCGCTGCGCGCGCACCTGTTTGAGGTCGAAGTCCGTGGCACTCGTCGCCGCATCGACGATGGGATTACTGAAGATCGTGAGGGGAGCTGTCAGGGTGGCGAGAATGCTCGCCATGGTATTCTCGCTGGTGGCGCAGAACCGGTACAGGGCCGCCGTACAGTCGTCGCTCAGCGGGGCGTCACCCTTGGCCCTGGTAGTGATGAGGCCTTGGAGATAGTCTTTGATGGGCTGACCCTTGCCGGAGGCCTGGCGGAGCACTTCCCCGAGACTGCAATGTAAAGACGGAGTCTCCATGATAGAGAGGGTCAGGCCGAGAAAGAGGTTACGGGCGGACTCGTTCCAAAAGGCATCCCGTTCATTATGGTTCGGATAGAGCACCTGCCCGATGGCTTGGATCTCGCCCACTCGCCGATTCGGGTCACGATCGACCGCATCCAGTGGGTTCCACCGATGGGTGTGGCCGTCCGCGCCAAAGGGATTGAACAGGTAGACGTGATGGCCGTGCGCCTGTCGGAACTTCGACGTGTAGGCGAAGTTCTCCATTTTGATGTCCAGGACCACGACCGACTCGTCGTAATGGAGCAGGTTCGGGAGCACGATGCTCACGCCTTTCCCCGATCTGGTCGGCGCTGCCAGCAAGACGAATTCCTGGCCTCCATAGACCAAGTACCGTCGCCCCACTTTTCCCACGATGACGCCACGCTCTCCATAGAGTCCGGCCTGTTGAATTTCATCCTGAGTAGCAAAGCGCGCCTCGCCATGGAGCGGTTTCTTCTGGTTGGTCAGAGATACCAGTAGCAGCGCTGGGAGACCGAATCCGATGAATCCGCCGACTGCGGCAGAGAATTGCAGCCGCTTCCGTTGCACAGGATCCTCACGATAGGCTCGCCAGGAGGCGGGCCAGCTGCTCAGGGAGAGGTCCTCCGGCATCTGTTTGTTGGCGAGGGTGAAGACGGCACCAGCGAGGGCATCCGCCCCACAGAGCCCCAGCGGCAGATAGAGCAACAAGGCCGCCGCGATCTTTATGCTCTTGCGTGACATCGGTTCCTCTACGCCCTCACCAGGGTGGCTTCTCCGAATCGCGCCACGAGTTTTGCGATCGGGTCATAGTGGACTTCCGCGACGTAGCGCTCTTTTCTGATGGGCCGTCCTTCCTTGTCGGCGTGATTCTGCGCGACCACATGAATGATCACGTCGATGGTCAAAGCCACCAGGCGTTTCAGAGTCGGCACATCGTAGGTTGCCGCCTGTGGATGTTCTTTACACATGAAGACATAGCGTTCGGCCGCGAGGGCACAGGACTCCGCATGGTAGGAGGTAATCGATCCACTGTGGCCGGTGGTGAGAAGTTTGAGGAAGTCGAACGCTTCTCCACCGCGCAACTCGGCGAGGAGTACCCGGTCCGGCTTCATGCGGAGCGTGGAGGCAATCAACTCCGACGGTGTGATGGTCGCAGTGCCCAGTCCACCTTTGGCGTACAAGAGATGCACGCGGTTCCCGTGCTGGGGGAGCAACAATTCGCGCACATCTTCAATCGTGATCAGCCGCTCCTGCTCTGGGATCGCCTGACAGATCGATTTCATGAGCGTGGTTTTTCCTGAGCCTGTGTCCCCCACGACGGCAATATTCTTCTTCGCCAGCACCGCCGCACGGATGAACGAGCCCAATTGTCGATCGGCGAGATAGTCCACCAACTGATGTTCGACTCTATCAAGATCAGAAGCGCGACGATCCAGCGTCGCCGCCTTGGCCCAGACATAGCGGCTGAAGGCTCCTTCCGCTTCGTACTCAGCAAGGGTCTTGATCCAGGCGCTGGGACGACGAATCGAGATCGAGATGGTTCCCAGTTCCACCGCGGGCGGCAGCACGATTTGCACCCGTTCCCCATCCGGCAACATGGCCGAGAGAATCGGGTGGTGTGGTCCGATTTCTTGCTCGGTCGCCGTCGCGATGGCTGTGGCGAGTGCGGTCAATCGATCCAGGGTCAGGTCCAGTGAGCGGTGATGCTGCCAGACTGCGCCGACCTCGATGTAGACTTCCTGTGGCCGATTGACGACGATCTCGGTCGCACCGGGCAGCGCGAGGTACTGTAGCAAGGGCCGCAGCAACTCGCGCACCATCGTGTCGTGCGCGAGCAGGTCAGTGGGGGTGCAATTCATAGACGGTGCTGAAATCCAAATCCCGCGCGACGAAGATCGTCCCGCGGTCGCCCTGATTCTTGTAGAGCGTGGGTTTAATGTTGATGGTCGATTGGAGAATGAGTTCCGCCATGCGGTTCCCGGTCGTGGCGGAATGTTGATAGATCCCCAGACTCTGCGCGCCCCCGCCACCGGCCTGCGTTGCCGTGGCCAAACCGATCCCGTCCTGCACGAGGGACAGGAGAAAGGCCGCGCCCAGCCTGTCCCACCAATGGTTATCCACGTAGCCGACCAATCCGGAAGTGCCGAGCGCATCGGCGGCCGGGGAATTGAGATTGATCACGACTCCTGTTGGAGTCTTCACTCTCGTCCAAAGGAGAAAGAGGCGGCGCTGGCCCTGCGCCATCGTTGCTGCATATTCGCCGACCGCTTCCGATCCCCGTTCCAACAGGACAACGCGCCCGTTGTCGCTGTAGACATCGCTGTTCAGCACACAGGTCGCCATGCCGGTGACTTCATTAATCACCCGCACGGTCAAGGCACAGTCGATCGTTCTGCCTTTTGGCAAGATGAGGTTGCGATCACCCAAGAGACCAGCTTGGACTTTGGGTGTATCCGATGGCGTCAGGAGCCCACCGATGGGACCGGCTCCGCTGGCCGCAGGACCGGGCGGCGCTGCAAGACCGACGCTCGTCACGCCGATCGAAGGACCGCTGGGTCCGCCCATGTACCCCATCGACGCTGGTGTCGAGCTACCGGTGTCTGCCGTGCTGACCGGCATCGCTGCTCCGCCCAGCAGGCTGCCGGACCCCGTGTCGGGCTGTCTCGCGCCGTTGAGGAGCTCGCGGACCAAGGAGATGGCCGCGTCTGGTCCGGTTCCCGCTTGTTGAGTTCGGGGGATGTCAGAAGCAGGGGAGTTCGTCACAATGACCTCTCCATCGAACCGACTAGAAGAACGTCTGCTGAGAGATGGGTTGCCTCGAGTTGTGTCAGGAGCAAGTGCCAAGGCTCGGCTTCCGTCATCGATTCCTTGGTCGCGAGGCGATCCCATCACCTGGTCAGCGGACGTAACAGGCGACTGGCTCGTCGATCGCACCATTGCTGCTGTGTTCTGATGAGGAAGGGGATCGGTCTCGAAGACCCGCTTCAGTCCCACCTGGGCCGGTTTGTTCTCCACCTTCGCCGCCCGTTCTTCCTGCGTGGCCTCTGCTTTCCGCTTCGCACTCCACGTATTGGCCGCGAAGACGAGTCCCACCACGAGCACGATGGCCATCACGACCAGAAACGCCACGCGCACGGCTGTTTCGTTCCTACCACCGGCCTGGTGATTGACCGACACAATGCCATCAACGATGGGAGGCTTCTGTTCAGTTCGCTTGCTTGATTCGTGTGATTGTTCCATTTGTGTTTCTCAGCGCAACGTCCTGGTGATTCCCGAGACGGTGGTTCCTTCGACTGCGGGCACTCCGGTTTTGTCGTAGGCCTCATTCCAGATGCCGACCACGGCGTCGCCTAAGCGCAACACAAACCGCCGCCCCATCCGTTGCACGACAGCGAGATCCTTCTCCATGTGGAAATTGATGCGGGTTTCTTCACCCAACGGCGAGAAGTAGAAGATGGCGGGGATCTCGCGATTGGGCGGGAAGAGAAAATAGGTGAAGCGGCCGTCATCGAACACGAGGGTTGGAGAAATGTCTTCGCCGCCCGGAAGCACCTCCATTGAATAGGACCAATTGCGCGGTTCGGGCATAAAGGAGTCCAGACGTTCGGCGAGGAGGTCGGCCTTCTCCCGAGCGTGCCTGGCGCGATGGGCCGAAGCTTGCAGCGCCGTCATGGCGGCAGGGGTTGACGGGACCAGTGGATGTCGGAAGATCACGCGGTACATCGGCTCATCTGTTCTACGTTGCCCCTGTCCGGTGTGCTGCTTCCGTCCGATGCGATCGTCTCCCACGACGGTGAACTCCAGACTGTAGTCCCGCCTGTCCGTGCGAATTTCGAGATTGTTGTGCGTCGCCTGGTCCTTGGGCTTCACCCAGACCTGATTGGTGCCGACATCGGCCCTGATGCACCATTCCGCTTCCGGCTTCGCACAGTCCGCGAGAAAGCCGCTGCCGGCGATGACGATGCGTTCGTCGTCTCCCAGTACAATGCGCGTGACGACACCACGGCGAACTGTCACGCGGGTGACCTCATCACGCTGATAGGTCACGTAACGGACTCGTTGATCTCCGTCGCCCGGCTCCGGGACCTCCGCGGCGTTCAATGAGGCTCCGGAACAGAGGAGGAGGACGGTGAGCCATGCCGTGATCGGCCCTGTGTGTTGTTTCATGGCGTGCATGCTTATGCCCCCTTCTATTTCTTCTCGGCCATCGACAGGACCGATGTCGGCGGTGTGATCGTCCCGATCTCCGCGTCCACCCGATAGCCCGTCACTTTGTAACCGAGCGGGTTCTGGATCAGATCCTTTTCCTGTCCCTTCATCGTGTGGCGGTATTCGTAGGAGACCGTCGCGATGAAATACTGCGGCGGCTCACCGCTGTGCGCGTCAGTCCGCTTCACGGTCTTTTCGAACCGCACCGTGGCTTTCGGTCCGATCGCATCGCTGTGAACGGTGACGCTCAACACGTTCACACGCCATTCGATGCCGGTCCCCAACTGCTTATCGCGGGCGTGCACGCCGTCGAAGAGGCTCGCGTAGTCGCGACCGATCTCATCCGTACTCATGGCCAAGACCTGGTCGTAGTCGGCTTGGAGCAGCCGGTACGAGTAGGACTCCCGCGCGATCACATATTTTTGCGACCAGTGTTTATCGAGCAATTCCTGATACCCCAGCACGGTCCGATCATCCGCCGCGCTCACCAGCTCCACGTTGCCGGTGGCGCGATCGATGGCGAAGACATAGGGCACGGTGGTCTTAAACGGAGCAAGACAGGCGATGCCAATCCCTAAGATCAGGGCCAGACCGCAGGCCGTGCCCGCGACCCACCAGGCCTTTCGTTCCGATGCCTCCAATCGCAGCCGCCAGTCGGTATCCCAGTCGCGGCCCTGATCGTAGAATTGCGGTTCGTCCGCCGCGTTCACGAGTGAGGGCTCTGTGTTCTTCTCCGTCATCGTGCCTATCCTTTTGCCCTTTGTCTTAGGCCTCTCGCCTTCAGCCTCCTGCCTGTTGGCAGGACTAGGGCGTCCAGGGTGTCATGTGGTCGAAGGTCCGTGCGGTACCGGGTGCCAACATCTTCAGGACGCGTTCCTGCTGTTCCTGTTGCGCGGCTTTTTCTTCCGCCTCGATCATGGATTTCATCGTCAGAATTCGGTTGGTGTCGTTGCTCACCTGCGCTTGCTCCGCGGCGATCCTGCCATTGAGTTCCAGAATCCCTTTTTCGTCCTCCGTCTGATTGATGCGGGTGGTCAACGCCCGGATTTGTTGCATCCGACCGAGCAACATCTGGTAGGTGTTCGCGTAGTAGGCCTGACTTTGCGGCGTCTGGTTCAGCATGTTTTGGCAGATCCGCAAGGCGTCGCCGGTTTTGCCCTCGCAGTTGTAGATCATGCGATTGTGGCGGATGATCTGTGCCGCTGCCGTCAAGCCATGGACCCCGCCGGACCGAATGGCGTGGTACACCGCGTTGACGTCGGAGGGGACGACCCCGGCGAGCGTGAGGTTGTTCAAGAGACTGCCCATGTTGCGCGAACCCATGATCGCGTGAATTTGCTGGTCGGCTTGGAGGATCTGTTGCTGCATCTGTTGGAACTGTTGGATCCAGGCGATGGCTTGCACGATGGATTGCACGAGATTGGCCGTGTCGATGACGGGAATTCCTCCGGCTTGAGTTTTTGGCTCCGGACCGGCGACGACCATCAGGGCCAAGCCCATCGCGATCACTGTGCGTTTCATGCGGGACATGTCCTACTCCTTTCGCGAGACGCTATTGCGTAACCGCTCCAATGAGGCCCGTTGATAGAGGTCGCTCCCTGGCTGGGGCTTCCCGGAAGGCAGCGCGCTCAGCAGGCGGGCCGCCCCGGTTCGCGGTCCACTCAAAGACCCGCCGGTGGAGGCCAGGGCCAACGGGACTAACCGACTCAGACCGGACGTGACGCTATGCACGAGCAGCATGCCACTCCGGGTCGCATCCCCGCCTGGGTTCCCCAACGAGAGGCCTCCGGCCAAACTCGCTCCCAGGGACGCAACATGGAGCAAGACATAGGCGGCGGTGATGGAGAGAAACAGGAGGCCGACGACATCGGCCAGGATCGACGATGCGGAGTAAGCAGTTAGTACGTGCAGACAGGCATTTCGCAGCAGGCTCGCGAGAAACGTGATCACCGCCATGATGAGGACATTGGTGAACACGGCGACGAGCGCACTGGACAGCCAATTCTCCGCATAGCGCTGTGTCACGGGAAACATCGCGCAGAAGATAAAGGCCGGGCCGACCGCGAGCAGCAGGGCGAGGCTGACTTTCGCGACAAGAAAGAGCCCCATCGCGACGAAGGCCATCACGATCGAAGCCGTGGCGCAGATTCCTCCTGCGATGAAGAGCGAGAATTGTGGGACCAATCCAGAACTCGCTTCGGTGAACAGGGTTTCCATGAGCGTCGTGAAGGGGTCTGCCATCTGGTCGATCGTCCCTCCCATCGAGAGGACTCCGCCGAAGGCGGAGGCAAAGGCTTGTTGAATCCCGTCCAATCCTTCCTTCACGAGACTCCGATATTGCGGGCCATTCAACGTCAGCCCAGTGATGAGTGCCACGCGAAACCACCGCCACACGAGCGCCGTGACCGGTTCCTGCACATCGCCGCGCACCACTTGGAATCCAGTCCACAGCACATAGAGCGTCACTGCTGTGATAGCGACTGGTGTGAGCACTCCGATGACGGCATCGCTGCTGGTCACGACATAGTGGTCCAACGCATTGTTCACCGACTGCTCGATGTAGGTCGCCATGCCCATGGGGTTGCTCTACACTCCTTTTCCGTTCTCGTGCCGCAGCCGTTTCCGCGCTGCGATGCGCTCATGAAAGAGTGGTAGCCAGTCTGTGGGATCGTCGCCCACGTCGGCTCTGATCTGATCCAGCAACGCCACGTTGTCGGTCGTGCCGGAGAGGACATTCAACAGATCCGTCATGCCACCCAGGTCGAATTGCACGATCGCCGAGCTGTGGCCCTGCTTCACCAGAAACAGACGGCTCGCCTCCCCGAGATTCTTGATGATGTGAAATTCCGCCTCTGTGACTTTGAACCCCTGGACGTAGTCGTCATGATCGGCGCGCGGATTAGGCAAGAAGATCTGGGTGACACTCTGTTCCACCATCGTTTTGCCGATCGGGTGCCGCAGCACGTCCGAGGGCGATTGCGTCACAAAGACGCCGAGGCCTGATTGTTTGCGAATGGTCTTTTGTTTGTTGAAGGCGAAGTCCGCGAACAACGGGTCCTGCAGCGGCTTCCAGAATTCCTCCATGACATAGATAAAGGGCTCACCGGTGATCAGCCGTTCGGTGAGATGAAGCAGATAGGCCATAATCGGGGTGCGAACCTCTGGATCGTCCAGAAAGTCCGTATAGTCGTAGCCAAATATTCGTGCGCCGCTGATCTCATGGGTATCGTTTGGATTGTCAAAGGCCCAGCCCAGCGAATGACCGCGGGTCCAGCGCTTCAACCTGGCCCTCACACTCTGGTCGCCGGTGGCAGGCAGGTTCTGGCGGAGGAGGGACAGAGAACGCAGCTCCGGTGAGACCGCTTCACTCATCACCGTTCGCACGGCCTGGCTGATCTCGCTCTGTTCTTTCGCGGTGAGCAATGGAATCTCGTTACCAGGCTGCTTCACGAGTTGGGCCACGAGCTGTTCGCAGAATTGCCAATTGTTGGGATTCGATTCGAGCTGTAAGGGATTGAAGCCGGTCGGCATCCCGCGTTTCAGTGACTGATACGTCCCGCCCATTGCCCTGATGCCGATCTCCGCCCCGCGATCTTTGTCGAAGACCACGCAGCGGAGTCCTTCGTACTTGGTGGCGAAGGCCAAGAGACTCAGTTCCAACGCAGTCTTGCCCACGCCGGTGCTGCCGCAGATGAACGTATTGCCGGGATACTTTTCATCGCGCGAATCCCGATCCTCCGGGGACACGTGGAAATTGAAATAGTAAGGCTGGCCGCTCGGCGTCTTGAACAGGGCGAGAGCTTCGCCCCAGGGATTGCCCGCTCGTTTGCCGCGGGCGAAGTTGTGAAAGGGACTGAGGCAGACAAAGTTGCGGCTGGTGATGACGGCCTCGCGCGGCCGCAGACTCCAGTTGCCCGGGATCTGCGCAAACCAGGCACATTCGGGGATCACGTCGACCCTCGCCATCTTGAATCCAGGCCCATCCTGAAACACGGCCCGGGCGTCGGCGAGCGATGTGCTCACCGATTCCATCGTCTTACCGAAGATGGCCAGGCTGTAGTGGTACTGACCCAGATCGATGAGGCCACTCTGCAGATCATCCGCAGCCTGGTCCATCTGTTCGATCTCACGTGTCGCCGCATCTTCCGAGGCGATCAAATGCCCTTTCTGGGTGGCAAGCGACTTGAGAGCAGCGCGTTTGTTGAGGCACGAAAAGCTCTGGGTCTCGATGTACTCGGCATCGCTATAGAGCAGTCCGTTATTCATGCCAGGCTCGGAGAACGGCGGATATTCCTGCATGTCGAGAAAGCCAGCGAATTTCTTCTCGCGCGGGTGCCAGATTTCCAGCATGCCCGTCCGGTCGCCGAAGTGCAGGCGAGAAGAGGGAAGGTACGAGGCGAGCGGCGCCCGGCGTAGGGGGACTTCCTCCCACACCCCATTGATGAGGTAGCTCAGGAAGGCCAGTTGGTCGGAGTACACGATGTTCTGTTTCGTATAGGTGCCGAGGCGTGTTGGCCCATAGCGACTCAGACTCGCTTCGAGCTGTTTGCCCATGTCTTCCAGGATCGTCAGTTGTGCGGTTTCGTATTCTCGTCGTTGGGCCAGGGTGCGCGTGCCCATACGAGTGAGGAAGCTGGCGATTTTGGAAGGAAAGGGTCGGTAGAGCAGGGACAGGTACAACTCCGTCGCCATTTGCCGATGTTGGGTGAAGGACTGATAGTAGCGGTCTGTCAGGTGTTGGCAGAACGGATTGGGCGAGGTGCCATGCAACCGCTCGGTGACGACCCGCCTAATCTTGTGAGACCAGACAGCGAAGGACCCGCCGCCCAAGGATCGAAGGAACTGGTGCAGCGCTTCTTTGCGCAATAGGACTTCGGATCGGTCCGCTGTTTCGAACGTGATCCCTTCCAGTTTCCAACAGGCCAGGTATTCGCCGCCGGTCAAGGTGATCACGGTGGGCGTGATCGCTGTGCCCAGCGGGATATAGTCACTCGCGGGAATCTGCGCGGACGCAGCTTTTGTGAGGGCGGCTCTAGTTCTCATTCGTTGTTTCTGTTCAGTCTGCTGCATCGAGAACACTTAGCACCTCAGCTCTTTCACGACGGACGTCTGGTCTTCCATGACAGGGGGCTATAGGAAATGGCGCCCCATGTCGCGCGACTCGGTCCGTGCCGGAGTCGCATGCGCGCCCGCATCATCACCTGGCGCAAGCGCTGATCGTCCGTCTTCGTCGTCTGACGCATCCAGAGCAGGACGGGAATCGCGATCAGGACAATCCCAAGCGAGACGTAGCCGCTCACGAGGTAGTACAGCCAGACCGATGCCAACAGAGTCAGGCCACCGATCAGGATCAGCGGCACGATCGGGACACCGCCCAACATCGCAGGCCTCGTACAACCGGTGAAGATGGGATCGCGAAAGCCATCCATGCTAGTTGATCAACCAGGCCGCGATCCCCGCAGCGCCGCCGACCAAGATGCCGCCGATGACGACGTTACTCACGTCGGACCATTGGGCATGGCTAAAGGCCATCTTGAACCCCGCCCACATGATGGCGACGGTAAACAGGGTCACCGCCACACTCGTCAAGACCGTTTGCACGTTCTGCATCACCGTGTTCACCTTGGTGATCTGCGCCCAGGCCGGGTCCGATTCCAACAGGATGACCACCCCGAGGAGCCACGAGGCGGCAGCGATCAGCCTGCCATTCCCTCGGTTGACCCCTCTCAAGCTCCCTGTCCCTGACATGCTTTCCTTAGTCACGCCTGCTCCCGTCATGACGTTCTCCATCTTTCTTTCCTTTCTGTGAGGTGGCCTCTGTGGCGAGCTTGCGGGCCTTCTGTGCTCGCAATACTCGCCAAACGGGGGTGACATGTAGTGAGGTTCAGTTTTTGATGCAAGCCTGTTGGAAGTACGTAGCCTCGGCGCTCACATGATTGGATTGTGCCGGTGACAACAGAGGGAGGAGTGACGTACCGCCGGGCTTCTTGCGTGAGAGGACGCTCAGTATTACACTTGTAGAATATGTCTTGCGTGTAATATCATTGACGAAGGGATATTGAGCAGATGAAAGAGTGGACCGTTATTTATCGCCCACGATTCTCCGCGTGGCTCGAGCAATGTACGATGGCCCTATAAACATAAGTGCTCGCACATGTCGAGGTGCTCAGCAGGTTGAGCCCGAACCTTGGGCGGCCGCGTGGATCATATCAAAGCGTCCACGCATCCGAACATGAAAGATCTTCGCGTGCAGTTCAAAGGTGATCCCGTGCGCATCTTGTTCGCGTTCGACCCAGCGCGCCGCGCAGTCTTGCTTTTGGGAGGCACCAAGGCGGGGGATAAGCAGTGGTACCGCCGCAACATTCCGCTCGCAGATCGGGAATTCAGTGACCATGTGCGATGGAACAACGGTCAACGCACCGCAAGGAGGACTTACGATGATCACCCATCGAGACGTGATGAACCGGCTCCCAAAGAAACGCCGTCGGGCCATTGAGGCGCGATCGGCGCACATCCTCGCCGAGGAAATGACGCTTCAGGAGTTGCGTCGCGCTCTCAAGCGATCGCAAGTCACCATGGCGAAGACGCTTGGACTTCAACAAGCTGCCGTGTCACGGCTCGAGAACCGGAGCGACTGGCGCCTCTCGACCCTTCAGGACTACGTCCAGGCGATGGACTGTGAGCTTGAAATTTATGCCCGCGAGAAGAAGCGCGGCCAACGCCGCCTGATCCGCATTCTTCCGAGACCACGGTCCCGTCGTTCAGCCGCGTAGACGCGAACGACTGTCAGGATCGGCAGATCACCGTCATAGCGGCAACCTTGAAGAGGCGTTGTCCCAGCCGTACCGAAGCATCGAGACGCTTGTCTCTCTCTGTCTCAGTGCGAATGGGTGTGCTTACCCTTCCTCCACTCGCTAGCCCTGGTACTCCTCGACTCGATCCGGGCGTGCTATCTCGTGGCCTGGTCCGCTGGGCCGGTCTCCGCTTGTCCTGGCTCGGCTGCATCGGTCTCGCCCGCCTCCACCCGCGGGCATGCCCGCTGCCTATCGTCGAGCCAGCCGCTCGACGGCCCCGACTCCATCCCTCCTGCCGTGTGTCTGGGCTCTCCCCCCGCTTGTGAGAGAGCCACATTCACACTCACACAGGAGGTTTCAACATGGCCACTCAAGTATCACGCCCCGTTCAATCGTTTCGGTGTGCAACCGTGCGTGCGTCGATCTGGAGGAATGAGGGCAAGCGCGGCGCGTTTCACGCGATCACGCTGTCCCGCACCTTCATGGATGCCCAGGGGCATCCGAAGAGCTCCGGCTCGTTCGGCAAGAACGACCTCTCCGCTGTTGCGACCGTGGTCGCCCAGGCGGAGCAGTGGGTTCGTGAGCACGCGCGGTAGCCGCCTCACGGCTGCCTCTGGTCTTCGGGCCAGGGGCAGCACCCTTGCTATCTGAAGGGAACGACGCGACGCGCATTGGCACTGGACAGTGCTGTGAGCCGCTCAGCGCTTCTCGTGCCTGGAGAGCAATCTTCGCAATAGTCCCCATCACTCTCTTCATTCTCGGTTCCACATCAACCTATCTTCTCTTTCTGATCCGCTTCGCTCTGCCTATTGTGGCACTCCATCTCTGTCCCATCGCTCTGAAACAGGCGTGTTCATCTGTCATCGTCCGTCGATCGGAATTGTTCTGCCATGTGAGGCCGGTGGCCTGCCGCGCACTGATCGTCTGACGCAGCGCCCGCGCCAGCACAGATCTGTCACGTCCGCCGCTGAGTGCTCATCCGCCCATGCTTCTTCGGCAGTCCTCCTCCTGTCACCTCCGTTGTCCTGCCCTGGCGCTTCGGTCTCTGCGAAAGCGCCAGTTCGTTCAACATGAAGGAGGTGCCACCATGGCCAAACAATCCGTCAACCGACTTCCCGGTCCACAGTTCATTCCGCGGTACCGTATCACGCTCGTGTCTGACGGTGGTCACACTGCACCCTGCGGTCTTCTTCGCGATTCTGCTGCGGCGGCTTCGGCACTGCGCCCCTGCTTTGTCGGTCTCGATCGTGAGCAGTTCCTCGTCTGTTGCCTCGATGCCAAGAACGCCAGCATCGGCGTGAACATCGTCTCGATTGGCACGCTCACCCTCAGCCTTGTGCACCCTCGCGAAGTGTTCAAACCGGCCATCCTCCTCAACGCTTGTGCGATCATTGCCGTGCACAATCATCCCTCCGGAGATCCCACGCCGAGCCCGGAAGATCGGACGCTCACCACGCGACTGCGGGACGCTGGAGAGTTACTAGGCATCAGGCTGCTCGACCATCTCATTCTCGGTGACGATCGTCACTATAGTTTTGCAGATCAGGGCTGGCCGCTGTGAGACGACAGCGAAAGTTCTGTTGCACCTCCCGTCGACTATTCTTCTGAGCAGATGACGCATGTCGACACACCCAGAAGATTTCAGGATCCTTACCCCGAAGTGGTGGTCCACTTCTGACACAGCGGACGCCTGAAGAATATTCATCGTGCGGAAGGGGACATGATGTGCTGTTGCTCGTACGCTCAAGTCGATTTATCCACTTCTGGGGGGTGGAGATGCGGTGACACAGACCTAGAAAATATAAGGCTATTAGGGAAGTCCTCGGTACAGTCATTAATCCTTGGCTTCGCATCGTCCCAAAGTCCTCTTCCTACCCACAGCATCGTGCTTGTAACATAGGCGGTTGCTTGAGACGCCATACATTGCTTTGTAGTGTCCTTTAACAGCCTCCATACTGATATTGTTTGGCGAACCACACCTGACAAATTCTCTTCAGTTCCCGTTTTCGATTTTGCACGGTAGGTAAACTTGTCCACAAGTCAAGTCCCCAGGAGACCCCATCGCTAGCCGTGCATTTCCAGTACCCCTCCTCCTGATTGGATACGCTGCTCAAACGGGCATAACTTGGCTTCCGAAGACCTGGACTGCTGGAATCCATTCTATTTCTTCATGATTAATTCGCGGTAGGTGAGGTTTCTACCTGATTACTCGTCTTCTATACGACGGGGTGTCATGTGCCGACTCTGCTCTCATGGGGCGAAAGGCCGAGGCGACAACGAATCGTGAGTATGAAGGTCAACAGTTTGATCATTATGATTGGGATCGTTGCCGTGGTGATCCTGATCACATTCCGGTTGGGAAACCAATCACCCAGTGAGTCATCGACGACGACAACTGCGCCCAACCAACCTATTTGGGTCGACATCGTCCCTGTCACAGTCGGGTCAATTACAGAATCCATCCAGGCTGTCGGCACGCTGGAAGCGATTGCCTCGATCACGGTGAGGCCTGAGATTGCGGGGGTCATTCGCCGGATTCATTTTCAAGATGGTCAGGTGGTTGAACGGGCTGCTCCACTGGTGGAACTCGACCAGGAAGAACTCCAGTCTCAGGTCACGCAAGCGGCGGCAGAGGAGAAGATGGCGGTGGTGACCTATGAGCGACTGAAGCGGATTACCGACGAACAGTCCGCCATTGTGCCGGCTCAACAAATGGATGAAGCCAGGATGGCGTGGCACGCGGCGGCTGCGAACAGTCGCCTCTACGCGGCTCGTCTGAAGAAGACCGTGATCCGTGCCCCGTTCGGCGGAACGCTGGGGCTCCGGCGCGTCTCGGTCGGTGATTATCTCCAGCCTGGGCAGGACATCGTCAATTTGGAAGATTTACGCACCCTGCATGTGGATTTCAAGGTGGCGGAAGTATGGTTGAGCCGCCTGCATGTCGATCAGACATTGAACGTCACGACCGACGCGTTCCCAGGTACGACATTCGAGGGACGGGTAACGGCGATTGATCCGAGAGTCGATGCCGTAAATCGGACCGTAGCAGTGCGCGCGGTGATCCCCAATCCAGAGGATACCCTCCGACCTGGCCTCTTCGTCACTGTTCGGTTGACCCTCGGAGAAGACGCCCGCGCGCTGCTTATCCCGGAAGAGGCGGGATTTCTTCGGCAGGAGAAGTCCATGGTGTTCCAGGTCGAAGGACAGACGGCCAGACTGAAAGAAGTAACGCTGGGCGTGCGTGAACGTGGGATGGTCCACGTTCGTGCTGGGTTGAAAGAGGGAGATGTCGTGGTTCGAGCTGGCCCCCACAAGCTCCATGATGGCGATCTCGTTTCAATGAAGTCACCTGAGTAACAGCCGGCCGATTTCTCCGGCGTGAGTGTGCCGTCTTTGTTCCACCACGAGTAGACATGCGTCTTTCCGAGACCTGTATCCAGCGACCGGTATTCGCGATCGTGATGACGCTGCTGCTGGTGTTGTTCGGGCTCTTGAATTTCCTCCGATTGCCAGTTCGTGAGTACCCCGACATCAAGCCGCCGATCGTCTCGGTCCGAACCGTCTATCCGGGAGCCAGTGTCTCCGTGCTGGAGTCTGACGTCACAACACCGCTTGAGGATGCGCTCAGCGGCATTCAGGGGCTTCGTACGATCAGCTCCGCCAGTCGTGAAGAAGTCTCCTCGATCACGATGGAATTTGAGCTAGGTCGAGATTTGGACGGTGCCACCAACGATGTCCGTGATCGGGTTTCTCAAGTTCGCCCGGTACTGCCGTTGGGAATTCTTGAGCCTCATGTCGAAAAGGCCGCGGCGGATAATACCGAGGTCTTATGGCTCGCTGTGTCCAGCAGCCACCATTCTGAACTGGAACTCTCTGACATCGCCGATCGATTTATCAAAACGCGCTTGGCCATGATTCCCGGCGTGTCATCGACCTATCTTGACGGGGAACGACGCTATGCCATGAGGATTTGGCTGGACCCCGATCGACTGGCGGCTCGCCGCCTGACCATTGAACATGTGGAAGATGCGATCCGCAATCAGAACGCATCGCTCCCGGCTGGCCGTATAGAAAGCCATCAGATGGAATTCAGCGTCTCTCTCAACGGGACCTTACAGACCCCCAAGCAGTTCGAATCGCTGATCGTGGCCTATCGTGACGGATACCCTGTTCGCCTGGAAGATGTCGCGCGTGTGGAACTGGGTGCGGAGGATACTCGCAAGTTGGTGCGATTCAACGGCGATTCATCGCTAGGGATTTCCGTGTCTCGTCAGTCTAAGGCGGACACCTTGGCCGTCGTGCGTGCCGTCAGAGAGCATCTTCCGTCCATTGCGGCGGGGTTACCGAAGGGGGTGGATCTGACGCTGGCGTGGGACAGTTCGACACCGATCGAACGGTCGTTGCAGGAAGTGTATGAGGCGTTGGGCATGTCGCTGTTCCTTGTCGTGCTGGTGATCTTTTGTTTTCTGGGAAGCGTGCGAGCGACGTGTATACCGGTGGTCGCAATCCCGACTTCGATTATCGGGACGTGCACGATCATGGCGGTGACCGGGTGCTCACTGAACGTGCTGACCCTTCTGGGGCTCGTGCTCGCCGTCGGTCTGGTGGTGGATGATGCCGTCATTGTCCTTGAGAATATTCATCGACGGATCGTCGCTGGTATGCCGCCCCTGCGGGCCGCCGTCGAGGGGACCAACGAAATCGCTTTTGCTGTCATCGCGACCACGATTTCACTGGTTACCGTGTTCATCCCCATCGCCTTTCTGACCGACCTCATCGGGAAACTCTTCGCGGAATTGGCCATTGCGATCGCATCAGCGGTGCTCTTGTCTGGTTTTGTGGCCCTGACTCTCACGCCGATGATGTGTGGGCGTCTGCTTCGCCAAGACAGCGGACGGTTCACTCAATTCCAATTCGCCGCAAGGCTTGGGGATGCTGTGACCCAACGATACCGCCGTGGCGTCGAATGGGCGATCAACGCGAAAACGGTGGTTGTGATCGTGGCTGTCGGAGCTAGCGTGGCGAGCCTTTCCCTATTCAACCGACTTCCGTCTGAACTGGCGCCGCTCGAAGACGTGGGATGGTTTTCCAGCTTTCTTACCGCGCCGCAAGGCGCCACACTTCGCTACACCGACACTTACGCGAAAGAGTTGGAAACGTTGCTCCAGACGGTTCCTGAGATTGCCCACACGTATACGATGGTGGCTCTTGGCGATCGTCCGACGAGGGTCAATCGTGCCGAGAGTTGGGTGACGCTGAAGGATTGGAAAGAGCGTACCAAAAGTCAGCAGGAGATCGTCGCAGACCTGAATCAAAAAATCCGCACGTTAACCGGGGTGAGGGCCTACCTCCTCAATCCTTCCTCCATCGGAGATTGGTTGGAGAAGTCCCCCGTGCAGTTCGTCCTTGGGGGATTGGATTATCAGGAGCTGCAGCAGGTTGCCGACGAACTGGTGGCGCGATTGGCGAGACACCCAGGATTCGTGGCGCCGGGAATGGATGTGGCGTTGAGTACGCCGCACCTGACGGTGGACACGCATCGCGACAAGAGCGCCGATCTCGGCGTGTCCGTTGCCTCCATCGGCCGGACGCTGGAGACCTTGCTCAGCGGAAGACCGGTGAATACGTTTCTGCAGAACGGTCGACAGTATAAGGTGATCATGAAAGTCGACGACCGACATCGCGAGAAACCATCCGACATCAGTCAGCTCTATGTGCGGGGGAATGACGGGGCATTGGTCCAGCTCAACAATATTGTGACGATCAAGGAAGTGCCGGCCCCGGAAGCGTTGAACCATGTCGATCGCATGCGTGCCGTCACGATCAGCGCGGGGTTGGCCGACGGGTTCACGCTCGGACAGGCTTTGAACTATCTGGATGAAACGTCGAAGGAGATCATCAAGCCCGGTATGCGGACTGCCTATGCCGGAGAGTCCAAGACCTTCGCGGAAAGCAATCGAAACTTGTCTCTGACCTTCGCGTTGGCGCTGGCGGTCATCTTCCTGGTTCTTGCGGCGCAGTTCGAAAGTTTTCGCCATCCATGGACGATTCTGCTTGCCGTACCGCCGGCCATATCGGGAGCGGTGCTCTCCTTGGCCGCGATCGATGGGACCCTCACGATTTATAGTCAAATCGGACTGGTGATTCTGATCGGGCTGGTCACGAAGAATGCGATTCTTATCGTGGAATTCGCCAATCAGCTTCGTGAACGGGGAGTCGATGTGTCTCAGGCGGTGATTGAAGCCGCCGCGGTACGCCTTCGCCCTATCCTGATGACGACCTGCGCGACGATCATAGGGGCGTTGCCGCTTGCCTTCGCCACCGGCGCAGGAGCAGTCGGCCGTCGTCAGATCGGGGTCGTGATCATCGGTGGATTAGTGGTGTCAACTCTCGTGACGCTCTTCCTGGTGCCGGCCGGCTATGCGATCGTATCGGGCCGCGGCAAGATTTCTGATGTCCCACGCGCAGGAGTCTAGGCTTTCCGGCATGGGCACACATAGTGATGTCCACAACTCGTTACGAGTTCGTCCTCCCATTCCCCGATTCGCGACGCTCAGCAGGAACAACACTACCAGTGGATGTGCGGACAAGACCAAGCTATTTCGTCTAACTAGGTAGAAATGAATGACGAGTGCAGAGGTGGCGAGCATTTCCTTTTTTTGTTTAGCAAGGTCAGTCGGCGGGTGACCGCGACTTGATCTATGAGGGCAATGTGATGGTTCGTGGAATGACTGTTCGCCATCGGCTTGCAGCCATCATAATCGCCAGTCTGTGGGCCGGGTTTGTTCCAACCTCGAGTTGGAGTCTGGATATTGCCAAACCGACGCCTTCGGAACGCCATGAACAGATCTCTCTGGCGGAAGCAACCGTTCGTGCCTTGGAGCACAATCTCGATATCAGCATCAGCCGTCACACGAAAGAAAGCCGGTTGGCCGACATCGTGATCGAACAAGCGAGGTTTGATCCCACGATGAGCGTGATCGGCCGGTATCTCCGGACGGTCGATCCTCTTGAGCGACCTGTGTTCGGAGCAACGGGAAATCTCCTGAACCAGATCACGAGGTTTGACCAGCGCAATCATGCTGTGATCGTCGATGCCTCGACAAACCTCATGACGGGCGGCAATGTTGGTGTGAATTATAACCCCGCTCGCAATAGCGTGAATCAAGATCTCGCTGAGGGGTTCCTCTTTAATCCTGCTTGGACCGGTGGCCTCTCGTTTAGTCTGACCCAGCCGTTACTGAAGAATGCAGGGATCGGAATCAACCAGACCTTCATCAAGGTCGCCCAAAACAACGCGGTCGTCGAGCAACACGTCTTTCGAGATCAAGTCCTGACCGTGATCGCCTCGGTCGAGCAGAACTATTGGGAGCTGGTGCATGCGAGAGAAAATGTGAAAGTCGCCCAAGCCGCGTTGAAGGCCGCTGAGGAGCTATTGGCCACAAACCGCATCAAGGCCAAAGCCGGGGTGATGTCGGTTGTTGACGTGCTCCAAGCCGAGGCAGCTGTTGCATCACGAGTGGAGCAGGTATTGGTGGCTGAAAAAGCCATCCGGGATGAGGAAGACCAGCTGCGGACACTGCTCAATCCCGGTGAAGCTGAGCTGCGGCAGACGGTCCGCCTCATGCCACTGGACGCACCTATCACCTTTATGGAGACGCTCAGTCTCGAAGAAGCCATCGACACCGCAATCGAACAGCGGCCAGAAATTGCGCAGGCAAAAAAACATATTGAGTCCAGCGAGTTGAATAGGAAATTCGCCCGTAACCAATTGCTGCCCACACTTTCTCTTCAGGGAACTGTTGGACTTTCCGGATTGGGGAGTGACTTTGGTAATTCGTTCGCTAGAAACTTCAGCGGCGATTTCTATAACTACGGGGCAGGGCTGGTGTTCAGCTATCCGCTCGGCAACCGCTCCGCCATGAGTACTTACAATAAGCGTCAATTGGAGGCCAAGAATGCCGAAGCCTCCTTGGAGCGTGTCCGCCATCAGATCATTCTTGTGGTGCGTGAGGCGGTGCGGCGGGTGCAAACCGACTTCAAGCGCATCGAAACTACTCGCTCAGCACGGATTTTGGCTGAGAAACAACTACAAACTGAGCAGGAACGCCTCAAGGTGGGGCTGAGTACCACCAGGTTTGTACTCGACTTTCAACGGGATCTCGCCACTGCACAGGGGAATGAGCTGCGTGCCATTGTGGATTACAATAAATCCCTCTCCAACCTCGAGCGTCAAAAAGCTACGACGCTGGATCGCTATCATCTTGAATTGTCGTAACTCTTCAGCTTCCTCACAGGGACCAGCAGAACTGACCTTCATAGGCTCTCAAAATTGTCCAGAGAGAGGGTGAGGGATTATTGAGACGAATTCGTCTCATTCATAACCGTACCGGTTGGCCACCTACTGGTATGGGATGGAGACGTGTGTGCGACGTGGATACGTGTACCTTGAAGAGGGGCTCACCGGCTGAGTACTCGTTGATTCATAAACAGGGAATGACAAGATGGATGCACTCAAGAACTTGGTGGATTACGGCATTATCGGGCTGTTGGTAGTGTTGAGCCTGTGGGCATTCGCCGTGGCAGTAGAGCGGTGGCTGTATTATCGGCGCGTGACATCGAAACAGTTCGACAACATCCAGCTATTGGAAATGGCCTTGACGAAACGACTGGTTGTAATCGGCACGGTCGCTGCCAATGCGCCGTATATTGGGCTCCTCGGCACCGTGTTGGGGATCATGTTGACGTTTCATACGATGGGGACATCGGGAACGATGGCGGTCGGTGCGATTATGGTCGGGTTGAGCTTGGCGCTCAAGGCGACGGCCATCGGGCTGCTGGTGGCAATTCCGTGCGTCGTACTGAACAACATCCTCCGTCGCCGTGTCTCAGAGCTGATCACGCTGTACAAGGTGCAGCATGGAGCGTGAGCTGAACCAGATCAATGTCATTCCTCTCGTGGATGTGATGCTGGTCCTTCTGGTTATTGTTCTGACCACGGCTACCTTCATTTCCACTGGACAGGTGCCGGTCGAATTGGCGAAGGCCAAAGAGGTGACCGATCACAAGGATGTCCCGCTGATGATCACCTTGACGGCCGATGGCCGGCTGTTTGTGAATGATCAAGCCATTCCGGAGAACGGGCTGTCGACCATTTTGAACGGGCATCCGCGAGAGTCCGCTGTTGTGCTTCGGGCTGATCGGGTGACGGTTTTGGAACGGTTTGTGGGCGTCGTCGATGAGGTGAGGGGGATGGGATTTCGGCAGGTGAGTTTGGAGGTGCTCCGATCATGACGACACTGGCGGTTGATTGTCGAAACACACGTTTGGTGTCTGAGCAAACACATGGGTGGCTGGTGTCGGTTCTGCTGCATGGCCTCGGGATCGCGGCGTCGCTGTTTGTGGTGGAAGCCATGGAGCCACAACTTCCGCCGTCGCTGTTTCAATGGGAGATCTCGATGGTGGACTCGCCGACGCGCACGGAGTCGAAGCCGGCTGAACCAGTTGTGCACCCGCCTCCCCCCACGGTTAAGCCCAGTCCTCCGGTCCGACAGGCCAAACAGGTGATCGCCGAACAGCCGGTAACGCATCAGGAGGTCACTGTTGCAGTGGAAACGACTCAGATGGTCAAAGACGTGGTCACATATGCCGAGCCGGTCATGGAGTATGCCGCCGTGACATCGACAGAGAGTGAACCGGTGGTGTCGCCATCTGTGGTGGAAACGCTGGTCGAATCGTCAGAGCAGCCCGTGACCGAGGCGCGCGAGCCTGTTGAATCGGTCGCCTCACGCACCGAGTATCGTCAGGTGGAGTATCGGCAGGTGCTGCATCGGGAAACGCGGGCAGATTTCGGCTGGCTTAGGGATACGCTCTGGAACAGGATCGAAGAGCTGAAACGATATCCGGCGCTGGCCAAGATGAATCATTGGGAGGGCAAGGTCGTGGTGTCGGCCGTCATTCGCGATGATGGCGAGGTGATGGGAGTGCAGATCGCCGAAACTTCTGGCCGGGCAGTCTTGGATGAGGAGGCCATGGCCGTGATGAAAAAAGCTTCCCCCTTGAGGCTCAAACACCCGCTCGGTCAACGCCAGATCACGATACTCATTCCTATCAGCTATCGCTTGGACGGGTAAATTCGAATTGAAGATTGAAGAAGGAAATCGATTATGAATCGCTGGATGATCACTCGAACGACAGTATATGTGACTCAAGCCGTGCTCGTCATCGGAGCACTCTGGATGCCGAGTGGCTCGGCCTGGGCCCAGAGCAAACCGGATGGTCGAGCAGACAAGGTGTTTCACGCCTCTGCGACCGATGCAAAAGGCATCGAGACGGACCTGAAAAACGTCATCTTCTACTGGGAAGAAAAAATTAGTGAAACGGCCTTCGTGCCACATGAGCTCAAGGAAGTGCCGGTCAAACGGGGGACGGCCACGGTTAAAATTAAGTTCGACAGTATCAAGCTCATCGATCTAAGGCCATCGGGAAACAGCTCGCTTCCCAATGTCTCCATCACACTGGCGGATGGCAAGACCGGCGACTTTGTTTTGGCCATTGCCGGAAGCTTTAAGGGGCAATCCGATTTTGGTGAGGTCGAGCTGGCTGCGTCAGAACTCAAGAAGCTGACCTTCAAATAGAGAGCGCGACGTTCATCTCGACCTGCAGGTGACGGGTTAGTATCGGTGATCAAGGCATTGACGTTCTAACTGCCTGCAGCGTCTCCAGGGCTACAAGCTCGTGATTGGATCCTGAGTAGGTCAGCAGGAACGAGGAAGGTGTCATGCGAGGGGGGGCCTCAGCAAGGACTAGTGTCGATGTCCGGTGCCGGTGTGGCAAGCTCGTGGCGCGTTGGCAGGGGGACGACCTCGTCATCAAGTGCACCCGATGCGGACGCTTCGTTGCCATCCATCACTCGGCCATCCTAGGGGTGCCGCCTGGTGACATGAGTCCTGGTGACCGTCAGTAAGCTGTTCCGTCGTACCTTTCTCAATCCCAACCTAGCCTACAGCCCACTGAGTGATTGGTGGATTCGTGGGTGGTGTCGTTCTGCTATAGCGATGCGTCTCATGTTCATGATGAAACGCGACAACGCCATCCCATCTGCATCAAGCACTCCAACGGTAATGGTTCCGCTGGATGGGGGTACGGTGTCGCTCCCGGCTCAGGCAGTTCTTCGGTGCTCGCTCAGGCGGCTCTGGTTACGCACACATCTGTACCTTGGGCTGTTCGGTGGGGCGCTGTTTGTCCTGATGAGTCTGACTGGCAGTGTCCTGGTGTTTTATAAAGCGATCGATGAATGGATGAATCCGACACAGTTGACGACAAGCGGCTCTGGTCCATACAAGCCGCTGAATGAAGTGATCGCGACAGCACATGCGGCGACTCCTCCTAGAGGTTGGTTGGACAGTCTTGAGCTGCCCTCCCACGAGCGAGAAGTCTTTTATGCTTGGTACAAGCTGCCCTCCGCCAAACTCAATCAGGTCCGGCAGTATCAGGTCACCATCGATCCGTACAGCGGGACAGTGCTGAGTCATGCTCGAGAATGGGGGGGGTACTTTGTCTCGTTCATCTATGAGTTGCATCGGTCACTACTTCTGGATGATCTTGGCGAGACGATTGTCGGTTTCGTCGCCATCGCCCTTCTCATGTCGATCGGAACGGGTGTGTATCTCTGGTGGCCAAGCCCTAGTCGGATTCGTGAGGCCTTTACATTGAAATCAGGTGGCACGGTCATTCGTCGGCACTATGAGTGGCACAAGCTGAGTGGTTTCTACAGTGCCATCGCACTCGCGACGCTGGCGTTTACGGGCGCGTACCTCGAATTCGGCGAATACCTGATTCCGATTGTCCGGTTCTTTTCCCCGGTCCAGGAGTTCTCCGAGGTGCATTCTGTGCCCATTCCATGTAGACCCGCCTTGTCTGTCGAACAGGCTGTCACCCGGGCACGTCAAATCTTTTCAGAAGGGGAGTTACGGTACATTGGCCTGCCTCACGACGACACTGGTATTTATCAGTTGACGTTTCGTCAGTTTGGGGAGGTGAGGAAATCAGGTGGGCAAAGTGAGGTCTGGCTGGATCAGTATAGCGGAAGTGTGCTTCGTGTTGTGGACTGGAATCGGTTCAGTTCCGGTGAGATCTTTCTGGCCTGGCTTTTCCCGTTGCACAATGGTGAGGCCTTTGGGTTGATCGGTCGCTGGATCGTGTTTATCTGTGGATTTGTTCCGCTCATCCTCTATATCACCGCCCTCCGAGTGTGGTGGCTCAAGCGACGGGCCCATCGGCGACAGACCCGAAGGCCGAGTGCCTAATCAATCCTTGTCCAAAGAATGAAGGCAGTCTCACCGCTGACTTGTTGATCTCTATCCCGCGGGTTGCTTCGGAAGACACACCTGAAACCAGTTTGCTGAAATATAGTGAAGGAGCTTGACAGCAGCCTATACAAATGATATTGAGAACTTATATCAAATAGATGTTTATGGCGGGCAGCGAAGCTCCTGTCATTCGCGAGCAGTTGTGAGGCCAGAGGTCGTTGTAGACCGGAGCCCAAGGTGTCGAAGGATGTCTTGGGCATTTTTGTTGGAAGTGGTTGTGAGGTAGTCCGTCTGCAGTCATAGGCTAGCCGAGGAGATGTGCATGTTCATCTGTCTCTGTAAGGGAAACAAGGAATCTGAGTTTTCCGCTCTGGCATCACGTCACGGAACTTGCCCGGAGGCGATGAAACAGGCAATGGGGCTGGATGATTCTTGTTGCGGTCGATGCGAGGCTGATTTGGAAACCATGCTTCAGCAGATCGATGAAGGCCAGGTCAGGCCTTCGGTGAGAATCCGGGTTCACTAACAGGAAGCCCGGTCTCTCATGTTCGAGAGAAGGCTGTCGAGAGCAATGGCAACGGTGGAGGAATGATGAAAGCGAGCTGTGGACGATGCGTTGGAGATGCATCAATTGCGGGTGGTATCACGAGGAAAACGCTGTATTCAGAGGTCGGGCTGTGCGCTTGTCCAAACCGGACATTTATCAGATCCGAGGATAATTCAACTATCGCTCCATGGAAAGGATGACTCAAATGAATAAAGCATTTGGTAAGGATGGCCCAATGAAGCTGGTCTTATGCGGATGTGGAAAATTGCACCTGACGTGCGGTGCGGTCACCCTCCACCTCACACGTGAAGAATTTCTTGTGTTTGCGGAGTCCGTACAGCGCTTGGCGGTGATCGTCGCGCGGCCATCTATGGAGCAGTCGTTGGGGGCAGCACAGCCGAATCCAAGTGTGGTTTGCCACTAACCGAACGGTGGCGGTACGGGACTCCACCGAGCCGGTGCAACGGAGACTGAACGTTTGATGGAGGAGCGAGGATGAGCAAACGTTATCTTGAATGGAGAGATGATCTTGCCATATTCGTCAGTTTGGCGACGGCGCTCGGTATTCTCTTGTCGGCTATTGTTGTCATGTGGATATGGTCAAGTCTCAATGCAGAAAGAGGATTGGCTATTCCGTAGAAGCATATGTGAACGTAGCATTCACAGTACCCAAGACTCCATATCCTCATCAATAGTCTCCAATTCGGAGTCAATGCAACGGCCGCTAGAAATTAGAGGTTGACAGCAGGGCTGTATAGATGATATTGAGAACCCATATCAACTACGGAGCTGTAGGTGCTGATGAATCTAAAGTGAGAGATCCAAATGCTGAAATGCTTCCGGGTGAAACGGTTCACTCAAGACGTTTCAGGCTAGGTGCAAAGCGTATTTAAATAGCAGTCACCATTAAACGAGGCCAGAGGTCATTGAAGATCGGAGCCCAGGGTGTCAAGGACACCCTGGGCTTTTTTATTGAGCACGCTGGACCAAAGGGAGATAGGCAATGACGACACACAGGACACATCTCGCAGAAGCACAGCTCATGGCTTCACGAGACATTTCCACTGTGGGGACCGCACTGCGTCTCACGTATGCGCAGATCGCCTCACTGTTTCATCAGTACCGCGAGGAACTCACGCGCCGACTTGTCGGTATAGTGAAGTCGCACGAAACGGCTGCGGATCTGGTCCAGGATACCTATGTGAGGTTACTGCGGCTCGGCGACGCGCATGTTGTCGAGCAACCACGTGCGTTGCTCCATCGTATTGCAGCTAATCTGGCGATTGACCATTTGCGGAAAGAAAAGAATAGTCTCCAAGCATTCGATGGTATGGATGTCGCAATGGTCGTACCGTCTCAGGCACCTTCGCCGGAAAGGGAATTGCTTGCCAAACAGCGGCTTCGTCTCTGTCTTCAGGCCATCGAAAAGCTCCCTCCGCGAAGCCGGGAAGCCTTCGTACTATGTCGAGTATATGGGTATTCCTATCAGGAGATCGCGAGGCGTATGAGTATTTCTGAGAGTGGGGTAGAAAAATTGCTGATGCGCGCGCTGGATCAAAGTTGTGAGGCCCTGGAGGCCATAGACCACCACGAGTGAGGATCTTGGTCCGTTGAATCGTCACATTGTATACTAGCTACGGTTTCGGCCAATTCTAGCAGACCGGACTAGCTAATGCAGTGCATGGATGATTCAGACGACATGGCGCGAACCCAGGAAGATGTCCGACTCAAGAAAGAAGCTGTCGCCTGGGTTATTCGTTTACGGAACAACGGCATCACGCAGGAGGAACGGCGAGCATTTGAGGCCTGGCAAGCGCAGAGTCCTCAGCATGTCCTTATCTATCGTAAGGTTTCTACAATATGGGAAAGTTCTGAGCTGACTGCAGCAGCAGCTGTCGTGGTGGGGGCAAGTCCGTCCTGGCTTGAATCAAAGCCGACGTTTTCTTTGCGATGGCCCGTCCTGGCAGCTGCGTGCCTTGTCTTCGTGGTGCTCCTCGCCGATCATTTTGATATTTCCATCCGCTGGCAGGCTGACTATCAGACGGGGGTCGGAGAGCGGCGCACCGTCGAGTTGCCCGATCAGTCGATTGCCACGCTCAATACCCAGACAGCCCTCGCGCTCTCGTTTGACGGAACGACTCGCCGAATCCGTTTGCTTAAAGGTGAAGTGTTCCTTAAGGTCCAACGCGACGCGCAGCGTCCGTTTGTCGTCGAGAGCGCGGACAACGCCGTTCGAGCTGTCGGAACAGCATTTGTCGTACGAACCGACCCGGATGGAGATCGTATCACCGTTCTCGAAGGTCTTGTCGAAGTTGAATCCAAAGCGAAGACAGGCTCTCCAGTCGCGGTGACTGCGGGATTGCAGATCCAGGCGGAGCCACATCATCTCGGCCGGCCGCAGGCCGTCGACATGGCGACTGCTTCCTCATGGATGCGGGGTCGGCTGGTGGTCCAAAACGTTCCATTTGTGCAGGTGCTCGAGGAACTGCAGCGGTATCATGGTGGCAGGATCCTACTCATGAATCGACAGGTCGGTTACATCAACGTGACCGGCACCTACAATGTCGATGATCCCGTTGGCGCGCTGGCGTTGCTCCTACAGACAGTTCCTCTCTCAACGATCAGCTTGGCTGATCGTCTCGTCATTTTGTTTTGACCCACAAAATCGTTGTCCGACTTCCGAACAGGTGAGGAAGAGTCTGTTCTTTCCCGTCTACAGAGAACGTGAAGTGAAAAACAGGAGGCCCTACGGGAAAGAGAATCATGGAACGACAAGACTTGCACACAAACCGATATGTTGCACGAGACGAGGCACGCAGAGCACGGTGGACCTACACATGGGCGCAGCCTGTGAGCTGGAGCCTCTTCCTTTTTGTCTGCATCACGATGGCAGCCGATACGGTCGTGGCCCAGAGCAGTGTGATCTCAGAGACGCCACGTGCCACGGCTGCCTTGAACATTCCTGCCCAGCCACTCGGGGGGGCACTGAACGCCTTTGCTGACGCCACGGGCTGGCAGGTGAGCGTGCCATCTGAGCTTGTCTCCGGCATCAATGCTTTCGGCATCAGCGGGACGTATCAGCCGGAAGAGGCGCTACAAGCATTGTTGGCCGGCACAGGGCTGACCTATCGTGTGACCGGTACGAGAGCCGTCACGCTTGTGCCAAGTACCGCTGCGCCTGCTGCGGCATCCTCGGTGGTGGGGGAAGAACGGAAGGCTTCATCGGAGTCGGCGGCTGAGCCCATGGCGGCGGCGTCGCAAAAGCCGATCAAGATCCCTGAAGTCATGGTGAAAGAGGTACGGGAGCGAAAGGACTCTGCTTATACCGCTCAAGACACGTCAACTGCATTGAGAATCCCCGTTCCGGTTCACGACACTCCTCGATCCATCCAGACCGTCACGAGGCAAGTCATCGAGGATCAAAGAATCATCCGCCTTGATGACGCGTTACGCAACGTGAGCGGTGTATCGCAATTCAGCACGCAAGGGGGACAGGGCGGTAACTTCATGATTCGCGGATTTGCATCACCGTTCAATATCTTCAAAAACGGATTTCGCGATGACAGTACCTTCAGCTCCCGCTCACAGCGAGACATCATTAATATCGAATCGATAGAAGTGGTGAAGAGCCCGCCGTCGTATTTGTACGGCCGATCAGATCCGGGTGGAATGATTCATCAAATCACCAAGGCGCCGTTGAAGGATCCCTACTATGCAGCCGAAATGATTCTCGGCAATTACGATCTGTACCGTCCACAGATTGACATCGGCGGGCCGCTGAATGAGAGCAAGACCTTAACGTATCGATTCAATGGTATGTACGAAAACGCCGGTAGTTATCGAGAAGGTGTACGCTCGGAACGCATCTTTCTCGCGCCGACTTTTGGCTGGGAGTTGGGACCGCAGACGACGTTCCGGTTTGAGGCCGAGTATCTCTATGACAACAGGCCGATCGATCGTGGGCTCGTGGCAATCGGTGGCGGCGTGGCGTCGATTCCCGTTAATAATTTCCTGGGCGATCCTAGTAGGAAACTCGAGACGAATCATGGAAAGGCCACGCTGACCTTCCTGCACGACTTCAATGATATGTTCAGATGGCGCACGGCGTTCAGAGCGGCTGTGGCCCGTAGCCGATACAACAGCATGGAATCCTGGTTCCTGATCGGAGACGAAAACGAAGGTAATCTGAACTTAGCACGGTTCGTGATTCCGACAACTACTCAAAGTCACTATTTGCAAAATGAATTGCATGGAAAATTCGCCACCGGCCCACTGGCGCATAAGACGATTGTCGGAGTCGAACTGGGGCGGGAAGTCGCATCCGAGTCGGCGTTCAGTGATTTCGGTGGTGACACGACCACGCCAGGAGCCTTTAGTTTTATCAATATCTTTAACACCAGGAACCGGTTCTTTCTGGATACGCCGCTTTCGAAATTCAGCAATAGTAAGACGGTCAATAATATCCTGGGCTTCTACTTTGGAGATCACGTGAGCCTTCTGGACAATCTCCACCTGCACGGAGGCGGTCGGTTCGATTATTTCAAACAGGACCTCACGAATCGCCCGACCGATGACACACCGGATACGACCCATACGAGTCAAACCGAGCTGGCCTTTAGTCCATCGATTGGGCTGACGTATCAACCGTGGAAACCAATCGCGCTCTTTGCCAACTATACAGAGTCGTTTGCCCCCCAGGAACCAGGGCTCAGAAGCGCCACTGGAGGCACATTCGCACCGGAGCGTGGGAAGTCCGTTGAGGGAGGTGTGAAGTTTCAGACCCCGGATAACAGGCTGCGGGCGACCATTGCGGCCTTCCATATTAAGAAACGAAATGTTCTAACGGGCGATCCACTCAGCGGATTCGTGTTCTCTGTCCCGACCGGTGAGCAACGCAGCCAAGGGATCGAGTTTGACGTGGCGGGTAGAATACTGCCCGGGTGGGACGTCATCGCCAACTATGCCTATACCGACGCGCGAGTCACAGAGGACAATGTGTTCCTTGTTGGAAGCCGAGTTCCCAATTCATCGCTCCATCAGGGGAGAGTCTGGACGACCTATTTCTTACAGGACGGTCCGTTGAAAGGGCTGGGTGTTGGTCTCGGTATGTTTGCACAGGGCAAGCGAAACGGCGTGTTCCAATGTACAGATCCGACTAATTGTCAGGCTTCGTTTGAGCTTCCTGGATATGCACGTATGGATGCCGCTGTGTACTACAGACAGCCGGAGTTTTTTACTCGCACGAATCTTCTCGCCTCCATAAACTTTACCAATGTGTTAGACCAGCGGTACTTTAGCGGCACACAAAACTTCAGGGAGATTGTTTATACCGGGGCACCATTCACGGTGATCGGATCCGTGAAGTTGGAGTTCAATTGATGAAGTGCTTCGCTATGATAGCGGCAATGGAATTGTCTTAGCGGGCTGATTTGACCTCGAAACGACAGCTTGCCGAGTCCTTTGTAAACTTCGCCCATATGAAACTGCCGTGATGAGCCAATTCTAAGGCTCATCCGGCTATTTCCCTCAAAAACGTTTTGGCTCTTTTCACTCACATCTGAGAATGCGTTCCATCAACGCGTATAGTGAGGCTGGCCCTTCTTGGTGGTACTCAGCCCGATTCTCTCCTGGCAAAATGCTTTCGGCGAGGTGAGGAAATAATTTCGTGTTCCGTCTAAGTAGTACAGAACGACTCAGTCATCAGAGAAGGGACGCGGTCCCGCTACTGCGCTAGTCTTGTCCCTTTCAATGGAGATGGCCTTCGAGCTCACCGACTGAGGCAACGCGAGAAACCCTACAGAGGTTCACTGAGGTTCGGGATGAAAGGGCAACCGACATCCCACGCTCCTGGTGTGTCTGAACGCCAAAGGGAGGCTGCATTGGTATCAGAAGAGCCCACAGGCGATACGACGCTCATTGATCTCCTTCGTAGGAGGGCAAACGATCGTGCGGACCAAACGGCGTACATATTTCTGACTGACGGAGAGACGGAAGCTTGCGAGCTGACATACGGCGAATTGGATCGCCGCTCGCGTGCCATTGCTGCTTGGCTTCAATCATTGGGAGCCCGAGGTGATCGGGCTATCCTTCTCTATCCCCCCGGGCTTGACTACATTGCCGCTTTCTTTGGTTGTCTCTATGCAGGCGTCGTCGCCGTACCGGCCTATCCTCCACAACGAAAGCGAACCCTGGGAAGATTACAAACGATCCTCACCGATTCAGGAGCGACCTTTGCTCTAACGACGACAAAAGTTCGCGCCGGCATTGAGCGGCTGAGCCATCACGATCTTGAGATGGACGGATGGAGACAAGTGCAGTGGCTCGAGACCGATGCTTTCCCCGAGAGCATCGAAAGCACGTGGCAAACACCTGCCGTGGGTCTCGACACGCTCGCCTTCCTTCAATACACCTCAGGATCGACCGGATCGCCGAAAGGGGTCATGGTCAGTCATGGGAACCTGTTACACAACCAACGCATGATTCAGTCCGCCTTCGGCCATGGCGAGAATACGACGGTGCTTGGCTGGTTACCCCTCTATCACGATATGGGGCTGATCGGAAACGTCCTGCAGCCGCTCTATCTTGGTCGGTCTTGCGTGCTGATGTCGCCCGTGCATTTCATGCAGAAGCCATTTCGATGGCTGTCGGCGATTTCTCGCTATCGCGCAACAACAAGTGGGGCGCCAAATTTCGCCTATGACCTCTGCGTCCGTCAGATTTCCTTGGAGGAACGAGAACAATTAGACCTCAGCTCCTGGTCGGTGGCGTTCAACGGAGCTGAACCCATTCACGCTGGAACGTTGGAGCGATTCACCGACACGTTCGGTCCCTGCGGGTTCAGGCGTGAGGCCTTCTATCCCTGTTACGGACTGGCCGAGGCGACATTGTTTGTGGCGGGAGGTGCGCATATTGCGGCGCCAGTTGTGATAACCGTTGAGAAAGCCGGAATAGAGCGTGGATGGATCATCGACTCCAGCGAGCACGATGACTCTACGAAACAGTTGGTTGGGTGTGGACGAACCGGCTTTCAACAACAGTTGGTGATTGTTCATCCCGAAACGTTGTTGTCTTGTCGGCCCGGCCAAGTTGGAGAGATATGGGTCAAGGGCCCTAGCGTTGCGCAGGGCTATTGGAATCGGGCGGACGCTACGGCCGACACATTTACAGCCACGATAGCGGAGACGGGGGAGGGGCCCTTTCTCAGAACGGGCGACCTCGGCGTGATTCAAGCTGACGAACTGTTCGTGGTCGGGAGATCGAAAGACCTGATCATCATCCGTGGCCGGAACCACTATCCGCAGGATATCGAGAGTACGGTACAGGAAAGCCATTCGTCCCTCCGCCCCGGATGCGGTGTAGCCTTCCCCATTCAAGCCAACGACGAAGAACACCTCGTGGTGGTGCAGGAAGTTGTCAGTAGCTCTGCGGGTGATCTCGGTCAGGTGACGTCGAGGATTCGTCTGGCCATCGCAGAGCAGCATGACGTGCAAGTGCATGCCGTTCTCTTAATCAAGCCTGGAACCCTTCCCAAGACGTCGAGTGGAAAAGTGCAGCGACAGCTGTGCCGGACCAAATTCCTTTCGCATGAACTGGAGACCGTTCGGATCGCGCTTTGTGAACGGGAAGGGGACGGACGGGGTGATTGTGCTGTGGACGATTTTACGGACGGTGTCGTCGCGACGGTGGCCAAGGTCTGGGCCAAGGTTCTCAACCGTCACCGCATCGAACCGGATGACAATTTTTTTGAATTGGGAGGGGATTCATTGCGTGGTGTGCAGGTATTGGCCAGACTGCGCGAGATCTATGGGGTCGATCTTCCTCTCGAATCACTGTTTGACGCTCCGACCGTTGCGGGCCTGGCGACGTTGATTGATCCTGAGTCTCGGCTAACTCTTCCGGCATTACAGACGGCGAATCAAGCATCCCGGCATGACATCATGCCGTTGTCCTTCTCTCAGGAGCGATTTTGGTTTCTCGATCAACTATTGGCGGGCAGTCCTTCCAGCAATATTCCGGTGGCATTGACACTCACGGGAGCACTCAATTGTGCGGCGCTTCGGGGTGCGCTCGCTGAAGTCGTGCGGCGCCACGAAGTGCTTCGAACGAGAATTGTTCTTGAGCGTGGTCGCCTTGGTCAGGTAATCGATCCGCAGCGTGATCTTCCGCTTCCAGTGGATGATCTCACGAGCCTCTCCGAGCCGGCTCGGGAGGAACAGGTCAAGGAGTTGATGTCCAGTGAGGCTCATCGACCGTTTGATGTGACAACGGGTCCCTTGATTCGCCTGCGACTGCTGCGCCTGAGCCATACCACGCACATCCTCTTGATCACGATTCATCACATCGTCGCCGATGGCTGGTCGATGCGTATTTTCGCGCATGAATTGGGGACGCTGTATGGCACCTTCACGAAGGGGATGGATTCGCCCCTACCTCCCCTGTCAAAGCAGCACATGGATGCGGTCCTGTTTCAACGTCAGGGTGTGGATGGCCCGGAGTGGAAGCGACAAGAACAGTACTGGCGTCGGCAGCTGGCCTCCGTTCCACCGGTGCTGACATTGCCCTTCGATTATCCGCGTCCAGCCGTGCAGGGCCAACTCGGTGAACGGTACGTCTCGGTGGTGGACGGGGAGATCGGGCGATGCCTTCGCCAGCTCGGCTGTCAGCAGCAGGCCTCATTGTTCATGACGGTCTTCGCCGCATTCGCCCTGCTCCTCGCCCGCTCTAGTGGACAATCTGAGTTGTGCATCGGGACGCCGGTAGCCAACCGATCCCAGCCTGGATGGGACTCGATGATCGGCTGTTTCGTCAACACGGTCGCCGTGCGTGTCGATCTCTCCGGGCATCCGTCTTTTCTAGAACTGCTGACCCAGGTGCGGAAGACCCTGCTTGACGCGCAAGCGAACCAAGCCTTCCCGTTCGAGCGCTTGGTTGAGGTGCTGGATGTCCCGCGCAGTCTCAGCCATACGCCGTTGTATCAGGTCATGCTGAGTTTGGACGAGGAGCAGACCGATCTCTGCCGGCTGGACGGTTTGGACGTCCGGCGAATGAAGACGAGCACGCGAACCTCGATGTTTGACCTCACGCTCGAACTGGTCTCGATGAACGATGGGGCATTGGAGGCGACATGGGAGTACAGCAGCGACTTGTTTGCCAATGAAACCATCACCCGCATGGCGGGCCACTTTCAGGAATTACTGAGACAGATCGTCCGGAATCCTGAAGCTCGGGTATCCGAGCTCTCTGTGCTGTCCATGGAGGAGAGGACGCAACTGGTCCGGACGTGGAACGAGACAGCCATGCATGACTTTCACGAATGCTGTCTTCATGAATTGTTTGAACGACAGGCAACACGTGCGCCGGAGGCCGTTGCCTTGGTGTGGGACGGCCAGCCCTACAGCTACCGGTTCCTCAATGAGCGGGCAGATCAGCTGGCGCGGTATCTCAGGTGTTTGGGCATCTCAACGGAAAGCTGCGTGGCGCTCTGTTTGGACCGTTCCGTGGAAATGGTGACGGCGCTGTTGGGTGTTCTAAAAGCTGGGGCGGCATACGTGCCGATGGATCCGGTGTATCCCGTGGAACGACTCAAATTCATGATACGGGACAGCGGCGCGGAAGTCCTCCTGACTCAACTGCGATGGGTCGAGAACTTTCGAGACCAGGCGATCGCAGTCATCGCGTTGGATGAAGGTTGGGCCGTGGGGGCGTTCTCACCCAACATGGATTCGTCCCCACCCACCGCACTCCAGAATCTCGCCTATGTGCTCTATACCTCCGGGACGTCCGGTGAGCCGAAGGGAGTTGAGATCTCCCATGGAGCACTCGTCAATCACAGCCAGGCCATGGTGAACCACTATGGCCTTCAGTCGGCCGATCGTGTGCTGCAATTCGCGTCGATCAGTTTCGATGTCGCGGCTGAGGAGTGCTTTCCGACTTGGGCGGCAGGCGGGACCGTCGTGTTGCGACCCAATGAGCCGGTACCGGCGTTCTCGGACTTTCGGCAGTTCATCGAGGATCAGGGCCTGACCGTGTTGAACCTGCCGACCCCCTACTGGGCTGAATGGATTGAGGCGATTGAGCAGAGTGGGGCGGCACTTCCACCGTCGCTTCGCCTGGTCATCGTGGGGAGTGAAAAAGCTCTACCGGAGGATCTGGCTCGCTGGCAACGTCTTGCTGGTGAGCGGGTGGGCTGGCGCAACTCGTATGGACCGACCGAGACCACGATCACTGCGAGTTGTTTTGTCCTAGAACGGCAGGTGAATCAACGCTGGGCCTCTACCGTCCCGATCGGTCAACCCATCGCAAACGTCGAACTCTATGTTCTCGATTCTGCCATGCAGCCGGTTCCGATCGGCGTGGCGGGCGAGCTCTACATCGGGGGAACGGGGCTGGCCCGAGGGTACCATCATGACCCTGCGAAGACGGCCGAACGATTTGTTCCACACTGCTTCAGCCTCGAACCGGGCCGACGACTGTATCGGACCGGCGACCAAGCCCGGCGACTTGCGGACGGCAATGTGGAGTTTCTCGGTCGCTACGATGACCAGATAAAAGTTCGGGGGTTCCGAGTAGAACCGGCGGAGATTGAATTTTGGTTGAGGCAGCATCCGGCTGTCAAGGATGCACGGATCCTACAGGAATTGAGCAAGCAGCCGGACCAGTCGTCGGCTACGGGAGCGAAGGATCTGCGACTCGTGGGGTATATCGCTGCTCGGACGGATATCCCCCTGACCGTGCAGGACTTACGAAGTTTCCTGGGTGAACGTCTTCCCGGATACATGATTCCCGTTGAATGGGTCCTGCTCGATGCTTTGCCGCTCACGGCACGCGGAAAGGTTGATCGTCAGGCGCTGAGAGGTCTCTCGAGACAAAGGCAGAATACAGAACCGGTTTCAGCACCATGCCAAACTCAGACTGAACGAGCCATTGCGGACATTTGGAAGAAAGTCCTGAAGATCGAGACGGTCGGACGGCAGGACAATTTTTTCGACCTTGGCGGCCATTCTCTACTCCTAGGGAAGGTTTTGCCCCAGGTCCGCGCATTGAGCCGCAGGCCAGTGAATATGGTGGACTTGTTTCAGTATCCAACCGTGCAGGTATTGGCCGCCCATATCACCGGAGACGCCTCCGGTGGAGGAGCGTGTCGCTCGCATGTCCATGCGGGAGATGCGCCAGAGATCAAGGAACGACGTGTGACGGGTGCGCAACGGTTGAAGCGACAACGAGAACAACGACGGACGGCCACACATGGGATCTGAGATGGGAGACGACGACGGGAAGCAGATGAGCGAGCGCGACGGATTGGACATTGCAGTCATTGGGCTGGCCTGTCGTTTTCCCGGTGCGCAGGACAGTACGACTTTCTGGAGCAACCTGCGCGACGGGGTGGAATCCATTTCTCCGCTTGGTGAAGAGGACCTGCGGTCAGCCGGCGTTCCAGAACGGCTGCGCCAGGATCCGAACTATGTCCGTATGCGGGGCCTCATCGGCGGGATCGACCTCTTCGATGCCGAGTTCTTCGGGATCACACCCAAAGAAGCCGAATTGATGGATCCCCAGCATCGACTGTTTCTCGAATGTGCCTGGGACACGTTCGAACATGCCGGATATGAACCGGAACGAGCACAAGGATCCATCGGCGTCTATGCCGGCTCCAGTACCAGCGGCTACCTGTTCAATCTGTTTCCCCAGGGGATATTGCTGCAATCGGCCTCCGACATGGCGAGCATCTTGGGCGTGGAGAAGGATTCGCTGCCCACGCGAGTGTCCTACAAATTGAATCTAGAAGGGCCGAGTCTGGCGGTCCAAACTGCCTGTTCCACCTCCCTCGTCGCCGTGCATCTCGCCTGCCAAGGATTGCTCGCCGGTGAATGCGACATGGCACTGGCGGGAGGTATCTCCCTCAACATTCCGCAACCTGTCGGCTATCTCTATCAGAGGAGCGGAATCGCCTCTCCCGATGGGCATTGTCGGGCCTTCGATGCGGATGCGAGCGGAACGGTCGGAGGAAGCGGGGTCGGGATCGTGTTGCTGAAGCGATTGGAAGAGGCGCGAGCCGACGGTGATCATATCGTGGCCGTGATCAAGGGCACCGCAGTCAATAACGATGGTGCGCACAAAGTCGGGTATACCGCACCACGAGTCGAGGGACAAGCCAAGGTGATCCGGGCGGCGCAGGTGGCGGCCGGGGTGGAGCCGGACACCATCCAATATGTCGAAGCGCATGGGACCGGGACGCCCATGGGCGATCCGATAGAAGTGGCGGCGCTCACCCAGGCCTTCCGTGCGCAAACCGACAGGGCCGGGTTTTGCGCCATCGGGTCGGTGAAGACCAACATTGGTCATCTCGATGCGGCGTCGGGAATTGCCGGATTGATCAAAACGGTCCTTTCCTTGTCGCACAAACAGATTCCGCCCAGCTTGCATTTTTCTACTCCGAATCCAGAGATCTCGTTTTCCGAGACACCGTTTTTCGTCAATACAAAATTGACCGACTGGAAGTCGCCCGGTCAGCCGCGCCGTGCCGGCGTCAGCTCATTCGGCCTCGGCGGGACCAACGCGCACGTAGTGCTGGAGGAATCCCCGTCGGCAGACGCGGGGCCTCGCCCTGTCCAACCACGGTCACGACTGGTCGTCTTGTCCGCTCGAACCGAGACAGCACTGAACGAGCGGACCGCTCGACTATCCAGCCTTCTGAAGCAGCACCCAACGGTCGAATTGGGCGATGTGACCTATACCTTGCAGACGGGGCGTAAAGCCTTTCTCCATCGACGATGGTTCGTTGCCGACAGCATCGACGCAGCGCGACAGGCGCTGGATCGGTCTGATTCAGTAATCACGACCGGTCATGCCGGTGAAGCAAGATCCGTCGTGTTCCTGTTTTCGGGGCAGGGCGCCCAGTATCGCACAATGGGTCGTGGTCTCTACGAGCACGAGCTGGTTTTCCGCGAACAGATCGATCGATGTTCAGCCATTCTCGCTCCCTTCCTTGGGATGGATATTACAACGGTGCTGTTCGACGACTCCTCTGCGGAATCGGAGAGATTGGCTAGCACGGCCTTTACGCAACCGGCATTGTTCGTGCTGGAGTATGCCCTCGCCAAACTCTGGATGAGTCTCACCGTGCATCCTCAGGCCATGATCGGTCACAGCGTCGGCGAATATGTCGCGGCCTGTCTGTCAGGCGTGTTCTCGCTCGAGGATGCATTGCGGTTGGTCGCAGTGCGTGGACAACTCATGCAACGTATGTCTCCCGGTTCGATGCTGGCTGTATCGATCTCCGAAGCGGATGTGCGCCCATTGTTGCACGACGAGGTCGATCTAGCGGCCGTTAACGCGCCGAACCAATGCGTCCTGTCTGGGCCTGAGTCCGTGATCAGGAGTCTGCAAAAACTGTTTGCGAATACAGGTGTCCATAGCGTACGGCTTCATACGTCTCACGCCTTCCATTCCCGCATGATGGATCCCATCCTGGAAGCCTTGAAGACGGAGGTTGCCGGCATAGCCCGTCAAGCTCCGACCATTCCTTGGATTTCGAATGTCACCGGCGAGTGGATCACGCAGGATCAGGCCATGGATCCGTCGTACTGGGCCAGTCATGTGCGGCGGACTGTTCGCTTCGCGGACGGCATCGAGACGCTGTGCCGTCAGCCTGAGCGGGTTCTGCTCGAAGTAGGACCAGGGAAGACACTATGCACGTTGTCGCAGGGACAGCGTAGTGGACGCTCGGTGATGGCATTGGCCTCATTGCGTAATTCGCAAGACGGATCATCGGCAGCATCAGAGCCTTCCAGCTTTCTTGAAGCGGTCGGGAAACTCTGGTCGACTGGCATTTCGATTGATTGGTCTGGGTTGTATCGAGGCGAGCAGCCTCGGCGAGTTCCACTACCGACCTATCCGTTTGAGCGTCGGAGGTATTGGGTCGAGCCGATGAAGTGTCCGTCAGAGATGAGTCACGTCGGAGTGCCCGTCAAAAGGACGAATATGGGAGACTGGTTCTATGAACTATCTTGGAAACGATCACGAGCCATTCAATTGCTCGGACCGATTCGAGAAGGCTCCTGGCTGGTATTCATCGGCGAGCATGGTGAGGGATCAGGAATCGTCACACAACTGGAATCGGAAGGGAGACCGGTCGTCACGGTCTCGTTAGGAGAGCAATACGAACGACTCACAAAGAGAGGATATTCGATACGACCGGGAGTTCGTGAAGATTATCACATGTTGATCCAAGAGTTGCGGGAGCAGAAGCTATCGCCGAATCATGTGGTGCACTGTTGGAACCTCCATCCCAGTCAGGACTCGATATCTGTCGATACATTCCGTTCCGCACAAGATCGTGGCTTTTACAGCCTGCTGTTTCTCTCGCAGGCCTTGGGACTCAGGACCTCGACGGAGCCGGTATCTCTGTGCGTCCTGACAGTTGGGCTGCACCAGGTCACCGGTGGCGAAACCTTGCACTCCGAACAGGCTCCCATTCTGGGGGCCTGTCGGGTCATTCCGCAGGAGTATGCCAATCTCACCTGTCGCGTCGTCGATCTTGAAGAGAGACCTTCTGGAGATGTGCTGACACGGTCGGTGATCACTCGACTTCTTGACGAACACACTGCTCCCCAAGATGAATCAGTCCTGGCGTATCGTGGAGTCTATCGATGGGTTCAGACGTACCAGCCCGTGAAGCGGGATCATCCGAATGAACAGCCGGCTCTGCTCCGAACCAAAGGGGTCTATCTCATCACCGGAGGGCTCGGAGGAGTCGGTCTTTACCTTGCCGAGTATCTGGTTCGAACCGTCAAGGCGCGTCTCGTCTTACTGGGTCGTTCTAGGCCGACAGAGGAACAGCTGCAGCAGCTGAAGCGCCTTGAGCAGGCCGGCGCCGAGATCCTGACCATCCAAGCGGACGTTGCGGATGAACATCAAATGCGGACGGCACTGAGCCGCACGCTGGATCAGTTTGGTGCGTTGCACGGCGTAATCCATGCCGCGGGTGTGCCGGGTGGGGGATTGATCGATCTCCAGACGGTTGAATCCGTGGACGCTGAGTTTAGGCCGAAAGTCGAAGGGGCCCTCATCCTCGATCAAGTGTTACGGGGGATCTCTGTTGAGTTTTTATGTTTCTGTTCATCACTGAACGCACTGACGGGAGGAGTGGGACAAGTCGGGTATTCTGCGGCTAATGCCGCTCTTGATGCACTGGCTCATGCGTACTCGAAACGCGGGTTGCATGTCATCTCTGTAAATTTCGATCGCTGGAATCAGGTCGGAATGGCTGTACAGGCGGAAGCGCGGCTGAAAGCCCTGCACGTCGACGGCTCCGAATTCGACGGGATGACGGCCTCGGAAGGACAGGACGTGTTCGGCCGCATCATGCACGGGCCTGTACCTCCACAAGTCATCGTGTCCGTTCGCGATCCGGAGTCCCTCGCCACACTCAGCGCGAGAACGACTCTGTGCCGCGTCGCTGATATCGGTCGAACACATGCGAACCGAGAGATGCACGGCGAGGAGGTGGATCACATCACCGGCTCCACCGTTGAGGAAAAGGTCACGCACATTTGGCAACGTATTCTCGGCGTCGATCATGTCGGGCTGCATGACGACTTTTTCACATTGGGCGGCGAATCGTTGGCTGCCCTGCAGATCCTGAACCGCGTGCAGGAGATCTTCGGCGTGGACATCAGCCTCAAAAAGTTTTTTGAAGGGCCGACCGTCTTGAGGCTGTCCGAACACATCCGAGGTCAACAAGAGCAAGGCGTCTCGACCGTTCCGGACATTGTTCCGCTTCCTCGGAAAGCCCGCTCCCAGCGAATGAGTGTCGCTCATCCGGATATCTCGGAGACGTCCAAATCATGAGGAGCGGGCAACCATGAGTTTGATCAGGTTTTTGTACTGTAACTCCTGGCGATTAGTCATGCTGTCCGTGGTCGCCGGACTGATCAGCGGCCTGGCAAGCGCGGGGCTGATCGCCTTGATCAATTCGGCGCTGGAGGAGAGTCAGCGTACGGTGGGCCTTGGTGTGGGTTTTCTTAGCGGTGTCGTGCTGGTGGTGGTCGCGAAGGCCTTTTCAGAAGTGGTGCTGACGCGATTGGGACAGGACATTATCGCACAGTTGCGGGTACATCTCAGCGAACAAATCCTCCGTGCTCCCCTTCGACATGTGCAGGAACTTGGTCGTCATCGATTGCTGGCCGCGCTCAACGAAGATACCGATGTCATCGCACAGGCGTACGTGCAGATTCCGTTGATTTGCGTGAACGGCGCGACGGTCGTCGGGTGCCTCGCCTATCTCGGGTGGCTGTCCTGGCCCATGCTGACCATCGTCCTCGGTTTCATGATCTTCGGCGCCCTTTCCTTCCACGCTCAGGAAAAGCAAGCTCTCCAATCCTTTAGACAGGCTCGTGAAACGAATGACACCCTCTTCCGCCATTTTCAATCGATCCTCGAAGGCATCAAAGAGCTCAAGCTTCACCGTGAACGTCGCCAAGCATTCCTCTCGACCGCCCTCAGACCGACGGTAGAGGCCTACAAGCGTGATTTCGTCAAGGGTATGACGGTGTACGCTCTCGCCACAAATTGGGGAATGTTCTTGTTCTATGCGGTGATCGGGCTTGCTCTGTTCATCCTGCCTGAGTGGCTGGCATTGACTCCCCAGGCAATCGTGGGGTCGACGCTCTTGCTTCTTTATATGATGGGTCCCTTTGCGCAAATTGTTGAGACCCTGCCGAGTGTTGGGCGGGCCGATGTCGCGCTGGAGAAAGTGGAGGCACTGGGGCTGTCACTTGAAGCGGCTTCCATGCAGGACCACATCGAGAAGCGCGAGAAGGTCAGAATCCAAGGAGGCGGGCCTGTTCTCGACGTCACATGGAAGCGGATCGAGATGATTGGTGTGACGCATCGATATTATCGGGAACAGGAAGAGGGTGACTTTCAGCTCGGCCCGATTGAACTCAGCTTCACTCCCGGTGAGCTGGTCTTTCTTATCGGCGGTAACGGCAGCGGCAAGACGACGCTGGCGCTGCTTCTGCTGGGTCTCTATGCGCCAGAGTCAGGAGGGATTCGTCTGGACGGAGTTCCCATCGACGAACTCAATCGCGAGAACTATCGCCAGCTCTTCTCCGCGGTGTTTTCCGACTACCACTTGTTCGACACCTTGTTCGGCTTGCATCAGGCCGACCTCGATGGTCACGCACGTGAATACTTGGATCGTCTGCAACTCCGCGAGAAGGTGCAGGTCATGGAGGGGGCGTTTTCGACGCAGGCGCTGTCACAAGGGCAACGCAAACGGCTGGCCTTGTTGACCGCCTATCTCGAAGACCGTCCGTTCTATGTGTTCGATGAGTGGGCTGCCGATCAGGATCCTACTTTTCGAAGAGTGTTCTATGAAGAGCTTCTGCCGGATTTGAAGGCCCGAGGGAAGACGGCACTGGTCATCACCCATGATGATCAATACTTTTCTGTCGCGGATCGGTGTCTCAGGATGGATCTGGGGAAGATCATCGCTGTAACCGAAGGAGTGAGTGTCTCGTGAGGGCGAACAGTGGAAAGAGCTATCTATCGGCTCCATGGTCGCATGGTTGTCGCATGTGTGAAGGAAGGAGCAGGTTATGAACGTTGATGCAGATGAGATGAGGAAGCTGTTTCCGACACAACCACATTTGGCGGTAGAGGAAAGAAAACGCAATCCGTATTTGGAGCGACAGGCGGGACGGGAGTCGAACGCCCGTAGTTACCCAAGACGACTTCCATTGGCTCTCAACAAAGCCAAAGGCATCTATGTCCAAGATACCGACAACCGCACGTACATCGACTGTCTCGCCGGCGCGGGTGCGTTGACGTTGGGACACAACCATCCGGTCGTATTGAATGCCCTCCAACAATTGCTGCAGGACGGTGTTCCCTTTCAGACGCTGGATCTGACGACACCGACCAAAGACCGCTTCGTCGACGCGCTGTTCGGTGCCTTGCCGAAAACGTTTGTGGAAGACGCACGGATTCAGTTTTGTGGGCCTTCCGGTGCCGATGCGGTGGAAGCTGCCGTCAAGTTGGTGAAGACGGCAACCGGACGCCGCACGATTCTCTCCTTCCATGGGGCCTATCATGGGATGACACACGCGGGCTTGGCGCTCACCGGCCACCTGGGACCTAAGGCCGCCGTCAGCGGCCTGATGCCGGACGTCCATTTCCTTCCGTATCCTTACGACTATCGTTGCCCATTTGGGTTGGGCGGCGATGCAGGGCATCGTCTCTCCAGCACCTATATCGAGCGGTTATTGGACGATCCGAACAGCGGGGTGGTCGCGCCAGCCGGCGTGATTCTGGAAGTGGTGCAGGGTGAGGGAGGGGTGATTCCGTCGCCGGACCCTTGGCTACGGGAGATTCGTCGAATTACCAAGGAGCGCAATATTCCATTGATCATCGATGAAATTCAGACCGGCCTCGGACGGACGGGGTCATTGTTTGCGTTCGAGCGCGCGGGGATTAGGCCCGACGCCGTGGTCTTGTCCAAGGCCATCGGAGGTGGGTTGCCGATGAGCGTCGTCGTGTATCGCCCTGAATTGGATCAGTGGCAGCCCGGAGCCCATGCCGGCACGTTTCGTGGAAACCAAATGGCCATGGCGGCCGGGGCCGCGACGATTGAATTCGTCAAAACGCACCGGCTCGATCAGCATGCGCAGATCATGGGAGAGCGACTCCTCTTGCATCTGCGCAACGCTCAGGCGTCGTTGCGCAGCTTCGGCGACGTGCGAGGGCGCGGGTTAATGATCGGAGTTGAGATCGTCGATCGCAACGGCTGTCCTGACACCGGAGGCGCCTATCCCGCGGCTCCTGAGCTGGCGCGAAAGATTCAATCCCAGGCGCTCAGTCGTGGGCTGATTCTTGAATTGGGCGGACGCAACGGCAGCGTCGTCCGGTTTTTATCGCCGCTGATCGTCACGGTGGAAGAGGTCGACACGATCGCCTCTATCTTCTGTGACGCGGCTCGATTGGTGGAGCGGGAAGCACGTCTATGAAGCGAGTCGTTCCCATTCTGCTTGCCCTCGTGCTCATGCTGGCCGCAGCGCTTGGCTACGCCGTCCTGACGATTCGGGCCTCATTGCCGGTGTTGGATGGACGACTGGAGGTTGCGAGTCTGCGTGAACCAGTCACGGTGACTGCAGACGGCTATGGGATTCCGACGATCACGGCAATCTCGAGGGGGGACGCGATGCGGGCACTTGGGTACGTGATGGCACGAGACCGATTGTTCCAGATGGACCTCCTTCGCCGGGGCACGGCCGGGCGGTTGGCCGAGGTGCTGGGCGAAGCCATGCGCGAAACCGATCTCACACAGCGGACCTTCGGATTCAGCCGTATTGCTGACGCTATCGCCGCGCGATTACCTCATGGTCAGCGTGAGGTTTTGGAGGCCTACGCCGAGGGGGTAAACGACTATCTGATTCGCATGCGGACACCTCCATGGGAGTGTGTGCTGCTGGGATATACACCGGAGCGATGGAAGGTTGAGGACAGTCTTCTGGTCGTGTTGGGGATGTTCCAAGTGTTGAGCGGGACCGACGAAGAGGAGCGGATGCACACGGTCATGGCGCAGGCGTTACCTTCCGACGTCGTGACGTTTCTCGCTCCGGAGACCGATCCCTACACCGATGTTCTGCTGGGCCGCTCATCCGTCTCCGCTCAGACGATTCCCGTCCGTTCCCTGGCGACGTTACGGCGATCTCTGGATCAGATGCAGGCACGCAGGGCCGGCAAGATGCGATTCCCGAAAAGCGGACTGGGCTCGAACGGGTGGGTGGTGCACCGAGCCAAGACGGCGGATGGGCGATCCATTCTGGCCAACGACATGCACCTGGATCTGACTGTTCCCAATATCTGGTATCGGGTTCAGCTGCGATACGAGCAAGTCGATCTGGCCGGCGTGGCCGTTCCTGGCATTCCTGTCATTGTCGCGGGCACGAATGGTCACGTGGCGTGGGGTGTGACGAATGTCGAGGGAGACTTTCTGGACCTCATCCGTGTGGAGATCAACCCCGTTGCGTCGCATGAGTACCGGACGCCAACGGGATGGAAGCCGTTCACGACCAGACGGGAAGTCGTCCATGTGAAGGGAGCGGCGGACTCCGTCGTGGATATCAAGGAAACCATCTGGGGGCCCGTCTCCCCGAATCGGCTATTGGGCGGGGCCGTGGCTTTTCGGTGGACCGCTCTTGATCCGGAAGCCGTCGATCTCGGGCAGCTCGATATGGATCTGGTGCAGTCGGTAGACGAGGCCATCAAGGTTATGAACCGTGCCGGTGGTCCCGCGAACAACGTGATCCTTGCGGATCGTGACGGACACATCGGATGGACCTATACCGGCAAGATCCCCGTGCGCCGTGGATTCAACGGCTCGGTCAGCCAGTCGTGGGCAGATGGGCATATCGGTTGGAGTGGCTATGTCACACCGGACGCGGTGCCCAGCATCGTCGATCCTCCGTCGGGCTTCATCGTCAGCGCCAACCATCGTATGTCGGCCTCCACCTTTTCCTCAGTAGTCGGCCATTCGTTTGCCAATGGATATCGAGCGTTCAGGATCTCGCAGCGACTTGAAGCGATGACGAATATTCGTGAGCGGGACCTGTTTGAGTTGCAATTGGATTCAACGACCCAGTTTTACGAATTCTATCGTCGGTTGGGACAAGGGCTGCTCACGGATGTGGTGGTGCAACGCGACCCCTTCCTGGCGCATGCGCGTCAAGCCTTCGAGGCCTGGGATGGTAGAGCCGACGTCGACAGCCGCGGGTTTGCGCTCGTGGTGCGCTTTCGCGACGTCCTCCTCCGTTCTGTCTTTGCTCCGTTTTTGTCGTCTTGTCGTGAACGGGAGGAGGCGTTCAATTATAGCGGCGATCAGGATACCCCGCTGCGTCAGCTGCTCACGGCACAGATTGCGGAGTTGAATCCGGATCCTGATCACTTCGCAGGCTGGCCTGAATTCATCCTGCAGGCTGTGCGCCAGAGCGTGGAGGAATTAGAACAGGAATATCCTTCCATTTCAGTGGCTGACCTGATCTGGGGCCAAGTGAATCAGGTGAGGATGACGCATCCCCTGGCGGATGCCTTGTCTCCGTTTGGACGTATCCTGAATATGCCCGATGAACCGGCGGCGGGCTGTGGACAATGTGTTCGGGTCATGGAGGACGGTCTTGGAGCGAGCCAGCGGCTCGTCGTCTCTCCGAATCACCGGGGAGACGGAATGTTCCATATGCCCGGTGGTCAGTCGGGTCACCCGCTGTCACCGCACTATCGCGATCAGCAGCATCAGTGGAGCGAGGGTGTGCCGCTTTCCTTCTTGACCGGGACGCCGGTCCATACAGTGACGATGGTTCCCCGTTTACATGTGGCACAAGTGATTGCCCGAACGATTCAGACAACCGACAAACATTCCACACATTATCACGAGGAGGAACGATGAACAGCGATGAACGAGAAGACACGACCATCTATAAGGTGGTTGTCAACCATGAGGAGCAATATTCGATCTGGCCGTCCTATCGCGAGAATCCGCTGGGATGGAGAGATGAGGGGAAAACCGGACTCAAGGCCGAATGCCTGGCCCACATCGCGGAAGTCTGGACCGATATGCGGCCGTTGAGCTTGAGGAAATGGATGGACGAACAGGCATGCACAGAGAAAACAACGTCGCCATCATGCTGACCGCCTCGTGCGTCACGCCATGGATCGTCACACCGCGACCGGTCGATTCGGGAGTGCGGATGTTCTGCTTCCCATATGCCGGCGGAGGTGCCGCCGTGTTTCGAAGTTGGGCTGAGAGTGAGTTCCTGAGGGATGTGGAAGTCTGCGCCGTCCAGCTTCCGGGGCGCGAGGCCAGAATCACCGAGGCACCGGTCGACGACCTGCCTCGGCTGACGTCCCTGCTATGCGACGCCCTGGAACCTTGGCTGGATCGACCGTTCGTTTTGTTCGGTCACAGTGTGGGTGCGTTGGTGAGTTTTGAGCTGGCGCGTGAGTTACGTCGGCATGGTGGGCTTGAACCACGCCATCTGTTCGTGTCCGGTTGTCCGGCTCCGCATCTGCGTGACTCGGAGCGGATCTGCGATCTGCCAGACAAGGACTTTCTCGATCGATTGTACCGGTTCAATGGGACTCCTCCGGATGTGTTCAATCACCCTGAATTGATGCAGCTGATGTTGCCCGCACTTCGGGCGGACTTTGCGCTCCGAGATCAGTACGTCTACCGGGAAGAATCGCCGTTGAACTGTTCTATCACCGCATTCGGCGGGATGAGCGACCAACATGTGAGCGGAGCCGACTTGAGGGCTTGGCGGCAGCATACTCGTGAGCGGTTTCAATTCTGGCTGTTTCAAGGAGACCACTTTTTCCTGAGGAGCGCACAAGAAATCATGCTCGAAACGTTGTTCTCCGAGTTGGCCACCCAAGGAATTGTACGATGATCACCAAACCCGCGGAACGGTCAGGTCGTTCAACGAGGCCGAGGCCATCGTCTCTCATGGATGAAGACGTGCATGTCTGGTGCGCCGACATGCGCGAACGATGGCCGAAATCCATTCTGTATGGGTTGCTGGGCGAAGAGGAACGGATTCGCGCATCGCGTTTTGCGTTTGAGGAAGATCGTCTCCGGTATGTTCACGCGCACGGCCTCCTAAGGATGTTGCTCGGTGGGTATCTCGACCGTTCTCCGGCGTCCATCCAGTTCATGGCTGGGCCCAACGGGAAGCCTTGTTTGCTGTCGGAGGATGAGACGATGCGTTTCAATCTTTCGCACGCGCGGGCTCTCGTGCTCTGTGCCTTTGCGCGGGACCGAGAGGTTGGGGTCGATGTCGAATGGCGCGATCGTGAATTGTCGTGGCGCGATGTGGCCTCGTACACCTGCTCGAAACGGGAGCAGACACTATTGTCCTCAATGGACGGGCCGGCGCAGGTCGATACGTTTTATTCCTGGTGGACGCTCAAGGAGGCCTACGTCAAGGCTGACGGAGCCGGCCTGACCTTACCGTTGAATCGAATCGATGTGGCGGGTCGGTGTGAATCGCCGGTCGCGGATCCTGCCGACGGTGATATCAGAGATCCTCGTTGGGCCATGCTCACCCTTCCCTTGTTGTCCGAGTATGCCGGAGCACTGGTGATTGAAGGTCGTGTTGCAAAGATCCGTTGTTTCCAATGGCGGTGGGATTCAGCAGCGGGCCTGGTGACTGGGTTAGATGCTAGCTGCGGAGAACGGGAGGAATATCATGCACGGCGATCGTAACCACAACGCGTCGATGCCTGTCGAAGAAGGCGAGGGAGAGGCACTCAGCCTGGAGTCTTGCCAGGTGAGCCATCTCTCCCATGAGACAGGGCTTCCGGTTGTCATCAGTCCAGTGGATCAGCGGGAAGTGGCCGATTACCGGAACGTCATTGGGCACCTGATAGACACGCATCTATCGACCGTCGGAGGACTGTTGTTCAGAGGGTTCCCGATCGAGTCAGTGGCCAACTTCGAAACGTTTGTCAGAATGATCTCGCCTGACTTAGCGTCGTATGAGTTCGGATCGACTCCCCGCTCCCAGGTCCATAACCAGGTGTACACCTCGACGGAGTATCCGCCGCATCAACACATTCCCCTGCATAACGAACAGGCTTATACCACCGAATGGCCGATGAAAATCTGGTTCTACTGCGCCCAGGCCTCGCTGGAAGGCGGCGCGACACCGATTGCGGATAGCCGCGATGTGTACCGGGACATTCCAGCCCGCATCAGGGAGCGGTTCATCGACAAAGGTGTGATGTACGTACGCAATTATGGCAACGGCCTGGATGTACCCTGGACCAAGGTGTTCAACACCATGGACCGCGCGGTAGTGGAACAATTCTGCCGAGCGTCGGGTATCGCCTACGAGTGGAAACCCAATGGAGAGCTTCGCACGCGCCAGGTATGTCAAGCGGTGGCCATACATCCACGGACGTCGGAAACCGTCTGGTTCAATCAGGCCCATTTGTTCCATGTGTCGAATCTTGAACCGACCGTGAGGGAGGCGCTGCTGTCATTCATCGATGAGGAAGATCTTCCCCGGCAGGCTTTTTACGGGGATGGGACGCCGATCGACACGGCGGTGTTGGAAGAAATTCGAGCGGTCTATCAATGTCACGCCGTTCAGTTCCCGTGGAGAAACGGCGACATCATGATGCTCGATAACATGCTGGTAGCGCACGGCCGTAGGCCGTTCAAGGGGTCAAGAAAAATTCTGGTGGCGATGGCCGAGTCGAACAGGGACTGACGATGAACCAGACGCATTCCAATTCATGCATCACCGGCACACCGGCATCGGCTGTGAGTTCAACGAATGTGGATGCCTTCCCCGCGAGTTTCGCCCAGCAGCGCTTGTGGTTTCTGTCTCAGCTGGAGCCTGACAGCGCCTCCTACAATACTGCATTGGCGGTACGGCTGCGCGGTCCGCTCAACCGGGACGCGGCGGTCTGGAGCCTCAACGAAATCATTCGGCGGCATGAGATCCTCCGCACGACTTTTGATGAAGTGGACGGAGAGTTGATGCAAGTCATCGCAGAACATCGCCCGCTAGACTTGCCGGTAGTAGATTTCAGCCTCGAATCGGCATCGGAACGAGAGGTTTTGGCAGCCGCGGCGGCACGGGCTGAGGCCCATCGGCTTTTCGATCTGCGCACCGGGCCCGTGATACGGGTGCGTCTACTCAAGCTGGGACCACAGGAACACATCCTGGTTCTCGTACTTCACCATATTGTGTGTGATGGGTGGTCGTCGCAGATTCTCGCGCGGGAATTCGGAGCCCTGTACGAGGCCGGTGAGGCAGGCATGCCGTCGCCGCTGCTTCCGCTCCCGATTCAGTACGCAGACTATGCCGTCTGGCAACGGGGGTGGCTACAAGGAGCAGTCTTCGAAGAGCGACTGATCTATTGGAAAGAAAGATTGAAGGGGAAGCTGCCGGTGCTCGATCTGCCGACGGACCGTCCACGCCAGGCTATACAGAGCGACCGGGGGGCACGCACGACGTTTGCCATCTCGCGCGAGGTGACGGATCGACTGCACTCGCTGAGCCGAAGCCGTGGCGCGACACTGTTCATGACGTTGGTGGCCGCATTTCAAGTGCTGCTGATGCGGTACAGCGGGCTCGAGGACTTTTGCGTCGGCACGCCGGTCGCCAACCGGCCGAAACGAGAAACAGAGTCCTTGATCGGCTTCTTTGCCAATACGCTCGTCCTGCGGGCTGACCTCTCCGGCAATCCGCCGTTCACCGATTTGCTGTCGCGTGTCCAGGACACGGTCCTAGGAGCCCAGGCCCACCAAGACCTGCCGTTCGAGCAACTGGTGGACGCTCTACAGCCGGCCCGCTCCCTCAGCCACACCCCGATGTTCCAAGTGATGTTTGCGCTGCAGACGTCGCTGGACGGGACGCTCGCGATGACGTCGTTGGAGGTCGCCGCGATGGAACTGGATTCGGGCGGTGCCAAGTTCGATGTGTCGCTCGATATGACGGAAGATGGGACCGGCTTGGACTGTGCGTTCGAGTACAACCGGGATCTCTTCGATCAGGAAACCATGGACCGGATGGCCGGCCATCTTCGGCGCCTCCTGGAAGGGATCGTCGACAATCCCCAGGCTCGGCTCAGCGACCTTCCGATGCTGACGGACGAAGAGCGGCGGCGGATGCTGCTCGATTGGAACAAGACGGCCTCGCCAGACGACGCCGACGGCCGGGTCGCCTATCTGTTCGAAGCGCAGGTGGTGCGATCGCCGCAGGCCGTGGCCGTCTCCTGCGGAGCGGACATGATCACCTATCGTGACTTGAACGATCGTGCCGGTCGGATTGCCCGTACGTTGTCGATGTCTGGTGCCGGAGATGAGACCGTCGTCGCCGTACTCGGCGATCGGAACATCGAGTACGTGGCCATGATGGTCGGGCTCTGGAAGTGTGGGGGAGTCTACCTGCCGCTGGATCCCGGACATCCGCCGTCACGATGGAAAGCTGTCCTCGAAGCGAGTCGTGCGTCGATCGTGCTGACGACGAAGGTGTGGGCATCTAGGGTGCAGGACACGATTGCTCGGCTTCCAGAAGCCGTGCGACCGCTGGTGGTGATAGTTGAAACCTGTGACTCCGTGGAACCTATCTTGAATTCTGATCCATCAGCCGGACCTGTGGGGAAGCTCTCCTATGTGATCTACACGAGTGGGTCAACCGGTGTTCCCAAGGGCGCCATGGTAACGGAGCAGGGATTGGTCAATCATCTTCGGAGCAAGGTCTCCATGCTCCAGTTGGGGTCCGCCGATGTTGTCGCACAAACTGCGTCCCAGGGGTTCGATATTTCAGTCTGGCAACTGACAGCTGCGCTTCTCTGCGGCGCCCGCATCCTCGTGGTGCCGGACGACGTGGCGCGTGATCCTGACCGGCTGCTTCGCGATGTCCAGAGCCAAGAGGTGACCGTCCTTGAAACGGTGCCGGCGATTCTGCAGGGGATGCTCGACAGCGCGGCGAGGGCTGGTGACGACGCACCGACTTTGGCTCGGCTGCGGTGGCTCTTACCGACCGGCGAGGCCCTGCCGCCGGCCTTGAGCCGCCGATGGTTCGAGCGATACCGGCACGTACCGCTCCTCAACGCCTACGGGCCCGCCGAATGTGCCGACGATGTCGCGATGGCGATGATCACCGCGCCGCCGGAGGTTACCGATGTCCATTCTCCGATCGGCAGGCCGATCGCCAATCTGCGTCTCTATGTCGTGGACAACTGGTTGGAGCCGGTGCCGCTGGGTGTGGCGGGTGAGCTCTGTGTGGCAGGAATCGGTGTTGGCCGGGGCTATCTTCATGACCAGGCCAAAACGGCCGAGGCCTTTGTGCCCGATCCTTTCTCCGATGAGCGAGGCGCGCGTCTGTACAGGACCGGTGATCGTGTCCGCGTTCGTTCGAACGGAACGATGGAGTTTCTCGGGCGCCGAGATCATCAAGTCAAAATTCGTGGCGTGCGTATCGAGTTGGGCGACATCGAGTCGCGTCTCCAGGCTCACCCTGATGTTAGTGAGGCGGTGGCCATGGTCCGCCAGGACCATCCTGGGCAGAAACGGTTGGTGGCCTATGTGGTTCCGCGCGACGGGACGACCTGCGATTCGGAGGTTCTGATCCGACTGCTACGCGAAGAGTTGCCGGAGCCGATGGTTCCTGCTGTGATCGTCATGGTGCCGGCGCTCCCTCGCACGGTCAATGGGAAGGTCGACCGGCAGGCCTTGCCGCAACTTGGTCAGGAGTCCACGAGAGGATGGACAGCGCCCCGTACGGCAACGGAAACGAAGTTAGCGGCGGTGTGGGCTGAAGTGCTCGGGGTGGAACGCGTGGGCGTCCATGACAATTTCTTCGAATTGGGTGGTGACTCGATCCTCAGTCTACAAGTCGTCTCGCGGGCCAAGACGCATGGCCTGCCGCTCACTCCGCGACATTTGTTCCAGCATCAGACGATCGCCGAGTTGGCCGAGGCGGGAGATGACCAAGCAGAGGACAGAGCCGATGCGAGGGGGTCAGCCGATTCGAGGACGATAGAGAGCGCTCCCGCTCCCAGGTTGAGTGCCCCGACCATACCCGACATGGTGCGCCGTCTGTATCCTGAAGCCCAAGACGTCTATCCGCTCACGCCGTTGCAGCAGGGGCTCCTGTTCCACAGCCTTTATGAGCCGCAGTCCGGCGTCTACATCGAACAGCTGAGCTGTCTGCTTCGTGGTCATCTGGACCAGACGGCGTTTCTCGAGGCCTGGCGGATGGTGATCGCCCGTTCGACACCGCTCCGGACGGCATTCGCGTGGCAGGACCTCGACGAGCCCCTGCAGATCGTGTTGCCTGGCGGGACGCCGCCCTTGGACGAGCTCGATTGGCGGAATGTGCCGAAGGCCGAGCAACGTGAACGTCTGCAGGCATGGCTCAGAGCCGATCGGCTGACGGACTTTGATTTGACGCGACCGCCGCTGATGCGCCTGGCTGTGATCCGCATTGCGGAGGACGCACGCTACTTGATCTGGACCCATCATCACATCGTGCTCGACGGCTGGTGTCTCCCGCTCATGCTCGGCGATCTGTTTGCCTGCTATTCGTCCCTGAATGGCGGTGCGGCTCCGGGCTTGCCGCAAGCTTCTCCGTATCGAGACTACGTCGGATGGATTCGTTCGCAAGACCAGGCGACGGCCGAGCAGTACTGGCGCAACACACTGGCTGGTCACACCTCACCCACGACGTTGCCGGCCGATCGTATAGATGATGAGGCACTGCCGACTGCCGGCTACGCTCTCCATCGCGTGGTCCTCTCACCGGCCAAGACCGCCGTCCTGCGCGACTACGCCTCCCGTGAACACGTGACGGTCAATACCGTGGTACAGGGCGCGTGGGCCTTATTGCTGAGCCGTTATAGCGGCGACAGAGATGTGCTGTTCGGCACGACGGTGTCGGGACGGTCGGCCGATTTGCCGGGGATCGAGACGATGCTGGGTTTGTTCATCAACACGTTGCCGCTCCGCATCGCCGTGCCTCACGACATCACGTCAGGCACGTGGCTGAGACGCTTGCTGCAGCAGAACGCCGAGCTTCGTCAGTACGAACATGTTTCGCTCGCGCAGATCCAGGGCTGGAGTCAGATGCCGCGCGGCAGTCAGCTGTTCGACAGTCTTCTCGTCTTTGACAATCACCCCATTGACCAGACTCTGGAAGGCGGCGGGGCCGGTTTGACGGTTCATGAGCTCCATCTTGAGGGGCAGACTAATTATCCGTTGACCATCAACGTCGTGCCTGGGGAGTCGCTCAGCTTTCTCCTGTCCTATCAACTGAAACGGTTTTCTCCTGGACTCGTGGGGCGTATGGCCGAACATTTCGAGACGGTCCTGTGCCGGTTGATCGAGTGGCCCGAGACGCGTCTTGGCGCGCTGGAGCTGTTAGGGGCGACGGAGCGGCGGCAGGTGGTGACGGACTGGAACGCGACGACGCGCCAGGCCGACCGGAGCGGGAGCGTGCCGGAACGGATCTATGCCCACGTCCAGCGTCGGCCCGGGGCAACGGCCGTACGACTGGACGACCAGTCCCTGAGTTACGGGGAGCTGTGGGAGCGGAGTGCGGTCCTGGCGGCCACACTGCGACAGGCGGGCGTAGGGCCTGACGTGCCGGTCGGCATCTGTGCCGAACGGTCTCTCGAGTTACTTGTGGGGCTGGTCGCGATTTGGCAGGCCGGGGGGGCCTACGTGCCGATCGATCCGCGCTATCCGGCCGACCGGATCGCCTACCTGCTGGCGGATGCGGCCCCACCGGTGCTGCTGACCCACGCCCCCGTGCGGGTACAGCTGCCGCCGTTCGCCGGCCATTGCCTCGACCTATCTGCCGTAGCTCCGACCATGACGCTCCCCCTCGGCCCGCCCCCACCGGCGCGGCCCGACCAACTGGCCTACCTCATCTATACGTCCGGTTCCACCGGACGGCCCAAAGGAGCAGGGAACACACACGGCGGACTGCTCAATCGACTGCAATGGATGCAAGAGGCCTTCACCCTCACCTCGGCGGACCGCGTGCTTCAGAAGACCCCCATCGGCTTCGACGTCTCAGTGTGGGAATTGTTCTGGCCGCTGATGATTGGGGCCGAACTGGTGTTGGCCCAGCCGGAAGAACACAAAGACGGGCTGCGGCTTACCGAGCGAATCCTCACCCATGGCATCACCACCCTGCATTTCGTCCCGCCGATGCTGCAGGCATTTTTAGAAACCCCGGGGATGGAGGCCTGTGCCGGCCCCCTGCGGCGTGTAATCTGCAGCGGAGAAGCCCTGAGCGACGCCGTGCAACGGCGCTGTTGGGCGAAGTTGCCGGGGGTGGCGCTCCACAACCTCTATGGCCCGACGGAGGCGGCGATCGACGTCACGGCCTGGGCTTGCGAGCCCACCGTCCCCGCCAATCCGATCCCGATCGGCCGGCCGATCGCCAACACCCAGATCTATCTCCTGGATCGACGGGGGGAACCAGTGCCCATCGGTGTACGGGGTGAACTCTACATCGGCGGGGCGAATGTCGCCCGAGGCTATCATCGTCGCCCGGCCTTGACAGCGGAGCGATTTGTGCCGGATCCGTTCAGTCCGGAGCCGGGCCGACGCCTGTATCGAACGGGAGATCTGGCTCGGTATCGACCGGACGGGGCGATCGAGTATCTGGGGCGCCAGGATCATCAGGTCAAGATCAGGGGTGTGCGGATCGAACTGGGGGAGATCGAAAGCAGTTTGCAGCACCATCCGGCGGTGCAGGACGCGGTGGTCGTGGTGCAGGAAACGGCGGCGGGCAGCAAGTGGCTTGTCGGCTACGTGGTGCTGCGAGCAGGGCAAGACGTCGACGGCGAGGCGCTACGGCACTGGCTGGTGGCGCAGTTGCCGGAGGCGCTGGTGCCGAGACTCATCCTGTCGCTGGTGGCTCTGCCGCTGACGCCGCATGGAAAGGTCGATCGTGCAGCACTGCCACTGCCGGAGGGGTGGGCGGGTGGGGCGCCTGCCTATGAGGAACCGGCCACGGACTCCGAGCGCATCCTGGCCGAGATCTGGGCCGAGGTGCTCGGGCAGCCCCATGTCGGGCGCCACGACAACTTCTTTGCCCTCGGCGGCGATTCGATCAATACGTTACAAGTCCTGGCGCGCGCCCATCAGCGCGGGATGAAATTGACGCCCAAACAATTGTTCGAACATCCCACGGTCATGGCCGCTGCTGCGGTGGCCGTGCCGTCTGAGGCGGTGGTCGATGAGGGCAGTCCGGTGGATCAAGAAACAATCATGGGCGTGGAGTTGTCCGACGAGGACATGGGCAATCTCCTGGAAGAACTGAATAGGTGACGGAGTGGCGAACCCTGCGTTTCCTGACCATATCGAGTCCATCTATCCTCTTTCGCCGATGCAGGAGGGGATGCTGTTCCACACGCTCATGAATCCGGGCACCGGAATCTACGTGATGCAGAATCGGTATCTGCTCGAAGGTGCGCTGAACTATGAGGCCTTCGTGCGGGCCTGGGAGGTGGTCTTCGATCGGCATCCGGTGCTCCGTACCTCATTCGTGTGGAAGAGTCAGAAACGCCCGCTGCAGGCGGTGCACAAGCGGGTGGAGGTCCCGATTATATTGCTGGACTGGCGAGGCCAGTCGCGCCGTGAGCAGATCGAGAAGTTGGATGCCGAGCTGGACTGCGAACTCCTGACTGGCTTCGATTTCGCCAAGGCGCCGCTCATGCGGCTATGGCTGATCAGACTGACGGACGATCGGTATCAGTTCGTCCACAGCTTCCATCACATTCTGCTCGATGAATGGTGCATCTCGCTGCTCCTGATGGATTTTCTCGGCCACTACGGATCGCTGGTACGCGGTGAGCCGGTCACGCGTGAGAAGCCACGCCCCTATCGCGACTACATCGCCTGGATTCAGAAACAGAATATCAATACCGCGGAAACGTTCTGGCGTGGCTATCTCAAGAATTTTCCCACCCCGACACCGCTCCCCTACGACCGGTTGCCGGAAGGTCTTGCGGATCAGAACGAGGATGCGGCGGATCACTGCCTGTACCTCAGCGTCGAGACGTCGGCGACACTGGTGGAGTTGGCTCAACGGCATCGTGTGACGGTGAATACGTTCTTCCAGGCCGCTTGGGCCCTGTTGCTCAGCTATTACAGCAGCGAATGCGAAGTCCTGTTCGGAGTCACGGTCGCGGGGCGGCCCACGGAACTGCCGGGCGTCGAGTCAATCCTCGGCCTGTTCATCAATACGCTGCCGCTGAGGGTTTCCGTACGACCAGACCAGCCGCTCATGGACTGGCTGAAGGATCTGTTGGCGGAAAATGTGCGAATCCGGCAGTACGACTACGCCCCGCTCGTCCAGATGCAGCGGTGGAGCGAGGTGCCGCGCGGGGAAGCTCTGTTCCACAGCCTGTTCGTGTTCGAGAACGCGCCGGTGGATAGGGAGCTGTACGAGGGGCGGATCATTTTCAAAGGTGAAGAAGAGCAGTACCGCGTCCACACGAACTATCCCTTGACCGTCATGGGGTGGCCGGGCCGCGAATTGGGACTGAAGATCTCCTACGACAAGCGGCTGTTCGACGACGACACGACGGAGCGCATGATCCGGCATCTCAAAACGTTGCTTGAGGCGATGGCGGCATGTCCGACCGCTCGCCTTGCCGATCTGTCTCCCCTCAAGGATGACGAGCGGCAACTCCTGTTGAATGAATGGAATCCTCGCGAGAACGCGAGGGGCGAACAGGAGCTCTGCAGCGTGCCGTATCTCTTCGAAGCACAGGTCGAACAGACTCCGGACGCGGTCGCCGTCGCCTGTCTTGGAGAGACGGCCACCTATCGTGAACTCAATCGACGAGCCAACCGGGTCGCGCGCGCCTTGATCGACGTGGGCGCGGTGCCGGATACCGTCGTGGCGTTGCTTGATGACCGTGGCATCGATCTGCTGACGATGATGGTGGGTGTGTTCAAGGCGGGCGGCGCGTATTTGCCCCTTGATCCCCACCATCCGGTGTCGCGCCTGACGCAGGTGCTCACGCTCAGCCGTTCTCCGATCGTGCTCACCACGGAGGCCTACTGGGGGCGGCTGGAGGAAGCGGTTGCACAGATCAAGGACGTCGTGCGTCCTCGGCTCATGTCGATCGAACGGATATTGACTGAGCCTGGCCGCGAAGAAAACCCCGACGAGCGAGGGTGTCCCGATCATCTGGCCTATGTGATCTACACGTCCGGTTCGACCGGGGTGCCGAAGGGGGCGATGGTCACCAGGCGTGGCATGCTCAACAATATGCGCAGCAAGGTGTCGGGATTGCGGCTCGGCCCGGCCGATGTGATCGCCCAGACCGCGTCTCAATGTTTCGACATTTCCGTCTGGCAATTTTTGACGGCGCTCATCTGCGGTGCTCGAACCGAGATCATTTCCGATGAAATCTCTCGCGACCCCTTTCAGCTGCTTCCACACCTTGAGGAACGTGGGATCACGATTCTCGAAACAGTGCCGGCATTGCTACAGGGCTTGGTGGAGGCAGCGTCGGAATCAGCTTCCAGTGCCGCGCCGATGCTCCAGCGGCTCCGCTGGGTGTTGCCGACGGGCGAAGCGTTGCCGCCGACGGTCTGCCGCCAGTGGCTGGCCCGCTATCCTGCCATTCCATTGTTGAACGCGTATGGTCCGGCGGAGTGCGCGGACGACGTGGCTGTGCATCCGATTCTGAACACCCCGGCCGCCGACACGACACATATGCCGATTGGCCGCCCGATTGAAGGAATCCGGTTGCATGTTTTGAATGCCTGGCTGGAGCCGGTACCGCCGGGAGTTTCTGGAGAACTGTATGTGGCGGGAGTCGGAGTGGGTCGTGGGTATTTGCAAGATCCGGCGCGCACCGCCGAGGTGTTTCTGCCGGACCGCTTCGGGTCCGCGCCCGGTGCGCGGATGTATCGGACGGGCGATCTGGCCCGCTATCGGCGGGACGGCGCCATCGAGTTCGTCGGCCGGGTCGATCAGCAGATCAAGCTGCGTGGATTCCGGATCGAATTGGGCGAGATTGAAACGCATCTATTGGCACATCCTCTCGTGCGCGAGGCGGCGGTGCTGCTGCATACGGACGAACGGGGCGAGAAACGGTTGGCCGCGTATCTCGTCGGACAAGAGGAGGGAGGCCTGGACGTCGCCGCGTTGCGTGAGTTCCTACAGGCACGGCTCCCTGACTACATGGTGCCGAGCGCTCTGGTCCCGCTGCCGACTTTGCCGCGGACGCCGAACGGCAAGGTCGATCGGCTTGCACTGGCGGCGTTGGATCTCGGCGAGCAGTTCGCCCGTCCCTATGTCGCACCACGCACGGCGACCGAGGACATTCTGGCCGGCCTGTGGTCCGCGGTATTGGGCGTCGAGCGCGTCGGTATTCACGACGAGTTTTTCGAGTTGGGCGGCCATTCCCTGTTGGCGACGCAGATTCTCTCTCGGCTTCGCAGCATCTTTCACGTCGAGTTGTCCCTGCGGACCGTATTCGAATCCACCACCGTCGCCTCGCTGGCGGAGGCCGTGGAACGCGCGCGCGAGTCGGACACGGCTGTTCAGGCCCCACCGTTGGTTCCCGTGCCACGAACCGGTCCGCTGCCGGCGTCCTTCGCTCAGCAACGGCTCTGGTTCCTGACGCAACTGGAGCCGGACAGCCCCTTCTACAACTTACCGGCCGGGTTTCGGCTGCGCGGCAAGTTAGATGTGGCGAGATTGAGCGAGGCGCTCAATCGAGTGATCGCGCGGCACGAAGCGTTACGGACGGTGTTTCAAGAGGCCGATGGGCAACCGATGCAGGTGGTGCTGCCTTCGCTCATGGTCGATGTTCCGGTCATCGATCTTCGTGGTCTTTCTGCGGAGGAACGGTCGGTTGAATTGACTCGGCAGATCGAAGCAGAGGCACAGGGCATCTTCGATCTGACACGTGGGCCATTGGTACGGGTCCGTGTCTGGCGTATCGATGAAGAAGAGTCCGTGTTGCTGATGACCCTCCATCACATCGTTTCTGATGGGTGGGCGATGGACGTGTTGATCAGGGAACTCGTGACGTTCTATCAGAGGAGTGTTTCGGGGCAGCCGGCGACATTACCACCGTTGGCCGTGCAGTATGCGGACTATGCAGTCTGGCAGCGTGACTGGCTGCACGGAGCGGCTCTAGCCGCTCAGCTCGAGTATTGGAAAGACCGATTGAGAGATGCACCGGCCGCATTGGAGTTGCCGACTGATCGCCCTCGCCCCGCCGTGCAGACCTATCGTGGCGCATGCTGTGAGTTTGCGGTGCCGGGCGAGGTGTTTCAACAGATCACGAGTTTTAGCCGCCGCCACAGTCTCACGCTCTATATGACGCTCCTCACGGCGTTCACCGTGTTGCTGTACCACTACACCGGCCGGACGAACATTCTGGTCGGCAGCCCCGTGGCAAATCGGCTGCGGGTTGAGGTGGAAGATATCATCGGGCTGTTCGTCAACACACTCGTGCTGCGGACGGATATTCCTGACAATCCACGCTGGATCGAACTGTTGGAGCGGGTGAGACAGGAAGTGCTTGGGGCTCAAGCTCATCAGGATCTCCCATTTGAGCATGTGGTGGAGGCGCTTCAACCGGAACGAAATTTGAGCCATTCTCCGCTCTTCCAGGTCATGTTCACACTGCAGACGCCGGTAGAACAATCTATGGATATGCCAGGGCTTCGGGTAGATCCCATAGAGATTGACCAGGGGACTGCGCTCTTCGATCTGTCACTGGACGTGGTCGTCGAACCGGAGCGGATGAGCGGTTCATTCGAATACAACACGGATCTGTTCGAAGAGCCCACGGTCCAACGGATGGTGGACAGCTTTCTCATGCTGGTGGCAGCCCTGGTCGCCGACCCCGAAGGACGGGTAGGGGATGTGTCGCCGTTGACGGAGGGCGAACGCCATCTGCAACTCGTCGACTGGAACCATGTTCCGGGGCCTGATCTGATGCCAGACTATGCCACGCGGTTCGCCGCACAGGTGGCCCGGACCCCTGATGCACCGGCAGTCGGCTATCAGGATCAAAGCTGGACGTACCGGGAACTCCATTGCCGCGCCGAGCGGGTGGCGGACGTACTCATTGAGGCCGGCGTCAGGTCGGATTCGGTCGTGGCCGTACTTGGAGAACGGAGCCCGGAACTGTTGGCGATGATCCTCGGCGTGTTGGAAGCGGGCGGCGCCTACCTGCCGCTGGATCCGCGGCATCCTCAACAGCGTCGGGCGCAGATCGTGGAACTGAGCCATCCGCTTGTCTTGATGGTGACGCGGGAATGGGAAGCTCTAGCCCATGAGCTGTTGACGGAGCTTCCGGCAGAAAGGCGACCGCTGGTCGTCACGATCGACCAGGTGATGGAGCAAGACCGCGCGTCTGCACGCCCCAGGCCGGTTCGTGCGCCCGGGCGCTTGGCCTATCTGATCTATACGTCCGGCTCGACCGGGGCACCGAAAGGGGTCATGGTCGAACAGGACGGGATGCTCAACAATCTCCTCTACAAACTCAGTAGCCTCGACATGACGGTTGACGACGTCATTGCACAGACAGCTTCACAATGCTTCGACATCTCCGTGTGGCAATCGCTGGCGGGCCTGTTGTGCGGGGCGAGGGTGCACATCGTGCCGGACGACGTGGCGCATGACCCCGCGGCGTTGCTGCATCACCTAGATGAGGCCGGCATCACCATCGTCGAACTGGTTCCGGCGATCCTTCAGGGACTGCTGGCCGTCCAAGACGGCGTCCCAACCTTGGCTCGGGTTCGGTGGGTCCTACCGACCGGCGAGGCCTTGCCTTCGGCCCTTTGCCGTCGATGGTTCTCGCGCTACCCGGCTATTCCGTTGATGAACGCCTATGGGCCGGCCGAATGCTCTGATGATGTCGCCACACATGTGATTTCTGCACCACCGGACGACGCGGATCGTCCGGTGCCGATCGGTCGGCCCGTGTCCGGTCTGCGTCTCTACATTCTGAGTCGGCATCTGACTCCCGTGCCGGTTGGTACGGTGGGCGAGCTCTGTATCGGTGGAATCGGCGTGGGCCGTGGTTACCTCAGGGACCCCGAGCGGACGGCTGGTGCGTTTGTGCCGGATCCATTCGGGCCCTGCGCGGGGGCACGACTCTATCGCACCGGCGATCTTGCCAGGTTTCGATTGGATGGGACGTTTGAGTTTGTTGGACGGCTCGATCATCAGGTGAAACTCAGAGGGTATCGCATTGAGCCGGGTGAAATCGAAGCTCGGCTGCTGGAGCAGCGCGACATTCTGGAAGCCGTCGTACAGGTTAGGGAAGACCAGCCCGGTCAACGACGGTTGGTCGCCTACGTGGCACCTGATAGTTCGGAGATGCTGGATCTCTACGAGGTCCGTCGCCGGCTTCAGAACACGTTGCCCGATTATATGATTCCAAGCGCCTTCGTTGTGGTGGATGCGCTGCCGCGAACCACCAACGGAAAGATCGACCGCCACGCGTTGCCCGTTCCGGATTCTGGCGGGTCGGAGGCGCGGGTGTATACCCCACCGAGTACTCCGGCGGAGGCGGCGCTCACGAAAATTTGGGAAGAGGTATTGGGATTGCCGCAGGTCGGAACGCAAGAGAATTTTTTCGAGCTAGGTGGCGACTCCATTGTGAGTCTGCAAGTGATTGCCCGTGCGAAACAGGTTGGTTTGATCCTCAGCCCTCGGCACATCTTTCAATGCCAGACGGTGGCCGAGTTGGCGGCCGTGGCCGGACGGGACACGGCCGTCACGCGTGACGCGGAACAAGGGGTGGTTACGGGTGAGGTGGCATTGACGCCCATTCAATGTGCGTTCTTCGAGCTGCCGCTGGTCAATCCGAACCACTGGAACCAATCGGTTCTGCTGCAAGCGAAAGAGCCGCTCGTTGAGTCGGCCTTGGAGGCCTCGGTGGCCGCGCTCATTGGGCACCATGACGCGTTACGGCTTCGCTTCAGGCAGGCGACCGATGGCTGGCGACAGTCGCATGCCCCGATTCCGTCGGGTCCTTTTATTCAGCGCGTGAACCTAGATGGGTTGTCGGACTCCAGGTGTGATGCATCGTTCGAAGCACAGGCTACGCGCTGGCAAGCGAGTGTAAACATTTCGGAAGGGCCATTGTTACAAGTGGTGTGGTTCTCGATGGAGAACGGGGCACCCGACCGATTGCTGATCGTAGTGCATCATCTCGTGGTGGATGGGGTGTCGTGGCGGATCCTCTTGGAGGATTTGCAGACCCTCTATCAGCAGGCCCTGGAACACCGCCCACTACAACTGCCGCCGAAGACGACCTCGTTCCGCCAGTGGGCCGAACGATTACGGTCCTATGCTGATACCGAGGTCATGACCGATGGAACTGCCGTTGAGTGGCTGATGAAACCAGAAGAGGAGTGGGTGACGCTACCGGCGGATGACCCGCTTGGCAGTCAGCAGGAAGCGGCGGCCGAAACACTGACAGTTTCGCTAGGTGAGGCAGAGACGCGGGCATTGTTACAGGACGTACCTGCGGCATATGGAACGCAGATCAACGATGTGCTCTTGACGGCATTGGCACAGAGCCTCGGGCGGTGGATCGGATGCGATCGTGTGACGGTCGAGCTTGAGGGGCATGGTCGAGAGGATCTGTTTCCTGAGTTGGATGTGTCACGGACCGTCGGGTGGTTCACCAGCGTGTTCCCTGTGACGCTGGCCGTGGCGGTCTCGGCGCCGCCGGGAGATGTCCTCAAGACCGTGAAAGAACAACTGCGGCGGATTCCTAAACGAGGGATCGGGTACGGCGTCATTCGGTATCTGACGAAACCGGGCCGGGACGCAGCGCATGCGCGTCCAACGGCGCGCGTGCCAGTCGGATTCAACTATCTCGGACAGTTCGACGCGGTTGCCGCGGATGAGTCGGCCTTTGTCCTCTCTGCGGAATCGGTCGGGAAGGAACATGATCCACGGAATTCAATGGAATACGAGCTCGACATCAATGCGTCCGTCGTCAACGGGTGTCTGGAGGTCATGTGGACGTACAGCCGCGAGCGTTATCGCTCCGACACGATCACGTCGCTGGCGTCGGGCTATCTCCGCGATCTGCGGACCTTGATCGCACATTGCTTGTCAGCAGATGCCGGCGGCTATACCCCGTCAGATTTTCCGAATGTGGATCTGGAGCAGGACGCGCTCGATTCCATTCTAGAGCAAATGAACGAAACGAACATGAGAACGCCATGAGTATGAAAAAGGACCTCGAATCGATTCACTACCTCTCCCCACTTCAGGAAGGGCTGCTCTTCCACGCCGTGTCCGATGCCACCGCGGATCCCTATTTCACGCAGACGGCGTTCGTGATCGAAGGACGGCTGGAACTCGATCGGTTCGAGCAGGCTTGGCAGGGGATCATGGAACGCCACGCGATCCTCCGCACCGGTTTCATCTGGGACGGTGTCAAAAAGCCCATGCAGGTGGCGCGGCGCAGCGTGCGGATTCCTGTCCAGCTCCTTGATTGGCGAACCTCCCACGAAGGGCACGAGCACGACGCCTTGACAGCGTTCTTACGCGACGATCGCCGCACGCCGTTCGATTTGCTGACACCGCCTCTCATGCGGCTCACATTGATCCGGATCGAGGACGAACGCTGGTATTTCATCAACAGCCATCACCATATTCTGTTGGACGGGTGGAGTGTGGCGCTGCTGCTGCACGAGGTCCTGACCTATTACGATGCACTCGTGCATGGGCGGAAGCCGGTGCTCCCGCCTGTGAGACCCTATGCCGAGTATTTGACGTGGCTGCAGAGCCGGAAGGTGGAGACGGCTGAGACGTTCTGGCGGACGAGCCTAGCTGGATTCGGGAGTCCGACCGCGTTGCCGCTGGAGATGCCCTCACCGGTGGCGACCGAGGAACTTCATGGCCTCCCATATGCGGAACAGGAACTGTGCTTGTCGAAGGCGGAAACCGAGTCACTGACTGCTGCCGCCAAACGTCATCGCCTCACGCTGAACACCTTGGCGCAAGGGGCCTGGGCGCTCGTGTTGAACCGGTGCAGCGGGGATTGCGATGTGATGTTCGGTGCAACGGTTTCCGGCAGACCAGCGGAGCTGCTCGGATCGGACACAATGGTCGGATTGTTCATCAACACGTTGCCGGTTCGTATCACGCTTCCTTCCGACGAGAAGGTGGGGACCTGGCTTGCCTCGACTCAGGAACAGAATAGCGCCTTGCGGCAATACGAGTGGACACCCTTGTCTCGGATCCAACGCTGGAGCGATGTGCCTGGCGGGCGACCGCTCTTCGAGAGCATCGTGGTATTTGAAAGCTATCCGGAGGAGGAGAGTGATACGGGACAGCTCGGTTTGAGGATCACTCCCCTGACGCCGCATCGGCCGGATGAGGCGTACACCCTGACGGCCGGTCGCAATAACTATCCTCTTTCGCTGATGGTCGAGCCGGCCGCGGAGATGCGGCTCATTCTCTCCTATGCTCGAACGCGGTTTGCGCATGACGATGTCGGGCGCCTCCTCCAGTACTACCGTACGCTGTTGCTGGCGATGGCGGAGCGGCCGGAGGTGCGTCTGACGGACCTATCTCCGTTGAATGAAGAGGAGCGGAGCCGGATTCTGACTGAATGGAATGCCACCACGTTCCATGTCGAGAACTCCTGTATCCACGAGCGGATTGAGCGGGTCGCGCGCGAACAACCGATGGCCACGGCGATCGTCTATGAGGGACGATCGTTGACCTATGCGGAGCTGGATCACAGAGCGGATCAGCTTGCGCGGTACCTGCAGCAGATGGGCGTCGGTCCGGACGTGCGAGTCGGCCTCTGTGTGGAGCGATCGATCGAGTTGATCGTCGGGTTGCTCGGTGTCCTCAAGGCGGGCGGTGCGTATGTGGCACTCGATCCGAAACTCCCCAAGGATCGGCTGGCGTTCATGCTGTCGGACAGCGGTGCACGGGTTGTCCTGGCGCAGGCGGTGGCGGGCGACCTGGCTCAGAGTTCGAGATGGCGCCACATTTATCTGGATCGCGATTGGCCGGCGATCTCCGCCTGTACCGATGGACCACTGCAGCGGTTCGTGCGGCCTGGACATTTGGCCTACGTGATCTATACGTCCGGATCGACTGGTCGGCCGAAGGGCGTCGCCGTTGAGCATCGTCAGGTCATGAACTATGTGTCCGGCCTCCTGACACGTCTCGAACTCGATCAGGTAACCAGTTTCGCAACCCTGTCCACGGTCGCAGCCGACCTAGGTAACACCTCGATTTTTGGTTCGCTTTGTTCCGGTCGTACGCTGCATATGCTGTCGGTTGATCGGGGATTCGATCCTGATGCCGTGGCGAGTTACATGGCCGACCACCGGATCGACGTGCTCAAGATTGTGCCCAGCCATCTGGCCGGCCTGTTGGAAGCAGGGCGACCGGAAAGGGTGCTTCCGCGGCGCTATCTGATTCTCGGCGGCGAGACGGTCCACGCAAGTCTTGTTGAACGGATTCGAACCCTCGCACCGAACTGCGACATCATCAATCATTACGGGCCTACGGAAACGACGATCGGCGTGCTGACCCATCGAATCGATCGATCGCGAGGTCCGTCAGGGGTCATCCCCATCGGACGGCCGTTGGCAAACAGCCACATCTTCATCCTAAATCCGGGCGGGCAGCCGACGCCGGTGGGGGTGTCAGGTGAGTTGTCTATCGGCGGTGATGGATTGGCGAGGGGGTATCTCGATAGTCCCAAGCTGACGGCGGAGCGGTTCGTGCCGAATCCCTTCGACGGACGTGCCGGCGCGCGTCTGTATCGTACCGGTGATCGGGCACGATATCGACCGGATGGCACGGTGGAATTTCTCGGTCGCGTCGACCATCAAGTCAAGATTCGAGGATTTCGGGTTGAATTGGGAGAGATTGAAGCGCAGTTGCGGGGCTGCAATGGTGTGAAGGACGCCGTGGTGGTCCAGCGCAGTACGGCCGACGGCATGCCGCAACTCGTCGCCTACGTCGTGGCTCCGGCTGATCTCGATCGGGACTCGCTTCGGTCGCAGCTCGCGGCCCATTTGCCGGACTACATGATCCCTTCGTCCTTGGTTGTGCTGGAGGCGTTTCCTCTGACAGCGAACGGAAAAATTGATCGGATGGCGCTTCCTGACCATGAACAGGGGCGGGTGCAGCCGAACGACAGCTATGTTGCCCCACGGAACGAGGTCGAAGCGACGCTGGCCAAAATCTGGGCAGAAGTCCTTCATCTGGATCGTGTGGGCATCCACGATAGTTTCTTTGCGATCGGCGGTGACTCGATCCTTTGTCTCCAGGTGGTGGCAAAGGCGCATCGGGCGGCCATCAAGGTGAGCCCGAACCTGGTTTTTCAGCACCATACAGTGGCGGCCATCGCCGCTGCTCTTGAAACCGCCGCTTCTGTTTCGGATGAGCCTGACGAACGCGCGGAGACGGTTTCCTCAAAGCGGTTTGCGTTCGCAGGGGGTCATGAGGAACAGGTCCACACGCTCCTGGCTACCCGTGGAGCAGAACTCGAGGACCTCTATCCTACGTCGCCGATACAGCAGGGTATGTTGTTTCATGGTCTCCACGGTGAAGACAAGGGAGCCTATCACAATCAAGTCGTCTATGCGTTCACCCAAGGACTGGACCCGAAGGCATTTGAGGACGCGTGGCAGCATGCGGTGGATCGGCACGCGATTCTCAGGACAGGATTCGTGTGGGACGTGGCGCCGGAACCGCTGCAAGTGGTGGTCTGTCGTGCTCAGTTGCCTGTGGAGCGCCTCGATTGGCGGAATCTCGCCGATGAGAACGCCAGACAGGCGGCTTTGGAAGCTTACTTGTCTGCCGACCGTCTTCGTGGATTCACATTGGATCGACCGCCGCTGATGCGTCTGGCGTTGATTCGACGGACGGAGCACTCGTGGTGGAGCGTCTGGAGTTTGCATCATGCCATTTTGGACGGATCGTGCCAGGCGCTGTTGGTACAGGAGGTCATGACCACATACGAACGCCTCCGAAGAGGCGAAGCCATTGCTGTGTCCCCGGCGCCTTCTTATCGGGAATACATTCAGTGGTCGCTGCAGCAGGATCTCTCAGCAGCCGAAAGGTTTTGGCGGGAGTATCTGCGCGGTGTGGAGGAGCCGACTCGATTACCGGAACAGGTGACGGACTCTGTTGCCGACGTCGCGCCCTATGGTGAACAGCGTGTGGAGCTGCTCCCTTCAGTCTTGCGTGGTCTCGAACAGTTGGCCCGATTTCAGCGTGTGACATTGAACACGGTCGTTCAAGGGGCTTGGGCGTTGTTGCTTCGTCGGTACTGCGACACCGGCGATGTCGTGTTCGGCGTGACGGTATCGGGTAGACCTCAGGAGTTGATGGGCAGCGATCCTGCTCTCGGTGTGTTCATCAATACTATGCCGCTACGGGTGCGGATGGAGCCGGTCGATCATCTCGGAGACTGGCTTCGCACCATGCAAGCGATTAACGCCGAACTACGTCACTATGAGGCGACTCCGCTGGTGCAGATCCAAGGGTGGAGCGGTATCCAACGGGGAACACCCCTGTTTGACAGCGTACTCGTATTTCAAAACTATCTTCTCGACAAGGCGGTTCAGGACTACGGCAATACGTTCGGTATCGAGTCCGTCGATGTGGAAGGGTGGACGAACTATCCACTGACGATCACCGTTGTGCCGGAAGAACGATTGACGGCCATCTTTTCCTACGATCGGCGTCGTCTGAATGACGAGATAGTCGGGCAGATGATCCGGCATTGGACCGCCATCTTGGAGGGCATGGTCAACAAGTCTGACGCTCGATTGTCCGAATTGTCCACTCTCTCCGATCAAGAACGCCAACAGTTCTTGAAGGACTGGTGCGACTACCGACGATTCAACGTGGACGATCTGTGTCTGCCTGATTTATTCGAAACGCAAGTTGCTCGGACGCCTGAGCGCATCGCCCTATCGGACAACGTTGTGGATGTGACCTATCGGGAGCTCGATACCAAAGCGAATCAGTTGGCCCACTACTTGCGCAAGCGGGGCGTGGGGCCGGATGTGAAAGTTGGAATCTGTTTGGAACGATCGGAGAATCTGCTGGTCGCGATGCTGGGGGTCCTGAAGGCCGGCGGGGCCTATGTTCCGATGGATCCGACCTATCCGCCTGAACGGCTGCGCTACATGCTGCATGATGCCAAGGTCTCGGTGGTGGTGACGCAGGGATCGCTCATGGCCGAGCGAGAGAAGAAGGAACAGTCGGTCATTGACCTGTACGACTGGGAGCCGATTGGTCGAGAGTCGTCAGACAAGCCACCGGTCCCTCGCAGTCTCGACCAGCTGGCCTACGTCATCTACACCTCGGGATCGACCGGTCGCCCCAAGGGGGTGATGGTTCGACAGGCCGGCGCCGTGAATTTTCTGTTGGCTATGCAGGACACGTTACATCTGACCAGTCAGGACGTGCTGGTGGCGACAACCTCCATCTCGTTTGACATCGCGCTCTTGGAATGGTTTCTGCCGCTGATGGTGGGGGCCAAAGTGGTCGTGCTTGGCCGCGACATTGTTGTCGATGGGCCTCGATTGGCACAGGCTCTGGTCCAGAGAGACGTCACCGTCATGCAGGCAACGCCTTCAGGGTGGCGCCTGTTGGTCGATGCGGGGGCTGTCCCTCCCGTACGCGTGCTGTGTGGGGGTGAAGCATTGCCACGTGAGTTAGCGAACAAGTTTCTCGCTCAAGGCCTCGAGACATGGAACCTCTATGGACCGACCGAGACGACCGTGTGGTCGATGATGGCTCGTGTGAGCGATGGTGATGAGGCCGTTCCGTTGGGACGACCGATCGCGAGCACGCAGATTTATCTACTCGATGCAGAAACCAGTCTTGTCCCGATTGGAGTGCCAGGAGAACTGTATATCGGCGGCGATGGGGTGGCGAGAGGATATTGGCAACGGCCTGATCTGACCGCGGAACGCTTCGTTCCTGATCCATTTGGGACGACACCGGGACAGCGGCTCTATCGAACCGGTGATCAGGCTCGGTATCGGCAGGATGGAACACTGGAGTTTCTGGGCCGTATCGATCATCAGGTGAAAATTCGCGGCCATCGTATCGAACTAGGAGAAATTGAATCGCGCATGCGTCAGCATCCTGCCGTGCGCGAGACGGTCGTGCTGGCCCGGGAAGACCGGCCGGGAGATAAGCGGCTGGTGGCCTATGTCGTGAGTAAATGCGAGACGCGCGAGGCTGCGGCGATCCGATCGTTCGTCGCGGAAGCACTGCCGGACTACATGGTTCCGACTGCAGTGGTGTTTCTTGATGCGTTGCCGCTGACGCCCAACGGCAAGATCGATCGAAAAGCTCTTCCGGCTCCTGAAGTCCGTGAACCGTCGCCTCGGATGGAAGTGGCGCGCACCGCAGTTGAAGAGATTGTGGCGGGGATATGGGGGGAGATCCTCGGCCTGAAACAGGTCGGCCTTCTCGATAATTTCTTCGAACTCGGCGGCCATTCGCTTCTGGCGACGCAGGTGGTGTCCAGAATCCGATCCTCGTTCCAGATCGAGTTGCAGTTGCGAAGCCTCTTCGAAGCCCCGACGGTGAAGGCACTGGGTGTCGTGATCGAGCGGGGCCGTACGGGCCTGGACCAGGCACCTGCAACGAGGCTCACGCCCATCGACCGCAGTGGACCACTCCCGCTGTCGTTCGCTCAGCAGCGCTTGTGGTTCTTGTCCCAAATGGAGCCGGACGGGTGGTCGTATAATCTTTCGTTTGCACTCCGGCTGTCCGGTTTACTCGATTCGGCTGCCCTGACCAGCAGCTTCGAGCGGGTGATCGCCAGACATGAATCGTTGCGAACGACGTTTCGCGAGATTGACGGCGAACCGGTGCAGGTCATCAGCTCAGTCGGGGCCTTCTCCTTGCCGATTGATGACTTGAGCGGACTGTCGGACACTCAGCGGGATGAGGCCGTACGGCATGCCGCCGCCCAAGAGGTCCGGAGGCCGTTCCGATTGGATCACGATCGACCTCTGCGGGCCCGGTTGGTGCAGCTGGCCGAACAGGAACATATTCTGCTCGTCACACTCCACCATATTGCTGCAGATGCCTGGTCGATGACGCTGTTGGCCCACGAGGTCGCGGCCTTCTATCAGGCTGAGGTTGGGCGAGCAGGTCTTACGACCGACGTGCTACCACCCTTGCCGGTACAGTATGCGGATTTCGCCGGGTGGCAGAGGCAACAGCTGCAGGGACCCGTGTTGGACGAGCATCTGGCCTACTGGAAGCACCGGTTGGGCGCGAACCCGCCGGTGCTGAGGTTGCCGACGGACCGGCCACGCCCAGCCGTGCAGACGTTTCACGGGGCTCGTCACCTGTTCACGGTTCCTGCGGAACAGGCCGATGGCCTACGCGCGTTGAGCCGGAAACAGGGCGGGACCCTGTTCATGACGCTTCTGGCCGCGTTCAATGTCCTCCTGTTCCGAACGACCGGGCAGGAGGACATTCTGATCGGCACCGACGTGGCCAATCGCAACCGCGAGGAGACCGAGGGAGTGATCGGATTTTTCGTCAATCTGCTGCCGCTCCGCAGCGATCTGAGCGGCAACCCCACGTTCCAGGATCTGCTGGCGCAAGTCCGGCAGACGGCCTTGGAGGCCTACGCGCATCAAGACCTGCCGTTCGAGAAGATTGTGGAGGCGCTCAAGCTCAAGCGGGATGTGGGAAGTAATCCGCTGGTGCAAGCGCTTCTGGTGCTGCAAAACGTGCCGCCGCCGTCCATGGAACTGCCGGGACTGGAGGTTGGGGCGCTCGAGTTTGAAAGCGAGGTGGCACGGTTCGACCTTGGGCTGTTCATGGAAGACGACGCGGATGGGATGACCGGTGTGTGGACATACAGCACGGATCTTTTTGATGCCTCCACGATAGCGGCATTGTCCGAACGGTTCGTGACCCTGCTCGGAAGCGTGGCCGCCCATCCGGAAGCCAGGCTGTCCGCGATCGAGATCGTGTCTCGTACAGAAAAGGAGTCCGCCATGATCGAATCCAAACAGCGTGAAGAGAGCAAGTTGGAACGATTCAAAAACATCCAACCGAAGGCGGTGCCGCTGGCCCAACGAACGCTGGTCACGCGACATTCGCTGGCGCCGGAACAGATGTTGCCGTTGGTTCTGCAACCTGCGATCGATGACGTGGATCTCGTGGCCTGGGGGCACGACAACCGGGCCAAGGTCGAACAGGATTTACTGACGCATGGCGCCATTCTGTTCCGCGGATTTTCACTCAAAGGGGCTGAAGATTTCGAACAGGTCGCGCAGGCTCTCTGCCCCTCGCTGTTCGGCGACTACGGTGATTTGCCGCGTGAGAAGGCCGGGCGCCACCTTTATGGGTCCACCCCGTATCCGGCCGACAAGGCCATTCTCTTTCACAATGAGAGCTCACATTTGCATCGCTGGCCCTTGAAACAATCGTTTTTCTGCGTGCAGGCGGCTCAAGAAGGAGGCGAGACGCCCATCGTGGATTGCCGGACCTTGTATCAACGGCTTCGCCCGGCGCTGCGCGACAAGCTTCAGGACCTGGCATTGATGTACGTGAGAAATTTCACGCCAGGCTTCGACGTGAGCTGGCAGGCCTTTTTTCACGCTGACGACAAGGCATCCGTGGAACGGACGTGTCGGGAACACGGGGTCGAATGGGAATGGATGGCTGACGGGGGGCTGCGGACCAGACAGGTCTGCCCAGCGATTCTCAAGCATCCGAAAACCGGCGACTGGGTATTCTTCAACCAGATTCAGTTGCATCACGTGTCCTATCTGGAGCCGGCGGTTCGAACGTCGCTGATCGAGGTACTGGGCCTCGAGCGCGTCCCGCGCAACGTCTACTTCGGCGACGGCTCTCCGATCGAGGATGCGATGGCTGCGGAGATCGGCGAACTCTATGAGCGGACATCGGTGCGGTTTTCCTGGCGGGAAGGAGACCTGCTGATGCTCGACAATATGATGGTGGCCCACGCCCGGTTGCCCTTCGTCGGACCGCGGAAGATCGTTGTGGCCATGGGAGAGATGATCACTCAACAAGACGTTCACGTGGTGAATGCATAGGGATGCCATGCAATCGACTCTCAATATCCATGGATTTCGGCTGTCACCTCAACAGAAACGTCTGTGGGGGCTTCAACAGAGGTTTGGAACCGCCTGCGCCCAGGGCACGCTGCTGATCCAAGGAACGCTGGACGCCGTCCGTCTGCGGCAGGCGGTGGAGGCGGCCGTGGCCAAGCACGAAGCGTTTCGAACGCTATTCTGCCGGGAGCCGGGCGTGAAGGTTCCGTTGCAAGTGGTTATAGAGGACTGTCCTCCTGCCTGGGAAATCGTTGAACTCTCGGTCCATAACCAGGAGACGCAGGTGCAGAAGCGGCATGCACTGCTGGACGCACATCGCCGTCGGACGATCGACTGGGAGCGAGGGCCGTTGGTCCAGTGCACCCTGTGTCGGCTGTCCGATCGCGAGCACTGGCTGCTTCTCACGCTGCCGGCCCTCTGTGCCGATGTCCGGACGCTTCGTAATGTGGCCGCCGAGATCGTTGCGGGATACGGTGCTGGGGTGCGGCAGAGGGCCGGTGAAGATCCGGTACAGTACGCGCAATTTTCCGAATGGCAGACTGAGATGCTCGCTGACGGGGATGCGGCCAAGGGCCGCCAGTTTTGGCGTGACGTGCTGGCCCATTCGGAGCCGATTGCCGTGCCGTTTGAACGGACGGGAGAACGGACCGCCGGTTGGCCGACGGAAACGCTCGCCTGGGATCTGGATCCGACAGTCGTCGCATCGTTGCTGGCTCTGTCAGACCGGCATCCGATCCTCATGGATACGTGGCTCCTGGCAGTCTGGCAAGTGGTGCTGAGCCGTGTCGGCGGCCGTCGGGACTATCTGATGGCGTTCCTGGGCGACGGAAGAGTCTACGAGGAACTGGAGTCCGTCATGGGACTCTTTGCCAAATGGATTCCCGTTTGTTGTCGAGTCGATCCAGACACTTCGTTTCAGGATCTGGCCGTGGCCATCGCCTCCGACCAGCAACGTGCGCGTGAATGGCAGGAATCCTTTGTCTGGGATGGGATGCCGGAAGGGAGCGGACCTGTCATAACGGAACTGGTGGGATTCGAGTTCGAAACGGCGGAGCCGTTCGCGCCGAATGCCGACGTGACCTTCTCGTTCGAGCCATCGATGTTCTGGTTTGAACCGCTCAAGCTGATCTTGAGCGGGACGAGACAGCACCAGTCGGTCCGGTTGCGCCTGCAGGCCGATCCTGGAGCGATTCATGCGGCGATGCTTCCCATTCTGCAGGATGCCATCACGGCTGTGCTCGTCCGCGCGGCAGCTCAACCGGAGACCAGTGTCGGGCTGCTCCCGTTGCTGGGCGAACCTGAGGGAAGACGAGTCGTTCCGAGTAGGCATGGCGCCGATCGTCCACTGCCGGTCGATCAGTCGCTGGTGACTCTGTTCGAACGACAAGTCGAGACGCGATTCGAGCGGATCGCCGTCGTCTGCGGTGACCGCTCTATGACCTACGCCGAGCTGAACGCATATGCCAACCAGATTGCGCACGGGCTGACCCGCATCGAAGTGGGACGGGGGGCGCTGGTGGGATTGTGTGTCGAGCGTTCGGTTGAGATGGTGGCTGGCTTGTTGGGCGTGTTAAAAGCCGGCGCCGCGTACGTGCCGCTCGATCCAGAGCAGTCATCGGGTCGGCTGACGTACGAGGTGGCCCAAGCGGGTATCACGGTGGTGCTGACTCAGGAGTCATGGTTGTCGCGGCTGCCTACCGGAATCACGGCCTATTGTCTGGATGCCCACCGTCGAACCTTTGCGAACGAATTGTCGACGAATCCGGCTCTACCGGTTCACCCGATGGAATTGGCCTATGTCATCTATACCTCGGGATCCACCGGCGTTCCCAAAGGTGTGGCGGTCACCCACCTCGGCGTTGTGAACTACAGCGACTTTATCTGCCGCACCCTGCCGGCGGAGCCGGACCTGACCTTTGCCACGGTGTCGACGCTGGCCGCTGATCTTGGCAACACCGCGATCTTTGCGTCGCTTGCGTCCGGCGGGTGTCTGCATGTGATCGGATATGACACGGCTACGGACGGGCGAAAGTTTGGGGACTATTGTGCGGCGCATCCGATCGATGTGCTGAAGATTGTGCCGGCCCATTTCCACACGTTGCTGACTACGTCCGAGCAAGTCGCGGTGCTGCCACGGCGACTGCTGGTATTGGGAGGCGACGTCTTGTCTCTTCCACTGGCCGACCAGGTGACCGCGGCCGGTCGTTGTCAATTGCTGAACCATTACGGGCCGACGGAGGCGACGATCGGATGCCTGACCTATCTGGTCGAGCCTGATCAGGCCGGTACTGCGCTGTCCGCAACCGTACCGATCGGTCGACCGATCGACAATGCGGAGGCTGTGATTCTGGACGAATGGCTCAACCTGGTTCCGGTTGGTGTGGCGGGTGAGCTCTACCTCGGTGGGGCGGGAGTGGCGCGAGGGTATCTTGGGCGGCCCGATCTCACGGCCCAACGATTCGTGCCGCATCCGCTGGCGTCTCAACCGGGAGGCCGCCTCTACAAGACGGGTGATCTGGTTCGCGCCTTGCCGGACGGCAGCGTGGAGTTTCTCGGAAGGACAGATTTCCAAATCAAGCTCCGAGGGTACCGGATCGAACTGGGTGAGATCGAGGCTCAGTTGACCGAACATCCAGACATTGCGCAGGCGATCGTAATGGCGCGGACAAACCTCGGCGGGGAAGCCTACTTGGCTGCGTACGTCGTGGCTCGCGATGCTGTTGGGGAGCCGGCCGGATGGCGGGAGTATCTCAAGGCACGTCTGCCGGAATACATGATACCCACCGTGCTGATCAGTCTACCGGCGCTGCCGTTGAGTCACAACGGAAAGGTCGATCGGAAGCTGCTCCTGGATCCCGAGGCGTATCTGACGTCGAACCGCCGCTATGTGGCGCCTCGCACTCCGGCTGAAGAGATACTGACCGGCATCTGGGCCGCCATTTTGAAACGCGACCGGATCGGGATTCATGACAATTTCTTCGACCTCGGCGGACACTCCTTGCTAGCCACGCAAGTGATGGCTCGGGTGCGTTCGCTCTTTCGTGTGGAGCTTCCCTTGCGCACGCTGTTCGAGGCGACGACGGTGGCCCAACTGGCGGATGAGATCGAGTCGACCCGCCGTCAGGACGGGGACCTGGTCGTTCCGCCCGTCTCGCGAGTGGACCGCGATGGACCGCTTCCGCTCTCCTTCGCCCAGCAGCGTCTGTGGGTCTTGACGCAACTGGAACCGGATGGCGCCGCCTACAATCTTCCGGTTGCGCTGAGGCTGTCGGGAACGCTTGACGTTTCGGCTTTAGAGCGGGGTGTCAATGACCTGGTCCGACGGCATGAGGTGCTGCGGACGACGGTGGAAATGATCGATGGACAGCCGGCTCAAGTGGTGAGGCCGGTTTCGGCGATCACGATTCCTGTCGTCGCTCTCGATCGCGTAAGCGAGTCCGACCGGGAAGGGGCGGTCCTACGGCTTGCAACGGCCGAAGCGCAGCGTCCCTTCGAGTTGGCCTATGGCCCCATGCTTCGGGTCACTCTGCTCAAGCTCGCTGGTGAAGAGCATGTTCTGCTGCTCACGATGCATCACATCGCGTCCGATGCCTGGTCATCCCATATTCTGGTGCGGGACATGACCGAACTCTATATCGCTCAGCTCCAAGGCCGGGCAACGTCACTGCCCGCTCTACCGGTTCAATACGTGGATTTCTCGGCGTGGCAGCGACAGTGGTTGTCCGGCGAGCGACTGGATCGCCAACTCGACTATTGGAAGGACCAGTTGTCCGGGGCGCTCGACCCCCTGAACCTTCCGATGGCGGGGCCACGGCCTCCGGTTCAGACCTCGCATGGAGCTTCGCTGACCCTTGCCTTGTCACCCGGCCTGTCCTCGGCGATGACGGAACTCAGCCGGCGAGAAAGCGCGACGCTCTTTATGACGTTGCTGACCGGATTTTACGGGTTGTTGTTCCGGTACACCGGGCGACCGAACCTTGTCGTCGGGTCTCCGATCGCCAACCGGACTCGGAGCGAGATCGAAGGGCTCATCGGTTTCTTCGTGAATACCCTGGCTTTGCGGGCCGACCTGTCGGGACATCAAACGGTCCGTGAGCTCCTGGCCCAGGTCCGGCAGGTCTGCCTTGGGGCCTACACCCATCAGGATGTGCCGTTCGAAAAAGTGGTTGAGGTGCTGCAGCCGGTCCGGGACGTCAGCTCCTCGCCGATTTTCCAGGTCATGTTTGAGTTGCAAAACGCGCCGACGTCGGAGTTGACCGTGCCGGGACTTCAGATTGCCACGGTGGAGGTAGCGCCGCTGACGGCCAAGTTCGATCTGACGTTGTCGCTGTGTGAAACCGAGCAGGGGCTGACGGCGTCGATGGAATACAGCACCGATCTATTTTCTCCCGACGCTGTCATGCAGATGCTCCAGCACTATGACGTGCTGCTGCAGGATATGGCGGCGCGGCCGGATGCGACACTCGAAGAGCTGCGCCTGTTGACCGATGAGGAGGAGCAGCGTGTGTTGACCGACTGGAGTCGGGGCGTCTCTCTGCAGGTGCCGGATCACTTTGTCCATGAGCTGTTCGAAGCCCAGGCGGCGGCGACACCGGATCATGTGGCCGCAGTCTGGCTGGATCGGTGCCTGACCTATCAAGAGTTAAACCGACGGGCCAATCGAGTCGCTCACGCGTTGCTGCTCGCGGGAGTGAAACCCGAAACGGTCGTGGCTCTCGCGGGTGAACGAGACCTGGACTTTCTGGCGATGCTCCTGGGTCTTCTCAAGGCCGGTGGCATCTACTTGCCGCTCGATGTAAGCCATCCAACGCATCGGCTGACCCATGTGCTCCGCGAAAGCCGTGCGCGCGTGCTGCTGACGACGGAGGACTACCGGCCTCCGGCGCAGTCGCTGATAGAAGGGTGTGGGAACCTGGAGCGGCCGATTCTACTGACGATGGAAGAGATTCTCTCGGCGGTGGAGCATGATGTGAATTCTTACGTGAGGCAGCACCAGGCGGAAGCTGCCTATGTGATCTCGACCTCTGGCTCTACCGGCGTGCCCAAGGGAGCGATCGTGGAGCATCGAGGGATGCTCAATCATCTCTGGGGCAAACTGCGGACGCTTGAGCTGACCGCGGACGACGTGATCGCCCAGACCGCGTCCCAGTGTTTCGATATTTCCGTCTGGCAATTCTTGGCTCCGCTCTTGTGTGGTGGACGGGTCTGCATCGTGCCCGATGACATTGCCCATGATCCAGCCGCATTGTTGCAGCATGTGGAGGCAACCGGTGTCACGGTGCTTGAGACTGTACCGGCGATGCTGCAAGGGATGCTGGATGTCGTGGCCGACCGTGACGAGCCCGAACCGGCGCTCACGCGTCTGCGAATGGTGTTGCCGACCGGTGAAGCGCTGCCTGCGTCGCTATGCCGGCGGTGGTTTGCCCGCTATCCGACGGTGCCGTTGGTCAATGCCTATGGCCCTGCGGAGTGCGCCGACGATGTGGCGCTGCATCGGATCAGCCGCAGTCCTGACGGACCGGCCGCGTCGATGCCGGTCGGTAGGCCGGTGCCCAATCTCGAACTTTATGTGCTGTCGCCCTCGCTCCAGCCGCTACCGGTCGGAGTAGCTGGGGAGTTGTGCGTGGCGGGTATTGGTGTTGGACGAGGATACCTGGGCGAACCGGCGAAGACCGCCGATGTGTTTGTCCCGCATCCGTTTTCTAAGGAGCCCGGCGCTCGCCTGTATCGAACTGGTGATCTGGCCCAGTATCTGCCGAACGGCCTGCTCCAATTCCTTGGGCGGATGGACCATCAGGTGAAGGTGCGGGGATTTCGAATCGAATTGGGAGAGATCGAAACCCAGCTGATGGAGCATCCCGACGTCCGTGAGGCAGTGGCGGTCGTGAGGGAAGACGGCAGGGGAGACAAACGGCTCGTCGCGTATGTAGCGGGGGGGCTGTCCGGTGACACGCTTCGTGAGTTCCTTGGGGAACGACTCCCGGGCTATATGGTGCCGACGATCATCGTCGTGCTCGATGCCCTGCCTCGTAACGCAAACGGCAAGATCGATCGCCGCGCCTTGCCTGAACCGGATGGTCACACCCCGCACCAGACGTTCGTGGCGCCACGGACGGATGTGGAACATAGGTTGGCGCGTGTGTGGGCGGAGGCCCTCGGCTTGTCGCAGGTGGGCATTCATGACAACTTCTTCGATATCGGAGGCCATTCGCTTACAGCCGTGCAGGTCGTCTCCCGTATCCAGCGAATGACCGCGCATCCGATTTCGCTGGCGGATTTCTTCAAGGCTCCGACGATTGCGAGTCTGACGGAACGGATCTCGGGGCAGGCCGAGTCGTCGGCGTCTCCGCTGGTGGTGTTGCAGGCCGGACAGGCGGAGTTCCCGATATTTTGCTTTGATCCGACCGGGACACACGTCTCGGCCTATCAGCCGCTCGCCTACGCCTTGGGTGAGGAGCGACCGGTCTACGGATTGGCGCTGAGCTGGATCTTCTCGGAACCGTGGACTCGTCTCTCGATGGACTTGATCGCCAGCCGCTTCATGTCGATCATCCGTGAGCAGCAGCCCTCCGGACCCTATCACCTGCTCGGGTGGTCTAATGGCGGAGGCATTGCGCTGGCGGTTGCACGGGAACTTGAACGGCAAGGCCAGTCCGTCGCGTTCTTGGGCCTTCTGGATACACAACCCCACTCGGCCCTGGTGTCGACGGACTCGGTCTGGGGAGAATTGCTCCAGTATATTCCGGGAGACCGGCAGGATGCGTTCCAGGCCTTACCCGAGGCGGACCGGCAAGCCATCAAGGAGCACGTGGAACGGTTGAGTGAAGAGGAGCGAGTTGAGTGCGCCATCCAATGGGCGCAGGACCGTGACCTGCTGTCTCGAGAAGAGTCCGATGCGTCCCTCGCCGCCTTGAAGGTGGCCTATGCCTTGGATCGCGAGACGGCGGGGATTCTCGGCACGGTCAGACGGGATCCTCTGCAGGCACCGATCGCTGCGTGGTGGAGCAGCGCGACGCTCAGCAGGTGCGGGCAGGCTCCGGTCGATTGGACGGCGTACACGCGGGGACAGGTGGAGATCGGCACTGTGTTTGGTGAGCATACGGATGCGGTGCGGAGTATCCAGGTGCATCACCGCATTAGAGAACTCGTGACAACCAATCGGGTCGTCCCCGCACAGAAGGAGTGCTATGCAGTACAACCCTGACGCCGGCGGCAAGTTCAAGATCGTGATGAATACCTATCGGGTCTTCGGTTTCTGGGAGACGCTCAAAGAGATCATCTTGTATCTCTTGAGCCAGAAGCCGCCGGACGATTTCGACAAGAAGTACGGGGTCCTGACGTCCGGTGTCACGGAGTCCTCCGACGCAGGCATCGCCGATGAAACGGCGAGGAGTCTGGCGGTGGGCTATGTTCCGTCGAGAGAGGTCGTGATTCGGCATATTCTCGAGAACACGACACAGGCGCTCGATCTCAAGACTTATACGTTCGTAGACTTGGGTTGTGGGAAAGGCCGAACTCTAATCGTGGCGGCACAATTCCCGTTTAAGGAAGTGATCGGCGTTGAGCTGTCCCCGCTGCATAGCGACGTCGCGAAAGCCAACGTCACACGGTACTTGTCGAGCGAACAGAATCCGGCACGCTGTCGATCGCTCAGGGTCAGCTGTGCCAATGCCGCGGATTTCGTATTTCCGGACAGCAATCTGCTCATTTATATGTATCGGCCCTTCCTGGGACCAATTTTCAAGACCGTCGCCGATAATCTGCGACGATTCCAAACCATCACGGGCCACCGTGTGCTCATTGCCTATTCCTGCCCGGTCGAGGAGTTGATGCTTGAGGAATACCCGGGGTTCGTCAAACGAACCGAGTATCAAGTGATCTCAATGGATTATTCTTGGAGCTTCTGGGAGTGTCAGGCAGAAGAAGCCCCGGTACTTGCTCTAACTGCTCAGCATTGATTTCGTATACTCGGTCAAACGCTGCCTTTCTTGCTTCAGATTTTGACGTTGTGCAATAAATGGCCGACTGTTGTAAATTTCGTCTTGTGATGGGTCCCTAGTTTTAGGTTAGAGACATCCAGTTTGGATCCTTAGAACAAGTTAAAATGGGACGAGGCAGCGCTCCAGTCTCCGCGGATCCGAGCGAACTCCATAGCCTGAAATGTTGATATTTTGAAAATCCCCCACCGCCTTAGTTTAGGATTCCACTCATTTCTTCGCGGGTTCTTAGGGCATCTCGAGTGGCGTGAGGACGGGCGGGACCGGGAAGGGTACCCTAAAAAGTTCCTTCTCAATGTCATCCTTTCATGGCCGAAGGGTTACGGAAGAACCTTGCAGTCGGCCTGATAAGACTTCCTCCCTCAGGTAGGTGATTTGCCATGACACTTGCGCTGGAAGGGCTGCAAAGACTTTGTGAATGTTTACATCGACACTAACGGAGGCCTTGCAGTTAACTTGCAGACTAAACTGCACATCGAACTGGTCGTGAGGGCCTGCCGACTGTTGAAGTCTTTTTATCAGGGACTTTATTCTTGTCCAGACGTCTGAACCAACATTCGATACTATCCCCCGGCCTGTTTCCGAGAATGAGAATGACAGGACGATGAGCACTTTGGCAGTTGTCCAGTCACACTTCGTGAACGGAAGCTCATGCACGCCTACCTTCACCGGGTAAGCTTCCTCTAACGACCGAATTTCATCCATGAGTTCGTGGGCAGTGTTCTTGTGATCATCTCGTCCTCATGTGTCTCCCTATCGGCAACTGACCATCTCGCATGATGTGCTTGTCTTTGGAGTGTACTGCTAAGTGCTGACTTCTTCTATAGATTCGACAGATATCTCGCAGTCATGGGTGCTCAGCAGTTGAAGCGCATGGGCTGTGACGGTCACTATAAACAGGTCCTTCCCTTTCTACGGCCCCCTACCTTTTCGGTATGGTGAAAAATTCTGGACCCTCGCATAAGTGCCACACCTGAGAGTAGTGCGGAGGTGTCGGTCGGCTCACATGACCGAACGTCTACACACGAAGGGAACGCCTGCTAGAGAGCCATGAATAATCTTTTGACAATGGATGAGGCCGCGAAGTATTTAGGCATATCCAAACTGACCCTGTATGGATGGGTTTCTGCGAGGAAACTGGGGTACGTCAAAATCGGACGGCTGGTGAAGTTCAAGCAAGCTCAGCTGGACGCCTGGATCGATCAGCACACGATCACACCACGGAGAGACAGCCATGGGACTCACTAAGCGGCGCGATAGTTACTATGTGGAGTTTCCGGTGATCGAAAGTGCGGACGGAAAATCGTTGGTCCTCGCGAGTGGTGTCCCCGGTGCCCGTTGGAAACGCTGGAAGGTGGGGTGTCTCAATAAGACTGTTGCCAAGGAGATGGAAGCCACCATCAGGACACGACTCCTCCTAGGCCACGAGAAGACCGAACAAGCCAAGCCGATCCTCTTCAAAGAATGGGCGAAGGCTTACCTGGAGCTGGAAACCGTCCGAGGACTTCGTTCCTTCGTGGGACGAGCCTACAGTATCAACACTCACCTCATCCCGTTCTTCGGTCAGAAGATCCTGTCAGAGATCAAGCCTCAGGATGTGGAAGCCTTCCGCAATCAACGCACGAAACCCAACGGAATCAAGGCGAGTACACAGACAATCAACCATGACCACATTGCGTTGAAACACTGCCTGAACATGGCGATCAAGCGGGGACTGCTCCAGGCCAACCCCGCGTCCAGAGTCGAGATACCCAACCCCCAGAACGAACGGGATCGGGTGCTCACGGAAGAAGAATGGGGCCGGTTACATCAGGCCGCGAAGCCACACCTCCGCCCGGTGCTCTTGACGGCCTATCAACTCGGCCAACGGTTCGGGGAGATTGTGTCTCTGACGTGGGACCGTGTTGACCTCCGTCGGGGATTCATCACCCTTCGAAGTCATGACACCAAGACCAAAACCGGGAGGCGTATTCCCATGACCGCAGACGTTCGATCAACTCTCCAACGCTTGGCCAAAATTCGCAGTCTGACCAACAACCACGTGTTCACCTACAAGGGCCGACCGCTTCAACGTATCAGCCGATCCTTCAGGACCGCGTTGAGAGATGCCGGAATAACTGACTTTCGATTCCATGATCTCCGTCATTGTGCATCGACAAACCTACGACGCGCCGGTGTGGATACAGCAACCGCAATGAAGATTGTTGGTCACAAGTCAGAGAAGATGTGGAAGCGGTACAACTCAATAGAGGAGAGAGACTTGACTGAAGCCGCCTTGAAGGTGCAAAAGTACCTTGACGTTAACACCCTAATAACACCAAGCGACATGGCCGTGGAGGGTCACTCGTCCAAGTAGTTGAAATATTGGAACGCGCCCGTAGCTCAGTCGGATAGAGCATCAGCCTTCTAAGCTGAGGGTCGCTGGTTCGATTCCAGCCGGGCGCACCAAACCAAGCCAAGTTTGCTCGTACCGCGTGCTATTCATCGGTTTATGGTCACGGGTGCACGCGGATAAGTACCTCTTCCTTCCTTGCCACCGACTGCGCGTTAAATTCCCTAATTAATCCCCATGCTCAAAAGGGATCTTCCCCAGTAGACATTCAAAGGTTCTGTCACCTATAGTTTTGTTCGAATTACTCGACTGTCCAGGGTTCGAACAGCTATGCGTCGGTTCCTCCGGCCAAAAATCATGCTCGCTATTCTGGCGGGACTCATCGCGCTGTACACGCTCGTCGGATTTGTGCTGGTTCCCTATCTCATTAAAGCGTACGGTATTTCTGCTGTTGCGGAGCAGATCAAGCATCCGGTCGTCCTCCGTGATGCGGCCTTCAACCCGTTCTTGCTTGCGCTTCGCCTCAACGACTTCGAAGTGCGCGATCATGATCAGGCTGCCATCCTGGGGTTCGAGGAATTGTTCGTCGATCTGCGGGCGGTCACACTCTTCGCTCAGAAGGTGGCGTTCGACAAGATTCGTCTGGTGATGCCGTTTGTCGTGGCCGAGATCGATCCCGAAGGCAAGCTGAATCTGATGGCGTTGGCTCCACCACCGGATGAGACAGCCAAAAAACCTGACAAGCCTGCAAGCGAGCCGCAAAAATTGATGCCCGTGGAGATCGATCTGTTGGAGCTTGAACGGGGAATATTGGAATACCGTGATGATTCCAAACCCAGGCCGGTTATGATCGATGTCGTACCCATCAAATTTGTGCTGCGGGACTTCAGTACCATTTCGAGTCAAGGAGCCGAGAATGCCCATGCCTTCAAGGCTGAGATGGAGAAGGGCGAAACAGTGGCTTGGGAGGGAACTATCTCGTTGAAGCCGATGGAGTCCGACGGCAAGCTCACGTTATCCGGCATCAAACTCGAGACGCTGTATCAAGTGGTGCGCGACATTCTTCAGTTCGATATTCGGCAAGGAGTACTCGACCTTTCTGCCTCGTACCATTTCGATCTTCGCGGCGAGGCGCCCCAGGTAATGGTGAAAGACGGCAAGGTGTCGGTTCAGGATCTGAAAATCGTGGAGCGGGGCGGAATTCTACCGGTCGTGAAGGTGCCGGCGTTTGATGTGGAAGGCATTCAGTTCGATCTGCAGAAACAGACGATCGCTGCCGCCACGGTCCATTCGGCTGATGCGGGATTTGACGCCTGGATCGACCGTGACGGTGTCTTAAATTACCAGACTCTCTTTACTCCGGTCGGTGGCACCGGCACAGAACCGACGTCTTCTCCTACGAAAGGAGAGCCGAATCAATCGGCCAAGCCTTGGTCGATCACCGTCGATGAGGTCGCGTTACGAAACTACGGGGCTGATTTCGAGGACCGAACACTGGAGCGTCCCGGACGCGTCGCGGTCGACGCGATGAGTCTGACGATGAGAGGTGTTCAGATTCCATTTAAGAAACCGCTCCCGATTGACCTGTCGATGAAATTGAATGAGACCGGGTCGATCACGGTCAAAGGCAAGGTGGCGATTGAACCGTTAACGGCCGATGTGGACGTCACCTTGGAGCATGTCGAGATTCGGCCGTTCCAACCGTATCTCGATCGATTCCTCAATGCCGATGTGCTGGATGGGGCGATCGACCTGAATGGGTCGGTGCGTTTTGCCAAGGAGCATGTGAGCGACCCACTTCTGCAGTTTCAGGGGAATCTGGCCGTCAATCAAATAGCGATCGCACATCGAGCGGAGTTCGACAATGTGGCGACCTGGAGGGCCTTGAACGTGAACCGGATCGTGTTGGATGTCGAGCCCACATCCGTAAAGATTGCCGATGTGATCTGGCTAGAACCTTGGGTGAAACTGGTGGTAGATGCCGATGGGCAACTCAATCTTGCCCGGCTCGCCAAATCGCCTCCGGTTGGTGATCAGGCGGCGCCTCCTAAGGAACCGAAAGGCGCCCAATCACAGGCGAGGGCAGGGGGACCGGTACCCGTCACGATCGATCAGGTCAAGTTGGCGAAGTTGGCTGCGATATTTCACGACCTGTCCATCGAACCAAAAGTGCGAACGAGTCTCACGGAGTTTGGGGGTACCATCAAAGGCCTATCGTCCAAGCAGCTCAAGAAAGCGGATGTCAACCTGGCGGGCAAAGTCGGAAGAACCGCTCCGTTCAAGATTGTGGGAAAGATCAACCCATTGAGCGAGGATGCGTTCACTGATTTAGTTATCACGCTGAGTGGTATGGATCTCAGACCAACTGGGCCTTACAGCGACAAGTACGTCGGGTATGGGTTGTCGAAGGGCAAGCTGTCGCTCGATTTGAAATACAAGGTTTCGCAAAAGGTGCTGGAGGCGGAGAACTTCGTCAAGGTCGACCAGCTGACATTCGGTGATAAAACGGATAGCCCGGACGCTACTTCACTACCGGTCCCGCTGGTTGTGGGTCTCCTGAAGGATCGCAAAGGGCTGATCGAGATCGATATGCCGATTCGTGGCGATCTCAATGATCCGGATTTCAAGTACGGCAAGGTGGTGATCTCGACGTTGCTCAATTTACTCACCAAAGTCGTCGCCTCGCCGTTTGCGCTCATGGGTAAGCTTATTCCGGGGGACGGCAGCGCAGAAGATCTGGCGTTCATCGAGTTCCAGCCAGGAAGGGCCTCTCTCGTTGAGGAAGAGGTAAATAAACTAGATGCGCTGGAGAAGGCGTTGGAGGAACGCGTCGGACTCCGGCTCGATATCAAGGGAACGACTGATTCGACCCTGGACCGTGCCGCCCTGCAGGCGATGAAGCTCCGAGCACAACTCTTTGCCATGCAGGGTGGCGCGAATACAGATCAGGAAGAGCTCTCGCCGAAAGTGGAGCAACGGCTGGTGGAAAAATTATATGCGAAGCTTCCTCCTCCTGACCCAGCAGCTGCGCCAGCCGAGCCCACCCAACCGACGGTAAAAGAGATGAAACAGAAACTAGCGGCGGCTATCCAGATCTCGGAGAAAGAATTTGAAGCGTTGGCTCGCCAACGCGCTGAGGCGATCCGCAATCGGCTTCTCGAGGATGGAGTGCTCACCGAGGACCGAGTGGTGCTTCTTGCTACCGGCGATGCCGAATCTGGGTATGAGAAGGTGCGGACTCAGTTGTCGCTGTCTGCCGGTTCATAAGATCTCGACACAAAGGCAGATAAGCAACGGATGTGGATGATCAGTCTACCTATGGAGTCGAGAGATGAACGGGTGTATGGACTACTTCACGTTGTACCGCATTCGTGTTCCATGCAAAAGCGAGAGTTCAATTTCCGATGCGCTGAGCTCAGAGGGGAACAGAACACCTGAAATCTTGCAAGCATTGATACTGGCACCTTCCATCTTCGCGTTGCTCAGGTCAACACCGCGGAGGTCGGATTGCCGGAAATAGCAGTCGCTGAAATCAAGCCCGTCCGCCTCGAGACCGCGAAGGTCTAAGCCTCGTAGATCACACCCCCGAAGATCGCATGTATCACCCGAGGCTTTCTTGGCGTTGAATTCCTTGATGCAGCCTTCTCGCAACATGAGGTACATCGGGTCTTTTGAAATATGGAGCTTCATGCGCGTTGGCTCGGCTTTATCCATGTTGTGCTCCGTTGTGGGTTCTCGACAGTCATATCGGCAAGGGGAGAAGAAACTTGAGCCGGTGCGCGACTTTTCTCGTCAAGCGTCGACCATTGTTCAACCAGGAGAGAGACTTAGCCGAAAGCCTTCTTCAAGTTTTTGCTTTGCCCTCCAACGTCGCCCTCTTGAACTCGCTCTTCGCGAACCAGTATGGTAAGGAGTCAGTTCGTTCTTGTTTGAATTTATTGCGATACAAGGAGGTATGCCATGGCGATACGATTGGGCGATGATGCGCCGAACTTTACGGCGGAGACGACAGAGGGCACGATCAATTTTCATGAGTGGCTGGGCAACAGTTGGGGAATTTTTTTCTCCCACCCCAAAGACTATACCCCCGTCTGTACGACGGAATTGGGTACGGTGGCCAGAATTTCCCCGGAGTTCAAGAAGCGGGGAGTTAAGGTGATCGCAATCAGCGTGGATCCCATGGATTCTCACAAAGGTTGGATCAATGACATCAATGAAACCCAAAAGACGACGATGAACTACCCCATTATCGCCGATCCGGACAAGAAGGTGGCGACGCTCTACGACATGATCCATCCGAATGCCATTGATAATATGACCGTGCGATCGGTCTTCATTATCGGTCCCGACAAAAAGGTGAAATTGACGCTGACCTATCCGGCTTCTTGTGGTCGTAACTTTGATGAGCTATTGAGGGTTATCGATTCGCTCCAGTTGACGTCAAAATACAAGGTTGCAACACCTGCCAACTGGAAAGACGGTGAAGAGTGCATTATTACCCCCGCAGTGGGTGATGCAGAAGCGCAACAACTGTTTCCTAAAGGGTTCACGACTGTGAAGCCATATCTTCGTTACACGCCTCAACCGAACCGATAGGCTCTTGCCTGTGTCCTGACGAAGCCAGGCAGAGGGTGACGAACATCTTTTGCCTGGCTCTTATTTATCAACGTCTTATCCAGTCAAACCTTTCTATAGTGCGGACGTAAATCTCACAGCTGTCGATCTTCTATTCGCTCTGACGGTAGATGTCGTCGCGTGCCTAGAGCTGGGGTACAAGGATTGCTTGAGCCCGGCTGGGGTTCTATGGATTAGCAGCCTTGATCCATTAGGATTCCTTGGCAAAACTAGCCGAAACCTGCCCTCACCTAGCCAAGGCTTCGGCAGGCCCCAAAGGCTCTGGCCGACGGAACGAGGACACCAGTTGCGTGTTCTTCCACCGCGTCACAGCGGTGCAGCCTAACGTAGGAAAGGCACTGATGTTGGCAAATGAAAAAAAACGACTCAGTGACGATATGGTCTGTACTCTATCCGCGTGGGGTGTGAATGATATGCGCAGGTGAAAACCACATCAGTATCGTACCTGATCGCTTTCTGCATTTGCCTGGACAAGCAGAAATACATATGTATAGTTGTGACGTATGAAGCGGTTAGAAGAATGTTTCTTGCTATCTTTCACGGGCTTAGGCATACTCCGCCCCGAACTTCCCCGCGTGAAAGGGCTCGGCAGTTGGTAGTGGGCGCAGTTGGTAGTGGGCAAGGGTTCTTTTTACTCACAAGGGAGGGCATCAGTATGATGGGACATGTAAAAAGGCAGTGGAAGCAGGTTTTAGTTGCTGGAGCCGTGACGGCACTGGTGGCTGGAATGGGATCCCCCCTGCCCAGTGCCTATGCTGGTGGCACAATCAAGGCCGATGAGGATAAGTGGATCTCCATCGGCATGGGGATCCGTACCAGCTTCAACGCCATCGAGGGCGCCGCGGGGGGCCATTACAGTAACGATTTCAAGGTCGACAATGCGCGTATTTACATCAATGGGCAGATCCACAAGTACGTCAAGTTTACGTTCAACACGGACTGTTTTAACTGCAACGTCGGGGGGGGCGGCACGCATTTTGGCGGCAACTCCAACATTGGGCTGCTCGACGCGATCGGAAAATTCGAGATCAACGAGCTGGTCAACCTCTGGGTTGGACGCACCTTGGTCCCGAGCGAGCGT
>JBGTNJ010000076.1:0-19241 GCA_041743145.1 Nitrospira sp. | reverse complement strand
TGCTGCCGAGAACAGGATAGTGGGGGCTGCCCCCCCACAATGAGGCGCTACACCGGAGGCACCCCTCCGCCAGGCCACGTGCCACTGCCTTGAAAAACCGAAATACCAGTGGAGAATAGGGTTTTTCAGCAGACTGCTAGTGCTCTTTGCGTACAATTCAACTACGCCAAGGTATACAAGAGGATACCTCTCAGTTTCTCCTGCCTGGCTCAACGTGTCATCCAACCAACTGCCGAAATCTCCTCTTCATGGTGGAACGTCTGTGCAGCACCTATGATTTCATTCACAATTCACGCGGCTTACTCACGCATTCGCTATCGAGGCGGAGGTGTGGTAGGCTTGGCCATTCGATCACTACTGCTTTCTTCTTCGCGCCTCCCTCCCTCATGGCTCCTGCGCGAACAGTGCCCTGATCGAGAATGCAGAACCCGCTGTATCTCACCGGATGGTCGGTGATCATGACTTGGTGTGAATGAAGACCGGGCCATCACTGAAATGTCACGCTCTCTTTTCTCCGCACTTGAGATCGCTCTGTTGAAGTGAAAGGAGTTCAGATGAGCCGGTTAAATCTCGAACCGCTGATGACGTTTTCGGATGGTTCCTACCTCGCTATCAGCACCGAATGCTCAAAGGAAGGGGAGTTCTCTTGTGCGGTCTACAGCGTCCTTGAAACAGGTGACCACACGGCCTTCCGCAACATTACGAATCACCTCGTGTCGGCCTCTACCTGTTTGACGGCACAAGAGCAAGCCTACAGCTGTGCTGCACGGCTCTACCCAAATGCGGGCGAGTCCCTGAAGAAGCCTCCCTACTTGATCTGGCATGGGCCGCAAGCAGCAGGGTGAGTGGCCGGGTAGCTATTCCCTTACATACCTGATAGGATGCTCGTGTTTCATTGCGGAGGGCCTCGCATGAAACATACATCTCGATGGCCTGCCACCGATGTTGTTCCTACCGAGAATCTGATCGGAAGTTTGACCTGAGTCGTTCATACACTACGTCTTTGGCCCTCTCCTTCCCCTCTGAAATCTTTCTCGTGTTTTGGACAATGTCATTTTAGAAGGAGGAACCCCCATGGGTTCAAAACTGTATGTCGGCGGATTACCCTATTCAGCAACCGAATCCCAACTCACTAGCCTGTTCGCGGAACACGGCACGGTCGAGTCGGCCCGCGTGATAGCGGATAAATTCACGGGTCAATCCCGAGGATTCGGTTTTGTCGAAATGTCCACCGATGAGGAAGCCAAGGCTGCCATCACTGCCTTGAACGGGTCACAAATGGATGGACGATCGCTGACCGTCAATGAGGCGAAGCCAATGGAGCCTCGTTCAGGAGGGGGCGGCGGTGGCTCACGGTTTGGTGGTGGTGGTGGTGGCAATCGCAATCGCTACTAACCACGCAACGCATTCTTCCTGAGTACGAAAGGGGCGCTTCCGTTGAAGCGCCCCTTTGATTTCCACAGACAGGGATCCGTTTTCACACAATGCTTGCGGCAAGTACACCTTCGGTCATTCCCACGTGCGATGGGCTTCACTCACCTGCTCGCCACCCTCGACCTTGGTAATTAGCCATTTCACCTCATCGGGAATGGCGACAACCTTGAGCGCAGCAGCATGGCCATTCGCGGCTTCCTGAAGCTCTTCAACCACACGAACCAGTGTTTTATCGTCTCGTGGAATGAGTTTCCCATATTGATTCAGACTCGGCTCCCGCGGCCCTGCTGCTACAGGCCAGTATTCACTACGATCGGGCTCTTGCAGTGCCTCTTGCTGCCCCAACTCACGCAATCGGAGGAATGCTTTATGGCTCACGCAGAACTCATTGTAACTCTTATTGATGATGATTTTTCTCACGTCGTCTTCTCCCTGGTTGAGTCGCCGTTTCGACCGCATGACAAGCTTCATCACCTAGAGCGATTCACTGGAACCAGCAATTCCCGTTACAGCGCTGGCTCGGGGTCCTTATAACCAACATAGTTGCCCGTCCAGTGTGAATATCGACGATTGGCCCATGTGGAGACCTCTTCTTTCTGATGTTCCCCATACCGTTTTTGGAGAACGAGCTCAAATCTATCCAGACCTCCTCGAATCTCGGCAAGATCCTCCTCGGTGATCTTGTCCCACTTCGCTTTGAGCGGGGCTTTGAGTTGTTCCCAGAATTGGCCGAATTGTTCGTGATTCATCTTGTGCTCCTTTGGTAAACTGGTGGGAGTCTCCCGCTCCCGAGGCGTCTCCCATGACGGCAGGCTCAGCATCGAGGTTGTTTATGGAGACTCTGGCGTCGAAGCGGCTGAGACCGATGAATCGGACGCGCAAGAACAGGAGGGAGAGAATGGATGCGCGAAGGATGAGAGGGTCGCATAGCTTAGTACGTCATGGTAACAGCGTATAGGCCTGCGCTCAGCAAGTCAATCGAGATCATCAGAATGATTTTTCTTCATTACCAATCGACATCTGGCAGACATTTGCCCTCAGTCGCAATTCTACGAGCTCTTGTGGTACACTGCAGCATTGTAAAACTTCTGATCCTCGCGCTCTCCCTGCCCGTTCCTGCGCGATTGAAACGATCAGTGAAAAGTAACTCCGTCCCGTACGGGTTTGGCCATCATCAATCGACATGATGTGCGATTGGTTATTGAAGGCCGACTCGGCCATCCACGACAGGCTAAATCACAGCCGTTTCTAGGATGTGAAGGAGGAGGAGATAGTGCGATGAGTTGCTACCCTGGGAGTACACATTCATGAGTACTGGTAAATCGAACCGAGCGGCTTCGGTAGAGCATTGGGTCCGGATCCCAAACGGCACAAAAGTACGTCATCGTTCTGAATCCTATGACGGTATCATTGATGGCTTGACCGAGATCGTATCAGGTCCGGATCGCAACCCCGACGGAAAAACTCAGTATCGCGTCAATGTCGGTGACAGCACGAGGTTACTCGTATCGGAAGACCACCTCAATATCCTGCTTGATAATAAGAACTTGGTGTTGGTCGGTCGGGAATCTGAGCTGTACCGCCAATCCGTCACCAATCGCCTCCGGGCAGTGTTCCCAGAAGACCGGTTCGTCTCCGTTACGAACAAAGGTTCAGCCACGGTGGACAAGTAGAAGTCCGCAACGGCCGGACCTCCTGCTGCACGTGTCATGAGCTTGAACATTTTTGAAAGGAAGCAGCGATGAATTCATCGTGGGGGACCAAGGCGATACACCGACGAAAGCGAGCGTTACTGCGGACCAAGGTCCGATGGGATGTTCTTGGGCTCCAAGATCCGGCTCACACGACTTCGAGACTGACTATCGAAGACCTACGCCGACAAATCATCTCAGCCTCGAGTGAGGGACTGAGCCCTGACACGCTTTCCCGTTCGCATCCGAAGGAGGCGCGCCCTAAACCGCGGTCCAAGTCATCGGCCTCAAGCAGAAAGCTGGGTGCTGGCTCGAAGTAAGCCTTACACACGAACGCGTCGCACCCACAAGGAGGACACCATCGGAGGACCAGGAAAAGTCACTCTCGCGAAGCGAGAGCGAGAAAAAGCACGGCAGCAGAAACAACGTGAGAAAGAAGCCCGCCGTGAGCAGCGGAAAGCCACCAAACGTGACCGGCCGGATCAAGAGGGTGAGGACCCGGATCTTGCTGGCTTGCGGTGGGGGCCTCAAGATCCGCTTTATTAGCAGGCCGCAAGGTCTCGCGATGTTAATACCAGACCCTTTCACCAGCAAGGAGAAACTATGGACACCGACACCCTGATTTTTCTATCTGTGATTGTAGCACTTGGGATTGGTGGTGTGATCGTATACCTCAAGGGAAGATAGCGCCTACCGATTGCGCCCGTTTTTAACACAACCTCTGCGTGATGTTTCGAGTCTTGATCGGGGCACCTGACAGTGCGAGTGCCGGGGATACAGTTGAACGCTTTCTTCATCTCGCGTTCTGAAATCACGAGCGGATTATCCTAGCTGGATCTTCAGCCTAGTCCTTGTTCGGGGAACTGAATTCCAACCTTCGAACCCTCGAACGTCCAGGTTGATCAAACGAGCCGCACGTTGTGCTTCTTGGTACAAGCTTCACACACGGGTGACGACATACCCACCGAAAAGCAGAACCGCCACGGTCAGCCCAGACAAAATCAAACCCGTGCCGATCAACCCGAGAGCGGACACCCATTGCGGGACGATCCCTTTGCCCGCGGTATGTGCCCAGGTGTCATCGACCAGGGTGGATGGGGCGCGATGTTTGATATAGACATAAACTAAGGTCATGTTGCCGACGTACATGGCAAGGCCAATACCAACGACGCTCAACGCAAACACATACGTGCTGCCGTCGTTCCAGGCAACTGCAACCGGTGTGATCAGAGCGAGTAGTAACCAGGGCATGTCATTCCTCGTCGAAGGCGTGTGATACGCCTCACCAACATTCCCATGAAGGGCTTGAACACCGCCTGACCTGCCTCCCGTGGCTGTACCCAACCTCCATGCGAGGTAGACACAGCGCGGCGTAGCGTAATGGCCTAGCGGCTGTTTATGCCCACAACCACCTATCCCAATCCATTACGGAGTCTCGACACAGGCACGGCACCGCGTAATGGTTGGGTCTGCCCTGAGGCGCCGAAGGTCGATGTCCTCGCCACACTGAAAACAGGGACCGAACCGACCAGATTCGATTCGGTGCAGTGCGCCTTCAATCCTCAAGAAGAGTTGTTCGCGTCGGCGTGCGGTTTCCCGCGACATCTCCTGAGCCTGGATTGCATCCATGCGGGAAATGCGCCCAACACTGGTCTGATCCAGCTCAACCGGCTTCACGTCCTTGGCCGCAGTCACACTGATTGCGCGCAGCTCTTGCTGCATCGCAGCCAGCTGCTCGCGGAACTGCTCTCGTTCTTCGTCCTTCATCGTCTCTTCACACGGGAAAAGTTTGACCTGCCCCCCTGTCATTGTACAGACCAGCCGGGAGTTTGTGTACCACCTCCCATGTGAGTCTTCAGCTTGCAAGCCGGAATGTTTCGGGAGCGGGTGGCTGCCGAGACTGTTCCTGGCATTCCATGAAGCCTGACGGCACAGGTCGACCTTGGACTTCGGCAAAGACCAGTAGGCTGATCCACTCTGGCAGAGAAGGGAAGAGAGATGATGAAACGTACGGTTGCCACCAGCGGCAGCGTGGCATCACAGGAGATACGGCGAGGCGGTTGTCTACTTTCTTCAATGCGATAGCTGAATTGTGGTTGAATCTACAGAAGACCTATGAGCTACAGCTTGCCGAATAGGCAATGCCGGTGAAGGTCAGGAGGCAAATCGAGCAACGCCGTGAGTCGCTCCCTTCGGCTAAGGCAAAGAGGTATGAAACAACCGCTCCTTCTCCCTGCGGATCTCGCCTTTTATGTTGGCTGAGAGGATTAGTGTGTCAACTCATACCGGACGGCCTTCAGCATTTCGTCAATTCCAAACGGTTTGCGTAACATGCATCGTGCGCCTAACAGCCTGGCCTTCTTCTTGATGAAATCATCCCCAAATAATCCGGACATGGCAATGACCTTGATGTCCAAGAATTCGCGCGTGAGCTCGATGATCGTATCGAATCCATTCAACTCAGGCATCAGAATATCCACCAAGACCAACTCCGCCGGGCTTTGACGATACAATCTCATCCCCTCGCGGCCGTTGGACGCTTCGAGCACGGCGTAGCCTGCCGATTGGAGAGCCTGAGACAACAACGCACGAATGGGAGCTTCATCATCCATCACCAATATGGTAGCCAGACAACTTCTTCGATGCACATCTCTCCGAGCAATGTGGCTGTCGAAGTCTACTTGAAATGGTTTATGTTTCAACGAAAACGCGATTCACAACAGGGGAAGCTATCGGAGGGCCGTAGGCTAACAATGAAGCACTGCAAGGAGTGCCGAACGCTTCAGAGCATGAGCAGCCATCCATTCTCTGGCACCACGGGTCACCGTGAGCAGCGTTTTTTGGTCACTGAGGCCGAATGAGGTACCGTTGCGCCATCTCCCCGCCCAACCTTGTATGGCCAAGAAACGGTTATCGAGAAGAACGGAGCGCGCTGTCGGTGAAAGCACCCTGGGTACTTAGTGCCGCTGGGGGGGTATGGCTGAACCTCAAAGGTTTCACTTCCATCCCGGAAGGGAAAGGGCCGGAGTAGGGTTCGGACCATGGTCCGTGATGGGGTCTTATCTGACACGCGCTCGATGTCCGTTTCAGGGGTCGTCGCGGAGATGCGGCAAGCCAGGAGCGATTTCTCTAGGCAAGCACCGCGTCAGCTCGCTTGATCGAAGTTCTTCTGCTGTAACTCATCTTGGACGGCGTGCAGCAGGGCTCGGAGATCAAGGGGCTTCGAAAAGACCTGTCGCGCCCCATAGAGTTTGGCCTGCTGTAACTCCTGGGGGCTCACCCCGCTCATCGCAATGATCTTCACGTCCAGGCCCGGACGGGTTAATTCCACGATGACATCCAGCCCGCTCATCTCCGGCATCTCCAGATCCGTGAGGACCAGGTCCACAGGATGCGCATGGAACTGTTCGAGCCCCTGCCGGCCATTGGCGGCCTCGTAGACGAGATACCCGGCATCTGCAAGCACCTGGGCCAGGAGCGTGCGCACTGACGCATGATCTTCAATGATCAGGATGGTCGATGGCCTCAGCATATCGTCCCTTTCTTCTCCTGAAATCCCCGCTCAAGGGGGCTCACGACCTTAGGCCGCCAGCGATTCAACCGACGCTGGTTCCCAGGACATGTCGACGGGTTCCTGAACTGTCACAACATGATGGGTTCCCACGTTCTGCGGAGCCTGCGCGAGACGGTGCTGCTGCATGACGGCGTCATCTCGGTAACCACAATTGATACACCGCCGGGCGCAGACCCACATCTCGCCATAACTGGTCTCCATATCGATCATTTGCTCGTCCAGCATCAATCCATAACAGCGGGTACAGGTCATTGCAGCCCTCCTTTGGTGATCGCGTCGCCTCTGAATCAACCGTACCAGGTAATAGAATCGTCGGTAGATCTGAACGAGGTACGTCGAAAGGGGGGAGACGACTTGCACGATCAGGCGAGCCGACGCCTCCGGTCGATACGTAAGTGCCCGCGTTTCAGGGTAAATCGACAACGTGAGCCATGGCCCGAGGCCTGTCGCCTGGCACGGTATAGGTCACCGGAACACGCGCGTCCGTGAAGAATAATGCGCTAACTTGGACTCGGCTCAGACCTCTCCTTAGACGTGCTCAGCGGGATCGATAGGCGGCATTGTGGCTCGGGCTTCGAGAGATTCCTAGGGCGGATGGCAGAAGCGGAGCGGACTCCCGCGACTCCCTCATGAGGACCAAGAGCCATGACCGCGCGTTATCATGCTCACCGGTGAGGTGTAGTCGTTTTGAAGAGTCGGTGTTGTTCAGGACGATTCAGGTGGAAGGTGGCGGGTGTGATGTGGCAGGAATGCGCCGGGTCTCGCTGTTGAGCAACAAGGTTCCGGGCGTGATCGTGTCAGGTGGGTGTGCTCGTCAGATCCAAAATGACCTGCTCCAGGCGTTGCCGCTCGGATTCGGTCATCCGGAAGAATGCCAGCCCAAACGTCTGACCGCTGACCCATAGAGGGGGCTCCGCTTGTTTGGACAGTTTATGCTAGTTCATAAGTGGCGCCTGGCGGTTCGGGCCTACGCAGCGGCAGGCGGTGCGGGCCGGTTTTCCCAGTACACGCGATCGGGCGTGCGTCCGTCAAGCGCGCGATGCGGCCTGAGGTGATTATAGAAGTGGACGTAGTGTTCGAGCCCCTGCTGCGCGTGACGAACCGTCTCGTACGCGTGGAGATAGACCTCCTCATATTTGAGGCTTCGCCAGAGACGCTCCCCAAATACGTTATCCCGCCACCAGCCGCGGCCATCCATCCTGATCTGGATGCCCTGGTCTTTCAGTAAGCCCGTGAACTCCAGACTGGTAAATTGGCAACCCTGATCGGTGTTGAAGATCTCCGGAGGGCCATACTCCGTGATGGCCTCCCGCACGGCGTCGAGGCAGAAGTCCGTCGTCAGCGTATTGGAGAGCCGCCAGGCGAGCACTCGGCGACTCGCCCAGTCCAGAATGGCACACAGATACACGCAGCCCCGGCGCATCGGAATGTAGGTGATATCGGCCGCCCAGACCTGATTGGGACGTGAGATCGCCAGGTCGCGCAGGAGATAGGGGTAGACCTGATGGGCCGGATGCCGCCGACTGAGATGCGGTTTCCGATACAGGGCCTCAAGACCCATACGGCGCATCAGTGTCGCCCCATGCCGCCGCCCGATGGTCTGGCCCTCTTGCCGCACGAGATCACGCAGCATGCGGGCGCCGGCAAATGGATGAGCCAGATGCAGCTCGTCGATCCGCCGCATCAGCGCGAGCGCCATCTCTGAGACCGGTGTGGGCTGGTAGTAGGCGGTCGATCGGGCCAGGTTCAGCAGCTGGCATTGCCGCCGCACAGGCAAGGGATGGGTGCGATCGATCATGGCTTTGCGCTCCGCAAGCCGGCCTTGGTGAGCGCCCCTTCTAAAAAATCGTTCTCCAGCGCCAGTTGCCCGATCTTCGCGTGCAGCGTCTTGAGATCCGGTGTCTCTGTTGGAGCCTTCGTCCCGCCCAACACGTCCGCGGCTCGCGCCAGCAGTTGCTGCTTCCATTCGGTGATCTGCGTGGGGTGGACGCTGAATTGCTCGGCCATTTCGGTCAGCGTCTTATCGCCTTTGATGGCCGCCACGGCTACCTGTGCCTGGAAGGTGGCTCCGTGATTCCGTCTCGTTCGTTTCATCGCCTCGCTCCTTTGATTCACCACCACTCGGTGGCTTTCGTCAAGCCAGGCTCCCACTTAGCACACTGTCCGAATTTCCAGAGCCCCCTCTGAAAATTAGGTTCTATCTCGACGAACCCGTTCCCAGAGCCGTTGTGCAAGGCTTACGCGAACGAGACGTTGATATCAAAACAGTGACTGAAGCGGGCCTCCTCAGCGCACCCGATGCCGCGCATATGCAGCGAGCCCGTGCTGAACAGCGAGTCATCTTTACACAAGATAGCGATTTCCTCCGTCTCCATGCCGCGGGACATCCTCATGGCGGCATCGGGTATGCCCCACAAGGAATATCGATTGGAGAACCCATTCATGGCTTGATGTGACTCCACCAGGGTACCTACTTTTTGGACTCAAGCTCGCAACCTCACAGTGGTGCTCGTAGAATTGCAGCTCAAACTTGCGGAGGTAAATTCGCATGGAGTACACTGTGCATATGCCTACAGTGGTCCACCCGCACATCACAAGCGATCCAAACATCTGCGGTGGCAGTCCGTGTATTGAAGGGACGCGCATCACCGTGCGAACCATTGCGATCTACGCATTGCATCACGGACAGACTCCGGAAGAGCTACTCACACACTATCCTCACATCAGTCTCGCATCGATTTATGATGCACTGTCCTATTACTACGACAATCGCGCGTACTTGATAAGGACATTATCGAGCATCTGTCAGCACCAGAAGTTGATTCACGACCATAATCCCACACCCCGTCTTTCCTCATGAGCCTTGTGGCATGAAAGTCTATCTGGATGAACATATCCACCTGACCATGGCTTCGTTGCTTCACGCACGCGGGATTGACTGCATTACGACACGGGACGCTGGGACCGCACAAGAATACGATAAACCCAGAATGTAAGACAACTACGGGCGCCAGCCATATCGGGGGGGGGGCCAACCTCTTAAAAATCACCTACTCCATGCCTCTACTGTCATCTCAGACACAAGCCCGAGAACCCTTCAGCCACACCACTCATCGACCCGGATGAAGCCATCCCTGGTGCCGCCTGAAGGACTGACAAAGGCGCCATGTTCAAACGTGCTGCCTCCTCGCTCCCTTGGTCGATCAGAGAAGGATGCTCCGGGAAGACGAAGGAAGCGATGAAAACAAGACACCCATCCCTGTCCCCCAGCCTCAGGAATTCTGGCACCGGCCTGTCTTCCAGTACGAGCGGTATACTTGTGACAGTAGGAGGACGCATGCCGGGACAGTCATCGTCAATAAAAAGACTGCTCTCCTTGAGTCTGCTGCTGTGCGCCAGCACGGTCCATGGTGGTGACCAAGAACAGGTCTCGATTCAGACCTTGTTCTCGCCACGAGTCCTCTCCTACCAACAACATGCCGTGACCGTCGAGGGGGTGATGCAGGACCTCCAGGTGCTCTCCCCATTTGATGGCACGACTGTCCCATCTGGTCCCGCAAAATGTCTGCTCCATGGTCGAGCCGTCTTCCTACTCGAAGATGAGACGGGGATCATACCCGTTGAAGTGTTGGGAACCTGTCATCCACACGTTGTGGAATTACTGCCGCACAATGGAGATCATGTCCCCATCACGGGGCTCGTCCAGGTGCTGAAGAGTGAGGCTCCCCGTCACGTGCGAATCCAGGCGATGACGATTCAGATGTTGGAATCAGCTCACTAGGGCTGACCGACACGTCATGCTCGGCGAGACACCCACAGACAAAGGCAGATAGCCAGGCACCGTGATGCGGACGGCATGGACGCCGCCAAGCAGCTGATCGGGTTGCGTTGAAAATTCCCGATAGCGCTTCATCGTCTTGTTTCCTTTCTTTTGTGTGCAGGAAGCCCCCGGCGCGAGGGCCGGAGGCTTCCCATGACGGTCAGCGTCCCGACCGCTCCGTAATCCAGCGTGTCGCCTGTTCGGCGACAACGACGAGCGCGTCAAGGTCCGCCAGGCCGAAGGAGTCGGAATTCTTCCAGACTCCATCCTGGCCCTTGTAGGAGCGGGCCACGGTCACGTTGTAGAACGGACCGTTCACGCCCTCATTCTTCCAGATGCTCGCCTTGATGCGGCTGCATCGCAACGTGGTGACCGGCTTGGGTTTGTGTTCTTGAGGTGACATGTGATTTCTCCTTTGATTTGAGTTGATGTGTCGGCCTCTCACCAGGCGTGGAGACCACGCAGCGACGACAAAGGAGAGAGAGAGGCCGCCGCCACCTGGCGGGCCGGCGGGCGCGATGCGGAGGAATGCCCGCGCAAAGGAGCCGCCTCAGAGGCGGCCTGCGGGCATGATCGACGCAGCCCGATGGCGGAAAGCCAGGGCGACGGCCGGATGCGCACAGGCACCGGACCTGAAACCACAAGCTGGGCCCCGCTCATCAACAGCCAGGCATGGCAGAGCAGCTTCAAGGGACGAGGCGAGAAGGTTCTATTTTCACCGGACGAAAACAGTTTGTCTGCTTATCGAGGTGAAGGATGATCAACGGATCAGCTTCCATGCGGGTTTAAGGCTGCTGTCGGCCAGCAGACAACGACACACCCATCCAGATTATCGCTGCACACAGTGGAATGCTGAACGGCTCTGTTAGGCTGCGGGGGATACGTCCCATACATCGACGGGTGTGATCGAGAGTCGATTGTCTACGGCTTGTACGGCTCTGTCACAAGCGGCCTATTCACGTGTGGCAGCAAATGCCAATTCTTGCCATTTCCTGACATTTAGGGCATGGTAGAGAACCAAGTGACGGAAGGAGGCACACCATGCAAAGCATGAACATCTCTCTGCCTGACCCCTTGAAACAATTCGTGGATGGACAGATCGCCAAAGGTCGGTATAGCAGCGCCAGCGAATATGTGCGGGAACTCATCCGCGCCGATGAAAAGCGCAAAGCTGAAGACGAGCTGGAGGCGAAATTGCTGGACGGCTTGAAAAGCTCGAAGACGGCGCTGACGCCAGCAGATTGGAAAGAAATCCGCGCCGAGGCGTTGGCAAAGGTGGCTGCCCGAAAGAAGCCGCGCTGATGCCGACGGTCTACCAGCACGCGGCAGCCAAGCGCGACCTGGTCGAGCAGTTCGTGTACTTGGCAGAAGAGGCGGGGCTGGACACGGCAGAACGGTTCCTGACCAATGCCGAGACGAGTTTCAACGATCTGGCCCGTCAACCAATGATCGGCGCGCCCCTGACGCTGCGTCATCCTGATCTTGTCGGCATACGCAAGTGGCGTATCAACGACTTCGAAAACCACCTGATTTTCTACATCCCACACCCGGATGGTGTGACAATCGTACGTGTACTGCATGCGGCACGGGACTGGTGGGGCCTGTTAGGCATCGAGACCTAAAAGAACAGGGGATATCGTTCAAGGCTGCGCATGTGAGCTCATGTAACTCAGTAGAGCACTGTTCTCCTGTCTGCTGAAGCGGTTCCGCATCAGACCACTGCAGGTCTGACAGCGTCCGATCTTCCGCAGCCGCAACCACACCCGTCACACACAGCAAGAAGTGGCTGCTCTGTCTCTCCGGCGTGGCAACCATCGTCTCTGGCAAGATCGTCACGATTCAACTTCAACCGTGCATGTTACCGAGCAAAGACCATCCGGTGCCGAAGGGCACTGTGACGTGGTGAAACGCGTATCTGCATACGAATCTTATCCTTTCTGTTCCTCGATTCTCCCTGAAGAGCCGACCGATCCTGAACGGCCTCAGACACCGGACTCGCACACCGATCTTTTCTTAAAACATTGTTGCGCCCCTCACCCACGCTGAGGGCGCAATACATCTTCTGAATCTGTGGCCACGCACGACTGCAGGCGTGACACCGTCTGCGGTGGCGCGGTTGCTACGGGCGTGCCACGCCCCTTGATGGGCGACGGATATTCTCTCAGCACGGTCGAGCCGCGCTCCGCGGAGCGACGGTGTGCCGAACTGGCACGGCGTCTCCCGACGCGGTGCCTTAACAGAAACTTATCCGACACTCCGCCTTGCTGCGGACCCAGGTAAGTCCACCCCTCGAGTCGCGGGCGTACCCGACACCAGAGTTTCGTCTTTTGTGCGCCCCCCTACCTTTTCGGTATGGTCAAAACTTCTGAACCCTCTCATAAGTACCACCGTGCCGCGCGCTTTCTGCGTCTCCTGTCTTACGCACAAGGCATGACGGCACAGATGTCCACTAGCGGACTGAAGGGACAATCCTGGTGAAGCAGAAAGGAGTTCGACCGCTGGCTGTTGAGCTCACACGTCGTCAACTCGTCTGACTGTATGACGGTAATTGAACTGAATTGCCTGGTATTGCCAGGTTCCTGAGGTAAATCGGAGGCGAGATCATGTCACCACCCAGCCTTGATCAATTGATCCAGGACCCCGCAAAGGCGGCGATCCTGTCACCGGAGATCGCGCAGGCGCTGTTGATTGGACTCGCGTCGATTCAGCCGTTGCTGGTTCAGCGGGCGCTGATGGGCCCACCAGACAAAGCAGGCGAGGAGGATCTGCTCACGATCGACCAAGTCGCAGCAAGGCTGAAGCTCAGTCAATATCGCGCCTATGAATTGTGCCGTCAAGGAGCGCTGAAGGCCATTCGACTGGGAAAATCGGTGAGGGTGAAACCGTCCGATTTGCAAGCATATGTAGCGCAACATGGCGGTTGAAAATAGCAGTATACGAATCGTATCCTATCGCCATGAGGGGGACGATCTTGCGAACCATTCGAACACGCTTGGACCTCACGCAAGACACGAGGGCTCGGCGAATCGCTATCACCATGGACACCATGGTCCGATGGGAACATGATGAATTGGCGATTCAAAAACCGATGGAACATGTGATTCGATTGCTGGAGTCCCACAATAACTGGTGACGTATGGCCTGTGTGCGAAAACGGCGCGGCAAATATGTGGTGGACTGGCGCGATGGGGCCGGAGTCCGACATTGGAAATCATTCGACAAGAAAGGCGATGCCGACGCCTTCCGCGATCATGTCGGCCAGGAAGCCCGTCAACGAGTCACACCGACGATTCCGGTATCCAGTACCATGACAGAGTACGCCGAGCACTGGACGCGGTTCATCGGCCAGACGGTGAAACCGCGCACGTTGGCCCGTTATAGCGAGATCCTGAGGCTGCACGTTCTTCCACAATTCGGGAAGCTGCGGGTTCGGGACCTGAACCGCGGGCAACTCAAGCTTTTCTTGACAGAAAAGTCGTCCTTGGGCCTTCAGAAGCGGACCATTCGCAACATTCAGGCCGTGATACGTGTGATGCTCAACGCGGCGATTGAAGATGGACTGATCGCTGCCAATCCTGCTGCGAACCTGGGACGGGCGCTGAAGCTCACGGTCTCAAAGACGACGCGCCAAGAGGAGATCAAGGCGATGACCAAGGTCCAGCGGCAACACTTCCTTGCTACGGTCTTACAGCACGCTCCGCGCTACTATCCTCTCTTCTTCGTGTTGGCCGGAACCGGAGAGCGATTGGGGGAGGCCTTGGCGCTTCAAGATGATGATCTCGACCTGACCTCCCAGACGATCCGCATTGCCCGTGCCTTCTCTGAAGATGGAACCCTTGACACTCCGAACAGCCGGCCATGGTCGAACCGTGGATCTCTCACAGGCCCTCACGGCGGTGCTCGCTCGCCATCTCATGACCCTGAAGCAAGATCGGCTGAAACACGGCTGGACAGATCAGACGCCCTGGCTGTTTGTGACCAAAAACGGTACTCCGTTAGATCCTGCCAATGTGCGTCGCGCGATGACGAGCGTGCTGAAGAAAGCCAAGCTTCCGCTCCACTTCACGCCCCATTGTCTCAGGCACACCTACGCCTCGATCCTACTTTCCGAGGGTGTCCCAGCCCCTTACATTCAAGAGCAATTGGGACACGCGACGATCGAATTAACGGTTAGCACATATGGGAGATGGCTGAAGAAGAAAGCACCCGGTGCATTGGATCGCCTCGACGCAATACCGTCTCAATCAGAGAGAGCGGTAGCTCGTGGTAGCAAAGTGGTAGCAGAAGGGGCCTATACACAGAACCCACAGACCGGAGCCCTCCTGCAACTGCCTGAAATGTTGTTGAAAAGCATGGAGCCGGCGACCCGGATTGAACGGGCGACCTGCGGTTTACGAATGGCTTAGGTAGTAATAATTAAAGACTCGGTGTTTCACATGGTTTCCCCGTTTTTCTCAATATATCGGGCCCTTAGGCAGTTTCTACTGTTTTCATTGAGTCCAATGGGTCTTGCCTTTTGGAGGAATTTTTAGCACAAATTTAGCACACCCTTCAGCACAAGGCCCTGCGGGGTCGGTAGGACGTTTTCACAGCCCATGGAGTTGAGACTAGTGAGAACCCAGAATCAGTGTTTCCAAATCGAGGAGGGGCACCAAAACGTCTAATCCATCTTTTTTTCGGTTGAATCCTATTGTGACAGGCTCTCCGTTCAGGATGTCGATATGGACATTCAATATATCCTCATTGAGTTGGTAGACAAAAAGACGAAATCCCGGCTCTGAATCATTCTGGCCAAACTTGCTCTCGGCGGTCGTTCCGTGGGGTGTTTGGAAGGTACGGACCACCATCGGATTCAGTTTGGCCTAGAATTCGAGCCTCACTTGAGATATACAGCCTGTCGCCTTCGCAGGTTCTCCAAACCTGACGTAGAAACGCTCACACTGGTTCTCTAGGACAACAGCGAGCCTCGGTGGCTTTCAGCATGGCCCGAGTCGTGACTTATTCAGGCAAGTGGCGCCATAATGACAAGTCCGGCGGAGTGCTTGTTTATTTGACAACATCCACACGAGCATGCGTTGATTGTCCGTGAAGTTGTGCAAACACGGATGACGAAGGTGCCATGACACGGTCTATTGTCTTTCGATCCATAACTATCTGTACAATCAGTGCACTCTTATTCTTTGCTATTGACTTCGTCGGGGTCGCCTTCCTGGGAGGAATCAAATTCACATTTGGACATTTTGTTTTTCGTTCAACAACAATCGAGTTTCCCCTTATCGGCCTTTCGCTCAGCTCTTTACTCTTACTTTTCCTCTTTAGCCGAATAAAAGACAGCCTACTTCTATGCGCCTCTCTCATCATGACTCTTGGCATCGTTGAGATAGGTTTACGCATTGTCGATCATCCCCTATCCAGACCCCTGATAAACTTTAACCGCTGGTATGAGCCTTCCGACCGCTATGGCCATCAGCTAGTGAAGAATTTTGATGGCCTGGGTCCACTACACATACCTGTCAAAATTAACTCGGAGGGTTTCAGAGATATTGACCGTCCTACATCCAAAGACGGTCAGACGATTCGCATTCTTGGGCTAGGAGATTCCTTCACGTTTGGATGGGGTGTTTCTCTCGAGCAGACCTACTTGAAGCGACTGGAAGCGACCTTGCCCCAGATCACCGGTCATCCTGTCGAAACGATCAACACCGGCGTGCCTGGCTGGGGGCTGAACCAATATTATATTTGTTTAAAGGAATTTGGGCTTCAATTTGCGCCGGACATTGTCGTGGTAGGCTACTTTCTCGACGATCTCAATGGACCTCCTACGGATAAACCCGAATCAGCCGTCAACTTTCAGTGGGACGCTGACGGCCAAATTCAGATGAGGGGAGATTCACTTCGTCATAGCCGACTCTTCAACTTCTTCACATCCATTGCGGACCAAATCAAGTATAAGAACCGCTCGAAGCGCATCGCCCACCTTCATGACACTCAGGCCCGACAAGCTGAATTGACAAAATATCCCCATTTCCTCATAACCGATCCTGGGAAAGAAGTAACGGCCATACATTCGCAATTCTTGAAAGACCATCTCTTACGCATCAACACCCTGGCTAGCGCCCACGGCGCGTCACTGATCATTCTGTTTATCCCGGACTACGCGCAGCTCTTTAACCCGGAGTTCCAGCATATCAATCGCAGTGTTCATGCAATGGCGAATGAACTTGGAATCTCCTTTCTCGATATGACGCCAATCTACGAAGCAACCGAACAGTTTCACGCAAACTACTTTTGGCCATTGGACGGGCACACGAACGAAGTCGGACACCAGGCGATCACCGACGCACTCCTCCCCGTCATATGCGAGAACTTGAATAAACGCCACATCCCCTGTCGTGCTCACGCCGGCGGCACCAGGGCCGGTTCACAGTGGAGCCTGAACCTTCATGAGAATGACTTGGAACACTTCGAACGGATTGATACCTGGGACCAGGTGCAACAGTTACTGACGGAGTCTGGACCACCAAGGAAGCCTAGGACGGAGGAAATGACGCTTCCAGCGTACGTGAGAGGAAAAGCACACCCGAACCAGCTACGATTATTTGAAGACTTCTAATTAACCTGATCAAGCCAGAAGGATTCTTAGCAACCACTCTGGGCGTCCGTTCTGGGCTTTGGAATGAGTGGAAACCATGGGATGGGGCTGGTATTGGGAAGTTGCTTAGAGGGCTGTTTGCCGGTGCTCCTGAAACCGGCTGGCTTACTGAAACCTTTATCTTTGCGCTTGGCCGTGAGAGGGGGCTTGGAGGGTTTCTTTGACGGCATGCCTTCAAGTCTATTAGGGATTCGATAACCTTGGCACGGACTTTCAAGCATACAACTACGGGCCATGCCTCCCCCGTGGAATCCACAAAAAACACACTACCCAGAAGTGCTTGTTTTATTTACCTTCACCTGTGAACGGGCAACCTGCGGTTACGAATGGCTTAAGTATAAATAATGAAAGATTCGGTGTTTCAAATGGTTTCCCCGTTTCTTATTTGAATACCAAAGCTTAGGAATACTCCACCCGCTCTACGGATCCCAGAGACTCTCTTTAAACTGAACAATTTTTAGCACAAAATTGGCACAATTAACGGGGTAGCATGCTGGCCGAACGCAGTGCTCTAGCTTGCCAGTCTTTCATGCCAATCTGTTCGTAGAGAAATGCTGCTTGGTGAAAATGCTGTTTAGCCAGGCTCGGGTGAATTTCTGCTTCGAGAAGGCCAAGCGAAAACAGCACATTCGCCTCGCCCAAACGTCCCCCAATGGCTTTGTAAAGATTGCGAGCCTCAATGTAGGCGGCTCGCGCCTCGTCTTTGCGGTTGAGTAGATGGGCTAATTCGCCTAATCCTAAAAGGACATTCGCCTCCCCAAGACGATTTTCTCCAAATGTAAAGAGCTTGCGGGCTTCGGTATAGGTAGCCATTGCCTCATCATAGCGACCGACCCGGCTCGCTAAGTCGCCTAATCCTAAAAGCGCTTCCCCTTGCCCATGGTGATCGCTGAGTGCTTCGTAAAGGCTGCGGGATTCGGTGTAATTGGTTCGCGCCACATCATAGTGGTCGAGATGGTATTCTAGGTCGCCTAAAACCCGGAGCAGGTGCGCCTCGCTTGAACTTTTTCCCGCTGCTTTGTAGAGGTTGCGGGCTTCGGTGTACGCATCTCGCGCCTCATCAGTGTGCCCGAAACGTTGTGCCAGCTCTCCTAGCCCTACAAGAACATCGGCTTCTCCTTTGCCATATCCCTCAGCATTGTAGAGACTTCGCGCTGTGATATAGGCAGAGCGTGCCTGATCACTACGGCTGAGCTTAGCCTCCAATTTTGCTAGTGCTAAGAGTACATTTGCCTCTCCAAGGCGAAGCCCTGCAGAGTTAAAAAGCCTCCTGGATTCGGTGTAGGCAGCCCGAGCTTCATCATTACGGTCGATCATACGCTCTAGCTCTCCTAACCCATAAAGCGTATACGCCTCCCCTGGAAGGTTTGCCACTGCTCTATACAGGTTACGAGCCTGAGTATAGGCGCTGCGTGCCTCGTCATGGCGGCCGAGTAGATATTCCAATTCGCCTAACCCATAGAGCACGTGCGCTTCCCCCAGACGAAACCCTGTAGATTGGAAGAGCCTTGAGCTTTGGAGTAGGCTGTACGCGCCTCGTCATTTCGGCGTACGAATCTCTCCAAGTTGGCTAGCCCTAAAAATACGTTTGCCTCTCCCAAACGGTGTCCTTCAACTTCGAAGAGACTCTGGGCTTCGGCATACGCAGCCCGGGCGTCATCGCTTCGACCGATTTCTCGTTCTAACTCACCCAACCTTAGATATACTTCCGCTTCCCCCAGCCGAAATCCCACGGCTTTGTAAAGACTAAGGCCTTCAGTATAAAAAACTCGCGCTTCATCGTAGCGGCGAAGTCGACGCTCTAAATCGCCTAAGGATAGGGTCGCGTCTGCTTCTCCACGTTGGTATCCTTCGGCTTTCAGAAGGCTTTGAGCATCAGTATAAGCAGTGCGAGCCTTGTCATATCGGCCTAGCAGACGCTCCAAGTCACCTAAGGAAGGTCTGATTTATTCTTCGCTCGGGATGTGCTAGAGGGAACGCCACACTGGCTGATGAGGAGGCACGCCCATGGCGCAACAGACATTTGCCGAGGTGACGTTCGCACAGTATCGCAAATCCACCCGCCGAGAG
>JBGTNJ010000075.1:0-16488 GCA_041743145.1 Nitrospira sp. | reverse complement strand
GCTGATCGCCATCGTGCCGCTCAGCGAGTGCAGTACCCCGATTTTAATCGGAGGCCCCCCGGCGGCATACGACAAGGCATAGTGGCCCAGGTTGCCTAATAACGCCGCCACGCCGACTCCGGCCGCCACGCGGCCGGTCTGTCCCAGAAATTCGCGTCGCGACGACCCGGCTGCGGTGGCGGGCACGGCCGTGTCGGGGCTGGGCTGCGGATCCTGTGTCTCGTGCGTTTCCATAGTGCATCACTCCTTTCGAATGCGGTGAGTGGCCAACTGCCGATTGATGCTGCTGGTGCGAACAACCACTGAGCTCACCGGCAGGAGACCAGAAATGTGGCCTACGGTCACACTCTATTTCGATGTTGCGTCCTGCTGGGAGCCTTCTTCCACTTCTCTGCAGAACTGACAGCCATCCAGATGGCTGTATGGCCCGCTTGGGCCTGTCTTTTATTGAATGGTGGACCAATCAGAGTCCCCATCGGCGGCGGCAAGCATCTCACAACCAGCCGGGGCAGACCTATCGGGAAAACCCTGAAAAGCAGCCGGGCAATCCCTGAGGACATTCGGAAAATGGGCTGAGTATCAATGGACGGAGACAAAAAGGAGAGAACCTATGAGTAGGGCTGAACCAATCCGACGCGTATCGCGAAGCGCACGAGGCCAGGCACATCGTGAATTTCAAGCCGTTCCATGAGTTGGCTTCGGTGTGTTTCGACCGTTTTGACGCTCAAATTCAGGAGCTGGGCAATGTCTTTCGTCGTCTGTCCTTCAGCGATGAGCTGAAGGATTTCTCGCTGGCGCATGCTGAGTCTCGCCAGCGGACCAGATGGCCCTTCAGACTTTTCCCGGTAGACTTCGATGGCATACTTCGCCACCGCTGGAGTGAGGTAGGTCTCACCCTTCCCCACCGTCCTGATGGCCAACTCGAGTTCAGCCAGTTCCGCGCCCTTCAAGAGATAGCCCGAGGCGCCAGCCTGTAAGGCCTGCTGGAAGTATTCTTCGTTCGCATGCATTGACACTAGAATCACCCGCGTGGTCGGCGATTCCTTCACGATCCGCGAGGTCGCATCGAGCCCGTTCAATCCCGGCATCGCGATATCCATCAGCACAAGATCAGGAGCATCGGCTTGCACGGACTTGACGGCTTCCCACCCATCCCCCACGTCTGAAATAACCTCGACACCCTCAATCTTTTGGACGAGCGCTCGCATGCCGGCTCTGACCAGGGCATGATCTTCGACAATCATAACTCGGAGGTGGCTCATGAGGCCGTCACCTCAGTCGTTCGACTCACCTGGGGTTGATCGTATTGGGTGAGCGAGAAACGAAGCTGGAGCCTGGTCCCTTGACCTGGTGCCGACACGATCACCAAGTTGCCACCAGCCAACCGCACCCGCTCTTCCATGCCGAGTAGCCCGATGCTTTTCCCTCCCTGTGCACGTTGTCGGGCTGCCAGCACATCGAATCCCACACCGTCGTCTTGAAGAACGAGCGTGACCTCCTCTTCTTGCCGACGCAACGTCAGATCGATCGTCCTGGCCCGTGCGTACTTCGCGATGTTGGTCAACGCTTCCTGTACAACCCGAAAACAGGCGACCTCGATGGGGGCCGGAACTCGCTCGGTCATTTCCTCGACCGAGAGCGAAAGGGTCCATCCATTGCGCGTCGCCTGCCGATTCGCATACCAACGAAGGGCCGGCACCAAGCCCAAATCATCCAGGAGAGATGGTCGTAGGTCCAGTGCCAACGTCCGCACTTGAGTCAGAAGGTGGTCCACCAGCTCAAGGCTATCCGTGAGAGAATCGAAACGGGTATCCCCAACCTCACCATGCTGGATATCTTGTAGGTCGATCTTTAATGCAGTCAGGAGCTGCCCGACTTCGTCATGCAGATCACGTGCTAGCCGACTTCGCTCTTCCTCCTGCACTTGCATCAAACGACCCGAAAGCTCGCGCAGGGAGTTGTTCGCGCGACGCAATTCGCCGGTTCGCTCTTGAACCTTTATTTCCAGTGCTTCATGCGCCTGGTGCAGGAGCGTCTCGGCTCGCTTCCGCTCGCTGATATCACGGATGACTTTCGAGACCCCTACAAACTGACCAACAGCGTCCTTCAGCGGCGATAATGTCACCGACACATCGATAGATCGACCGTCCTTGGTCAGCCTCACGGCATCATAAGTATGAATGTCATGCGCTCCTCGCACTGTGGCCAGCAACCAAGCCTTGTCCCGATGGAGATGGTCTGGAATCAGCGTGAGGATCGAACGTCCGATCATCTCGGTGGGGGTATATCGGAAAATACGCTCGGCACCGACGTTCCACGTGGTCACGAATCCATCAGGCGTCACGCTCAGAATGGCATCGCTGCTGCTCTCCACGATAGCGCCCAGTCGCCTGGTGGCATCGTCGAGTTTCGCCCTCCTCGCTCGCGCCACAAGCCATGCCGTAACCCACAGGAGAGCAATACCCACTACTCGATTGAAGATAGCCAGATCCTGAGGGATGCCAGGATGAGACAATGTGTGCCCCATTGGCACGAGAACGGTCCCGATAACCGCCACAATATACGGAGCAATCGGCCATTCAATCCAGAGGGCCAAGAATACGCCGAAGACATTTCCAACGACCCAGACCGCATACCCCCACGGCATGAACACGTCGATAAGGAAAGTTCCTGCCAGGATCAGCGGGATCAGTGCTCGGGCATAGTTACTGTTCATTGCCCTCCGCGATTATGAAGAGACAGGACCGTCTGCCATTCGATGACAAGGTTGCCCAGAAAGCGTTGGAAGCCTCCGTGTCCCCTGATACCGCATGATACCTCAGTACTGCGGCTAGGATCGAGAGGGAGCGGAGCGAAATGAATATGAAAATACTAATTGTCTAACTTTGCCGTTTGACGGTTGACAACCCACACCCCAGCCAAGATGAGACAGATCCCAATAATTTCGATCGGTCCGACAGGTTCGCTCAAGATTAAGGCAGACAGGCCAATGGCCGCCACGGGGGTCAGATTGCCCAAGACTGAGGCTCGTGAGGGGCCGATACCCTTCACCCCGAACAACCAGGCCTGTTGAGCGACCGCCGTAGCAAAGATAACCAGATAGCCCAGCGCGAGCCAATCGGATGTCGTCACCGAGCTCATCCCGGCAACCATCATTTTTTGATCAGTCCATATCAGCGGAATTTGAAGGACGGTCGCAACGGCCAGCGTCGTCCAATTCACCGTCAGCGCCGAAACCCTTTCCATGATATTGCGACTGCCGATACTATAGAGCGCCCAACTTACAACTCCGAGAAAAACCAACGTGCTCCCCAACAACGGTTGCTCGCCGGCCGCTTGGAACCCTGCCACGGAGACTAGCCCAACACCCGCAAATGACAAAAAAGCTCCTGCCCACACTGCGCGTAGCGGTACGTCTCGAATCAGGAGAGCGGAGAGAAGAGACGTGACCACAGGGCTTGATCCGATGATCACGCCACCGACGGCGCCACTGACATAGTTGAGGCCCATCAGAATGAGCAGGTGGTTCCCTAACACGCCAAGCCCAAGTAGGCCAAGTAACCCCATATCGGCATGATCTATCTTGAGAACTCCACCTTCCTTCCACCACCAGGTGGCCAGGAGAATTGCCAATCCACCGATATCGCGAAGAACCGACGCCTCGACAGCGGAGAATGATCCAAGCGCCATCTTCTGCGCCACTATGGAACCACCCCACAGAACAGCCGCGAGCACGACAGACCCATAGGCCACTGTGGTAGATGGCTGACTCATGGCCATTGGGATACCGTCGTTCCGGTTCTCCGTCAAGCAGTATTCATCGAGAGAGACATTTTCTTGACGTCGTTTACGCTTCTGCGTAGCCTGCGTCTAAGAGACAAGGCCATCTTAGGAGGAGGTGTTTCATGGTCCAGAACCAGCGTCTTCGTAGATACTTAGCGATAGTGGCGAGTGCATCTCTTTTTCTAGCCGGCTGCACGACAGCTCTTGTCCATGATGATGTCAAGTACCCAAAAACCGGCGCCCATTGCTCAGGCTCTCAGGGCGTCGACGACTCTTCCATTGCGGTGCTGCCCGTTCCCGTGGTTGCCTTCGTGGTTCCACACGCCAATCTCCACGACATCAAGGCTGACGATTACTTGAAGCGCTGCGGGGATCCAACCAAACTGATCAATAGAAAAGTGGTGGTCAACCGCACCGCCTGTATCCCAGCAGGATTAACTCGCATTATTACCCTCGGCATCTGGCAATGGTGTCCCGCCAGCATCTCATGGGAAGCGGATGTGAAGTCCTAGCCCGTCGCACAGTCGCGCTTGCGGCTGTGCGCATCGTCCATCTCTCACTCACAAGTCCGACCTATCTCGCCCCATAACGAACGAGATATCATAACCATCGTTCATCATCGTGAGACTCATGCGGCCTCTGCGAGAGACCTTTGTCGATTTCCAGCCACCTCGACGACTACTATGTGGAAGCGGCCAACGGAGAGGCCGCGATGTCAAACCACTCGACCTATGGGAGCACATCATGAAATATCTTTGTCTTATCTACGTCGAAGAAAACGTTCTCAACAGTTTCCCCAGCAACGAACGTACGGCCATCTCTGATGACGCCATGGCCTACTGTGAAAAATTGCAGGAAGCAGGCCAGTTGCTCGCAGCCTCTCCACTCCATCCGGTGGACACAGCCACAACCGTACGTGTCCGAGGCGGTAAGACGTCGACGACCGACGGACCGTTTGCCGAGACGAAGGAACAGTTGGGTGGGTTTCTGATGATCGACGTACCAGATCTAAACGATGCCATCCGCGTGGCAGCTCAGTTTCCAGCTGCTCGCATCGGGAGCGTCGAAGTCCGTCCGATGAAAGAACTCGGCTGCGCGTAAGTACATCCGTCCATGACCAACGACACGAACACATCGGCACGTGAGAAGGTTGAAGAGGTGTACCGTTCCGAATCGCGCCAGGTCCTAGCGACATTGATCCGGCTGTTGGGTGACTTTGACGCAGCTGAAGAAGCGCTGCATGAAGCCTTCGCAGCAGCCATGGAACAATGGTCGCGGGACGGACTGCCGGCCAACCCACGTGCCTGGCTGGTTTCAACCGGACGCTTCAAAGCCATCGATGGCATGAGACGGCGTGCCCGCCATGACGCATCCTTGGCGGAACTCGCCAAACAGATCGACACGACCACAGGCACTCAATCAGAGCAGGAGGACGAGTCTATCGAAGACGACCGTCTGCGACTCATCTTCACCTGCTGCCACCCTGCTCTTAAGCCCGAGGCACAGATGGCGCTCACTCTTCGTGAGGTCTGCGGCCTCACGACCGAAGAAATAGCGCGGGCGTTTCTCTCTACCCCTTCCACCCTGGCTCAACGTATCGTGCGGGCAAAGGCAAAGATTCGCGATGCGCACATCCCGTACGAAGTACCGCCTCCCACCGAGCTACTCGACCGATTGGACACGGTGCTGCACGTAGTTTATCTCGTCTTCAACGAGGGCTACTCCGCCTCGTCCGGCACCGTGCTCACACGCGCAGACCTCTCCAGTGAGGCGATCCGTCTAGGTCGACTGCTCGTACAACTCTTGCCCGAGCCGGAAGTGATAGGTCTCCTTGCCCTCATGCTGCTCCACGAATCACGACGCAGAGCACGTACCTCCTCAACCGGTGATCTCGTGCTGTTGGAACAGCAGGACCGATCACTCTGGAATCGTGATTACATCCGACAGGGTGTGGAGTTGATTGAACAAGCGTTGGCCTCACGGCGATTCGGCCCCTACACGCTGCAGGCAGCTATTGCCGCAGTCCACGCTGAGGCTTCCAGCGCCGCCGTGACCGATTGGGCACAGATCGTCGCCTTGTACGACCTCCTCTTGCGAGCCGACCCATCCCCGGTCATACAGCTTAATCGAGCGGTGGCGGTCGCCATGCGTGATGGGCCGGCCAAAGGGCTAGAGTTGCTTGATGGACTCCTGACCGGTAGTGAGTTGGCGAACTACCATCTGGCACATGCTGCACGAGCCGATCTCCTCAGACGACTTGGACAAACCGTGGCGGCACGAGCTGCCTATGAACGCGCGCTCGCCTTTACGAAACAAGAGCCGGAGCGGCGCTTTCTTGAAAAGCGGCTCGCGGAATTAGAGTGAGCAAGCGACGCGTTATTAGGTAACCCCCTCGCACTCCAGCACGTGATAGCCTGAGCCCCTGACCGGCTTGCCATCGGTGAAATATGCAACTTGATCGAACCCACCTAAGCCTGGTGTGTTGTGTCGTGGAGGAGCCACATTTATTTATTACCGCGCATGGCAAACCAATTTCTGCACGACGACAGTAATTCAAAAAGAGTTACGTGACGAAGGGGCGGAGTCGAGAGCTCGGCGGATGCGCTCCTTGGCTTCATCTGAAAGCCCAGCTTGCGACACCTGTACTCCCGCGCTGTGTGAATCGTTTTTGAGCCGGAGGAGACGACGAAGCAGTGCAAGCTGACGCCGATACTGCTCGCAGAGCACGCACATCCTAAGATGGACGAACATGCGCGTCCGGATGTGCCATGGCAACCGCCGATCCAACGCATCCGAGAGCAATTTCGACATCTCCTGACAAGTCGGTAAGAGGCGGGCGACCAAGATCATGACTGTACGGCCTCCTCAGTCCTTCCAAAGTACCGAGTGGACAAGCAGTTGCGCAGCTGTTTTCTCGCACGATGCAACATCACACCGAAGTTCGTTTGCGTGAGGTGCAGCAGGCGACAGATCTCTTCGGTGTCCATCTCATCAATCTCGCGGAGCGTAAACACCTGTGCCGCTCGGGGAGGCAACTTGTCGAGACAGCACGCTAAAACACTCCAAAATTGCCTCTGCTCAAGCAACGCATCTGGGTTGTCTGGCCACCCGCGACTCTCCCTCACCCCTGGCTTCCAGTGACCATCGGCTAAGAAATCATCGTCTCTGGCAGGGACGTCCGAACGACTGTCGTCGTGCAACGGCTCCCTGGCCATTCTCCGAAAATGATCGACGATCTTGTGTTTGATGATGCCAACCATCCAGCGGCGCTCTGCCGTTGGTCCACTTTCCCGACGAGTACCTTGGAGTGCGGCCAGAAACGTGTCTTGGACGAGATCTTCGGCGACGTTCGAATCGTAGACACGGACGAGAGCAAACCGGTAGAGATAGTCTCCATGTTCATCGATCCAACGCCGTGAGTCAGGACCGACTACTTCATCCATATTCGTGGAAACCTCCGGCGCGGAATTTGATCTCACGATACACGTACTTCCATACTCGTCGGCTGAATTCCACGCGATGCCATTGAAGATAGTCGATCAATCGTTTAATTTCTTACAAACCTATCCGCTTGACGGGACCCAACCTAAGCCCTACAGCCTTGAAAGACCAAAATTTGGTAACATGGTCCGGTGAGCCTACCATGAATCGTCCTAGCTGGGTCGGATCGATCGTCCTTGTTTTCATTGTCCTCTTGCTGGGCATCGGTCTGGCCGCGTGGAAATATGAATCCATCCAGGGGGAACAAGCAGCCTCGGCCAATCAACCGGAGCCGATGGAATCGGTGACCACTGCTGTCGCGCGAGCCATCGACCACCGCCAGACTACTACTTCGATCGGAACGGTCCTCGCGCTACGATCAATTACGCTGAAGAACGAGCTCGCCGGGACCGTCCGCGAAGTTCGGCTCATCCCAGGCCAAATCGTCGAAGCCGACACCTTGTTGGTCGCACTCGACGTCTCGGTTGAGGAAGCTGACCTGCGAGCCCAGGAGGCCCAGGTCGCGCTCGCCAAGACAGTCCTGAATCGCAGACAGATCCTCAGCCAAGAGCTTGCCACGACACAGGAGGAAGTGGATCGGGCGCAAGCAGACTTGAATGTCGCCCATGCACAGATTGCACGCACTAAAGCGATCATTGCCAAGAAGACAATCCGTGCTCCATTTCGAGCCAGGGTAGGTATCGCAGACGTCCATCCCGGGCAGTACCTGGATGAAGGGACACTCTTGACGACACTGCAAGGTGTTGGGGAAGCAGTTCATGTCGACTTCACAGTCGCGCAGCAGGTGGCGTCGGGTTTGCGCGTCGGTGAAACCGTCGAGGTATCTACGGCTGGGAATTCCCCCATCATCACAGCCAAGATCGTCGCCCTCGATGCACGCGTCGATCCGACGACTCGGAATGCCATGGTCCGGGCTAGGATCGAGGGTGCTCGAAATGTACCGGCACCGGGTGCCTCGGTGCGCGTTCGCGTTCCCGTCGGCTCGACACGGAGTGTCGTCACCATCCCGGTCAGTGCGTTACGCAAGGGACCGGGAAGCGATCAGGTGTTCGTCCTTGCATCAGACCACGACGGCCGGATGCGCGTACATACTCGTCAGGTCGAAAGCGGGCCGATGTTGGACGATGAGGTCGTCATTTATAGTGGGCTGACACCTGGCGAGCAGATTGCGGCCCAGGGATCTTTCAAACTCCGTGATGGTCTCCTCGTCGCGATCGCAGACACGCCCTCGGCTCTATCCGAAGATGATCGCGCGGCCATGAAGCCGTAAACGGATGCGCATGAGGCCGGACACCACTCAGACATCATTCACCGATATATTCATCAAGCATCCTGTGTTGGCCATTGTCGTCAACCTGGTGATCCTGCTCGCTGGTTGGCGGACGCTGACGACATTGCCAGTCCAACAATATCCAAAAATCGAAAACTCGCAGGTGGTCATTACAACCATCTACTACGGAGCCAGCGCCGAAACAGTCCGTGGCTTCCTCACCACACCCATTGAACGGGTCGTGTCCGCCATCAGCGGCGTCGACTATGTGGAATCGACCAGCCGCGCCGGTGTCAGCACCGTCACTGTCCATCTGAAATTGAACCACAACAGCACGGCAGCATTGGCAGAGATCACCGCGCGACTTCAGCAGGTCAGATCGGAACTACCACCGGATGCCGAACCGGCCGCGATTGAAATACAGCGGGCTGATCGGCCCTATGCATCGTTCTACCTCAGCTTTAACTCGACCGAACGCACGGTTCCAGCCATCACAGACTGGCTTTTACGGACATTGCAGCCTCAGCTCTCGACACTGCCCGGCGTCCAACGAGTGACGTTTGAAGGCGACCGACAGATCGCTATGCGCATCTGGATCGACCCAGACCGCCTCGCGTCGTTCAACCTCTCCCCCGGCGATGTGCAGAGCGCCCTCCGGCAGAACAACTACTTGGCTGCCGTTGGCCGCACCAAGGGCAATGTAGTACAGGTCAACCTGCTGGCAAACACCGATCTCCGTTCAACTGTTGAATTTGAAGACCTGGTCGTTGCCGACCGCGGCGGTGCCATAGTCAGACTGAAGGACGTGGCGCAGATCGAGCGGGAAGCGGAAGAAGCGAACATGATCGCCAAGTACGACGCAATCGAAGGGGTCTACCTCGGGATTTGGGCGGTGCCCGGCACGAACGAAATCGAAGTTGGACACCGGCTGCGTGACGAAATCGAAAAGATCCGTCCAACCCTACCACGTGATATCGAGATGAAACTCGTCTGGGACAGCACCATGTTCATCCGAAACGCGCTGACGGAAATCACGAAGACCTTGTCGGAAACGATCTTGATCGTAGGGGTGGTGGTCTTTCTATTCATGGGATCGATTCGTACAGCTCTTGTCCCGCTGGTCGCCCTGCCGGTCTCGTTGATCGGTACGGCTCTCTTCATGGCCGCGTTCGGTTTCAGCCTGAATCTCCTCACCCTCCTTGCAATCGTCCTCTCCGTCGGTTTGGTCGTGGATGATGCGATCGTGGTGGTGGAGAATGTGGAACGGCATGTCCGTCTGGGACAATCCCGAATCGAGGCCGCGAAAGCCGCCGTCCGTGAGCTGCTCGGCCCGATCGTCGCCATGACGATCACGCTCGCCACCGTCTATGCCCCTATCGGCTTCCAAGGCGGCCTGACCGGCTCCCTGTTCCTCGAATTTGCTATGACTCTGGCTGTCGCAGTGGTCTTGTCTGGCATCGTCGCGATCACGCTCTCTCCGATGATGAGTTCGCGTTTCGTGCACCCGGAGGGAAAGGAAGGGGCACTGACGAGACAGGTGACACGCGGTTTTGAATCGCTCCGTCGGACCTATGGGCGGATGCTTGATGGCGCACTGGCGATGCGATGGGGGATCATGGTTGCGGCACTCCTCGTCACGATCGCAGCCTGGCCGCTCTATCACTTCTCGCGTCAAGAGCTTGCTCCCGTAGAAGACCAGAACCATATCAGTCTGTTTTTCGAAGCCTCGCCGGACTCCACCGTCGCCGCCACTAATCGCCAACACTTCCAAATCGTCAAAGCAATCACGGCCATCCCCGAATCCGACTATACCTGGTCGCTCACCACCGCCTGGGGAGGCTTCGGTGGTGTGGTGGCCAAAGATTGGCACGATCGAGCACGTTCAACCGAAGAGATGTATGACGACGTCTATGTCGCCGTATCGCAGGTGCCGGGGCTCCGGGTCTTTCCCAGATTGGACCCGCCTCTCCCTACCCCCGGTCAGTACGACGTAGAGCTGGTTCTACAGAGCGATGCCCCCGCCGAGCAGATGCTCGAAGTAATCAGTTCCATGTTAGGCGCAGGGAGGCAGAGCGGCAGGTTCTTGTATGTAGACACGGACCTGAAGATCGATCTGCCACAGGCACGCGTCATCTTGGATCGTGAGCGACTCGCTGATTTGGGCTTTGACTTGGCCGGAGTCGGGCGCGAGCTGGGTACGTTGCTCGGCGGTGGATACGTCAATCGGTTCAATTACTTCGATCGCAGCTACAAAGTCATCCCTCAACTCGGCGATAAGGATCGCGCGACGCTTGATCCGCTGCTCGACCTCAAAATCAAGACACCAGGCGGTCAGTTGGTGCCGGTTTCGACATTCACTCACATCGAGACAAGTACCGCGCCTCGCACCTTGAACCGTTTCCAACAACGCAATGCGGTCCGCATCTTCGGAGGCCTCAAACCCGGGGTCACGAAGGAAGAAGGCCTCCGCGTGTTTGAAACGGCAGCCGCTTCAATCGGCCCCCGCGTCGTCCTCGACTATGCCGGTGAGTCACGACAACTCCGGCAAGAGGGAGAGGCGCTTACTGTTACACTCGGTTTCGCGGTGATCTTGATCTATTTAGTGCTGGCCGCCCAGTTCAAGAGTTTCCGTGATCCGTTCATCGTTCTCGTCGGGTCGGTTCCGCTTGCAATCGCAGGTGCGCTGGTGGTCAGCTTTCTGGACCTCACGACGATTAACATCTATTCCCAAGTCGGTCTGATCACACTGGTCGGGCTGATTGCCAAGAACGGTATTCTCATCGTGGAATTCGCCAACCAACTGCAGACTCGGGGCTATTCTCGCGTGACGGCAGTTCGCGAGGCCTCCATGACTCGCCTGCGACCTGTGCTGATGACCACGGCAGCCACTGTCTTTGGGCATCTCCCGCTGGTCTTGGCCGCAGGTCCGGGAGCGGCCGCGCGGAACAGCATCGGCATGGTCTTGGTGACAGGCATGACGGTCGGTACCATCTTTACCTTGTTTGTCGTGCCTGTGTTTTACGCGATGATCGCGGCTCAGCATCGGCCGCTCGAGCCACACACGACACCGGAGGCGGTGGAGCCGGAAGCGTTGGCGTTGACGCGAGCGATAACGTAAACGACGTTGACTAAATCGTCAGACAAGATGTTGGCTCCGCATCTACCTATACTGCTGATGGTCATTGACCTGAAACAGCGGTTTTAAGCAGAAAGGAAGGCTCCGTGATCCACAAGGCTCTACGTACAGGAATGATTCTCGCGTTGATTGTCAGTCTGGGCCTCACCGGTTGTGCTGAGGTTGCCTATCAGCGCCTCAATGATCCCTCGCGAGATACTTGGCAGAAGCCACAAGGGGTCATCGAAAAATTGTCGATTGCCCCGGGGTCGCGCGTTGCAGACTTAGGTTCCGGCGGAGGGTACTTTACCTGGCATCTGGCCAAGGCAGTAGGCCCACGAGGAACGGTCTATGCGGTTGATATCAATATGGCGGCACTAGACATGATCTTTAAAGAAATGGTCGCGCGAGGGACTCCGAATGTGCGACCCGTCCGAGCCATCCCGAGCGATCCAAGGCTTCCGGAGCCGGTAGACCTCGTGTTCAGCTGCAATACCTACCATCAGATGATCGATCGAGAAACCTATTTTCGCTCCCTCGCGTCGTCGCTTAGGCCGGGCGGGCGCGTCGCGATCCTCGATTTCCATCCTCGTGGGTTCTTCTCCGGCATGTTCGGCAATCGAATCGCCAAAGAACAAGTCCGTCTCGAAATGGAAGCCGCCGGCTATCGACTGGTGGACGACTATGATCTCATCGACCAGCAGCACTTCCAAATCTTTGAGATGACTGAGGGTTGAGAGGCCCGTACCTTAGCTTCGCCGTCGATTCTTGGGAATAGTTCGGTCACCCACACTTGTCCAGCCTGTCGATAAGCCACGTCTGACGGACGCCTATCATCCTCGACAATCTTGAGCAACAACGCAGCTCATTCCATGGTACGACATCATGCGTACGATTGCTCAATCGAGAGAATCCGTCCTGATCGACTTCATGGCTTCACATCTCGCCCAAAGACGAAATATCAAAATCAGTTCTTTATCTCGGTCGTGTACTCGGTCGTGTATATGAGATTAGGCTCCAGCACAAAGCGCTTATGCAGAGGTTGCGTCGGCCGCACATTATCGTAACCCAAGAGCATGCGGAATTTCTTGATCTGCTCAGCTGAAACTTCGATAGGGTCGTGCAGAACTGCCCAGATGACGCCTTCAGAACAGGGTGGAGTGGTAAAGGATCCGGAGTATCGGTAGTAAGTGCGTCGTTCGGGCAAGAGATCTATCGGGTTGACTGTGTGGTCATGGTCATCCACAATTTCCCCTACCTGTGGAGGAGCATGCTCCAAGAAGGTCTCGAAAAACGGATTATGCTTACCTTCCTCCATGAAGACGGCCACCACCGCTACCTCATGCCGCTCGTTGTGATGCACCAGATGCAGTTCCATCGGATAGTGCTTCTGATCAACCGTGTGCTCGCTTGGGGCATGGAAATGGAATTGTTCAAGTAAATAGAGGTCGTCGTCGAACACAATAGTGCTGTCTTTATCAAAATGAAGTACTGTCTGGCCGTGTTTGGGATAACGGGACTTGATCGTTTCGGAAAGCGGTTCGATTTCCTGTAACGTATGCCCATTGTTGACCACATGAAAAGGAGCGTCTCTATAAGAAAAATGAATGCCATCTAGTGGAGTCTTATGGGTGCGCAACAAATCGATCGGTGATTGGGCCTTACCTTTCTCACAGAGGAAAAATTCTGGCCCAAGACTACCCCAATGGAGTGGTCCTAGATTACCTTCATATCCCCATGTGATCTGCTCCGGTTCCCCTGCATAGAGACTTAAAACCGGCAACGTCGACGTGAAGACGATCGCCACGCTCGACATCACAATTCTCTCCCAAACTTCCTTGCTCAACATGGAAAACGGTGATCTAGCAAATGGCAATGCGACTATCTTCATAGCGTGCTCACCTCGTCATATAAATGAATATGTCTCCTGCAATTTAAACACACCAGCAACGGTGCGGACGGCTTAAAACGTTCCCGCAGTGTAACAGGCTTGGAGAGACAAGATGCAGTACAGAACTACTGGTTTAAGAGACAATAACTACGAGGCTTGTGGAATTCCCGCTCGTAGCCAGGTAAAGATTCGGCCTAGCTGTGGCTGTACCAGTGGAACGTACTTCCCACTCAATAAGAGGTTGCCAGGTGTCCATATCGTCCAGTCTATCAATAAACCTCATTTGACGCGCACCTATCATCCTCGATAACCTTAAGCAACAGCTGCACTCATTCCGTGGCACGACACCATGCGTATGAACGCTCGAGCGAGAGAATCCTTCCTGATCGGCTTCATGGCCCTGCTCCTAGCAGGGTTATTTTCTTTTGACATTCATTCGCCGACCGCCTTCGCCGACCATGAGTTTTATGTCATAGTCGTTTTAGTCGCGACAGCCTCACGTTTTTCATGGATGCCGGCCCTAGCCGCTGGAGCAGGATCGGTCCTCACTATATTCGGAGGGCTTGGGATTCCATGGTTCGCCAATTTGCCGCCTTGGATTCAGATTGGGAACCGGTCGATTACGATTGTCATTTTATGGGTTCTCGTGTGGTTAGCCTGGAAACGGCGACAGGCTGAAACGGGATTGCAGAAGGCTAATGAAGATCTAGAACACAAGGTCGTACAGAGAACCCAGGAACTCGCCACCGTCAATCACACCTTGGTCATGGAAATTACCGAACACATACGGACTGAACAAGCGCTGCGCCTATCACAAGGACGGCTTGCCGGCATCCTAGACATCGCCGAGGACGCCATTATTGTGACGGAATATGATCGATCCATTACACTCTTTAACCAAGGAGCGGTGAAGCTGTTCGGTTATAATCCGGGTGAAGTGCTAGGGAAACCGATCGATCTGTTGCTTCCCGAACGATTTTGGATCGATCATGCAGACCATGACGTGTTCGCCAAAGCTCTTGATTCCGCTCTTCGCATGGCACAACGGCGTGATGTGTTCGGCATGAAGAAGGATGGAAGTGAGTTCCCCGCAGAGGCGAGCATCTCAAAGCTGATCGTCGGTAAGAAGACAACCTTTACCGTAATCGTGCGAGACATCACAGACCGGTTGAGAACGGAGCGGCAGCTGCAGTCATTGACCACCGAATTGATGATGGCACAAGAAGAAGAACGTCGGCGTATTGCGCGGGAGCTCCACGACGACATCAACCAACGACTGGCTTTGGTGGTCATTGAAATTGGAAATATGCTGTCCGATCCATCGACCATGACGACCCAAGTGAAGGAGACGATTCAGTCCCTAAGTCAACGGTTGGCACGGATCTCTGATGATGTTCGCCATATGGCATACCAATTCCATCCCTCCATCTTGGACGATCTGGGTCTCACTGCGGCGCTCAAGCGCATGGCCGGTGAATGGTCAGAACAGACAGGGATTAAGGCAGTAATCGTCCAAGAAGAGCCGGCTGATCCTTTGCCACGCGATATTGCCAGTTGTCTTTACCGAGTTGCGCAGGAGAGTCTTGCTAACATCGTGAAACATGCCAGCGCCGCACGTGTGGAGCTCGAATTGACCTGTGACGACCAAGAGATTGCGCTGTCGATCTACGACACCGGTGTCGGCTTCGATCTCAAGGACATTCAAGCTCGCCATCCCGGGTTAGGTCTGGTCAACATACGGGAGCGCGTGCGGTCCGTGCGAGGTCGATTGGACATTCAGTCTGAGCTAGGGCGAGGAACACGCATCGTTGTGAAAATTCCATTCTCTGGAGCGCGACATGAAGAAACCACGAATTCTCTTGGCTGACGACCATACTTTTGTACTCGAGGGATTCAAGAAGTTGCTGGAAGACCATTGCGACATCGTAGGATCCGTAGAAGAGGGTCGTGCCTTGATTGAAGCCACTATAAACCTCCAACCTGACCTCGTGATATTAGACATTTCAATGCCTCGTCTGAACGGCATCGAGGCGGCGAAGAAACTCAAGAAGCAGGTTCCCGCAGTAAAATTGATTTTCGTCACGATGCATGCCGACATGGCTTATGTCGACGCAGCGTTCAGAGCAGGAGCGTCCGGCTATTTACTGAAACGATCGGCGGCCACTGAATTGCTGCAGTCGGTGCAGTCCGTGATGAACGACAAGTTTTACGTCACTTCGCTCATTACGAAAGAAGTTGTGACGTCTTTCCTCAAACCGACACAACCTCGTTTGGCCACGATCGACGACTTAACGACAAGGCAGCACGAGATTCTGCAACTGGTTGCCGAGGGATTGTCCGCGAAAGAAATCGCCGACCAACTGAAGATTTCTCATCGTACCGTTGAGTTTCACAAGACCAAGATCATGGAACAACTCCACGTCCATACGACGACTGACCTCGTCAAATACGCAATGGCGCATGGGTTAATCACAGCCTCGTGATACCTGCACGCACTACGGTAGTTAGTCCACCGAAACCTCGTAGTTTCTACAAACTCAGCCGGTAGTCTTTCTTTCCCTCATCTCAATAGCACTCCGCTAAACTACGTCGTCGTGAATGTTTGGTACGTCAACTCTGACTCACGCCAGAGTCATGCTTGTTCCCAACTCGTCAATGAGCAGACGACAGTCAATACTGTGATGCATGTTCAGTTGACCACGCGTAGATCTCAGGAAATGGAAGGCAACACAAAACAAGAATGCTGATCTTTCTCATACTCACTGCGTCTTCCTCATAATACTAATGGGAGGTAGCACCAATGTTCTTGTCACGGCGACAATTTTTGAAAGTTTCTGCCGGCACGGTGGCGGCGGCGGCCGTAGCCGATAACGTCCTGGCGTTGACGGCGCTCCAGCCGGTGATCGAGGTCGGCAACCCCTTGGGGGA
>JBGTNJ010000074.1:0-51991 GCA_041743145.1 Nitrospira sp. | reverse complement strand
CGACAGCATGACGTTGGACTGGGAGTATTTCCTCCACCCTGGTGAGAGCCAGCCCATAAACTCTCGTTCTGTTCCTTCCTGAAGCACGCACACCTGCAGATGATGGCGCCCCAGATGGGACGACCAGCCGACTGCGTGACGCCCAGACCAGACCGAGCCAGAGATGGCGCGGTGCTCACCCTCTTGAAGCTCACCATCGACCAGTTCCTCAATGGAGGCGCCGAGCCGGGTGCGCAACAAACGCGGCTGTTTGACCTGGGGTCCGCCTAGCGCCACAATGCGTTCGGTCCATAACCGGCCGCTGGTAAACAGTTTGCCGATAGCAATCACTTCTTGGTAGTTGAGGTGCCAAACGCTCTTGCGTGTGTCTACCGGTTCAATAAAATGAATGTGCGTCCCCGGCAGACCGGCTGGGTGGGGGCCTTCGAAACTCGCCTGGCGCACTTGGTCTAAACCCTGTGGCAGCGGCAGTTCGGCTTCGGGTGACTTGCACATCCACAGCGGCATGGTGCCAAGGCGAGAGAGCACAGTCAGGCCATGGCCGAACGACTTAGCCTCTGCAGCAATAATCGGAACGGGATCGGCGGCCAGCGGGTTGCTGTCCATAGCCGTCACGAAGATTGCCGCCGGACGGGTGGACGGGTCGGGGATCTTGCTGTAGGGACGCGTGCGTAATGTCACCCACAGACCCGATGCCAAAAGATTGTCCACAACCTGCGCTTCAGTCAAGCTGGCCAGTTGATGGGCACCGTATGCAGTGAAGGGCTCTTCGTCTTCGGTTTTGTCAAGCTGGATGATGACTGACTGGAGTATGCGTTCAGCTCCACGCCTGATGGCAATCACCTCGCCGGCGCCTGGAGCAGTGACGCGCACGCCTGGTAGCTTCTTGTGCTCGAACAGCGCTTGGCCGATCTTGACCTTGTCTCCTTCGGCTACCAGCATGGCAGGTTTGAGATCTATATGATCCACACCTAGAACGGCAACGTGGCGGACCGCTTTGGTGACATGGACACGCTGCTCCGGTTTCCCGCTGATCGGCAAATCCAACCCTTTTTTTATTCTGAACATCATAGAAGTGGTAATTGAGTTACTGCTGTCGTGATGCATCGGTTTGATCAACCGTATGTGAACAGACAGATTTCATGATCCGAGTTGGTGAAAACGGAGGGGATTGGGAGATGAATGCATCTCCCGTCTAATATGCAGATTGTGCTTCTTTCCTTCTGACCAAGCTATTGGGTTCCGTCTTCAGTGAACTCTAGCTGTCGATCATAGTCGAATGGATACAGTCAATGGAGAGATCTCTGGTAAAAGAATCCGCAGCTGGTCATCACGCAGGCGTTCCTGGTCGGTTCGCCGCTCTCGTGCGGATTCATCAAGTACCTGAGGATACAACAAATGAAACCGCGCTTCCATCGGAGCAGACTCGCTGTGCATACGATGACCTCTTGAATCGTCGGCGTCAAGCAATCTACGAGAATGCACAGAGTTCGCCAGGCACACTTTTACCACGGATTCAATCATGTTCGTCCGTATTTCTCCCTCCATACCCTGTTTTGCGCCGGAGGCGGCAACGGAGCATAGGGCTGTGGCAGTATCCGCTTCAAGGCCAGTCAGGCAGGCACAGGCCCGCGAGTGTATGGTCGCCTCGTGCGCGGAGCTGTGAAACACGTGCAGTTAATTTGCGATGGCCGATGCAACTGGGACCTGCCGCCGATGGAGCGTCATCCGGATGCCACCCTTGGGCCGCAAGGTCACCATGAGATGGGGCTCTACCCTGTCTTGCGCCAACTCGAGATCGTAGTGACGACCGATCAGAGCCAGCAGGAGCGGCCCTTCAATTGACGCAAAATGGAGCCCTACGCAGGTGCGCGGTCCCGCGCCGAATGGCATGTAAGCATAGCGGGAGGTAAGTCGTTCCCCATTCAGCCATCGTTCCGGCCGAAATTGTTCGGGGTTCGTCCAGAAGTTTGGATGTCTGTGCAGGTTGTACGTGCCGACTAAGACGAATGCTCCTTCCGGCAGTGACACGCCACCGACGGTCGTGCGAGTCGCGGCTTTGCGCTGAACTGCCGGTGCTGGCGGGTACAGACGGAGCGATTCATCAAACAGTGCGCGTGTATAGGGGAGGTTTAGAAGATCGTCGGCAGTGGGTGTCCTCCCCTGGAGGACGCGGTCGACTTCTTCGTGAAAACGCTCTCTCGCTTCGGGGTGGGTTGCCAGGAGGTACCAGGTCCAGGCGAGCGCGTTCGCGGTGGTCTCGTGTCCTGCGGCAAAGATGGTCAACGCTTCATCGCGTAGCTCCTGATCGGTCAGTCCCTCACCAGTCTCTTCGTCCCGAGCCTGAAGGAGCAGATCCAGAAGGTCACCACGGTGCGCACCGCTGTGGCGCCGTTCGGCCAGCAACCCATACATCAGTCCGTCCATAAACTGCATCACCGAATGGAATTCACGGTTGCGTGCGGTGGGCACCCATAGTGGAAGAAATAGTGGATTACTGAACGAGTCGAAGGCGTACTTGATGCTTACGCGGAGGGCGTGACTGATCCTCTCGATGTGCTGGGTCATGCTGGTGCTGAACATCGTTTGTGAGATCACCTCGAGGGCCAGCAGCATCATCTCCGCTGCGATATCGATCGTACCTCCCGCATGGTGTTCCCATGCGGCAATCCGCTGCTCGCCTACCTGGGCCATGCGATCGGCCATCGTAGCGATGCGCGAGCGGTGAAAGATCGGCTGGATGATGCGGCGATGTCGCTTCCAGGCCTCGCCTGAACTCGTCACTAATCCATTACCCAGGACGAGTGCGAGGCCGGTTGGCCGCTGAGGGTCGTAGACCTTCACAAAGCGGTCGGATTGTTTGACCAGGACCTCCTCGGCGAGATCAGGATGACTGAAAAGATAGAGTGTCCTCGTGCCTAGGCGAAAGCGGAGCGCATCGCCGTGCTGGCGCCACCACGAGGAAAGGGATTCCAACGGGCGTTGCTTGAATGTACCGAGGTGGCCCAGCAGAGGCACTGCGCCGGGAACATCGACAAGGGTGAAGGAGGAAACGGAGTCCGGCATGAGGGCAGACCCTATCACACTAGGTCAGGGGCAGCAAACGAACAGGAGACAAACTTGCTACGGATTGAGCGAGCTTAATCGGATGGAACTATACACGTGCTCAAAATAAAACCTGGTTTGAATATTTATCGTACGCCTCGTGGATCATGAAAGCGTTTCCAGGACTCTCCACCAGCTGCTCAGGCTCATTGGGCTCAATTTGACCCAAAAGGTCGAAAAAAATGAACGTTGGCTGGAGCAGGCCTGAGCGGGATGGAATAAGATGGGATTGAGTACAAAGCAGTACAATCGACTCTCCGAGTAGGACTTGGATTTCTATGAGCGATGAGGGAGTAAAAAACTAAGAGTTGGCTACTTTCACGGAGAATGAGTGGGGCACTTAGTGGGCTTCAACTGGTGAAGAAACGGTGGGAAAGGACTGACGAGGAAGAGGATGTCGACTCCAGACTAGGTTATCCGAAGCGGGGTGTCTGTTTGGGCTATTTCTGTCGACTTGCCAAAGAAACCAGATCTCCACCGCCGTTGAAAAAGCGAGACGCATGTCAGACGTGTTTCGTTTCCTTTCGATCAGTTGCCTGCACGTAGCTCGCGTACGCCGCGACCGAGCTTGCGTCGAATGAGTGTGCGCAGCGTCACCCCGTCTGCGTATCCGACCTGGGTGGCGATCTGGTCAATGCTGGCACTGCTCGTCTGTAGCAGGTGTACCGCGTGCTCGACGCGAAGATCTTGGACGTAGGTGAGCGGGGATTTGCCCAGCACGGATTGCAGACGACGCGCCAGGGTCCGTTCGCTTGTCCCGATTGCGCGAGCCGCCTCGCTGAGCAAAAAGCCGTCAGCCAGCTGGCCCCGTGCCCATCGCTCGAACCGTTCAACGAGCGGATCCGAGTGCGCAAGGTGGTCAGGAATGGAGAATCCCGCCTGCGATAGCCGTGGCTCAACCACCAGATAGCGAGCCGTCAGGGCCGCCAGTACCGGGCTTTTGTGACGCACCAGCCACAGCGCCAAATCGAGGTGCGCCAGCGCGGCCCCGGCGGTGACGAAGCGGGATGAACTCACGAGCATCCGTGAGTCCTCTAACATGACATGCGGGTACCGTTCACGAAAGAACGGGGCGAGCCACCAGGATGTCGTCCCATTCTGGCCATTGAGTAGCGACGTGCCAGCAAGGACAAACGTGCCCGTGCATGCCGCGCCAACCAGAGTGCCGCTGCCAGACCAGCGACGCAGGAGTGCTTGTGCGTCCTTTACGTCCCGCCGTTCAAGCGCAACTCGCAGGGTCTCAGGCATCTTCGCCCCGAGCGCAGGTACGAGGGCGACATCTGGACGCGCAAGTCGTGTCGCCGACCGGATGGGTACCAACAATCCGTGACTAGTGTGTACGCGGGAACGAACTCCCACGACCGTAACATCGAAACGGGTCGAAGGGGTTCCAGCGGATTGCGCCAGGTCGTTCGCCGTACTGAAGGTGTCAAGAAGAGTGGTTAACCCGGTGTCGAAGACTTCATTGAGGGCAACCACATAAATCCGCATGGCGATAACTGTATCATAATTGTCATTCCTGCCACTAGTATGGATTAACAGTCATCATTACACTTTTACTCACGCGGTTTAACCTCATTTAACCTCGTATAGGAGTGACTACCATGGTGCAAGTTGCTTTATTCGTGCGATTGAAAGCCAAACCAGGGAAAGAAGCGGATGTCGCCCAGTTTCTTGAAAGCGGGCTCGCCCTGGCGAATCAGGAGGCTACGACGCCGATCTGGTTCGCACTGCGGTTGGGGCCTGCGACATTTGGCATATTTGATGCTTTTGCCGATGAGGCAGGCCGCAAGGCACATTTGGCTGGCCCGATCGCGGCAGCACTGATGGCCAAGGCATCCGAGTTGCTTGCCGAAGCGCCGCAAATCGAGCAGGTCGACGTGCTCGGTGCGAAGATTCCGCACTGAAATCGAGCGGAAGAGGGGGAGCATTTTGGGAACAGTCCGGTCGGTGTGAATAAATTGTTTGCGCCTTGCATGAGCGGCGGCCAGCGGCTTACAGGAGGCCGCCGCTCGATTGAGGGCTGTGTATTCCAGTCGGGAGGCAAAGACAAGGTCGCATACTTTGCAGACTTGCGGAGGAAATCTTCAGCATCCTGGTTGAGTGACAGCTTTAGCTCGTTTCTCATCAGGACGTGCTTCCTTCCATAAGCCTTGGGTTGTGTATTGGCCGATAAGATACGTCCAGGCTCATGAAAAAGCGAAGAATGGGCATACGAATGGATGAGAGTTCTTGTTCTGCACGACAGAAACCACCTATAAGACTTCAGCTACAGCGTTGTCGCCGCCAGTAACAACCGTTCAATTCGCAGCACCCGTGTGCCGCCCCCTTGGGAAATCCATCCTGGGATGGTATCCTGACGAGCTCAGTAGTTATTCGCTACCGCTCTGTTGTACTGAAACGATGTGAACACCCTGCTCGGAGCAGCAGGACCTATGGCCAGCTCCACGCGCATGTATCAATTTGCGAAGCAGGATCTTTGGACCAAGGATCTGTCGACCATGCCATTGCTCCAGCGGTTCGGCACTCGGGTGCTCCGACTGGCCACCGCGGTCGGCATGGAGTTTCGCCATCGCTTGCTCGATGCCCGGGCAGCCGGGCTGGTTTTTACCACGCTGCTTTCTCTCGTGCCATTTCTGGCCGTGATGTTCTCGGTCTTGAAGGCTTTCGGCGTTCATCATGTGATCGAACCGTCGTTAGCCCAGGCTCTTGAACCACTTGGACCGAAGGGTCAGGAAATTACGAACATCATTGTCGGTTTTGTTGACAACATTAAAATCGGCGTGTTGGGTGTCGTTGGCATAGGCGGCCTCTTCTATACGACCTATTCGTTGATCGATAAGATCGAGCAAGCCCTGAACGCGATCTGGCAGGTCAAGGAGGGACGGACATGGGGACGCAAGTTTGCCGACTACTTAAGCGCGGTGCTCGTGGGTCCGGTCCTGGTCTTGAGCGCGTTCGGCCTGCTGGCGTCACTCCAAAACCACACCGTCGTGGAGAGTCTTCTGGAGATGGAGCCGCTCGGGACACTGGTTGTGTGGAGCGGTGAACTGATTCCCTTCTTGATGTTATGCGGCGTGTTCACCTTCTTCTATAAGATGATCCCCAACACGGATGTCCACTTGCGCTCCGCGCTGGTCGGAGGCGTGGCTGCGGCCATCCTCTGGATCATCGCTGGCGAGGCCTTTGCGAAATTCGTTGTGTCTTCAGCCAAGTACAGCGCGATCTATTCCAGTTTTGCAGTGTTGGTTCTGTTCCTGTTATGGCTGTATGCAGGTTGGATGATCGTGCTCATCGGCGCACAGTTCTCCTTTTTCCACCAATATCCTACTGCCTATTTGTCTCGCATGCTGTGGGAACAGGGTACCTTTGAGTTTCGTGAGCAGTTGGCCCTTAAAGTATTACGAGTCCTTGGACATCACTACCTGAAGGGGGATCGTCCGTTGAGACTGCCTGAGCTGTCGAGTGAACTGAACATGCCCTTATCTTTGGTGGAGGAAGAAGTCGAGCGGCTCATTGAAAATGGGTTTGTGGGGCGTCTTCAAGAACCGGAAGGGGTGAGCCTTATCAAGTCACCAGAGCTGATCTTCGTGAAAGAAGTGCTGGATAGCGTTCGCAACGGAACCCCACCATGGGTCGTGCCCCACCTTGAGAGCAGTGATCGGGTGTCCGCTCTCTTGCGTCGACGGGACAAGGCTGTGCAGAAGGAATTGGCAGGAGAGACGGTCCAGTCACTCTTTCAGGACCAAGAGCGCCCAGGAGCCACCGGTTTGTGAAGGTATGTGTGGTACACGAGAGAAATCCGTCAAACCTTTTACGGCTGTCGGTTCGCTTCGGGTTTGCCCTGGGTCTGGCCAAACGATCGTACGTAACGCAGCACCTGCCAGGCTTCTTCCTCAGTCAGAATAAGCGGAATAAACGGCGCCATCGCGGTGCCTTTGCTCCCGTTCTTCAAAATCCAGAAGAGTTCGCCGTCTGTTCGAGTCGCCTGCCAGTCCTGGTCCGTGAAGTTTCTCGGTAGGGGACCTCTGAGCGTGCCGGGCTCAATATCAGCGCCTAATCCTCTTCCGTCTTTCCCATGGCAGGTCACGCAGAAGGCTTTTCCCTGGAAGAGTCTCTTGCCTTTCTCAATGATTTCCTCTGTTGCAGGAAGAGGATTTGTCCAGGTCTTAGCGGTTTCGATTTGGTCGATGGGCACTCGTGGGTTGAGTACGGCTTCGTCGGCGGCAAAGGAAGCGGGACTCCATGATATCAGCGCTCCCGTAACAACCACCGTCAAGGTCAAAGACCGGCGCGCTTGGCATTCTGTCATAACCCCTCTGGTATCTTGTGTGAATGGACGCCTGGCCCTCTCCAGTTAAGGGGGAGAGGGCCAGGCTCGTTTCATTCGGGTAACTTACTTGTCGGAATATCCAGGGAATTTGTGTCCAAGAGATTGCGGGAACGTCACAGTGCCATCCGGAAATTCTTGTCCGTGCTGCCAAAGTTGATAGATGACCCCGTCGGTCTCTGCTGCGGCTTCAGCTATTTTGGTGGCCTGGTCAGGAGGCACACCAAAAACTTGGACTCGGCCTGTCGCAATTTCTACCTTATGATCGTGAAAATGACGGTGCCACTGAATGGCAGGGAGCTTTCGGGTGAGGTCTTTGGCAATAAAATATTCGACCGCGACCAAGGGTGCTTTTGGATCGGTGGATTCGAAGAGAAGGCATTGAAGAATCTTGTCGGAAATGCCTTTGCAGTAGTGGTGGAACGGACCCCCTGGCGTCCCGTCTGGCATCATGTGAGGTGCCTGAACATGGATATCATATCCGACGGCTGGACTGCCTGGTTCCCCACTCACGACCTTTGGGGTGGCCACTCCACTACATCCAACAGCCGCCATCGCGACAATGGCTAACAGTCCCTTTCTCATTGTAATAACCCTCCTAAGTGTGAGGAGCGCTCGCCCAGCCCATCCAGGTCGAGGAACACCTCTACATTCGATTGATGATTAGAGAGGGGGTTGGCGAAAAGGATTCGGTAATTTGCAAGTCAAAGTCCCACAACAAGATACAAAGTTGGGAGAGGTTGGACTATGACTCCTGGGTTGGCGGGGAAGAGGAATTGGGTCTGCTCGGTGTGATGAGGTGTTGGGCTTGAGGTGCGATCATTCCCTGAGTGTCCATCATTTCGAATATCAAACAGCATTTCAGTCGACCGCAGACTCCCAACAATCGGGGGTCATCAATCGCCAGATCCATCTTTTTGGCTTGTTTCGCCGTGATGGGCTTCACATCGGTCAGAAAACTTGCGCAACACAGCACGAGGCCACAGGTGTCGATCCCACCGAGCCGCCTGGCCTCTTCCCGTACCCCGACTTGACGCATTTCGATGCGACCGCCAAACCGACGTGCCAGGTCTCGAACCAGATCTCGGAAATCGATCCGATCTTCAGCCGTGTAGACAAAAGTGAGCTGCCGGCGACTCATGGCCCCATAGACTTCGACCAGCTTGAGCTGAAGGCCGATTTCAGCGGCTTTGGCACGGCAATATGCGGTTGCATCCTGGGAAAGTTGCTCAAGTCTGGTGATCAAGGCCTTTTCGTCTGTATCGGGCAACCGCACGATAGATTTCATGGCTCGCATAGGAGGAAGGAACGGTGTTGAGTAGGGTTCTGTATGAACGATGCCGTACGTCAGTTCGCCTTCTACCTCGATCAAGACAGGGTCTCCGGCATGCAGCGGCAGGCCAGTTGCACCGAGCTTCTTAACCTCTCCACGGCCTCTGACCTTCACTCCAGCCAGGCGGACGCAGTTGGGGTATGAAGTGGGGTATGGTTCGCCAATGACCGTATCCATGAGGCGATCATACACAAATTTCTTCACTGGTGGAATGGGTAAGACTGTATGAAGTGACCAAATGAGATTTAGACACAATGTGCCCGTGAGACACCGTAAGGCACTGATATATAAGATGAAAAAATGAAGACACTCTGACTATCTGATTATGGTAGGCTAATTCCACTGTGAGGCTAGAGGGAGTGAACGATGGTGACGATGCTCAGAGAACGAAGGAAGATGTTGCGTATTCCCAATCGAGTTGTCCTCCCATTCGGGTACAGGATTTCAGTCCGACAGCTCTCCGATGCGGAGATGGATAAGCGGGATGCGAATGCCGATGGAATTTGGGATGACGACACCAAAACCATCTATGTGCGAAAGCGACTTCCAGTGACCCGCCGTCGATATATCCTGGCGCATGAGCTTGGCCATGCGTGGTTGGACTGGCAGCATCGCCACATGGACGATGGCAAAGCGAGCACCTAACGCTGGTACCGCTCACTCTTTTGCCAAGGTGATGATGTGTTTCCACTCCAGCGGAGTCACGGGCTGAACGGAAAGCCGAGAGCCTTTCCGTAGCAAAACCATCCCCTTAAGTTTGCTATCCATCCGCAGTTCATCCAGCGTCAGAGGCCTGCGAAATGCTTTCATATATTTGATGTCGACCATGTCCCATCTGGGCTGCGACGGGATGCTGGCTGGGTCGTAGTGCCTGTCCCTCTTGTCGAATTGCGTGGAATCGGGGTAGGCGGTCTTCACGACCTTCGCGATGCCCACGACCGCAGGCGGGTCGGCATTGCTATGGTAGAAGAGAACATGATCGCCGACCGCCATCGTTCGCATAAAATTACGAGCCTGATAGTTCCGCACGCCATCCCAAGAGGTGGTCTGGTTGGGTGATCGCCGCAAATCGTCGATTGAGAATGTGGAGGGCTCTGACTTCATCAACCAAAAGTTCTTGGGCACCATTCCTGTTTCTCCTTGGTGACTGGTGCGAGAGATAACCATCGGCGAGCTAAGGACGACCTTCGCTGATCCTCTATCATGGCGCAGAAAGCCGGTAAATGCCGCCGTTGTGATCTAGGACGTAAAGCTCGCCGGTTGCATCTTCCCCGAAGGAGGAAATGTTCAAGGACGTCTTGAGCAGCTGACGCGGAGCGATGACGTGGCTGTCATTCTGGATTGAGGGCAAAGCGAAGATTTCCCCGCTACAGTAATCGCCATACACATAGGTTGCCGTCAGGTCAGGAAGTTTCATCCCGCGGTAGGCATAGCCTCCAATAACTGAACAGCGTCCCTTTTCATGTGAATATTCGGCGAGTGGTAAGCGGAAGTGGGCTGTTTTGCAAGAGGCGGGTAGATTAAAACAATGCGTGCCTTCCATCGTTCGCCAGCCATAGTTCCCACCACGGGCGACGAGGTTGATTTCTTCCCACTTATATTGCCCGACATCAGCGACCCACAGCTTCCCGGTTTTACCGTCAAATGAAAAGCGCCAGGGGTTCCGCAACCCGAGAGCATAGATTTCGGCACGGCCACCTCCTTGGGCGAATGGATTATCAGGAGGAATCCCATACGGGTCACCTCGATCGATATCGATCCGGAGGATTTTCCCGAGCAGTTCTTCTGGATTTTGGGCACGATTTTCTGGGTCGCCTGCTGATCCACCGTCGCCGAGCCCGATGTACAGGTAGCCGTCTGGTCCGAAGGACATCATGCCGCCGTTGTGATTGGGGTAGGGTTGAGGCACGGTGAGGAGAATACGTTCTTCGGGCGAAGCTAAAGTCGAGGTTGCCCCACGGTGGTATTCAGCTATCACGGTAGCCCCGTCCGGCTTTCTAGTGTAATTCACGAAGAACCGTCCGTTGCGGCGGTAATCGGGATGAAAGGCAAGTCCCAGGAGGCCCCGTTCTCCACCCGAAAGAACCCGCCCCGTGATGTCGAGAAAGGCGTCAGGGAGCATCGTCTGTTCCTGTAGTATGCGAATGCGACCGGGCTGTTCAACGGCAAAGAGCCGCGAAGACCCATCACCAGCATGGGTGAGATAGACGGGTTGTTCAAGTTTTTGTGTAACGACAGTCGTCAGTGTAACCAGAGGTTCTTTCTCGGTAGGCTTCGCCCGCTCGGCCAATGCTTTTGCCAGCTCTACAGTGCTGGTTTGAATCAGGATAACCGCAAACGACCAGCGGATGACGCGGGCGAACATTAGGTGCCCTCCCATGAACGTGACTCGATGAATTCGATCAGAACCCGATAAGTCAGCTCCCGTGTTCGTGCCTTACCGATGTGTTGATTGTCGAGGTTTCCCTCCAACCAGACTCTTTCTGATACATGAGCAAGCGCCTCATTACAGAGACTCCACATGTCATGGAGAAACCCCGCTGGCATTCCAACTTGGACTCCTTCGGACTCGATGCGATCATCCAAGAGGGCCAGGAGATCTGAAATGGCCTGGTCAGGACGGTATGGTGGTACAGAGAAACCAAACTGCGCTTGTGAGCGCGCCTCTTGAGAGGCCTGATCGACAAGGTCCTGCATGTACTCTTTCAAGAGGCCGATGATGTGGCCAGAGAATACGATACGTGGCTCCATGTGCCATTATCTGGTTTCTTTACGAAAGGAGCAAGGTGTAGGTGTGGTGTAGAAGCGGGCTGAAGGAGCTAGCGATCAGGATGTGAAGATTTCGGTTCCCGGAGGCCAATGGGCTGTGTTTGCATGTTATGTGGTGTCCATTCGGTGAGGATGAGAATTGGGCGGGGGTACACCGCGCTGACAGGCTATGTAGTTGCGCCTTGCATGGGCTATACGTGAAAACAGTCAGTGGCGATGTACCCGCGCACGTTATACTCTACACCTTTTTCTGAGTCCTACAATGCCGAAGATGGCCTTAGGTGTGAGGCCGTTTGGGGGTATGAAAGAGCAGGAGCAAGTGGTGCGGTGTTCCGTATGGCCGCCGATCACTTCATATGGAAAGGCAAAGGAATAGGGTAGACCAAAGTACCGTGTGTCGAGAGGGTGCCTCTTGATTGATTCGGCACATGGGTATTACTTTCAGGTCAGGATTAGTTGATGACACCACTTACCAGGGTTATCCCGAGATCAGAGGAGCTAGCCATTGCAAGAACGGTTTGAAATAGCCTTGAACACGCCGGCCCGACAAGTCACGAGGCCGTCGACGTCTCTACGGGGTTTGTGCCGGTCAGTGCCATCGTGCCCCTGATGCGGCGTCTGGGGGAGGAAGCTCAAACGCTGGAGATGACTCCGTCGATCGATTGAGCCAGTTTCTGTGCCGATACAGATGAGCACGGTGTTGGGCCTGGTGTGGCAGGAACTTACGAACGCTCCTACGAGTTTGATCCCACTCCCGTTGGCCTTGGAATGGGCCGAACGACACGAGGAGGAAAGGCGACGTATGTCGAGGGGTGGCGGGTTGTTCGATCGGGCTTTGGACAGAACATGGCGTTCCTTGAGCCAGTCTTTTGCGGGAAGTGGCAAAGATTCTGCCAAGTGAATGTTGATATCAGGCTAAGCCTTAGTCGGTGAGAAGGAGAGACGAGATGCGCAAGCCAGTGTTGGTGTGTTTGGATCTGGAAGGGGTGCTAGTGCCAGAGATCTGGATCAATGTCGCGTTGAAGACCGGCATTGAAGATTTGAAGATCACGACTCGTGAGATGCCGGACTACGATAAACTTATGGAACGGCGGTTGAAGATTCTGGATCGGCACCAGTTAAAAATTAATGACATTCAAGGTGTCATTGCTCAGATGGGTCCGCTGGACGGAGCGATGGAATTCCTTGCGTGGTTGCGTGAACGATACCAAGTCGTCATTTTATCGGATACGTTCTATCAGTTCGCGGAGCCGCTCATGCGCCAACTAGGGTTTCCGACGCTTTTCTGCAATCAGCTTGAACTTGATGGGAGTGGACGGATCCTGGCTTATCACATGAGAATGAAGGACCCAAAGAAGCACGCAGTGGCTGCCTTCAAATCGCTGAACTTCCTGACGATGGCAGCGGGTGATTCGTACAACGATACGGCGATGCTTGGCGAGGCCGACTCCGGGTTTTTCTTTCGGCCGCCCGAACATTTACCGAAGGAATTCCCACAGTTTCCAGTGACAGAGACCTATGGTGAACTTCAGGGCCGATTTGCTAGCGTGGGTGGCCTTAGGCTGTCATGAATAGACGCATGGCCCGATCGGAGGAAGAAGTGTGGGACGTGCTCATGGGAAGCCTAAAAGTTTACCCAGAGCTGAGCGTAGGCCCAATCCTGACCGACGGCTCGGCGGCCTAAGTTATGCGAAATATACGGACCAGGAAACAGATGACCATAACCGGTTTGAAAGGCAACCATGCCATTCATGAAGAAATGCGTCCACACGGCACTGATTTCGTCACCAATGTGGGTCACGGTGTTATCCGGCCTTGAAAAGACATAGACTCCCTGGCTTGCGCGATACCAATTATCTCGGGCATTTGCTAGATGTAGGTTTGAGTACCACACTTCAATATGATCGTCATTTGTCGGACGTGCTTGGAAATTTCCTGAGAAGCTCATCATGTTTTTCCAGGCCATGACATCCATGTACCCCATGTGAATGTGATTGGTTGGGTAGAGGTTTTCAAACGTGTTGGCGGTCTTACACTCCCCATAGGCTGCATTCAAGGTGCAATTCGCACGGCCGTCTCCAGAGGCATAGTCAAAATTGAAAGCTATGCGAGGTTTTCCTGGTAAGGTGAACGCGGTGTATCCAATCCAGTTTCTAGTTGCCCAAGCATTGATGTGGAGACATTTCCCCTCACCCCCAGGGTCGCCACACAAGCTGCTGGCGCTCGCAGCCGTGTCTCCCATTTGTCCGAATTGGTAGACGATCTCATTAGAGAAATCGAAGCTGCCTTTTTTGACAGCGATGCGGTTCCCAATCATGTGGCGGGTTTGGTTTCCGTGCTTGGGTGTGCCGAGACCTTGGGCATTATTGCCAGTGGCCCCTAGATTGTTCTTATAATAGATGTAGAAGGGTTCGATGAGTGACCATGGAACGGCCTTGATTTGGTTATAGAAAACCAGCATATCGACATCCCCGTTGGCATTTGTTTCCTGACCCGTTTGGGAGAGATTGGGTCCTCCGCTTCCGAGCGGAGCACCCTGCGGAAGATCCGTCTCGCTGAGTCTGAACCAGCCGAACGAAGAATCCATGAAGTCAGTATTATAGTCCGTCCTGATTCCGTCGAAGGAGAATCCGGTATTGGCCCAATCGAAGTGCCCGAGCAAGCTTTGGTCTCCAAAGACGAGATATTGACGGCCTGCCTTGAGGCCGAGGCCCTGTATTCCGGCAAAGTTGCGAATGAGCATGTAGCCTGCGCGGATTCCAAGGGAACAAGTGGATTTGCCACTGCTGAGAGCGGGTCCGCAAGTATGGGAGATAGGGTCTTGGTTACCTCCCCAGGTGCGTGAATCGATCAATTCGAGATAGAAATTGACATCTGGAGACAGGTCATACCCGATGCCAAATCGGGTTAGCTGTTGAACGAATTGATCGTTGGCTTTGCCGATCAGGCTATTGGGGCTCCCGAGGGGAGCATTGCACTCTCCGGCACCTCCAATACCACCGCCAAAACAGACATTATTTCTGTACTCTGGGCGAACACGCATGTCGGCGCGAATCCAGAGATTTCGAATATCAAAATTCCGGCCAATCCTCGGGTCAAACAATTCGTAGGCCTCTTTTTGGGGAATCCCGCGACCGATGACGATTGGATTGGTAATCTGTTCACCTTCGGGCAGCTCGAAGGCTGCGTTGGCTACGGACGTGAATGCCAGGAGACAATAGATGGATATGAGGCCTTTGAACATCTTTGTCCAACTGCGCCACATGATGTGTTCTCCGATAGAGGTTACGGCATTAACACCTTGGCGAACGTGACAGGAGCCCGGGTTATACCTATGGACCTGGAACTAAGCAGCAGAAGTTCAACCTTATCCCCGATCCAATCGAGGGTTGGACCCGCCGAGTTAGCGAGCAATGGGTTTGAGGTACACGCTTAGGAAGATCCTTGCTAGGTAGAATTTACTGTAGCAGGTATATAGCCGGTATCCGTGTCGCTAGCATTCGAGATAGTTCGTGAGTTATTGTTTTCAGGCTGGCCCCGACTTACTGGCTGATTCGTTGCCCTCCTCTGGGGTTCGACCAGCGGCGGTGATTTCTTCTTCTGCTTCTTTCACGGAAGCCTGAAAGTCCTGTTCCACCATTTTGACCTCCTGCTGAATAAGATTGAGCTCAGGCTCAACCGATTTCCGGAGATCGTCAGCTGTGTCTTTGAACCCCTTTATAGCTTTCCCAACTTGTCTTCCCACTTCCGGAAGCTGTTTAGGGCCGAACAAGAGAAATGCGATCACTAAGATGATTAAGATCTCGCTTGCGCCCAATCCGAACATGGTTCACAGAGATAGAGGGATGTTGAGATTTTCTGTTTTCCAGTCGTCACGCCACACGCTAGGTTTCTAACCTTGTTTCATCTGGCCCGGTTGCGTTGCTTCCGGTTGCCTTGCTTGTTGAGTGGGCGATTGTGCGGGGTCCGATTGGGTCGTGGCCTGAGATTGAGCTTGTTGGGCTTGGTCTGTTGGCGTGACATCGATCGCATCGGCCTCATGGACCGACTTTTTAAATCCTTTGATGGCTTTGCCGAGGCCTTCTCCCAGTTGCGGAAGTTTGCCAGCGCCGAAAATGATCAGGACAATGATCAAGATCAGCATCAATTCCATCCATCCAAATGAACCGAACATCAGTACTGCCTCAAATCTAACGATTAACCGCGGCCTCTATGGAGTAAGAAGCCAGCCTGGAGCGGAACAAGGCCATCTCGTCCTTAAGATGTGAAGGAAGGCTATAGAAGATTCTGTGCCAAGTCAAGATAAAGAGGGAGAAAAATTGGGTATTAGAGGGGTTGGATGATACCGCCCCCGAGGACGACGTCGCCGTCGTAGAAGACGACAGATTGTCCTGGACTGATGGCTCGCTGAGGCTGATGGAATCGAATCTGGAGAGTGGAAGCGTCTCCTGGTGAAAGTGTCGCGGGCATAGCGGGTGTAGCATAGCGAACCTTGGCCTGAATCTCCGTTTCACATTGAGCGAGTCGTGGTACGAAGAGGTTAAGATCAGATACGGTGCATGCGCTCTTGAGGAGCGACTCTTCTGGGCCGAGGAGAACCGTATTGGTGGACGGATTGACCTGTTGAACGTAGAGTCGTTGGCCGGTGGCGATGCCGAGCCCCCGGCGTTGACCAGGCGTGTAGAAGGCTATCCCGTTATGTTCGCCCAGCGGGACACCGGCTTCGTCGATAAAGAGGCCTGGTTTTTTAGCTGTGGGAATTTCGTTTCCGATAAAGGTCCGGTAGTCTCCCTGAGTCACGAAACAAATCTCCTGGCTCTCTTTGAGCTCATCAGCCGGGAGACCCAGGGCTCCTGCCTCATCCCACACCTCTGACTTGTGTAGCTCTCCGAGGGGGAAGAGGAGTTTGTGTAGCCATTGAGGATGCAGTCGATAGAGAAAGTAGGATTGATCTTTGCGATGATCAGCGGCTCGAAGAAGGATGGGTGATGGCCTATCCGTTTGGATACGAGCATAGTGACCCGTGGCAACATAGTCGAAGCCTCGTGAGGTCGCGGTGTCGATGAGCATCCGAATCTTGACTCGTTCATTACACCGGACACAGGGATTAGGTGTTGTGCCATTCGTATAGCCGTGGAGAAAATCATCAATCACGCCTGATCGAAAACTCTCACGAGCATCAAGGACACCGTGGGGAATATTGAGGAGCTTGGCGACGTGTTTGGCAATACCTACCTTACAGCAACCTCGTTCCTGCCATTTTTTCGAGGTGGGCACTGATTCGTCTTCGTGTTCCCATACTTGGAGCGTTAGGCCATGGACCTCGTAGCCTTGGCGAACAAGCAATGCGGCTGCGACGGAGCTGTCAACTCCGCCGCTCATTCCAAGAAGAACGGAGGGACGAGTCATATTGGCTGCATTGTAGCGGGAGGAGTGGGTAAAGAGCTAGAGGTCGGAAGCCCGCATCTTGCCCCGGTGGCCGGTCAAATCATAGGTTTGTTTCGACGCCATAGGCTGCTCATCAACCCATTTATGGGCGCCCATGTCACACATTCCATGGAAATGGGCCCCGTCTTCTATTGAAATGCCCGGTGTACGAATATCGCCGATGAGGACGCCATGTTTCTGTATGTGAATTTTGGCTGTGGCAGTCACAGTTCCATTGATCTTACCGCTGGTCATCAACGTTCCTGCTGAGACAATACCTTTCACGATCGCTTGTTCCCCGACGATCAGAGTTCCAGTGGTATGGACTTCCCCTTCAACCCGACCATCGATCCGGATCGTTCCATCAAAGTTGACGACTCCTTTGAAATCCACCCCTTTCCCGAGGAACGTGAAATTTTCGCTATCACCTGCGTCCTGAGCTTTTGTTTCGCCTAAGGCCCACATCAGCTTTCTTAGCTCCTTGTTACCAAAACCGACGAGGCACGGTCTTTATGCACCAGACATTGGACCCGAGTGGCGCCTCTTTGATCTCGCATATGTGAAAGAATATCACATGTCTACGCGTTCACTTTCCTGAGAGGACTGTCGCCCGTTGCTCCGACCGGATGGAGTACAGTCTCTCTTTGGATTGGGTGGACAGGTTGTTCCATCTCCAAAGTACCATTAAAGAAAACTCCGTCTTCCATGGAGAGCATTGGGGTGGTGACTCCCCCATTGATCATGGCAGGAGCGCGCAGCTTCATCTTGTCTTTGGCATGAATGTCGCCGGTGATCTTACCCTTGCAGACAATCGTTCCGGCCGTGACTTTCGCAGTAATTACGGCCTCTTCACCGACCAACAAGACACCCTCGGTGTGGATTTCGCCTTCGAGCGTTCCATCTATTCGGACGGTTCCGTGATAGGTGATCGTCCCCTTGAAGACGACACCCTTCCCGACAAATGCACTGACGTCTTGTCCAGGGTCGGACCTCGTCGATTCAAAACTTCCTCCAGGACCATCAAGGTCAACCTCATCAGAGCGTCTGCCATCCTGCTTATCCTTCCACATACGATCGCCTCCTCTCAGGGTGGAATGCCGTTCCCCAGCCGAATAATGAGTTCGTTGCCATTAGGTGTCGTATCGGTTGGTCTCGACAAGATATTTAGCGTTGATACGTGTCAAAAGCAATGAGATGTGGATTTTTAGGCGGCCGGCCAACGCTGGGGCTGGTCAGAAAGGCTAACCAAGTAGGATTTCAACAACGCCGTCAAGTTCTTCTTTCGAAAAACAGTGGATCACCAGCTTCCCGCCCTGTTTTTGTGGCTGAACAGTCACTTTGGTTCCCAGCCGTTTCTGTAACCGAGCTTCCAGATCGGTCCATGATGAGTTGCGCCCAGACTTGGCCTGACGCTTTTTCCCTTTAAGGGAACGATCGACGAGGTTTTCTGTTTCTCGGACAGAAAGGGCGGTAGAAACGACCACCTTGCCAACCCGTAATTGGTCTTCTGGAGAGGGTAGCCCGAGAATCACTTTTGCATGACCGGCGGAGAGGCTTCCAGCTTCAACCAACTGCTGAATTTCCGGATGAAGTTGGGTGAGGCGAACGAAGTTTGCGACCGACGACCGATCACGACCGACCTTTATGGCAATGGCGTCTTGGGTCAGGCCAAACTCATTCATCATGCGGGAATAGGCGCGCGCCGTTTCCATGGGATTCAAGTCTTCCCGCTGAAGATTCTCAACCAGAGCTAACAATAGCGACTCTTGGTCTGTGCAATTCTTAATAACGACGGGGATGGTGTCTAAGCCAGCCTCTTTGGAAGCCCGCCATCGTCGTTCTCCCGCGATGAGCTCGTAGATGCCGTCACCTTTTCGTCTTACGACGATCGGCTGAAGGACCCCGCTTTCTTTGATTGATGCGGTGAGTTGGGCTAGTTCATCCGGTGGAAAGTGGTGACGAGGCTGATAGCGATTGGGCACAATGGCCTCTATCCGGATCCGCTGAACATCGGCTGCCTCTACGGGTTGGGTGATCTTGGGGGATGGTAAAAGGGCGCCAAGTCCTTTACCGAGAGCTTTTTTCTCCATTAGCAATAAACTCCTTAGCTAGAAATACGTAAGATTGGGAACCCGCAGATGCTGCATTGTACAAGATCCCTGGGCGACCATAACTCGGCGCTTCTGCCAGGGCGACATTGCGAGGAATGAGTGTTTGATAAACTTTTTCGGCGAAGTGGGATCGAACTTGTTCTGCCACCTGTCGAGCCAGGCTATTCCGGGAATCGTACATGGTGAGGACGATTCCTTGAATTTCTAAGGTTGGATTAAAGGATTGCCGGACAAGATCAATGCTTCCAATGAGTCGGGTTAAACCTTCCATTGCGTAGTATTCACACTGGACGGGTATCAGTACTGAATCTGCAGCAGTAAGGGCGTTGATGGTAAGAACCCCGAGTGCGGGTGGACAATCAAGAAAAATAAGATCATACCTTTCCTTCACGTCGCTCATTACTGATCTCAAATACCCTTCACGCCCTTCAACATTGACGAGTTCGACTTCTGCTCCAGCAAGATCTGCATTGGCTGGCAGCAGTGAAAGTCCTTGAATCGATGTTTCTATGGAAGTTTCCTGGACAGAGCTGTTCTTCACTAGACATGTATAAGTGCTGTTCGTCACCGATTGCTGGTCTATCCCTAAACCACTTGTGGCATTCCCCTGAGGATCCATATCAACGAGAAGGACGGATTTTCCCTCAAGCGCAATGGCGGCAGATAGATTGATAGCTGTGGTTGTCTTTCCAACGCCACCTTTTTGATTCGCTATAGCGATGACCTTTGCCATTAGGATGCTCCAGCCCCAGATTTATGTTCCACGTGGAACAATGAAATCCTTCAAGAGTGAGAAGGAAGTGAACAAATTGAAATGCACCTTTTCCCAAATCCCCTTGGAAGATCAAACAGGTAATGATTCACTACCTGCCAGGGCTCAAAGGAACCAAGCCCATTTTTCAGCTGTGAAGAATAGAGGATCGCCATTCCCCCTGGGCGAAGGATCTTAGCCCCAACATTCATGATCAAACTTGGTTTCAATGCACGAGTCGTGATGTAGTCATGCGATCCAACGGCAGATAGAGTATCGAGAAATCGATCAAGGTTTCCCTCGAATATGTCAACATTCTCAAGGCGGAGTAGACCGACGATAAAACGGAGAAAGGAAGTCTTTTTTTGAGACGGCTCAACAAGAGTAATACTCAGATCAGGTCGGACAATCTTCAAAGGGACTCCAGGAAAACCGGCACCGCTTCCTATATCAAGAAGGCGTGATCCAGAACTGATCGCTACAGCATTCAACGCGGCAAAGGAGTCCACAAAGTGCTTAACGACGATTTCTTCATCTGAGATAATGGTCGTAAGATTGAGAGATCGATTCCAGGTTTGCAGATGCTTGAGATACTCTGTGAACAGCTGAGCCTGGTGCCTGTTGAGCGTAATTCCGACGTCAGCAGAACATTCCTGAATCAAAGACGGGAGAGCGATCTCCTGTTCCACGTGGAACAATTACGCTGATGCTCGTTGAAGGTCAATAGCAACGGGGCAGGTATAAGAAACTTTATGGCACAACTTGTCTATTGGAACGAAATATCCGGTTGCTTTTTTCCATTGTTACTAGGAGAAGCGATATGGCAGCCGGAGTTACGCCTGATATACGAGATGCCTGTCCGATCGTCTCGGGCATGACCCTATTCAACTTTTCTCTGACCTCCCGTGAAAATCCTGGAACCGTATCGTAATTGAAAGTATGCGGGATCAACTTTTTTTCGAAACGCTTGAACTTCTCGACCTGCTGGATCTGTCGCCGGACATACCCTTCATACTTGATCTGAAGCTCGACTTCTTCGGCGATTTCATGATCGCTAATAGCATCTTCTCCAAAAAACTCTAAGAGATCCTGATAATTTGCTTCCTGTCTCCGAAGGAGCTGTGCCATGGTCAGACTAGGTGAGGCATTCTCAAGATAGGTACCTTTGGCTTTCAAGTAGATTTCATCAGTGAACTGCGGTCTGGCGGTGCGTAAGTGCTCGACCTCCGTTGCTATCGTTCTCTTCTTCTGCTCGAGCTTTTCATAAGCCTCATCGGGAATTAGGCCGACAACGTGTCCGATTTGCATGAGACGAAGATCAGCATTGCTGTGCCGTAGCAGCAGCCGGTATTCGGCTCGCGATGTAAACATACGGTAAGGCTCGTAGGCATCTTTCGTAATGAGATCGTCGATGAGTACACCAATGTAGGCCTGAGATCGATCCAAAATCAGCGGAGGCTGTTCTCTCACCTTTAGAACCGCATTAATTCCCGCGACCAAACCTTGCGCAGCGGCCTCTTCATAACCAGAAGTACCATTGATCTGTCCAGCGTGATACAGACCAGCAACCTGTTTTGTTTCGAGCGTTCTGTATAGTTGGCGGGGTGGGAAATAATCATACTCAATGGCATAACCAGGTTTGAGCATCTTGGCATGTTCCAACCCAGGAATCGTCTTCAACATGGCTACCTGGACATCAACCGGCAGGCTGGTTGAAATCCCATTCGGGTAAAATTCGTTCGATTCGAGGCCTTCAGGCTCAATAAAGATCTGATGTCGTCCCTTTTCAGCAAAGCGCACGACCTTATCCTCGATAGAAGGACAGTATCGAGGTCCGATCGATTCAATCGCACCACTGTAGAGAGGAGAGCGATCGAGGTTTTCCCGAATCACGTGGTGGGTTTCTGATCCGGTATAGGTCAAATGACAAAGGACTTGTTTCGTCGTGATTTCCCGAGTGCGATATGAGAAAGCGGGAGGGGGAGCGTCTCCTGGTTGAGGGATCATGGCAGAGAAATCGATTGTGTCTCTGTCCAATCGAGGCGGAGTTCCCGTCTTCAGTCTACCCACCTCAAATCCAAGATCGCGCATGCAATCAGTAAGATGCTCAGCTGCGGCTTCGCCGGCGCGACCAGCAGGAAAATGATTGAGTCCGATATGGATAAGACCCCTAAGGAAAGTACCTGATGTAAGAATGACTGCTTTGGCATGAATGGTTTCACCAGACCCCGTCACGATACCGGTGACCGTTCCTCCAACTACAAGCAATCTATCCACGACACCCTCTGCCAAAGTCAGGCATTGCTCCAGCGAGAGGGTTTGTTGCATCGCCGTACGGTAGAGCGACTTATCACATTGGGCGCGCAATGCACGCACAGCCGGCCCTTTGCTCGTATTAATGAATCTAAACTGGATACCGGCGCGATCCGTGTTCCGACCCATTTCACCGCCGAGGGCGTCAATTTCCTTGACCAAGTGCCCCTTGGCAATCCCTCCAACCGCCGGATTGCAAGACATCTGTGCAACGCGGCTCAATTCCATGGTCAAGAGCAACGTCTTCGCTCCCATTCTCGAAGCGGCCAGGGCGGCCTCGCAACCGGCATGGCCGCCACCTACTACGATAACGTCAAATGCTATAGACAAGAGCTTTTCCTACTTTCCAATGCAGAATTCCGAGAAAATACGATCCAATATATCATCTGTCGTAATGGCACCCACGATCTCCCCGAGCGCATCACCGGCCCCTCGAAGATCAACTGCAACAAACTCGGGCTGTATTCCTCCGCCTACCGACGCCAGCGCCTCATCGAGGCACCCCAGCGCCCGCTCTAAAGCCAGGCGATGGCGTACATTCGTGATGATCAACCCATCACTGGCCTCTAACGAGGGACCCAAGAATTGCGATTCAATCACTCGCTTCAGCTCACATAAGCCTTCTCCAGTTCGTACCGAAAGAGGAACGACCTTGTGGCTTGAGCGTTGAGAGAGCGACTCACAGAGCCGGACGACCGAAGTCGGGTCAAGAAGGTCGATCTTATTCAGCACAATCAGATCTTCCCGGACCAGAGCGAGGAATGCCAAGTCATTTCCCCCGGGCTTGGCAAGTTCCGCTGCATCCACCACATGCAGGACCATGTCACTCTCTTCCTGAGCAATGCGGGATCGCTTCATCCCTTCCTGTTCAACGACATCAGCACTTTCACGAAGCCCAGCGGTGTCGACAAATGTGATGTGCAACCCTTGCCAATCGACCGATTCTTCAATCACATCCCGAGTCGTTCCAGGAATATCCGTTACAATCGCCCGATTCTCATGAAGCAGGGTGTTCAGCAAGCTGGATTTCCCAACATTAGGCTTGCCTGCAATAACGACACGGACCCCTTCCCGCAAGACGCGACCTGTCTCTGCTGTCGCTAACATCCGCTGCATCTGCGCGCGTGTGCCTTGGAGAGATGCAATCAGTTCTTCTCGCCCGACAAATGAGATATCTTCCTCGGAAAAATCGATCCCCGCCTCGACATGGGCCAGCAAAGCCATAAGGGAGTTTCGTAATCCGCTAACCTGCTGTCCGAGCGCGCCACGGAGCTGACGTTGGGCCATTTTTAAGCCAAGGTCCGACTTCGCCTTGATGGTATCCAACACGGCCTCCGCCTGAGATAAATCCAGACGTCCGTTTAGGAATGCCCGTTTCGTGAACTCACCCGGCTGGGCTAGGCGGGCACCAGCATGGACGCATGCTTCGCAGACACGTTTGAGGGCAATCCCACTACCGTGGCAATGAATTTCTACCACGTCCTCTGCAGTGAATGACCGAGGCCTCTTCATGTAGACCACTAGGCCTTCGTCGATGATGTGCGCATCGCCAAAAGGCACATCGGAAAGTGCGTCGGTAGACGGAGGATGGTGATGAAGGTCGAAAATATCAACGACATGAAGCGTGTGTGACGAGGTTGTAGCCAGCGACTGATTGGAGCGCAGTCTCACGACTTTGCTTGCAACACGAACAGCATCCGGGCCGCTAATACGGAGGATTCCGATACCTCCTTCGCCCACAGGCGTGGCGATTGCACAGATGGTATCTTCAGGCGACCCATCGATAGGCATGATCCCCACCACTCCTAATGCCTACTCGCATCGGAAGAGACCGACAGTCAAGCCTTCTTACCATCTGCTTCCTCTACGCTGGGCAAAATGGGGCGATTCTTGAAGAAGAAACGATCGGTGACAAACTGCTGAACGATGCTCAATACGTTATTGGTAAGCCAGTAGAGCACTAGGCCGGCAGGAAAATTGATAAAGAGAAACGTCATGAACACGGGCAGCATCAGCATGATCTTCGCCTGGGTTGGATCCATGGTGGTGGGTTGGATCTTTTGCATGACGAACATGCTGACCCCCATGATGACGGGGAGAATGTAGTAAGGGTCCTGCACGGACAAGTCGCTTATCCAAAGCCCTAAGGGTGCTTGGCGTAAATCGATCGTCATGTACAGAATATTGAACAAGGCCACGAACACCGGCATCTGTAGCACCATCGGGAGACAGCCGCCCACCGGATTCACCTTGTGATCGCGGTAGACCTTGATGAGCTCCTTGTTCAGGCGTTCTCGATCGTCTTTGAACTTTTCCTGCAGAGCTGCCACTTTTGGCTGGATACTCTGCATCTGCTTCATAGATTTGTAACTCTTGTACTGCAGAGGTACAAACAGCACTTTGATCCCAACCGTCAGAAGGATGATGGTCAACCCATAGTTATGCGTATACTCGTTAATTGAGCGGAGGACGTAGAAAATTGGTTTGGCAACGGCTCGAACCGTATCCCAGCTGCCAAAGAGAAACCATCCGAAATCGATCGTATCCTCGAGGCCGATTTGCAAACTCTCAAGAGTGTCATATTCTTTGGGGCCGGCGAATAGTTGAAGATGAAGCGGGGCCCCAGAGGCATCGATCGGCATACGAACAGCACTCGAGACCAATTTGTCACCCTGATTCTTGGCCAGGACCGAGGCGCTCCCCTTCGGCATCAGCGCCGCAATAAAATACTTGTCTTGTAGGGCCGCCCACTTTACAGAACCCTTGCGTTCGGCCTCAGATTCAGGTGTGCTCTTTTCAACCTTGTCATCGACCAGCGATGCAGCCCCTACCGAACCGATGAATCCTTCTCCCCAATCCACGACACCAAAGTTGGTCCCCAACTCCACTTTGACCGACCCAGGCAAACCAGTCGGGATCACCTCCATATCTACGACATAGCTACCAGCGTGAAAGGTCAGCCGCTTCTCTAACCGAATCTCCGCTTCGGGGTTGTCATAGGAGAACGTAAGATGTCCGGTTGGATGGTCCTGGTCTAATGTCGTGAAATCCCTTTTCACATGATAGATACCTTGACCCAACTCCTTTGTGGCGGTGGCGTCATCGGTTGTGATGATCAAGGGCTCTGTAAACTTGCCCCCTTGCCTCACGAGCTGGACAGCGGCCTCAGGATCCGAGGTGCTACGGTAACCTGTCAATTCCCAGCTTGTGAGTGCTGCCCCTCGAGTGGTGAACTTGGCACGATAAAGATCAGTCTCCACTTCAATAGTTTCAGCTAGGGCAAGTTTCTTCTGTGCCGCATGTGCCTTCGCATCGTCGGCGGATGGCGTTAGAGGCGGTTCCTCGCTGCCTGTATTCGGGCTCGGAGAATGAGCTTCTGGAGCCTGATCAGTCGCAGCAGGCGATGATCCCTCTGCGGGCGTCTGATCGGAAGGCGCAGACACCGTTGATTTCGGGAGCAGACCGAGCTCGGTGAGCACGTATTCGTAGCCAAAGATGATCGCCAGGGAGAGTACTAGGAACACAACGACGCGCTTTTCCATGCGAAGGCTATGCTTTCTTTAAAGATAAAATTGACACTACTTGACCGGGTCTTCACCCCCGGGATGAAAAGGATGACACTTCATGAGTCTGACCATCGCCAGCCCGATGCCCTGCAACACCCCGTACTTGGTAATCGCGTCAGACGCATATTGCGAACAACTTGGATCGAAGCGGCATGTCGGCCCGGATAACGGAGAAATCACCATTCTGTAGCCTTGAATGAGCCAGAGACACAGGTGTCGCATACCAATTGGTACCTTTATGTGCTTTGACGCAGAAGGTGCATGCGTTCCAGCGAAGATTTCCACAGCTGGGTCAATTCTTCCCGCGATTGCAAGAGAGCGTCCCGTTTAGGAAATACAAGCACCCCACGGCCTGCTACCATGTCCGGGTGTAATTGCCTAGCCAAGTCTCGAAACACTCGTTTTGCACGATTACGCCGGACTGCATTCCCGAATCGTTTCCCGACAATGATCCCCACTCGGGTGGGAGTATCGCCCATGGTGCAGGCGAGAAGATTGAAGAGATTCGTCGAAAGCCGGCGGCCATGACATTTGACTGCTTGGATATCCCGGGAACTCCGTAAAAAGATCGTCGTCTGTCGAGGTGTCTTCGGCGTCATTCGGAAAAGAGTATCCCTTCGTTCTATCCCACCCTAATGATCCATGTGGAGATTACGAGGTGGTAGGTGGCCGTACACAGCAACACGAAGGGATTTGAAACGCACTCCGAAGAACACCGCTGGTCAGACACACGGTGTCTAGACGGTCAACCGTGCTCGTCCTTTCGCCCGACGGCGGGCCAGAACCTTACGACCGTTTTTGGTGCTCATGCGTTTTCGAAATCCATGCTCACGCTTCTTCTTTAAGTTCGACGGTTGTTGAAATGTAAAAGACATAGCTCTCCTCCCACTCACGTACGATTAGGATGCTGCTTAAAATGAACGGTGAATTATAGGGGAGGTATTGGGAGGAGTCAATTTGATGATGCTCCTGATGATGAAGACTGCTTTTGATCCCATACTACAATAACCAGCACCCACAGGCCTTAATGTTTGAGGCACTTTTGCTGTCTTGTGCCAGAATGCCACAAGTATGATGCAGGTTCCTAGTTGATTTCTATGTAAATATGCGAAATAGATTGTATACTAACGAGACAATTAAAATGAATGATGGCACCGAGCTTGCTGGTCTTCAGGGGCTGGAATCCTTTTTAAATGTATTGTCGGTTAATGTAAGAGCTTCTCCATCATCTCAAGGCGACAGTACGGCCGAATCAGGACACAACTGTTGAACTTGGTGAATGATAGGTAAAACGATCGCGGGCTGGCGATAGAACCCTTAAGGAGGACTTTGAGTATGCAGAGCCGAGTATTCCTTGTACCCATAACGCTTGCTATCGTGATGACAGCCGGATGCGCGGACCCGCCCACTCAACAAATCCAGGAGGCTGAAAAAGCGCTCAAAGAGGCGCAGGAAAGCGGTGCGTCCACTTATTCCCCTGACGAATACGCAAAACTCGAGGGCACTCTCGATACCATTCGGAAGGAAGTATCGGAGCAAGATGGAAAGTTCGCGCTGTTCCGAGATTATGGGAAGGCACAGCAGCTATCCATCTCGGCGAAATCCGAAAGTGAACGAATACAGGTGGCCACCGCGCAAAAGAAGGAAGAAGGTAAAGCCGCTGCTATGCAGGCGCAGCAGGTGGCCGAGGAAGCCGTGAGGGCAGCTCAACAGTTGGTCGCCAAAGCACCGGTGGGCAAAGATCGTGCGGCAGTGGAAGCGATCAAAAACGATGTGGAAGGGCTGCAGTCATTACTGAAACAGGTACAGGATTCAATCGATAAGCAAGATTACCCGGCGGCGCAAACCCAAGCCAAAGCGATACATGATATGAGCCAGGGAGTTCAAACCGAAATACAAAACGCCTTGGCCAAGGTTGGAAGAGGTAAGCCGCCTCTTTCAAGGAGACAATAAGGCTTCTCGTATGCTGTTAGGTCGGGTAAATCGGACACTGACATCGGCCCTCTGCGTCCTCTGCTTCAGCGCGTGTGTTCAGGCTGTCCCCCCCGACCTCCTTGCGGCTCTCGAAACCATCGATCAAGACATGATTGCGTTGCGTGCTCCAGAAACAGCGCCCGAAGAGTACCGGGCGTTCGTGCGCCAGTGGATTGCGCTAAAGTCGCGAGCAGAATTCGATGACGATGTGATCCGCTGGCCATGGGAGACGAGCGAGCTGGAGAACGAACTACGAGGTCTCTATCTCAGGGGGGAGCGTACTGTCTCGCAGCTCCATGATCGCCAAGCCAGTCGGCAACGCACGGCACAATCGAAAGTGGCGAGCATCGAGGATCGGTTTCACCACATGACGTCTCAGGTTGCCTCAATTGATGGTCGCATCGTCCTGGGAGAACGCGTTGTCCAAACAGATCTCCTTGTGAAACAAGCCCGGACCTTCTTTGAGCAGAAAGACTACCAGCGGGCCATCCAAGTAGCCGATGAGGCGAATCAGGCACTCATGAACCAGGCATCATTGCTGACTCAGGAACTGGGGCGATACGCCGATGGAGAACGGATCGCGTCGTGGCAGGCCATGGCCCAGCAGACGATCGACTGGTCACGAAGACACCAATCATCAGCCATCGTCGTGAGCAAAGCTGAGCGAGAACTGACCCTCTACAAAAATGGACGGAAGGTGCTATCATACCCTGTCCGATTGGGGTTCAACGGCATACGAGAAAAACAATTCCAGGGTGACGGCGCCACACCCGAAGGCCGATATCGTGTGACTGACAAGCGCGGGCCAGGGCAAACGCAGTTCTATCGCGCCTTCGTTCTAGACTATCCCAATGCCGAGGACCGCCGCCGGTTCGACCTGGCGAAAAAGACAGGTCAAATCGCTCCAGGAAAAGGGATCGGTGGTCTGATCGAAATCCATGGCGTCGAGAATCAATTCACGGAGCAGACACTTGGGTGTGTCATGCTGGATAATCCCAACATGGCGACTCTCTTTGAAAGTGTCCCCGTCGGAACTCCGATCACCATCGTCGGCGCGTTAACGGGACAGAACGCCGTGGCCCTTGCCCTGTCGCAGCTCACGAATCATAATAATAGAGAGGAAATCTGAGAGAGGACCATGGGCCGAGTTCTTCTAGCCTGTACAGTCGTCACGCTTCTCATCATATTGGTTGCTACGGCGCCGAATACCAGGGCCGTAGCCACCGCACCTCACCAGGCTGTTCAGCGCGTGGTTAAAGACGAACCTGGCTTACGTGCCTTACAAGCCAGATATAATACCCTCTCTCAGCAACTATCCAAGCTGAAGCCGAGCCAGCCGTATATCTTGGTCGACACGGCGCGGAACCGGCTCTATGTCAAGCGCCAAGGAGAGATCGTCTTGGACGCCATCGCGTCAACCGGCAGTGGGACTATTCTCGACAAACCCGGCGACGAGACCACTCAGTGGGTTTTTGACACGCCGCGCGGCGAGTTTCTCGTGCAGTCGAAACTAACGAAGCCCACATGGATCAAACCTGATTGGGCATTTATTGAAGAGGGCCTCGGGGTCCCGAAGAACGCGGCCGATCGCGCTGAGCAGGGTGTTCTTGGTGACTATGCCTTGGGCTTTGGGAAAGGTTATTTCATCCATGGGACGCTCTACACTCGATTGCTTGGAAAAAACGTGACCCATGGCTGTATCCGTCTTAATGATACCGACCTCAAGGGTGTCTACACACTCGCTCGAGTCGGGACACCGATCATGATCTTTTGATCCCTCACCGCGCGCAGATTGGACCCATGAACCCCTGGGCCATTTTTCTGCTCTTTGCCCTGACAACCCCAAGTTGGGGAAAGAACCTTGAGTCCTTTCCCAATCTCAATCTCAATGACCCTGGTAGCGTAAAAGAAGCCACCCGGGTCCTTGAGGAAGAACTCAAACTCGCTGCACGTCCCCACACCTATGTCCTGATCGATTTGGTCGGGAACACCATTCATATCAAGGGGCGAGGGGTAGAGCTGCACCATATGCCCATCGAGCAGTGGTCGGTGGGATCGCGGGAGAAATTGACCGGGATTCATCGACTGGTTGCTCGTCCCGCAGTTGTCCGTCGCAAGATCGAACCCGGCAAGGGGGATGAACAGGATCCTATCTCTTTGGCTGACATGCCCACGGATTATGACCTGTCGTTTGTGTCCGGGTTGACGATCACCGTGGTACCCTTGGCTGCGAAGGACAATCTCGTGCAAGGAATCGCCTTCATGGGAAAGGCCTGGTGGCGTCGCTTGAAAAACTGGACCAGCAGGATTGGAACGGATCAACCATCAACATCAGTTGCTCAGCTTGAACTCACTGTCCCCGTTGATCACGCACAGTCATTGGCTTGGTCTTTGGTCGATGGCATGGCTGTACTCATCAGGCGTTCAGCCGATCATTAAGCAGTAGATGAATCCGATGGGGCAAGTCCACCCCGATTCACCAGGACAGAGATAATCTGAAAATTCAGCATCGCTGGTGTCAGAACTTCTCTCCGATCGCAAGGGGAATACCATCACCACATCTCCGCCGTTGTGCATGGATGCGAAGAGGCGTTGCCTTTTCTCCTCGAGCTTCATAAGATACGACGAACTACCTACCCACTGCACCAGGTGGAATGAGTCGAAAGGGGAAATCGATGCCCACACGGTTGCGCGACACACTCCCATCATCTTTTGCACCCACGATCAATTCAGCTTTTGAGAATCTACGCCACGATCGCGTCATTGATCGCGTATGGACCAAAGATCATCGCGTCTGGAAGGACAGTCCCAAGGAGATCAGCGACCGTCTTGGGTGGTTGACGGTGCAGGATCAGATGCGGCAACAGGTTCTTCAGCTGCACCATTGTGTGTCAGTGGCGAAGGAGATGAAGGTAAAGGATGTCGTGCTCCTAGGAATGGGCGGCAGCAGCCTAGGGCCGGAGGTTTTCCGTACGGTGTTTGGATCGCAGAAGGCTGCTCCTCGGCTATGGGTCCTGGACTCGACTGTTCCAGGTTGGGTTCGACAGGTGACAAAGTCCATTTCCCCATCGAGAACACTCTTTCTCGTTGCCAGCAAATCTGGGGGAACGATCGAGGTGATGTCACTGTTCGGCCATTTTTGGAAATTGGTCTCACGGGCCAAAGGCAATCACGGCGGGAAGCAATTTGTCGCGATCACAGATCCCGCGACCGGTCTGGAGAACATGGCGAAGGAGTATGGATTTGGGCAGATCTTCACGAATCCAGCCGACATCGGTGGACGCTATTCCGTCCTCTCCCTCTTCGGTCTTGTCCCCGCCGCACTCCTGGGCCTCGATATCACTCGGCTCTTAGACCGGGCAACTGACATGGCAGAGCGATGCCGGAACCAGGACGATGTGGAAGCCAATCCCGGCGCCTATCTGGGAGCCGCCATGGGGAGCCTCGCGAAAACCGGGCGGGATAAAGTCACGATCATCGCCTCGCCTGCTCTCACTACATTCGGTCTGTGGGTGGAACAGCTCCTTGCCGAAAGCACAGGCAAAGAAGGGACGGGGCTCATTCCTATTGCACAAGAACCAGTCCTGAGGCCACAGGTCTACGGGAACGACCGATTCTTTGTCTATCTGAAGCTCAAGGGAGAAAAGAACGGAGCTCTTGATCGAGCGGTCCAGGCTCTAACCAAAGCAGGACATCCAGTAATACAGTTCGATCTTCGAGATCGCTATGACTTGGCAGGCGAATTTTTCCGATGGGAGTTTGCGACCGCCGTCGCCGGGCACCTCCTCGGCATTCAACCATTTGACCAACCGAATGTTCAGGAGAGTAAGGACAATACCAATCGAGTCTTAGACGCGTACCAATCGACGGGACGACTACCCAACCAGGCCCATATCGATCCGAAAGGAGTCGCAGCAGATCTCACGCACCATCTTCAGCCCGGTACCTATGTCTCCGTGCTGGCCTATACAACGCCATCACGTTCGTTCGAAACGGCGATGAGCCGATTTCGCAAAGCCCTGATGAGCAAGCACCGTGTGGCCACCACGTTTGGCTACGGTCCACGGTATCTCCATTCGACAGGCCAACTTCACAAAGGAGGGCCCAATACGGGCGTCTTTCTCGAATTGGTAGATCGCATGAAGCCCGACCTGGCGATCCCAGGTAAGCCCTTCTCGTTCGGCACACTGGCGCAAGCCCAAGCAGCCGGCGATCTTGAATCTCTTCGTGCGCACCATCGTCACGCCATCCGTGTTCAACTCGGGCCAGATCCAGCCGGAACGGTGGACCGGATCACTGCTACTCTTCGGCCATCACCACCACGACGACGAGCGACCATGAAGAAACGTCGTCAAGTCACTCGCCGCTGATATGGACGTCACCCCGGAAATCTTCATTGCGCGTAACATTCAGGAATGGGCGCAGAAGACAGCCGCCTTCATGCTGAGCGTCAGTGAACAGGCCATTCAATCAACCGGTCGGTGTCTGATCGCGCTTTCTGGAGGATCTACGCCGAGGACTCTGTATCAGACCATTAGAACACCGGAGTGGAACACCCGGTTCGATTGGTCGCGCATCGCGTTTCTGTTTGGAGACGATCGTTGCGTTGCGCCTGAACATCCCGAGAGTAATTTTGGGATGGCACAGGCTGAATTATTTCAACCACTAGGGATACCACCAGATCGCATCTATCGGATGAAGGGCGAACACCAAGATCCCACGGCGGCGGCGGAAGACTATGAAAAGACCATTCGCAAGCTGACACAATGTCCTCCTACAGAATTTCCTCGCCTAGACTTGGTCCTGCTCGGCCTCGGAGATGATGGCCATACCGCCTCGCTGTTCCCCGGTACCGCAGCCCTGCAGGAACAAGCCAAGCTTGTCACGGTCGGCCAGGCTCCAACCGGGATTACAAATCGCCTCACATTCACCCTAGATGTGCTGAACTGTGCGGCTGTGGTACTGTTCATCGTGACGGGATCCGGAAAAGCAGAAATGGTTCGCAGAGTGATCGAGTCCCAATCCGAAGCCGATCGTTCTTTACCCGCTGCGAAAGTATCGCCTGATTCCGGCCGACTCGTGTGGATGCTTGACCAAGCTGCCGCACAACAACTTACAATGAAACCATCGACCTGAGACGACGGATGATTTTGGCAGGCGACATCGGCGGGACGAAAACGAACCTGGCACTATATGAGTGGACCAGTGAGCGAGTGGGGCCTGTTCGGCTGGAAAGTTTTCACAGCGGCGATTACACATCGCTCGAAGATATTCTTGTAGAATTCCTGACACCGCCTCGACCGCCGCTACCTGTGGAATCACTGGAGACCGAGGATGGTGGCACAGAAAAACAAGATGACGGTCGACCTTCTGAACAGGTGAAACTCGCGGCAGCTTGCTTCGGCATCGCCGGACCAGTCATCGACAATCGCTGTCAAACGACCAACCTCCCCTGGATCGTCGATGGTGGAGCCATTGCCAAGCAGTTTGAAATTCCACGGGTCCAGTTGCTCAACGACCTGGAATCCACCGCGTACGGCGTTCTGTGGTTACGTTCCGATGAGCTGGAAGTGCTCAATGTGGGCCATCCACCAAAGAAGCGGCAGGCTCTGGCGCTGATCGCCGCCGGCACTGGGCTGGGCGAAGGCATCCTGTTCTGGGACGGCAAATCGTACCGTCCTATGCCGTCTGAAGGAGGCCATGCGGATTTTGCTCCAAACAACGACCAAGAAATCGAACTGCTTCGCTATCTCCGCAGCCAGTATCTCCATGTGAGCTACGAGCGGATCGTCTCAGGTCCAGGCCTCCATGCCATTTATGAATTTCTGCGCGACACCAAAAAGAACGAACCGACGTGGCTTGCGGAAAAGATTAAGGTCGGGAATCCGGCTGCGGAAATAGCTCAGGCAGGATTACAGGGTCAGGCCGAGATTGCTCAGCAAGCGCTCGACCTCTTTGCGTCGATTTACGGGGCTGAAGCCGGAAACCTAGCCTTGAAAGCACTCTCGATGGATGGCGTGTATGTGGGCGGTGGCATCGCTCCGAAGCTCATCGCTAAACTCAAAGATGGCACCTTCATGAAAGCCTTTACGAATAAAGGTCGTTACAAGAAATTGATGAGTCAGATGCCTGTGAAAGTTATCATGAACCCACAAACCGCCCTCCTGGGCGCCGCCTCGGTTGCAGCGGCCCTTTCACACGCTCCCGCGTCATGACTTCCCACGATCTCGATGGCTTCAAGAAAGCCGCCGCGTTAAAAGCCGTAGAATTCGTCCATGACGGCATGGTCATCGGATTGGGGACCGGGTCGACTGCCAAACATCTGGTGATCGCGCTCGGCGAACAAGTCCGAGCCGGCATGAAACTACGAGGCGTGCCGACATCCCAAGAAACTGCCGCGCTCGCCCGAGAAGCCGGGATTCCCCTCCTCGATGCGGAAAATCGGTGGGAGATCGATGTCGCCATCGATGGGGCCGATCAGGTGGACCCAGGGTTCAATCTCATTAAAGGCGGAGGTGGAGCGCTCCTGAAGGAAAAGATTGTGGCGGCCTCGGCGAAACAGTTCATCGTGATGGTTGACCATACCAAGCAAGTTCCTGTACTCGGCGGATCCTTCCCTCTGCCGATCGAGGTTATCCCCTTTGGCTGGGGCAGTACTGCCCGTGAGATCGAATCACTCACCAAAAGCCGTGTGGTCCTCAGAGAGCGAAACGGGACCCCGTTTAAAACCGAGGCTGGTCACTTCATCTTGGATGTTCAGATGAACCGAATCGATCGACCGGCTGAACTCGAAACAGCTTTGAACCGAATCCCTGGCGTCGTGGAAACCGGTCTGTTCGTCGGTCGGACAAGCGTGTTGATTGTGGGCACGCCTCAGGGGGTCCAGACCCTCCATGCCCCTCGAAAATGATGAATCAGTCAACCGGCGAGAGTTGTTGCGAGAATTGGCGAGGCAGGCTCGCTTCATCCTATCGCTTCCACTCACCTATGCCGTAATCTCCCTATCGGAACCATCCGAAACGGCCGCCACCACACTTCGACCCAAAGGTGATGAGATGAATGACGACGAGCCTCTCGGCAGCAGCGACCCGTATCGACTCCCCCGGCATGTGATTCCCACGCGGTATGATTTGAGGCTTGAACCGGATCTCGCAGCGGCCACATTCTCCGGTCAAGTCGCCATTACTCTGATGGTCAAGCAAGAGACACAGACCATTCTCTTGAATGCGACCGACCTCCTCATCGAATCCACCGGCCTGGAGGGGCCAACTGGCCAGAAGATTGAAGCGACCGTCGAATTAGAACCGTCGCTCCAACGCGCGCGACTCTCTTGCCGGCAGCCTGTTACAGCGGGTGAATGGCGGCTCCACCTATCATTTCATGGACAACTCAACGACCAGCTGCGAGGATTCTATCGTAGTACATACAAAGACGTGGTCGGCACGGTGCAGACCTTGGCCGCGACGCAGTTCGAAGCCACAGATGCCCGTCGAGCGTTTCCCTGTTGGGACGAGCCCGATTTTAAAGCCGTCTTTGCGACGACGCTCGTGGTCGATCCACAGCTCACGGCAATCTCCAATACATCGGTCAATTCAGAGTCTGTCGAGCACAACAAGAAAGTGGTGTGTTTTGCTGACACGATCAAGATGTCGACCTATCTCGTTGCGTTCGTAGTTGGCCAGATGCAACCGACCAAGCCGGTCTTCGTCGGAAAGACACCGTTGCGAATTTGGACCGTGCCAGGAAAACATGAACTCACAGCATTCGGTCAGGATATTGCTGTTGCCTCGCTGAAGTTTTTCGAAGACTATTACGGTATCCCCTACCCCGGCGACAAGTTGGATCTTGTGGCGATCCCCGACTTTTCGTCAGGTGCTATGGAAAATCTCGGGGCTATCACCTTCCGTGAGACGGCGCTGCTGGTCGATCAACGCGCAGGCACGCATGTCGAACTAGGGCGGGTCGCGGATGTGGTGTCCCACGAGAATGCCCATATGTGGTTCGGGGACCTGGTCACGATGTCCTGGTGGAATGGGCTATGGCTGAACGAGGCGTTCGCGACCTTCATGGAGATGTTGGCCGTCGATGCCTGGAAGCCTGAATGGAAGAGATGGGACACGTTCAGCGTGGCCCGCGCGGCGGCGTTCTCGGTCGATGGACTATGCAGCACGCGGCCGATCGAATACCCCGTGCGTGCTCCCAAGGATGCGGATGCCATGTTCGACATTCTGACCTACGAAAAAGGGGCATCCGTCCTTCGGATGCTGGAACAGCACATCGGACCGATCGTCTTCCGTGACGGGGTGCGGGAGTACCTCCATCGCCATGCCTACGGCAATGCCGATACCAGAGATTTGTGGATCGCCCTCGGGACGGTCGCCCACCAGCCGGTCACCGAGCTCATGAACGGTTGGATTTTTCAACCAGGCTTCCCCTTGGTCACGGCAGAGATGCGTGGTCAAGCACTTCAGCTGTCACAACAACGCTTCACCTATCTCAAACAAGAATCACCATCAGAAGAGCTGTGGCATATCCCCATCCAGATTCGTCTCACGATCGGCGAGCGCACCGAACAGCACCAACTCTTGCTGACGAATCAGGAAACCACCGTCCCGCTACCAGATGGAGTGACCGCGTCGTTAATCAATGCTGGAGGACATGGATTTTATCGCGTCCACCATCGTGGGTCTCTTCTCCAGCAACTACTCGACCAAGACCACGATGGTCTGGTGCCAATTGAACGGTTCAATCTCGCTAGCGATGCATGGGCCACGACAGTCGCGGGACTGATGCCACTCACCGAGTACCTTGACCTGACCGCACGGTTCAAGAAGGAGCGAGACAAAAATGTCTGGGCGGTCCTACTCGACTCCTTCTCATTTCTGAATAGGATTATCGCACCTGACGACCGGGCCTCCCTGCAGGCCCTGGTTCGTGACCGCGTGACCCCGGCCGTCAAGGATTTGAGCTGGGATCCACAGCCGGGAGAGTCGGATCTTACGCGACAATTGCGGGGAGACCTCCTCGGCGGCCTTGGGAGGAAGGGGAGCGACCAGGCCACTCAACGTCAAGCTGTGGAACGATATCAACTCTATCGAAAAGATCCCTCTGCCGTTGATCCAAATATCGTACCAGCTCTCGTGGCTATCCTTGCGTATATTGGGGACGAGGCCCGCTACGAGCAATTCTCGGAGCTTTATCGGAGAGCTGCCACGCCTCAAGAGGAACGTCGGTACCTCTTTTCATTGACGATGTTCCGTTCATCGGACTTGCTGTCTCGAACGTTGAGCCGCACACTCAACGGTGAGATCCGTATCCAAGACGCTCCCTTCGTCGTCGCAGCCACGATGACCAGCGTGCATGGCCGTGAACTGGCCTGGGAGTTTGTGAAGACGAACTGGGATCAAATGGACCGGCTGTTCCCCAAACAAGGCCTTCGCCGTATGTGCGGGGGAATTGTTGGGCTGGCAACGCCAGAGTTGGAGCAGGACGTCCGTGCGTTCTTTACCTCACGCAAGATTGATCTGGGCGGGAAAACGTTGGATCAGTATTTGGAGCAACTGCGTGTTGCCGTCTCATTCCGCGAACGAGAAGGTCGCACCATGCAGGCCACGCTCGCCAACGCGATACAATCCTGAACCTGTGTGGGCACGATGATGCGGTGGAGTGGGATTTACCACTGTGACAGACCAGATCGGAAATAGGTCGTCCATGGACCTGGTATTATTTGGGGATTAGCTGCAGGGCGAGTTTGAGAAGAATTAATAATCAACCATTCAATATCCGACACCACCCGATTCCAGAGGTTTATTAAACATTTGGTTTTAGGACGAGACAAAGGCGGGATGATTATGTTGCGAAAGTAGTACGAAGAAATGCACCGGAGTCTTTTCGTCGTGCGAGTACTTCTGGGGTCGGATTGAGGTGGCCACGAAAGCTGTTGACCGCCCATCGGCAAGACCACCAACGCTTCGATCAGGTTCCGCACAGGCCGGACCAGGGCATACTACTTGGACCAGCTTTGTGTTACCGTGGCAATCCGAGAACGGGAAAGACGTACGCTTCAAACTGCGCTGGTCCAGGCGCCAGAGAGTTGACAATTAACTGACATCGTTTTTGGTATGACCGGGTTGAGCCGTCAGACAGCCAACCGAGCCGCCACCGACAGGCTGACTCCTGAAACCTAGTCCAATCCTTACGAGCCCAGTCCTTGTTCTGTTCAGCGTAGCAAACGGTACTCACAGTTTTCTTGAGACTATCTTCTCCTGACACAAAGTCCAGGCCGCTTCCTACGAATATTCCCTCAGTTGCTCCAGACTCTTGCACTCGATAGAATTCTTATCTATCCGGTATCCAATGGGAAACACAACGTCCAACATCACCTGTCCGACTTGCAAAGCGGTCAAGGTCCAGCTGGCGGCAAGAAAAGGGCTTTCTGATGCCCTTCTTGGCGGATTCACCATTTATCCGTTCCGCTGTCAGCTCTGCGCCGACCGCTTTCGGAAGTTTCTTGGCCGCCGCACGCTGAATCCACGGAGAAGCTTCGATCGTGTGGATGTGTCGTTCCCGGTCTGGTTTCGACCACACAGGACTCCAGGCTCGTCACGATTGGGTCAGGAAGGTGTGATAGAAAATCTCTCGATTCGTGGATGCCGGATCCGTACCACTGCTCCAGTTATTATCGGCTCCCGCTTGGAACTAGAATTCCAGTATTCCAATGATTCGCTTCCAATTACGATTGCGGAAGCGATGGTTCGTTCTTCAGGAAGGGATGGTATGGTCGGCTTGAGATTCACCAGACTCCATCGAGGGGAGGAGAGGCGGATTCGGCGCATCGTCGATGTGTGGTTGCCCGAACCCATGTCGGCACACTTCTAGCGTCGACTGCCACGGGGATCATTAGTTTCAGCGCTATTCCTGGCGAAGCACGGCTAAGGGCGGCTGGCCCAGAATTCGGTAGGTGCTGAGAAATCCCACCACCAGGGTCAGCGTGACCGTAGCCACAAATCCCATGGCCAGCACGCCCGCGTGAAGGTTCCAGGAGAGATCAAACACGGTCTCAAGGACTACCCAAGATAATGCGCTGGCAAGCGCGATCCCCAGAAGCCCACCCAAGGCTCCCAGCATGGCATACTCGAGGGCGAACGACCGCGCGATCACGCCGCGTGTCGCGCCCAAGGCCTTGAGAATCACGGATTCGTATAGCCGGCGATATCGGGTGGCAGCCAATGCCGCTGCCATCACCAACACTCCCGACAGGACACAGAACAACGCCACGGCACGGATAGCGAGGGACAATCGATCCAGCACCCTTGCAAAGCTGTCGAGCACGTCGCCGATATTGATTGCGGTGACATTCGGGAAAGACGCCACGACTGCTTGCTGGAGAGGTACTTCCTCAGATGGCGCGACACGAACTGTAGCGACATAGGTGTGTGGGGCTCCTTCAAGCGCACCAGGAGAAACAATCATGAAGAAGTTCGTAGACAAATTGCCCCACTCCACTGATCGAATGCTACTGATCTCACCTGTGATGGGTGCGCCTTGGATATCGAGCTCAATAGTATCGCCCACGGTGACACCGAGTTGCTTTGCGGCGTCCTCCTCGATCGAGATCAGCGGCTTGGACAACGCTTGCCCCGGTTTCCACCATTCGCCCTGAACCACCTTGTTGTCTTTGGGCAAATCTTGAAGGAACGTCAGGACGTATTCTCGTGTCTGGAACCACTTCCTCCGACGTTCTTCCTTCTGGGCTGAGGTTTCCCTCTGCTCGTCTTCCTCCGACGTCGGCTCAAACTTCACGGGCTCGTCTTTCACGGCGGACAGTCGTGAGCGGACCAACGGTGTCAACTGAGGAGTTGGATCACCGGATCGTTGGCGCAGGAGACTCACCATTCCGTCTGCCTGGTCTGGCTGAATGTCGATGAAGAAAAATGTCGGAGAGTCTGTCGGCCGATTCTCACCCACCTGTGCGAGCAATGACCGTTCCACGAGCGACACGGTCGTCACAACCATCACCCCGATGCCAATGGCGATGGTGATGCTCACCGCCTGACTACCCGGGCGAATCACATTCCCCACGGCTTGACGAAGCGCCAGCTGTTCGGGACGAGGCCATTTCTTGACGGCAAGGAGGGCTATATGGGCCGACGTCCCCAATAGCAGCACCGCGCCGGCAAACGCCAGGATAAACAAAAGTCCGACCCTCCACGCCCCTGCTTGCCAGATGGATAAGAGGGCCAATCCGAGACCGATTCCAATCGCCACGACCAGCTTGATCCGGTCAAGATCACGCCAAGAGCTCCACCATCTGGTCCGTTCCGAACTGGGCATCGGGGCGGAGGAAGCGACCTCACGGCGAAAGATCCGCGCGGGTTTCACTTCGCGGATCGTCAGCAACGGCCATAAGGTAAAGAGCAAAGTGGATAGCATGCCCAAGGCCAATCCCTTCAACAAGGGAGGAAGCGAAAGGCCCATCCCCCCATTCGCGAAACCTAATTGGTCGAGGAGATCCGAGGCCATGACAGCGGCGATCACCCAGGGAAGTCCAAGGTGGAGGACTATGCCGATGAGCAAGCCGACGAGGCTTCCGACCAGGCCTAGCATCAGGGCCTGTAATCCATAGGTCAACACGATGGTTTGTGAATCCGCACCGACCGTCTTCAGAATCGCGATCGTGTTCAGCTTTTCCCGCACAAAGGCATGAACCGAAGTTGCGACTCCGAGGCCTCCAACAAACAGGGCGGTCAGCCCGATGAGGCCCAGATAGCGGGTCAACTGTTCCAAGGACTGCTTCAGTTGCGGCTGGGCTTCACGGTAACTCGACACGCGGGCCGAGTCGGGTGCCAATCGTCCACGTAATTCGTACAGCAGGGGGTCAGGCGGTATGATGCTTGGAAGTTTCAAGAGAAACCGCTCACGAACCCTGCTGCCGATTTTAACCAGCTCAGCCGAGCGAAGTCCCTCTTGCGACATCAGGACGCGAGGGCCCAAACTGAAGGCATTGGCCATACGATCCGGTTCTGTTCTCACGACACCCTTGATTACGAACTGCGCTTGTCCAATCTTGAGCCAATCACCAACCGACAACCCCATTCTGATGAGGAGGGACTCCTGAACCACCACCCCAAAACAGGCGTGCCCCGAACAGTCTTGATCTTGCTGGCGAAGCAATTCTCCTAACTTGGTGTCAGGCTCAATTCGGAGTGAGCCGTACAACGGATATTGAGCCTCGACGGCCTTGAGCTCCACGATCTGTGTCGGCTGGCCCCCACTAACGGGATCAGCCCGTGCCGCCATCGCAACAAGCTCGCTGACATGTGTGTGCTCGATGCCGCGCTCACCCAACGAGTCCAGGACCTCCTGGCCTTGAGAACTCATGGGCCGGGATAGCCGAATTTCGAGGTCGCCGCCCAGTAGACCACGCGCTTCTTTCGTTACGGTGCGCTCTACCTGTGTGCCGAAAAGAGACACACCCGTCAGCGCGCCGACACCGATGGCGATACAGACCAAGAAATAGAGAAAGTGTCGCCACGCGGCACGTGTCTCTCGCCAGGCCATCTTGACCAAGAACCCTGTCATGAGCCGAATTGGAACGCGGACTCGGTTGAGGACAATCGGTTTGACTTTCTGGAGTCGGTCGACATGTCGTCGACGAATGATGAGTTGGAAGGCATGCTATCGGATTCCAGTCGCCCATCACGCAGCGACAGCACGCGCTGCATCGAAGAGGCCAACGTGGTGTCATGGGTCACGAGCACAAGCGTCGTCCCGTGATCCCGGTGGAGAGCCAGCAGCAATTCGACGATATGGGAGCCCGTCGCGCTATCAAGGTTGCCCGTTGGCTCATCCGCCAGCAAAATCGGTGGACGACAGGCAAAGGCACGGGCAACGGCCACTCGTTGTTGTTCCCCACCGGACAATTGGACTGGATAGTGTCCCATGCGATCGGACAACCCCACTGCGGAAAGCAAATCAGCCGCGCGATCACCGGCCCGACTTTCTCCGCTGAGTTCGAGGGGAACTGCAACGTTCTCAATGGCGGTGAGTGTGGGAATGAGATGAAACGACTGGAAAATGTAGCCCACCTTTTCGCGCCGAAATCTGGCCATCCTGCTTTCCGCCATGGTCGTGATGTCTGTGCCATCGAGATGAATCGATCCGCTGCTCGGACGATCAAGACCCGCCATCAAGCCGAGCAATGTCGATTTTCCACTTCCAGACGGCCCCACGATCGCAACCGTCTGCTTCGCCGAAATTTCAAAATTAATACGGTCAAGGATGGTGACCGAACGCCCTCCCGCGGCCAAGACCATCGACACGTCCGTCACAGTGATCATTGAAACCCTCTTCCATCCTCTGACTCAGAACATACAGAGAATGATATTATACAGCACGAGCAAGGAGAGCGAATGTTGAGTGACATCATGCCACGAGCAAGGACATCTCACGCGCTATCGCTACCCGCAGTGCTGATATTGGTGTGGTTCATCGCGGTGGATGCCGCCTCGCCTTCGGCATCGGACACCAGGCCTCGAATCGTGGCCTTTGGAGACAGTCTCACGGCTGGGCTTGGGGTGCAAGTCGGTGAATCCTATCCTGCCCAATTGCAGCGGAGGCTGGATGACCTCAAGTATCCCTATCGGGTGATTAATGCCGGTGTGAGTGGCGACACCACAGCCGGGGGGCTTCGACGCGTGCCGTGGATCCTCAAGAATGAACCTGAGCTGGTGATCCTCGAATTAGGCGCCAACGATGGACTTCGCGGGCTCAGTGTCGATCAAACCAAAAGCAATCTGCGACAGATCGTCGAACAATTGAAAGAAGCCGGCGCTGCCGTTGTCCTAGCCGGTATGAAGCTCCCACCGAACTATGGAGAGGACTACACCACTCGCTTCGAAGCCATCTATCCGGCGCTCGCACAAGAGTACCATCTTCCCCTGATACCCTTTTTTCTTGAAGGGGTAGGAGGTGCGTCTTCATTAAATCAAGCCGATGGCATTCACCCGACGAAGGAAGGGTATGAAATCGTCGTCGAGCAGGTGCTCAAAGTCCTCAAGGCGGTGCTGAGCGAACGGCTACAAGAGCCCTGAGTCGCCCAAACGTCAGGTCACTGACTTGACCTTCGGCTGAAACCGGCCTGATAGTAGGTCTGAGGACGTACGGTGGGCCAACGAATTATTACGACGACTTCTTGAAGAACGTGTCGTAGACGCCGTACGCGAGGATCCCTCCGATCAGCACATAATATATGGCGCTGATTCCGCTGTAATCCGGAGGCCCTTCTCCCTCTGGAGCATTTGCCAATACGGGCAACGCCTGGGCCAGAAGGACTCCCGTGATTGCCCCCATGTGTGACAGTAACCGCTTCATCTTTGCTCCCTCCAAGATCTGAAAAGCTAAAGAAGGCCGCATTTTACTGGACCTCAATTGGAAGGCGCAAGGGGGATCAGCAGGGAGGATTGGGGACGCAACGGACGAAGCGCAACAACTATTTAGGGGGCGGGCTTAACCACTGCTTTCAGTGCCTGTGCAATTTCTTTGACAGAGTTGGCGAATTTTTCGAACGGCGAACCCTCTTGCAGCAGTTCACCCGCTGCCACCCGCATCTGGTCCTCCTGCTTGATCACTTCACCAGCTAACTCTGCCACTTTAGCCATGGTCTCTTGGTAGGTCGCTATGTCGAGCTGAAGCGCTTGAGCTGTGGTCTGCGTGGCCATCATCTCGTTCATCGAAGTTCGGAGTTCTTCAGACAGTCTTCGTACGTGCGTCTCACGGTCTCGGATCTCAGCGGTCAGCCTGGTGGAGCCTTGATCGCTTTCGCGACGACTTTCCGCGAGACCGCGAATGGTTTCGATCCAAATCGAGACCTCGCTGCGTGTGAGTGTGGGAGGGTCAGGAAGGTGTTGGTGTGCCTGGATCGCTTTTGTGGCCGGTTGGAGCCATTCCATAAACTGCATGGCATCGCTCAATTTCACATCGGCAGCGCTCCATTGCGTTACGGACGTCTTGCCATTCAGAGAAACAGAGGCCAGGGGTGGTATTTTGGATTCTTTCGGAACACGCGGTTTTCGCGACTGTTGAGGCTGATCCCGTCGATAGTATGCGAGCAAGACCGCGATGCAATGGCGGCATATGGGCTCTTCGGGAAGGGTGCAAGAGCATTTTGAGAGAAGGTGGCCGTCTTTCAGGCGAATAGTTTGCTCGTACAGACCGGAGTTCCCAATGAGGGTAGACGTGATCTGGGCGTCGTCAGCTTCCCCAATGCGGACACGGTTCTCGTTCAAATATTTCTGGGCAATTTGAAAGGCGGAGGCTTCTGAGATGGCCTGAATCATCTGGGGATCCAGCAAGCCAAGTCGCTCAGCGCTGCAAGGAATCTTGTTTGGCATCGTCGACGCGAAATCGTTCGGGAACCTGAATGCCTCCAGTCTGCCGGGTGAGTCGAGCCGTGTCAAGCCTCGGCTGGTTTCTCGGTCGCTTGTACGCGGTTGTCAGAAAGGGAACTGTGTTGCGAATACGCTACCGGCATGGTTTCACCGGGCGTGCTTTGTCCATCGGCGTCAGCCAAATGTAGTCAGCGATAAGTTCTTGCATTAGTGCGCGAACGTCCTCCGTTTTGCGCGCGTCAAAGGAAAGCATATAAATCGTTGCCTGTTTAACCGCTCCTCCCAGCCGTCTTGCTACGCGCTTCGGCACAGGGAGGTTGTATTGAACGTGGCCAGCTCCAGTGTAACTCACGATCATGCGACGGGAGCCCGCTTGATCCCGGCGGAGCTCTTCTTCACGCAGGACCAGCGTCCTTGCCATACCTTCGTCGCGAACCATGGAAGCTTCGTACATCGTGCGATAGTGCTCCGCGGACCCTCCATGGCACCGTTGGAGCTGATCGAAGATCTTCTCTCGATAGGCGGGATCGTCGACGATCTCCTCTCGACCCAGGTCCCATGAAGCCCATACCGGCTCTTGTTTGGCTAGATCGAGCCCGAGTTTTACAACGCGGCGAATCAGTGGTTTGGGTGGGTTCATGGCAAGGACAGGCAAATGTCGGTCTCGAGCGAACGTAAGCAATGGCGCGTAATCTTCAAATGCGCCCCCCCAGTTTTGCTTCCAGCGCACTTGCTCCAAAAACTCATTTGTGGCTGGTTGAGTGGTCAATACATAGCTGTCCAAGGCTGGTTGGCCATCCCATCCGAACATCTCCATCCCGATCGTCGGTTCAATCCCGTTCGCAACCAGTTGATTCAGCACCTTCAAGGCCGCTTCGATATGGTACGGGTTGTGGTGTTCTTCTCCCAGATAGACAATGTCCTGTTGCTCCAAGTCCTTCACCAGATCGGCGAACGAGATGACGTGGCCGGTTTGTGTGTTAAGAATGTGCCAGGGCTGCCAACCAGCCTCGATATTGGAACCAAGGCCACCAGCGCGCTCTACCGCGCAGCCATTCGGGAACACGAGCAGGCAGACCAGGAGACTCAGCCTGAAGGTCCACCGCCCTTTTAGCAAAGTGCTCAAAATGACAGGTACTCTCATGAAACCACTCCTATCACAACGATCGAGCGTGAACAAGCGCGCTTGACCCTGACGATTCAAGATCACTATGCTTTGGTTTGATATCCAATTCACCCTCAGACTTACACAGTTGTTTAGGCTCCATGAATCCCGACCCGCTTGCCGAGTTTCGCCGTCTCGTAAGTCATCGTGCGCGCCATTTCCCAAAACAATGGGAAGCATCCAAGAAATTGCTCGATGGGGCCACCCTCCCCTCAACCCTCGTCCGACTCCATCACCTCCTTCTGCACAAAGATCTTCCAGCTTCAGTGAAGGAACCCCTGCTCCGCCTGTTCGGACGAGAGGCGCCTCGACGTGTCCAAGATTTGGACGGTGAATGCCTGAAATCTCTCACCGGCCTCCCACCAGCCAAAGCTCTCCGCGCGCTGAGTGTCTTTTTCGATTTGGTCCCGACCCCAGGCTCTAGATGGCCCATGACAAGGCTAACCAGCGAGGACATAGAACGGTTGGTGCGCAACATGGAGAATCCCTTCGATCTCCTTCGATGCGCAGACGTGGCGTCGCTACTAGACATTGGAGCAGGGGACCTTTCTTTGGCAGAGGAGTTGGTTGGTGTTTATAGTGCTGAACTCAGGCAGCAGAACCGAGAGCTTATTGTGCACTGTCTGGATCGACTCGATCCTCGTTCACAGTTGGGTGGCCCTCTCCACGCTAAACCGGACCGGATCCGGAGGTTACGGCAGACACCTGGCTTGTCATTTGCTTTCTTCGGCAATCAAGACATGTTTGAGCTGGAACCTCTGGATGAGCAGGACTTGCTAGCCCCTCGATACACCATTGCCACCTGCTGGGCGCCTGCCACTCCCACCTTCGCTTACGAACCAACGAGACTCTCGCGATCGCTGATCGACCATGAGCTTATACGGACCCGAGGGGCCTTTCGCCAGACGTGCTTCGAGAGAGAGCAAGCCCTCGAAGTCGCGCATGGCGAACGCCTCCTGCTCTTCCCACCGTGGAAGTTTGAGATCGTCGGCCCTCTGGCACTACTGAGTCTGCTCGCCCGCCGTGGAACCCTCTGTGTAGTGGGATCAGTCGATGATCAAGTGTTTTGGGAACTCCTTGCGCAATTGCTCGATGAGTCGCGCTATCGACCACAAGAAGAACCGTTTAATACGGTCACCTTACCGAAGATATTCGGAGATCTATACGATGCTCTCGTCGGTCTGCCGGTCGGTAAGTCAATCGATCTGTCGAGCCTCGCGACACTCCGGCGTCAGTATCCGCCTTCGGGAGACGGCTTCGCCGGTGCATTTCGGTATATCCATATCCAACGAGGAGCCACCTTCTCGGGCAGTCCGGCGAGCAGTACCGCGCGGAAGTTTTCCTCCATGAACGAAGAAATTCCCCCCTGGATGCTCACGCTGATCCCCGCTTAGCAATTACAGGTGGACTCAAGGCCTGCAGCGAAATCCCTAGGCGCAAAAAACATGAATAATTGACCGTTCTTAAACCCTTTGTTAGACTTCGACCGTGTTCGATCACCAAGTCTGTCTACAGCGATCTCCCGCGCGTTAGTCCCAACATGAGCGCAACACCGACCATTCCAGATATCTTGGAGAATATTGCCCGGGTTATCAAAGGGAAGCCCCATGTCATCGAGATGAGTGTCGTTGCCCTCCTGGCTCGCGGGCATCTGCTCCTCGAAGACGTTCCTGGGGTCGGGAAGACGACCCTCGCCCATAGTCTTGCGCGATCGCTCGATTGCTCCTTTAAGCGTATTCAGTTCACGAGCGACCTGCTTCCATCCGACATCGTCGGCGTTTCGATTTTTAACCGCCAGAAACAAGCCTTTGAATTCATGCCTGGACCGATTTTCGCCAACATTGTGTTGGCGGATGAAATCAATCGAACGACACCAAAAACTCAAAGTAGTCTCCTAGAGGCGATGAGCGAGGCACAGATTTCCTTCGACAATAAGACCTATCCCCTGAGTCAGCCGTTTATGGTCATTGCAACCCAGAACCCCGCAGAATATCACGGGACGTTTCCACTTCCCGAGTCGCAGCTCGATCGCTTTCTCATGCGGCTTCGCATCGGCTATCCGGCGCCCGAAGAAGAACGAAAGGTGTTGGAACGCCCCCAAGCGTTGCACCCGGCCGAAGAGCTGTGCCCAATACTCACCGCGCACGACGTCGTGGCGCTCCAAGACCAGGTCGATAAGGTTCGCATGGAGGAGAGCATCACGGACTATCTCCTGGCTATTGTGCAGAGTACAAGACAGTCGGATCTCTTATCCCTGGGCGTCAGTACGCGGGGCGCTCTGGCGTTAAGTCGAGCGGCCAAAGCGTTGTCGTTTGTTCGCGGTCGGACCTATTGTCTGCCCGACGATGTGAAGGAGCTTGCCCCTATCGTGCTTTCTCACCGCATCATGGTGGCACGCGCGCAGGGTTCACGCCAGCGAAGCTCTGAACACGCTGAGCAGATCATCCAGGATTTGGTCGATTCGGTCCCAGTCCCTGTCTAAGTCTTTCCTGAAACGAGCTGGCCGGCGCGGAGCTGGTGGACATGCCCCTTCAAATGCCCTTCTTCGTGCGACGATGGTTTCTTCATCGGTCCACAAAGGTCACGTCCGAAGGCCTTCAATTTTTGATCTTTACCCTTGCGATCGGCATCGCCGCCATCAATACCGGGAACAATCTTTTTTATCTTCTGCTCGCGATGATGCTGAGCCTTATCCTGATCTCAGGAATCGTCGCAGAGTACTCCTTGCGACGACTCGTCCTTCACCGCCACCTTCCAGACCTCATTGTTGTGAATCAACCGGTCACCGCCACACTGGTGGTAAAGAACCGGAAATCCAGTCTCCCTAGTTTTTCCTTGACAATCTTCGACGTGAGCGATGGGCGCGACCTGGCTCGCGGAGTGACCGTTCACGAACTGCCTTCAGGTGCCAGCCGGTTGGTGTCGTATCCGTTTCTCGCGACGCGACGGGGGAGGCTGCGTTTGGATGGTGTTCGGGTTGCGACAGAATTCCCTTTTGGACTCTTCATGAAAAAGGCTTTTTACCACGTTGAAGGATCGGTCGTCGTCTGCCCTGAGATCATCCCACTGGACGAACGTCTGCTCCAAGGCCTGATGAGTACCGGTCAAGAACAGAATCTTCATCGACGGGGCCATGGGAGCGACTTGTACAACTTGCGTTTGTATCACGCGGGAGATGACTCGCGGAGTATTCATTGGCCGACGACTGCTCGGACCTCCCAGCTGACGGTCCGAGAGACCGAGGCCGAAGAGCAACGTCGAGCGACCATTCGTCTGTTGACCATCGCCCCCGTCAGCCACGATGTAGTATTTGAGCAAGCCGTCTCATTGTCTGCGTCCCTGGTTCAGCACTTGGCGCATCAAGGCTACGTCATTCAACTGATCGTGGGAGCAGACTGCTCGACATTCGGTCACGGGGACGCACACCTCCACGAGCTTCTGCGCATGCTCGCCCTCTGTCAACGAAGCGATCCCTCCGGAGAATTCATTGCGAGAAAAAAGTTCGAACCCGACCGCAGGGAGGATGAAGGCGGGACAGAGATCGTCGTGCAATCGTGGTGTGGGCCGGAGGATCACCAGCCTATGCGGCTGACTCTTCTGGTCGACGGTCAGCCCGTCGACGGAGCATTACATGGCCTTTAATCAGGCGCTTCGACTGACTTCAATTCTATTGGCAGCAGTCTCGTTTATCGGACTGACGCTTGGGTCAGGTCTGCCGGCGTGGTTGGCGGTGTTGACGGGTGGGGGACTGATTGTTGTGCTCTTACGACAGTTTACGGTCGAGTCCCTCAGGCACCTTGCCTCGCACGTTTCTTTTTCATCGGCTGGTTGGAACCTCCTGGTCATCGTGGGCTTTCTGGGTTTTTGGGTGGATATGTTCTGGGTGTCTGGCGAACTTCTTCCGGCGGGAATCCATTTTCTTATGATCCTCATGGTCATCAAGCTGTTCAACCTCAAGCTTCGTCGCGACTATCTCCATCTCTATGCCATCAGTCTCGTTGCCATCCTCGCGTCGGGGTCCCTCACGACGGATCTGTGGTACCTCCCCATCTTTTTGCTCTATCTCGTGGCTGGGGTCTGGACGCTGATGCTGTTCCAAATTACCAAAGGCTCTGAAGACGCAGATGCCCTGCTGATAGCCGATCAGTCGCGACAGCCAGAGTTGCTCGGTCGGGTCACGCCCCAACTCTTTTGGCTTGCAAACGGACTGGCGCTGGTGTGCTTTGGGATGACATTGGCGATCTTCTTCACGATTCCTCGGATCAGCGCGGGGTTTTATCAGAAAGGCTTTGGAAAAAATATTCGCACGTCTGGATTTTCCGAAACGGTTAACCTGGGTGCGATAGGGCCGATCAAACGGGATCCAAGCATCGTGATGCGGGTTGAGGTGCCGCGGCGCACTCTACACGCTATGGACCGGTTTTATGTACGAGGAGTCTCGTTCGATCAATACGACGGCAAATCGTGGACGAATCGATTGGGGTACCGACGGAACCTCAGTGAGGAAAGTCCTGGGATGTTTATCATTCGTGGGCATCAAAGTCCCGCACCATCTCGCCTGGGCGACACGATTCAGCAGAATATTCTTCTAGAGCCGCTCGATACGTCCGTACTCTTCGCCGCTCCATTCGCTGAAAAAATCAGCGGGAAGTTTCCGGTGGTCCAGTCAGATTTTGCAGGGTCGGTGTATCTTCCGTTCCCCAGCGCATCGCGTATCGAGTACTCTGTTGTCTCTCGCTCACATCCTGTGCTGCCGGCTGATCTTGGCTCAGAGCCCACTCATTACCCAGAATCATTCACCAGACATTTTCTGCAAATTCCCTATATATCTGGACGGATCGGCAGGCTCGCAGAAGACATTACACGTGCTCAAACCAGTCCCTATGAAAAAGCGCATGCCATTCAAACGTTCCTGATTCACAACTATCGGTATAGCCTCGATGCACCTCTTGCAGGGGTGGATCGCCCGCTTGAAGAGTTTCTCTTCCTGCGCAAAACGGGGTATTGCGAGCACTATGCGACAGCCATGGCGATCATGCTTCGGACCGTAGGAATTCCCGCGCGCCTTGTGACCGGGTTTCTCGCCACAGAGTGGAATGAATATGGAAGCTACTATGTGGTTCGACAACAAGATGCTCATGCATGGATTGAGGTGTACCTGCCGCATTCCGGATGGGTCATGATGGATCCGACTCCACCTTCAGGCGAACCGGTGGGGGACGTGTATCCTGCATGGCGGGCTTTGGAACGCATTCTGGATAATGTCAAACTCCAGTGGAGCCGTTTTTTTGTGCAGTACAGTGCCGTGGATCAACTGGCTGTTGTTCGGGAATTGAAAGCCGGGGGGCAATCTGTTGGCCATAAGGCGCTCGATTCAATGGCCACACTCTTCAGTCCGATCCTGAGACTGCTAGGGGGGATTCCCGATTATGTGTTCTCGAGTACCCTGCGACCACAGGGGTCGAGTTGGGGTCTCATCGTTGTTGCGTGTATCATTCTGCTCGCTTTGAGCGTGAAAAGAATCTTAGCAAGGGCGTTTCCTGATAAGAAGAGAACGCACGAAGACCACCGTATCGTGGATCTCTACAAGCAGATGATCAAACGTCTCGCTGACAAAGGTATTGCGAAAACAGCTACCACCACGCCTCTTGAGTTTGTTCACATCGCTCGCATCAGATGGAGTGAAGCGAATCTTGCGGTGGCTTCCATTACCGAGCTTTATTGCAGAGCTCGGTTTGGTGGGATACATCTTACTGAGGAAGAACTGGGAGTGGCGGAGGACAGGCTCAGATGCTTGACGATGTTAGGTAAATCATAATAACAGCGCTCAAACTCGGTATCTCAAACTCGGTATGTCGGTATGAATGAACGACCTGCCTGAGGAAAGATGAAAATGTATTGGAGCGGGAAAAGGGATTTGAACCCTCGACCCTCGCCTTGGCAAGGCGATGCTCTACCACTGAGCTATTCCCGCTCGAGAGGTCTGAGGTGCGGAGTGTACTGAGCTATCAGTATGGTGTCAAGCTACGAATCTGATCGGATTAAGTACGTTGATCTAGTAGAGTCACTTTGAGTCATCCAGCTCTTTGGTCCGTTCCCTGCCGCGAATAGGTTACCGCATCGTAACGTCACTAGTGTGATGTGTCTAGATCACGCACAACATATCAAAATGATAGGGAATACCATTCTGAAATGAACTATATAGGCTATGTTGACATCACGGCCTGAAAAGGAATGCTACGCATACTACCCATCGATGGACTGGAGAAGTTTGTCAATTCTAAAGACAGCCTACCCGAATAGTCATCGTATTTTTAGAGGGTTAGAATATTCATTGAGTAATTACGGGTGCTGGATTCATGATGGCGCAAATATTGCGAATACTTCTCACTGCAATATGCCGTTCCACATGTTGTGTGCCACACCGCATATTACTTTGAGTGGAAGAGACGTAGAAGAGATGTAATGGCGACTTTGTTGATGAGTCACAAGAGATTTGAAAGAGTATTCCCCTATTGCCCTGAGTTAAGAGTTCGATCTCGATAAAAGATTATCCTGAGGGCGAATCGAAGAGAAATCGCAAAACAACGATGATTCACACAAGCTTATAATCGTCGAGGAGGTAGCACCAATGTTCTTGTCACGGCGACAATTTTTGAAAGTTTCTGCCGGCACGGTGGCGGCGGCGGCCGTAGCCGATAACGTCCTGGCGTTGACGGCGCTCCAGCCGGTGATCGAGGTCGGCAACCCCTTGGGGGA
>JBGTNJ010000073.1:0-15665 GCA_041743145.1 Nitrospira sp. | reverse complement strand
GGCTGCGCGTTCCCGATCAAGCGTGGACAGGTAGTGCGCGTTGTCGATCCCCAAGGCGAACAGGTATCTGACCTGTTCGCCATCGACGAGCACGATCACGATGGCCGGCTGTCGTCAGGCCGTTCGCTGGACTATGCGGGCCGGATCTACCGGACGACGGGCGACATCCTCTACGCCAACAACAGCAAGCCGATGTTCACCATCATCGAAGACACCGTTGGCCTGCACGACTTCCTCCTAACGCCGTGCAGTCAAGAGATGTTTGAAATCCTATACCAGCACAAGGGCTATCATCCGAGCTGTTTCGAAAACCTGACTAACTCGTTGAAAGCGCATGGTATAACAGGATGTCAGATCTCAACGACATTCAACATTTTCATGAATGCCAAGATCGATCCGCAGGGAAAGGTCACTGTCAGCGTGCCCAGATCAAAGTCGGGCGACTACATTGACCTCCGAGCCGAGAGGGACATGGTGTGTGGGCTGACGGCCTGCTCCGCTGAAGGTTCGAACAATGGGCGCTTCAAGCCCATCGACTTCTGTGTCCTTGGTTGACGCCTCCCCGAAGGTGCTCTTACCGTATCACCCTTTCCATACTTTCCCGAGGTGCTACTGTTTCGTCCTACGATGTGATGGGCGGGATGGGTATGAAGGCGCTGAGGCTCAACCTTCCAGATTCAACCGACATATGCGTATGGGGTCAGACCGCGCAGACTCTTGAGGCATGTGGCGAACTTTTCCTAACCACACCTGATGCTATTGTCGTCGATGGGTGCCATGCCGGCCCGGCCGACGCGTTGTATGACCCAGGTCTTCCGATGCACATCGAGATCTTGATTGATTGCAAGATCGCCGAGCCGTATAGACGGGGAAGCCATACGATTCGTCTTATCGGGACAAAGTGGAATACGGAGCTGCCGGCGGAGGCACGAGTGGGTCGTCCTTGTGCCTCCGCTCTTCTCGTCACTATCGACCTTACTCCGGCGGATATGGGCAAGCCTCTCGGGCAGATTCAATTCCTAACTAATCGGTTCGATATCCCGGAACAATGTGCTCGGGTGATCAATGCCGGGGATATTTGGCGAGGGGAACTCAAAGATGATGCCACATGTTTCGTACTTCGGATCACCGCCTTGCCTCGGAATGAACGTCCATCGGTAGGGGCCATGCTCGCCTTCACAAACGTCACGGTGCAACGCGAAAGTATCGCGCAGGCGATCTATGAGCGCCAGTTTACAAAGACCATTCTGAATACTGTCATGCAGCCCATTGCCGTACTCGATGCAAACCTGGGCCTGCAGACGGCGAATCGAGCGTTCCTCACGATGTTTCAAGTTTCTCGCGAAGAGGCGCTGGGACATCCGCTTCCCCAACTCAAACACCATACGTGGGCAAGCCCGCAGCTGTGGACCTATTTGAAAGCGGCCTTCACCGATCAGGCGCAGCCGCCTTTCGAATTTGATCATGCGTTCCCTACACTCGGACAACGAACGGTGCTGGTCAGGGCACGTCGATTGGATAGACCCATTCATGCCGATCCGATGATCCTATTGACCTTGGCCGATATTACGGAGGAGAGGCGTGCGCTCCAAGCGTTGCTCGAGTCGGAACAGCGCTATCAGATTCTGTTCGAATCAATGGAAGAAGGCTACTGCGTCATCGAGATGGTCTTCGACGAGCAGAACCATCCTATGGATTATCGATTTATCGTCGTCAATCCAGCGTTCGAAAGGCAGACGGGAATCCGTCAAGCCAAAGGCCGGTCAATGCGTGAGATCGCGCCGACGCATGAACAACACTGGTTCGATATCTATGGTCAGGTTGCGCTTAACGGAGAGCCCGTCCGGTTCGAGAATCAAGCGGCTGCCTTGGACCGGTGGTATGAAGTATTTGCGTTCCGCATTGGGCCACCAGAACAGCGTCGTGTTGGGATTGTATTCAATGACATCACCCGGCGACGAGAGAATGATGAGGCACTACGCCGACTCAACAACGAGCTAGAGTCGCGCGTGGAAATCAGAACCAAGGAATTGACAGAGTCTCAACAGCGCCTGCGCGCTTTAGCGACCGAATTGAATTTGGCCGAACAGCGTGAACGGCAACGCCTTGCAACAGAACTGCATGACTATTTGAGTCAACTCTTGGCACTCAACCGTATGAAGTTGAGTCAGGCAAAAAAAGAACCGATGGGCTCCTCTCTCCAGAAACATTTTGACGAGATGTGTGGTATTGCAGATAAGGCCTTGTCCTATACGCGAACATTGGTTTCTCAGCTGAGTCCGCCGGTGCTACACGAGTTTGGCCTTGCAATGGCGTTGCAATGGCTAGCTGAACAAATGCATCAACGGGAACTCCTCGTCACCTTGGAACTCAAGAGAGAGCTTCCCTGGTTACCCGAAGACCAAGCCCTCCTCTTATTTCAATCGGTTCGCGAACTGCTCATCAACTGCGTGAAACACGCCCAGGCCTCTAAAGCCCTAATTGAGGTGGACCAGATTGCGGACTCGATCCAGATTACCGTTTCTGATAGTGGCTGTGGCTTCAGTCCTCACGCTGGAGTTTCTGCACGAGATAATGCTAGTAGCTCTGCTAGATTTGGACTCTTTAGCATCCGTGAGCGGATGTTCTCGCTGGGCGGTCATTTTGATCTGCATTCTGAGCCGGGGAAGGGGACGGTAGCGAAACTCATATTGCCGGTCGCGAATCGCACCATCGTGCCTGAGGCTGTGGGTATCGAAGAACGCCACGTCACCACAATGGTAGCTAAGGAGGGAAACGCCGATGCTCCGAACAATTCATCAACAGAGGTCAATAGCTCAAGGATCCGTATAGTCGTGACTGACGACCATGCTATGGTCCGCCAAGGTTTATGGAGTGCATTGGCCCAATATAGTGACATTCACGTAGTAGGTGAAGCCGCGAACGGCGAGGAAGCCTTGGCACTCGCCGATCAATTACTCCCAGAAGTCATGCTCATGGATGTCACCATGCCGAAGATGAATGGTGTCGAGGCGACCATCAGGCTCAAGCAAAAGCATCCCGGGATAGTGGTGATTGGTCTTTCGATCCATACAGCCGGCCAAGTGGAAGCCGGGATGAGAGAGGCAGGCGCGGCAGCATTCATCAACAAAGAGGCGGCTGTCGACGAGTTGTATCACACGATTCAAGCCGCCACAAAATCTCTCCATACACACAGTGTATCAAAGCCTCACTATTCGCTGGTCGGCTCTGGAGTGCTGGAAAAGTCAACTGCTACTTTGTGCGGCTGCTGATCACCTCGTTCCACTCCAACGACCGCTAGTCAAAAGCATCAGTTGGTCTCCCCTACTTGTCCCCTTGTCCAAATGGGCGATCACTGGGCATACGCAAACAGCTTGTCCGAGATCCGTCGAGCAGCAGGTAGAGGCCTCCCCCGATAAGGATTCACATCCTGAATCCCAGAAAGCAGAGATGCACAGAACACGGGTTGATCCCTATTTCCGTCGACCGGAACAAATTGTGTAGCGAGAATTTTACTCACAGCACAAACTCTGCTATACCACACATATACAATCACCATTTTTGAAATCGAAGGGGGGTGGAGTACTCATGGCAACGAAGAAAGCAGCGAAGAAGCATGCCAAGAAGGCGGCCAAGAAGAAGAAGTAGTGGTCGTGCCGTGAGGAGGCGTCGGCCACGTCGCCTCCTCACCATCCCGCGTCCTCGATCTTCCTCAGCCCCACACCGCAGCGCACGAATCGCTGTCCGATCGAACACTTCCTCGGCAACGCTTCCGAGAGACTCGACCACTCGAGAGAACCCACGTCATTGACAAGAGCTCCCCTTCACTGACCAGCCCTCCATTGGGATGGAATCGGCGACGGTGCCTGGATGCAACCGGTTACGTCGACGAAGCGCACCTCATGAGATGAAGAGTAAGACAAAAGAGGACGGAACGACCGGCAGGCTGAGATCACGACCACGAAGAAGCAGCGCAAAAAAAAGGGGAGGTGATAGCCACATCACCTCCCCACTTCCTTAGCACCAGGAGAGACTCCGTGGCGTAAAGAAAGCAGCAGGTGAATCTTAGCATGAAGCTTCTCCCGAAAACAGAAAGAAAGATAGTAATACAATCAATGACTTGAGTAGTTTTACCTGGCGATACTAAATGGAAAATCATGGGGATGGGTAAGGATATTCAATAAGCGTGGCCACGCCCGATTGAGGTGCAACGACCGGACGGTCGTTGCGCAGAATGTCAGGCTGTCCACAAAACCTTAAGGATTGCCTATCCTTAACCTCTTGAGATTTGAGCCTGGTGAGATCGACAATTTGCTTTCCCAAAAACGGACGGTACATGGCCATTTCCGACAGTCGGCATCTGGCCAGGAGCGGAAGTTCGGCGCCGAGATCGCACCGTCATAACGCGGTCCTCAGCCCTGCCGCATTTAGGCCCAGATTCAGCCGCGGTTGTCGGCTGGAACCTGTTAGGGCACAATTGATTGTCACTCATGCTGCAGGATGTTGACCAGTTTTCCGAATGGATCACGGACGTAGAATCTGCGAACTCCCCACGGCTCAGTCGTCGGGCCGTACTCGATTGGAATACCCGCTTTTCGGACTCTCACTAAAGCTTCTTCACCGTTATCAACTTCGATCGACATATCCGGCACAGCTGTGCCAGACCCTCCTTCGGACATCACACTGACCTGAATTGTCATCTTTGGGCCTGAGCCGTACGTTCGTATCCAGCCAAGGTCCATGAGCATTTTGAGACCAAGAACTTCTTTATAGAAGACGGTTGCCTTCTCTACGTCTGGCGCTGCGACATTTGAGACGATGCGCTTGACTCTCACCTGATACTCCTTGCGCTCTAACGCTCGGATTGAGCCGCGCGCGTTGGCGCATCGGCTCGGCGACTGCCTTGTGCCTAGTGGCACAGTTGCTGCTGTTCTCTAGCCTCTCGATCTCTTCGACCGCCATCAAACGCTTAGCGCGAGCAAAGATCTCATCCGTTATTTCGCCGACGGTAACAGCTGGAAGTAGCTCTTGAATTACCTCCTCTGTCTTCAGGGCATCCTTCCCTATATCCTCTGTAGCGGACCCACCACAATTCGGCAGCTCAACACTTCGTGTTTACTGTGGTCCGAGGATCTCCTGCTCCGCCTGAAGCCAGTCATCAAGTGGACCTTGACGGATGCGTCGTTCGTAGTTCTCGAAGGCACGTGCGGCGATCCGTTCATGGAGTGTTGCTGACACAGAAGGGGAGGGAGACTCTGGTGTCGTTCGACGGGCAGGTCTCTGACGCGTCGTCTTCGGTTTGGTAGGAGTCTTCGGTTTGCTCGGGGTATTCGGTTTGGTTGGGGTCTTCAGCTTGATTGGCTTCTTCGATTTCACGAGTCCCTTCCCATGTCATCCATCATAAATCAGATTGGTGATGGCAAAGCTAGGCCATCGCTGGGGAGATGTCAAGGCGAGACCGTCGCAGCCTGCGATGGCTTCAGCTGCGTAACGGGTGAAACGGCGTGTCAGGGTTGTAGTGATTGATGGGATTGACAGGATGAAACAGGATGACCAAGAAGCTTTCCTAAACCGCGGGTCGTACGTTCAATTCGTATCGGGGGCACCAAACCTCGCTTGCGCGTACAAGCGGCTCCGGCGAAGCCGCTTGTCATTGGGCTGGCAGAGACACCATGACCTTCCCCCGTTTGTTACACCATGCCACACGACGTTCACTCCTGTACGGTCCGCGCCAGGTGTGTCTTCTCCCCCGAGTACATTGCCTCTCTGAGACTCCTTGCAAACAGCTCATGCAGCAGCGTAGGATTTATTCTCTGTATAACCTGGGACAATACTCCCTCATCGTCTCACCTCCTGACTGAGCCTCATGCGCCCCACAAGGCTCAAAGCGATTTGGATTGCCGCGCTTGTCGCAGTAGTGTGCCTCCTCGGATATACGCTGCGGAGTAGCTCCGATACCGCGCCGCCGATGACAGAAGAGTTGCTGGCGGAGGTGATCCAGGACTGGCACAATTCATACCCCTCTACACAGCGGTTCGAGAGACTGGCCGATTTCAACTACGACGCGGTCCTGGACATGACCACGGGGCTGGTGTGGGAGAAGTCACCGCAACCGGCCACCGTGACATATAACGAAGCCCGTCAGTTCTTGGTCAGCAGGGTGGTTGGAGAGCAGAAAGGCTGGCGACTCCCCTCACCCATCGAGCTCCGCAGTTTAGTGGGTCCCATTCGCGGACTCTCTCGCCCCCACCTCCCCCCGAACCATCCATTTCTTAACGTCCAGGCCACCTCCTACTGGGCGATGGTATCGGAGACCGATCATGGGCCCTATGGAAAGTATATCGACGCATTTCTCGGCAACATCCTCAGCTTCTTTAAGGTCAAGATGTTCAGCTTCCCGGTCTGGTGTGTCCGTGGGCCGCTCATGGCGGAGGCGAATTGAGAATGGAGGAGCGAGGGGACTTTTTCTGAGGAGTATTCGGATGAACCTTAAGCAAGGGCTATCACGCACAGAGCATCATCTCCTGAGCTGATAAGAGATGGCTTGAAACAACGCGGAACAAATAAAATTGTGCGTATTCTCCCCTTTCATTGATCCCTAAACCGAGGGTCTTACGTTCAATTCGTATCGGGTGCACCATACCAACCTTCGGTTGACCCGCGCGCTATTCATCGTCTTATCGTGACTATAGCGCGCGGATAAACACCGCCACAGCATCTTCTTCGTTAGATACCGCACAACGTGCGTACCGCCGGCTCATCCTGAGAAACCGCTCTTCATCGGGCCGCCAGATCCACTCCTCTGATACATGGCCGGCCAACATAGACACCTGACAAACCACTCCCGTCTGTTGCATAGTGTGAGTAACCGAGCAGTGCTTCACGTTCGGCAACGGCGACAATGATTAAATGGATAGCCGATAGATGGATCGCGATTGTTGCTACAATGGCAGCCTTCGCCGCACTTAATTTCGTAATGTGGGAAAGCAGCCCCGAACGCAAGTACCGAAAGCTCGCGCTCCCTCCGAAGCTGGCTGTCTCCTACCTCTTGAATGACCGTGGTTCCGGCCTTGTGCTATCAAATACCGGGGCAGGGCCGGCAGTCGTTTACTGGACGACTGTCACAGTTGACGGCAAGGTCGTGCCGACCTGGAGTAATATGAGCACCGCTCTAGGTTTCAAGACCATGCCCGGGTTCTCTTCCATCATCCCTGCTGACATGGTAATGCCGAAGTCACAACAACAGATATTCTGGGTTGAGGGCGACGCTCTCAACAATGCATGGCATGCCAACGACCCTCGCGTCGAGATCGAGACGTGCTATTGCACCATCTTCGAGGAATGTTGGGTGACCGCTCTTTCGAAGCCCGACCCGCAGCCTATCAACTCCTGCCTTGAGAAACCGGACGGCTATCTGCGGTCGTCTCCACAAGAGCCTGTCTCCTAACGACACCGCGAAGCTACCCGACCTCCGGCCAATGGCGCGTTCTTTCTGAACTGTCGCCCGTCACACAGGCCAAATCCATGGATTTTACTCTGTAAGGTTTTCTCTCAAGCACAGACTACTGCACAGAAAGCTGAATGAAGCAGGTCCCTCCCTTACACGGGGAGATGGGTTCGGCGGACCCTGAACCATCCGGTTATCGAAAGAAGAAAAAATCCACAACCATCAATGGACCCTAACCCAAGGAGAGCAACCATGATGCCGACGACAATCAGCATGGAATCACAGAAGAAGAGTGATGTGCTAAGCGCTTACATGGCGGCAGCGATGGTACTGGCGTTTGCCGTACCGGGATACGCAGCAGACTTGCCGGCCTCATTCGGTGGAAAGGCTTCGGACGCCTTGGTCACCCTTGCCACCACAGGCAATCCCGAACCCTTGCACGCTGAGCTTGGAGGCACGGTGGTTTCTTCTGAAGACCTGCAGAACAAGGCCAACGTTCTGATGAAGCTGAATCAGACAGAGCATCTGGCACCTAAGGCCCTCGTCGCCCCGAATGGGGATGTGTACGCCATGGTCGCGCCCACGCTCACGAAGGACAACTTTATTTTTGCCGATAGCCAAGGAAATGTCCTGCGAGTGGACGTCGGCGACTCGGAAGGGCATCACATGCCATTTGTCGTTGAGAATATCGTGGAAGACGGCGGAACTCCTTGGTATGTCGAGTTCTGGCGTTGGATTACCCGTCAATAAATCTTGGAACCGAACAAGATCGTATGTGCCGCCCACTAGAGGTGAATGCAATGAGAGCCAGTTCAATGTCCATCTATTCCGAGTTCAGTATCATGATCAGCCTGGTTGTCTGCCTGTTGTTGCTAAGTGGGTGTGCGTCACAGTCTGCCGCCCTTTCTGTGCCGGAACCGTTTACACCAGTTCCAGCAGACTTTACGCATATCTGGACGAAGGGCACCCATCCATTCACCGGAGCGTCGGTCATCGATATAGAGGGAGATGGAACGTTCGAGATCTTTGTTGGAGGCGGGGAAGGACAGCACGACGCATTGTTGAGCTATCGCAATGGTCGCCTGGTGAATATCGAAAACGATACCGGCCTCTCGAATACCAGTGCAACGTATGGAAGTACGGCGATCGATATGGATGCGGATGGGGACACCGATTTGCTCGTGGCTCGGGAGAACGGTGTCTATCTTTATCTGAATGACGGGGGGCGGTTTCAGAAAAGAACCATCCCCGTCAATCTTCCTGTAGATTCGGTACCGTTTAGTGTCGCGGTCTCGGATATCGACCATGATGGGGACGCTGACCTGTATGTCAGCGTGTTCGTGAATGCCAAAGCATTCAGAAGCGCGACCTTTAATGACCCGACGCATGCCAAGCCGAATCGCCTACTACTGAACAACGGAGACCTCACCTTTACGGACATCACTGAATCGTCCGGCGCTGCCAGCAAACAGAACACCTTCCTCTCCGTCTTTGTCGACCTGGACTCCGACGGATGGCAAGACCTCGTCGTTTCCCAGAACACCGGAGCGGTTGAGGTATTCCGCAACATGAAGGATCGTACGTTCCAGCCCGTCGCCACGAAATCAGACTTCGGTTTTTGGATGGGCTTAGCGATCGGCGATATCGATAATGATGGCGATCAGGATCTGTTTTTCACGAACGTGGGAGGATCGATTCCCCTCTTCCTGACGTCAGGCGATCTGCAAGACGGCCAGCGCCACACCCACGAATGGATGCTGTGGCGAAATGACGGCGCCTTCCGCTTTACCGATGTGACCGATGAGTACAGCCTCACTGGTGAAGGATTCGCATGGGGTGCCGTGTTCGAGGACCTCAACCTGGACGGGCAGCTCGATCTGTTCGTGGCGCAGAATTACATCAAGTGGCCGATCCATAAATTGTTCAAACTCTCAGGACGTACGTATTTGCAATCTAGCGAGAACGGCGCAGAGGTGTTTCACCACAGCCCCGGCCTGGGAATGCAGAACAAATACTTCGGCCAGTCTCCATTGATCGTCGATCTTGATGGCGATGGTAGACAAGATCTCCTCTGGATCAATATGGACGGCCCGGTGCAGGCCTTTCTGAACACCTCTCGTAGAAACTTCATCACATTAGTCGTCCCAGACACCGTCTCTCTTCTTGGAACCCGCATCAGCATCGAGACCGAGAAAGGTAAAAGTTATACCCGCGCTGTCACTGGGACCGTGGGGATGCTGACCGATCAAACCCCAGAAGTGAGCTTCGGATTGGGCGACCTTGAACAGGTCCGGCGGGTGGTCATTCAGCGCCCGAATGGACAAACCGAAATTATTTCCTCCCCACCCCTCAATATGAAGACAGTGATCAATTAATGGGAGATGAGGCGACACGAACGGTTGCCTCTCCTCTCACAGTCATCGTGTTTCCGAGAACTCAAAACTCGCTTGTATTTCTCCCCCCTCAGCGACTTGAACCTCTTGCCGTTTCAGCCCCAATGTAGGGTGCCAAGCAAGTAGCTCGTAGTGACCGGCTGGGACTTGATCGATCACAAACGTGCCTTCCTGATCGGAAAGTGAATAGTACGGGTTCGTCACCACATAGAACCAGGACTGCATGAAATCGTGGCGGTTACAGTGGATCCCGACAACACGGTTCGTCTTGAGTGTACCTGCGAGAAACGTCCGCTCGACCATGGTATCGGGACGAAGCTCTCGATTGTGGACCGTCCGTAGGATCAGACCCTTGTCGTCCCTGGATGAGACCGAGTGCAGGATATGTTTGATCGGATCCTTGTTCAGAAACCGCACGGGCTCATCCAAGGTAAGAACGCCGGTGAAGGGGCCAAAGTTGCAACCTTTCGTGAAAATTTCGAGCGGAAGACCCTCGCCTCCGCTATAACGAAATTCACCCTCACCAGGCGGTTCGCCTCTGTAGCGGGCCACAGGAAAAGGTTTGCCAGCCTTGACCTCTTCAAGAATCAGAACTGCCCCTTGTAGCAATCCGTTTCGGACGACCACCTCCTTCAGCATTCGCTCTGTTCCGCACACCTCTGGGTCTTTGTTGACCGGGAACAGTTTCGGAGGTGGAGCCGCCCCTTGAAAGGTGATCTTGCCGGAGACCGTTCCACCATTCACAATTTCACTGACCTCATAGGCTCGAACGTCACTCACATACCCCAGCATGGCCACAACCAACACGCTGACACTGAAAAGGGTCCCTCTCCACATGATGACTCCTCCTTTTCCTCCGTCTCACGTACGTGAAGACCGGAGGCCGTCCAGAAATTACTTCACGAACTGGAACCCGGCCCAGACAATCCAGTCGGTTTCAAGTTGTGGACCGGCAAGGTCCTGGTAAATGGGAGCTCCTCCTTCCACTGAAATCCGATTCTCGAACCCCTTCCATTCGGGTAGAAGAAAGTTGACGCCACCCATGATGTCGAGACGTTGGCCGCCCCGGCGAAGCGGGTCTGCGGTCGGCACCATCGCCGGATTCAGCCTCGCGTCGGCCCCGCTGAAATCATCCCACCACCGGTAATTGAACCGGACGGATGTACTGATCCAATCCGACCACCGGCGGGCAACCCAACTGGTAATGTTGTAGTTGTTGCCCAAGGAATACCCTAGTTTGTTCGTCCCGATCCGATGGGTCCCGAGGGCCTGCAATCCCCAGGAGTAATCGAGCGTTTGGCCGGTGTACGTAATTCCCGGCAAAAAATCCACCGTTCCGGACCCCAGACGCATCGGATAGGGGAGGACCTGAACGCCCATCGGAGTATCGTCCAAAGGTTGGAGATCGCCAGTCGGCAGACTGACTCCGATGTTCAGGTGAAACCGATGGGTCCCGATACTGGGCGCCTCGACCGCCCACAGGCGCCACAGCGTAGACAGTTTGACGTCCCCGAACCCTCCGGACTCCGTTTGAAATTGCCCCCCTGGTCTGGTCACGTGATTCATGCTCTTTTCGGCGTAGGGAAGCATTGCCATGAGCGTGACGGTCTGATTGAATCCATACATCGCGCTGAACATATACATGTTCGTCGCCATATCGGTCGGCGCGATCGGAAACTGGCCCAGTACCCGCGCATCGGAGAGCGTCGTTGTGCCGGTCCGACTTTCATCCATGTCCATGTGCATGTAGCGGAACGACATCATGAATTCCCCTTCGTTGTGCGTGTGGTCTTGCATCACGCCGATGGGAGCATGGGAGTCAGGCCGCTCTGGCGTATAGAAGTTTCCGAGCGTCAAGCGTTCCCCTTTCTTGTCGACTCGCTCTGCCAGCGATCGCTCAACGGGGCCAAGAAATCCATCCAACAACGCTGCGCAAGCCTGCTCACGTCCGTTTGTAAGAATACCGACGAAAACCAGCAGGATGATGAGATTCTTCATTGGAATGGTATGTCCTGTTTTAATGTGGCTGAGCATCTCCGAATCCCTCTTTGAAAAAGTAAGATAGTTCATGAATAACTTCTTCGGAATCTGCCGTTCAAAGAAAGCTTTCCGCATGGCCCAATCGACCAATGCAGACTGCGATGGAGTCCTCTGTTGCGAAAACTACGATCCCCTCTCCTATACGGAGAAGCGGCGAGATCCCACGAGAGGCAGATCTGTCTACCAGCTGCGACTCAGATGTATCGCCAGGGAACTCTACATCTATTTATTGTTACTGGAGAGACCTGTGTGGCGGAGGAGCGCGTGAGTGAGGAGACTGGACCAACAGGAGGTCCGTTGGGGAAAGATTCGGAAGATCGGTGGCCGATGGAGCAAGAGACGGGCCAAGCAATGCAGAATCACTGGCTTGTAGAACCTGACCTGCGGCGCACATCCAAGCGCACAAGAGATCGGCGTGCATCTTGGTACTGTGATGGCCATAGTGATCTGAATGGACAAGGGTATGGGAGGAGAGGACGCCCCCCAGGACAAGGACACACGCGATCACCGCGTTGGCGAGTATGGGATGACGAAGCCTCTTCATACTTCGAGGACCCGCGAATCGAAAAGCGTTTGTAACGCTCCTACGCAAGTATAATTTTATGATAAAAGAGCGAGACCGCTTAAACAAGAGGTCATTCGCCGAGAATTACATCAAGAGCCAATCCACAAATTGTTCAAACTCTCGGGCCGTACCTATCTGCAATCGACCCACGATGGTGCGCGCACATTTCACCACACACCGGCCTTGGGACTGGAGAATAACTACTTTGGCCAATCGCCGCTCGTCGTCGATCTGAATGGAGATGGTAGACAAGATCTCCTTTGGATCAATATGGACGGCCCGGTGCGGGCCTTTCTGAACACCTCTCGTAGAAACTTCATCACATTAGTCGTCCCAGACACCGTCTCTGCTCTTGGGACCCGCATCAGCATCGAGACCGATAGAGGTAAAAGTTATACCCGCGCTGCCATTGGAAGCGTCGGCATGCTGACCGATTAAACCCCAGAATTGAGCTTCGGATTGGGCGACTTGCGTCGCGTCATCTTCCTCGCGGCGCCGGATAAACACCTCCAGCTCCCCTCGTTGTTTTCTTCGGTTGACCCGTGTGTTCTTCACGGGCTTATCGTGATTAGGCACACCTTACCGACGACCCCGTCCGCACAAACCCGCTGTTTTCTTGCCAGGTTCCTGCCCCTCAGTTAGACTTTTTTCACACAACCATGGCACGAGCACGCGCGGCGGAACAACAACGGTCCCGATCGAAAACTGCTCTCATCGAAGAGATCGCGCGTGGCATTACGAAATTTCAGGAGGTGGTGGCTGCGATCAGTGACATCGGCCAAGAGGGATTCCCCTATCGTGATGCGGCGCAAAGCAAGGCCGAGCTGCAGTTTCGTGAATGTCTGCGACACACGTTCGGCGAGCGTTCTCAGGAATTCCAAACGTACCGGAACTTCAAAATTCGAACCGCAGACAGGGCCGAAGTCACGCAGAGCCTTGCTGTCATAAAAGGCCTGATACACACCCTGGAGGACAGGAAGCTTGAGCTCCAAGGGTTGAAACCGCCGCCAAAAGCCGAGCCGCAGCCGGAGGCAAGCCCCAGTAACACCGCGCGCATGGCGCTGGTCTCATCCACCGCACCAACCACCGTGACCCCACAAACGACTTCGCCGATGACAATCGCTATGGCCGTGACGACCAATGTGGAGCCAACGATCGCCCCAGTCACACCCACGCCTCAAGCACAATCAGCCACCCCAACCCCATCAGTTCCAACTCTGGTACCGACTCCCACACCAACTACAATTTCGATTCCGGCACCACCCCTGACGCCCACTCCAGATCCTGCGCCCACTCCAACACACGTATCTCAGCCAGCGGAGCCTGCTACTCCATCAATCATCACCACCCCGCCCCTCCCTCTGCCCACACCAACATCAACTCCGGCTGTCCAACCAACACCCTGGGCCCTTGACAAGCCAGTGGAGAGGGTACAAGCACAACCCCCACCCATGCCGGCTCCAGCGGTCTCTGCGATGCCGCCTCCACCAAACGTCACTTCCCCAGCCCCCACAGTAGCAAGTCTGTCGATGCACCCAGAAGCCCCTCATCCTATTGCGTTCACTACGAAAGACTTGTCCCCAGACAAATCCTCGATCGGTCCAACCCCAACTCGGTTGCTTGAACCCATGCCTGATCAGGATCCGCTCCAGCTCGTCCGAAAAGTCTGCCTACGCTTGCACGCCGTGGCCCGCCAACTCCGGCTTCGACGGGACTATCGTCCGACACTCGAGATCGACGATGACTATGACCTCCAGGATCTACTGTGCGCATTGCTGAAAGTGGAGTTTGACGAAGTGGCAACCGAGGAATGGACCCCACCCTACACGGAGGGCACACCACGAACCATGCTCCTCATAAACAGAGACCAGATCGCCATCGTCGCAAAGAAGACCAGATCCGGATTGACTGCAAAGGAACTCACCGATCAGGTGATGGCAGACTCTGCGTATTACAGAGCGCAGGGACGAGGCTCAACCTTGTTTTGTTTCATGTACGACCCAGAAGGTCGCATTGGAAGCCCAAAGCGACTGGAGACAACCTTAACCAGCGTCAGTGAGCACTGTCGGGTCGAAGTGCTTGTTGCGCCAAAGTGAGACCATGGCAAAACCACACTTAAAATCGCTTCCCTCTGGACCCGCCACATCGAAGCCCGTGAAGCTGAAACCTGTGTTGACAGGGCAGACTGACTTTGCTATAAAGCAGCCCACTTCCGGGACGATCCCGTATACGATTCACGGCCCAGCTCCCGGAGATCGTGGTATGTCGGATCGGGCGTATGTGCTGATTAATGTGCTCCCTGGGCAAACGTCAGCAGTTGCTAAAGCGCTCGCGGAAATTAAAGAGATCAAAACGATCGATCCTTGTTGGGGCAAGCCTGATATCATCGCTATCGCAGATATTCCGGATCAGGACGCCTTGACCCAATTGGTTTTGAGCCGCATTCATCGCATAGAGGGAGTGACACAAACCGATACCCATCTTGTCTACCGTCTGAAGGAGGCCAGAACAAAATGATCCGAAAGGACTATCTCGCCATTGTCGCCCTTACCGCCTTTACCTTTGGATGTAGCAGTGTTCAGCATCCTGCCCAACCAGATGTCGTCGACGTGACATTGCCCGCACCTGCTGATCAGGTGAAAGCGGCGGTGTCAAAAGTCTTGAAAGACGACAACTATGATGTGGACTGGAAAGACGGAGCCCAGCTTAATACGGGCTATAGGGATGAGCAACCCAGTATCTGGGACTGGCTCGTGAGAGGGCGGCTTGGCGTCGTCCGAAGCCGAGCGGAAGCTTTTGTCACTCCTGAAACAGACCAGACCACAAGACTACGCCTGCAAGTGTCGTCGGAAGGTAAACGTTCCATGTTTGATAGCTGGGGTCCCACCGAGCCTCAGGTTCCTCAAAGTGCTGAAAATAAACTTCGCTTGATCAAGAACGAGCTGAAAATCGTCCCCAGCACCTATACGACAGAAACGTTTTACGGGGCAAAGAACTACTAGGCAGACTCTTTCTCGGACAGTCCCTCTGCGTCCTCCCCAAGATCGAGGCCGAAACGTTCGGCCATTCGATAGAGTGTGCGTCTGTCAATTCCAAGTGTTTTTGCGGCTTTCACTTTATTTCCTTTCATTTCCTTCAGTACTCGAATCAGATGACGTTTTTCTACCTCCTCTAACGTGAGGTAGGCCTCATCGTGATGATTCGTGGACTGATGTTGAGA
>JBGTNJ010000072.1:0-6069 GCA_041743145.1 Nitrospira sp. | reverse complement strand
ATGAAATGCTACAGATCTTGAGCCTGACTCTGTTCGAACGCATGCCCTTGAATCAGCTACTTGCCAGCATAAACGCCGACGACAGCGTCGAGGTGTTCGCTAACCAGCTGAATCTCTTCAATTAACGTTGGGACGCTAGTGCTCTGACCCTTATTTCCAAAAACAAAATCACCCACGTCAACTTCAGCGCTTGGTTGTCCAATCCCTCGATTTCGTTGGAGCCAATATCATTTACTGAAATGTTTTCTTCCGAAAGAACTTACCTGTTTTGGCGTTAATTAACAGGCTCATCTCTGCATTCCTGTCTCCGAGGATGTTCCAATATGTGCCCTCATTCTTTGTATTCTTTAGTTCGACGAGGAGCATCATCATCAAGTGGCCCTTCACCGCAAGTTCATTATTTTTCGCTTCAACAACCGCCTGTGCACTATCGACAAAACCTAAATCTACCGAATCGGTAAAACTCGCTGAAACACCAAGCTCCTGTACAATTTTTCCATCACTCACGGCCACCTGGTAACCCCGTTTGGCCTCGGGCGAGTGGAACACATAGGTCCATTTTCCCGCTGTACCGTCCACATTACCGGAGAAGGTAATCACTTGGACAAGCGTTGCATCAGCTTTCCACTTGTGGGCTGCTTCCTGCGCTTGTGCCAGCCCCGCCTTGGCCGTACCTCCTGCTGCTGCAATGGTTGGAGGTTGATCACATGCCAGGATGAATATTGCGAAGATTGTGTACAGGCTGAGTTGTCTCGATCTCATAGTAAATGCTCCTTCTACAAAATAGCAGACCAACGATTTCCCCGAGCTCGAAATCTCCTATTTTGGTAACACCTTCTCTGGCAGATTGGTGGGCAAGTCTACCGCAAAGCCGCATAGGTCTCCAGTATCTGGGGTATCGAATGTTCAACCTAGACATCCGACAAGGCCCCAGTCTGAAAACCGCTTCTTCTAAGCCCGTCGGTTTTACCCTGTTCGCCGGAATGACACCCTCTGTTGGTTCCACTGAGCCCGTCGAGCACGCACCTCCCCTGATATGATCATCTAACAGCTCCCCTATGCACGTTCGGGAAGCAAGGAACCAGTGAGGGCGTCCTTCCTACTCTTCATGCGGGGCCATCCCCGTATGGCATGATGGTCCTTCGCGTCCCCGCATCTCTCACTGGTCCGAGCCAATTACGCAACCTCTCAATTTTCCTCACAGTTTATAGAATTCTTCACCCATCGTTTTTCGGCATTCCCATTGCTCAGTCAGTCCTCCATCGGCGCAATGAACCAACGGCAAGAAAGGAGGTGGATCAAACAGACCGTAGCCACGTTTCGAGTGCTGAGTGATGAGTTTCAATGTGTTCGCTTAACCACAAGGAGGATTGCCATCATGTCACAGAGTGCATCACAGGTGTCATCAGGAAATATAACCCCCAAGGTGATCGGGCCGCAGAAAGAGACGAAAGAATTTATCGCCTTGGCCGGAGTCGTCTTGTTCATCGGAGGATTACTTGCCGCAATTTGGCTCTACAGCCAAGCCAGTAACCAGGCGATGACCTCTCCCCTCAAGAATAAGATCGAGCATGCCGATGTCTCGGATCTGCTCAAGAAAGCCACGGTTGTGAACCAGGCCGTGGCGTCGACCATCTACCCCACCCAGGTCACGGCTCAGGTCGTCTCGGTACCTGACATTGTCCATACGGACATCTATTTCGAGGTCGGTCGCAAAGGCCTGACCGATGAAGGAAAGGCTCAACTCTCCGCCCAAGCCGACATGCTCAAGCTGCACGAAGAGTATGGTGTGTTGATCCAAGGCTACACGGACCAGCAGGGGTCAGTGAGCTATAACAAGCAGCTGGGTATGAAGCGAGCAGAAGCGGTCAAGGGTGAGTTGGTCAGTGCCGGCATTGCGGAACACCGGATCAAGGCCGTGAGCTTAGGCGAAGAGGGCGTGCTCTGCGTTGATGGCAGCGACGTCTGCCGGCACATGAATCGCCGAGTGCATCTCGAGGTACGCAAGATCGGCCAGGAGCACATGGTGCTTCCTCCAGCCCCCGCAACAACGCCCGAGCCGTCAGACACATCCCTCGACTCCACATCGACCACTGAGGATGGCGGTTCGATAACCGAGAGTATTCTTCCCACTCCGTCTGATCTAACACCCACGTTGGAATCAGTCAGCGGGAGTTAATGCTCTTCTTCTAGCACTCCCAGACCCGGATGGGCATCATCCCCATCCGGGGTCTCGGCTGCATGGGGATCTCTTTCTGCATCACTCTCTCGACTCCAACGGAGACACCGCTTCTTAATTTCATGAGAGATTCCATTACAGGCGATAGCCCGACTCCTTGAATGACCAAAACAGAAACCTCAGAACCTTGCCTTCTCTCTAAACAACAACACCCGCTTTTGACTGAGATCAGCCGTTCGGCTCTGGCCTTGAGAAGGTAGTCCCTAGAGCTTTTTCGCAATTCAATGGAGCCGTCTTTTCTCCTCGGTACCCCTTGACAGAAATGGAACTCGCTCCTGACGCTGCAAGCAGTCATCCCCAGGCGAGCCTTGAAGCTGTGGATAGCAATCCAAATGGTGGCAATCGCAAGGGCGCGAGCGGACGCCGGTCCCCGTGTCAAGGCATATTTCTAGGAATATGCAGGAATGTAAGGAATTCATGCCCGTCTCACTATTACTTGTGGGTCGAACTCAGTCTGGCAGATGCCTAAAAAATGGGCACTTTGCTGAATAAACAGGCCTTTCGAGCCGTATTAGTTGAATTAAGAGGTTTATTCACAGGCTTATGCACAGAAGATGTGGAATGAATATTTTCATGCCAACCTCTCACCGATGGGATGGTTTCTGCCAACCCTCCGAGATCTTAGGCTACTTAACGATTGGAACTGTCTCACCATTGTTGAATGACTAGGAGGGACGCATCTGAATGCAGGATACCAGGAGAGTCGAGAGTTTGCCCTTCAACGATCCTGACGGGCAGGCTTTGTGGATTTCCATTTCCAGGGTGGAGTGGGATTGGGTTCCGACCACAGCCCTTTACCGGAGGCTCTGGCCAGCTCTTCCATATCTTTCAGCCTCTGATCATGTGACTGTCTCGGCTGCACCCAGGCCAGTCCTTCTTTGACCAGCTCATGCGCAATCAACCGCCCGTCTTGAAGTACGATCTCGGCGGTTATTCGACCTTGTCGATCCTGACTCAAATTCCGCACCACGACATCCCGGTTGCCGATATAGGCGGCGGTCGCGTGCTTCGCCTGTTTTCCGTGGGGCTGTTTCAATTCAGGGCAATCGACCTCGGCCAGGTAAACCATATCCTTCCGCCCCTGGTGGTGAATCGTGAGCCGATCCCCTTCATGCACGGCGATGACTCGTGCGACGAACTCTGGTCCAGCAACTGCCTGGACCGGCAGTGCGAGCATCAGACCCAAGCAAAGGTGAGACATCCTCATAGCTCCCTATGCTACCCATCTTGGATCATCTCGCCAATTATTTCTCGATTTGACGCATGGGTTGCAGACGGGTTTGGTGTGCGGTGAACCCTCTTGACCCCCCTGCTCGTGGGGCGTAGAGTGAAATTTCGATGCCGCCTCATTTTGGCAGGAGGTGGTGGCCATGGTCATTGTTCGGATACGCAACCGACTCGATCGACATGGCAAGTGCAGCCATCTCCCCAGCTCGTTTCTCCCCAGTCATTTTGCTCAACTGTCATCAATTGCTCTCCTCGGGCCTGTGAGCCCGACGACTTCCAAGCAATGTTGCACATCGCCACAAGCAGGATCACCTGCGTGGCAAGGAGGTGGGCATGTCATACCGCTATAACACTACCGATATCGTCGTGGGCGTCGGAATGTGCGCAATTCTCTTTGGTGGGCTTCTGTTTTTCCTTGCTGCCAACGGGACCTATCAGACCGTCTTGCCACAGGCTCTCGCACCAGAACAACCGACCGGCATCGATTATGGAATCAGCTTACTCCAGCCGGCCATTGGTCAAGCCATCGTCGATCAAGCGCTCTTTGAGCGCCGCACCAATCATACGGTGGTTCAATCGGTCTCTGAATGGAATCGCGCAACGCTGACCTATCACGAATTGCAATCAGGCTCACGCGGCTTGCTCGGAGCAGTCCTCAACCAAGCAGTCACTGTCCCAGCCGATCATCTGGCTCGCGTCCAGGGTGTCATGGGCAGAGCCATCGTCAACTTCACGAAGCGCGGCGTTCGAAACGACCTCTTGTCGGCTGATCGGGATGGCACGATTTACAACATGAGGATGATCGGCGCGATTGAAGCCCAAGGACAACGCCTGCACGACGCATTCGCCTCTACCTGGCAATCCACAATCGGGCGTCGCATCGTCGAGGCTGCCCAACACGACTGGCTGCAGACAGGAACCCTTCAGGAGCGACTCGGGTGGGCTCTGGTCCAGGTGGTCCAAGCACAAATGAGCGCCGCAGCAGGACTGGCCGTGCAACAAGAACAGCTGGCCAGCTTGATCGTTGCCGCCGTGCGCAGTGAGATAGCGACAGATCCCACGACGCTGCCGACTGTCCCGGCACGCCCTGAGGATATCGCTGCCGCCTCTACGGAACAGGCAACGCGGCCGGAGATCCCAATGGGGTATCTGCTTGTCGCCGGCCTCATGCTGTCCGTGGTTTTTCTCGGAGGACTCTCGCTGGCGGCACAAAGCAGAGAAGCGAAAGTGTTCGCTCAGATGAGACGCGATGCAGACCGATGGGTGTATCGCATGGCTGCCTAGTGCGAACGTAATCCGTCAGGCCTGTGCCCCACAATACCATAAAATCTGTGGGGCACAGGCTCGGATACCAGTGAGGTCAATCGCATGAGAGGAGGAATTCGTACGTCCCGCCGTCGACAGGACAATGCAGCCCCTCGGATCTCTCATGGAGTTCGACCGAGTTCCATCCGACTGCTCATCGTCGAAACTCAACGGCTGTTTCGACAGAGCCTGCGGCTGCTGTTGGAACGGGAACAGGATGTCGCTGGAGTGACAGAGGCAACGGATGGGCGCGAAGCATACAACCTCGTGATTGAAGACAAACCCGAGATCGTCCTCCTGGACGTCGACCTGCCCAACCTTGATGTCGAATCACTCACCAGGCTCATCCATCAACACGTACCCGATACCCGAGTGCTGCTGTTGGCCCGATACGATGAAGACATCCGAATCATCGCCGCGATGCAGGCGGGAGCGTTCGGCTACATCCTAAAGGACACCGACCAAGCGGACTTCTTGCGCATCATCCGTGCTACGGCTCGAGGAGAACATATCCTGACACCAATCATACCGGACCATTTCGTTCGAACCGTTCCCGGCACAGTACACCAGCCCCCTGAGGCACACACCACCTTGCCCTCCAGCTTGACAGATCGAGAACGAGAAATACTGGCGTGCGCAGCAGCCGGTCGGAGCAACAAGGAAGTTGCCGATCAATTGTGCGTCTCAGTGGAGACGGTCAAAACACATCTACATCATATTTATCAAAAACTCTCCGTCAGCGGGCGCGTCGAGGCTATTCTGACGTTCCTCAAAGGCCATTAATCCGTCCTGTGCTTACCGATCCCCTCACCCATCCGGCGTAGCTGCAAATTCAATCATCTGAGCGATGGCAGAGCTGGCAGGCCGCGCCTTACATGTTCATAGAACAGAACGTCCAAGGAAGGAGGTGAACAGCTATGACTGAGGTGCACATCAAGGAAGCGCTGAAGGAAAATATTGGATGGGTTTTCCTCGGGGGGGCGTTTGTTCTGGGGATCGTCGCGTTCGCATTGATGAGCGCAGGCTTCGTTGGCTGATCAGCCGCTATGGTTGACATCCGCCAGGAAACGTGACCCGTCATCGCTCATCCTCGCGAGGGATTCAAGCGGAGCCGTCGAACGACGGCTCCGCTTGCTTCTCATTTATATATCTTTGCGCAGTAGCGTCCCAACGTTGAGCGATTGATCGCCCGTAACTGATTGAAACGGAATCGATAACTCATACTTTCTTCTGGTCTCGATTTGAACTCCGCCGCGAACATTGGCCATCCTGCGAGGAACTCACGCGCAGGGGGTATC
>JBGTNJ010000071.1:0-1820 GCA_041743145.1 Nitrospira sp. | reverse complement strand
TCGACAGCGGCAAGCATGAGGGGTTGGCAACATTCTTTCTGAAGGGTATTGCAGAGGTTGGTACACACCCGGTCGCGATTCCTGCCAGTCTGGTCCTCTATGCGACGGGTCTTTTTGGACTCGGCTCATGGACCTGGTGGCAGAGACGACCCAGTTTTTCAGCTGCTGCGTAGAGGTGGCCTGTTTGCTTTTGTCTCAATCAGACGCTATCTGGTGGAGGTCTTGATGGACGAACCAAGGATGATTCGTACCAAATCTACAAAGAGAACGAAAAGGGTGCGATTCTTTCGCGCCTTATCGGACGAGACGCGAGTGCGCATTCTTGAACGGCTTCGGGATGGAGAGCAATGTGTCTGCGCTCTCACGCAAACGTTCAACACCGGCCAATCACGATTATCCTTTCATCTCCGTGTGCTGAAAGACGCCGGCTTGGTGATTGACCGTCCAGAAGGGCGATCGGTCTACTACACGCTTAACCACAAAGCGATCCAAGAAGCTGAATTCATCATCACTCGGCTTAAGGGCGAGCACTCGTCCATGGCATCTTCATCTTCCTGCTCCACCGGCGTCTATGTGGGAACCTTGAGATCCCCAGGATACGAAACACGACACGAAAAGGGCCGCGCGTGAATTGACGGATTGTACTCTTGCTACGTGATGACGAGGAGATGGTCCATACACATGCAGGAAGGTAGGACACGAAGGCGCGAAGCGTAACGCCAATGATGGTAGCAGTGGCGTTGCAAGCACTCAAATCACCCTCATCCATTCAAGGAGGAACGGATATGACACTTCGAGGCATCAAACTAATTATGGTAGCGGCAGTCTTGACTGTGGTCACCGCCATCGCCGGTGTGGTCGAAAAGGCCCAGGCATTCACATTCACCGACGGCGACCTGGTCTTGGCGATTTACGGGAACGAAACCGAGGCGCTGTACAACCTCGGTAAGGCGAACACAGTCCTTGCTCCTGGTTCCCAGCCGACCAGCTTGGACGTGTCGGCGGGGTTGCAGGCCGCCGGTGTCGGAATTAATCCGGTCCGGTACGCAGTCTATGGGCACGATTCGCTCGATGCGAACAACCTCGCGATCTGGGCGGGCACCAGAGTGGACCCTGCCCAGATCAACGCAGGTCTATTGGGCATCACGATTCAGTTCGGATTCTCCCTCAACCAGGCGGGCCAGGGAGGGTTCACCGGGGATACCGTCGCGAAGGCGGATCCTCAGTCGTTTTCATCGAACTTGGATCCGAGCGGGGACAGCAACTTCTCCGGGACCTGGCCGGTAGCAATGTTTGGAGAGCCTGGTGACAACCTGCATATCGTGAAGGGCGATGTCCTCACGAGCGTGTTTACCCAGGTGGGTCAGGCGACGTTGGCCCCAGGCGGTCTTTTCACCATCGGGCTGGGGGTCAACCCTGTTCCCTTGCCGGCAGGCGTGGTGCTGTTCGGCACGGGCGTGATCGGGCTGATCGGAGTGGCCCGACGATCGTTGAGTCGGACGGTCGCGTAAGGCAGACAGTCGACGATGAGCCAGGTCAGTGGAAACGAAATAATCCGACCATTCACGAAAGGAGCAACATGATGAAGCGATGGAGTCAGTTTCTAGCGATGGGAGTGTTCGGGGCCGCGTTGTCTCTTGGGACGTCGGTTCACGCAGCAACGATGGCACAACTGGAGCTGACGGGAGGGGCCGTTAATTACGACGGCAAGCATAGCCAGATGATGGATCGTTTGCTCGGTCAAGAGGGCACGTTGAAATTGGGTCAGTTTCAAGCGATCGGGGAGCTCCTGCCGTCGATCGACAAGGCATGTGAAACCT
>JBGTNJ010000070.1:0-6791 GCA_041743145.1 Nitrospira sp. | reverse complement strand
CCGTACCCGTCCTCACGGTTAGTCGGATTTGGAACCTTAGGAAGATACTCGGTGCAGTTAATCTACGCCAACTTCTGCCCCTTCTGCAGTTCCCTCTTCTACACCTATTTCCCTTCGCATGTCACCTCTACCCACGGGGGGTATCCTTGCGCAGGGTGTCTCAGCCTATCCCGAGACGAGGGGGTCTGACCGGTGCTAGCGAAAACCCGGGCAGATAAGGCGCGTCCTAACTATTTGCATTTGAAACATCGGGCAGGACAGGTCATAACCCTCTCGACCGTCAGCAAGGAGAGAGAGCTTGAACGCAACATGAGATTGCGTCCCCAATGGGATTTTCTAAATGGGGAAGCGATTCCCTAACCTTCCAGATTGAGGTAATCGCCTCAGCAGCTTAGTGGCGTTCGTAAGGTCGACTGCCCGCTGATTGAGAGACGGATTCACGATGGGATCGTCGGGGCGGTCATCACCCTTGGCATAGCGTTGTGCTATGGCCTGCATCCTGCTTGGTTACTCGTACCCGGCGTCATCGGCATCACCCTGATTCAGAGCGCCTTCACAGGATTCTGCCCAGTATATTTCCTGCTGGATAAGACCTGTGCGCCGGAAACAGAAGCCGGCCTCCGAAGCATGTAGAGGCGAGCACCCTTGGACCCGTGTGACACTCGGTCCGAAGGAACTCCCTAGACCCATTAGTTGCCTTCCACGGAACTACTTGAGCTTAGACGCGGTCCGAGGATCCAGCCCACCCAACCTTCCCTGTTTCACGCGTAGCCTGCCCGGTTATCCCTACATGGCAAGCCTACCTTCTTCTCTGCGTCCGATGCATTCTAGACACGGTGAGGAGCAGTCTGTTCGGAAAGATCAGACTCGGTATTGCTCTTCGAGTGCCTACGTTGAATGAGGTGGCTCAACAGCGTGTCGGCGGAGAGCAGTCCTGGTCCATGTAGAACGAAATACAGGAACAAAATCCCGACATAGAACGCTTCTTGAAGTGCAGCTTCGGATAATTGTCCATACGAGATCGAGGCGACGATGTTGAGCCCGAACAGCGAGAGGGCCGCCCACCGACCAGCCAGACCTATGGCCAGCAGGAACGAGTCTGGCGGCAGCAACGGCACGTCGTAGACCATAGTGAAGAGCATGACCATGGACATCCAGCTCGAAAGCTTGCCCATCCCACCCTTCCAAAAGATGTGGGCCAGATACAGGCAGACGGAGAAGTCGAAGCGCAGAATCAATATCTCCGGTCCTCGGACAAATCGCCTGTACAGAGGACCGATACGAGTGAGCGAGCAGGTTAACGAATCAGACGACGGGTATCATAAGGGCTCCTCCACGGACACACCGGCGAGCGCATTCATCTCCATGAGCGCCGCGATGAATCGCGCGAAATCGAACTGCGGGTCCATCTCCATGGCCATCCGTTCGACCTCATCGACCTGCCTTCCGTCGGCCATGGCGTCGAGCAGTCGGTAGTCGAGAGCCGCGAGTGCTGCCATGCGGATCTTCTCTTCCACTCTGGTGAGCAGGAGGTACGCCTCTTCCTCCGGCAACGGCCGGCCGATCTCGGCGACTGCGACGCTCTCGGGCTGCAATGTCTGCCACACAACATGGACGGGGGAAGAGAACCGCAACAACCGGGCGGTCGGTTGGAGATGGACCTTCACACATGCCGGATCGACTACGGCCAGACCTTCGAACCAACCGAGGGTGAAGGCCGGCTTCTCGGCAGCCTGAGAGACCTCATGACAGGCCCATTCCAAACGTGCCAACTCCACCAGCATGCGAGGTGCATCCAGGGAAAACAGAAAGGATGAAAAGTGCTGGCCGTAGAGAAACAGGTCACCGCTCGTCGAGGGATACCGCTTTATATACCCGCGTGCAAAGACGCTGAAGTAGCGACCCCCGATCAACCGCCGAAGCATCGGATAGGTAATCGTCAAGGCCTGCACATAGTTGTTTCGAATCAATCGGCGATAAAGAGCCAGGCTTCGCCACACCGGGCCGACCCGCATCGAGGTCGTGGCCGGCAGGCCTTTGCCTTCAACCATCGCAGCGGCGAACGCGCGCTGGAGCTCATGCAGAGGTGGCATAACAGGCTCCGAGCATGGCATTGGCCCGTGAGGCTTGCTCCACCAGCTCGGCCAACGGCGGCAGATTCGTATCCCATTCAATCAACGTCGGTCGTGGGCCAAAATGATAGAGCACCCACTGATAGAGGCTCCAGACCTCCGGATACACAGCCTGGCCATGCGTATCGACCAGCCACCTTCCGACGCGATCAAAGCCCGCCAGATGGATCTCATGCACGGCTTCGGGCGGAATGGCGTCGAGAAACTGCACCGGATCCAGATGGAAATTCACGGCATTGACGTAGAGATTGTTAAGGTCCAACAGAATCCCGCACCCGGATCGCCTGACGACTTCGGCTATGAACTCACCTTCCGGAATTGTCGAATCCGGCCACGTCAGGTACTGCGTCACGTTTTCGATAAGCATGGGCCTCTGTAGCTCCGTTTGGATCTCATCGATCTTGGCGCACACCAGATTCAAGCTTTCTTCCGTATAGGGGAGCGGCAACAGATCGTTGAGAAAACGGCCGTCGACAGAACTCCAGGAAAGATGCTCCGATACGAGCGTCGGCTGGAATCGATCGAATAACGCCTTCAGTTTACGGAGATGTGTGGAGTCGATCGGGTCCGTAGAACCGAGTGAGAGTCCGACTCCGTGAAAGCTCAATGGATAGTCGGCCCTGATCCGCTCTAGGGTGCGAAGCGCCGTGCCCCCTTCACCGAAATAGTTCTCCGGATGGGTTTCCATCCAGGCCACCGGAGGCGGCTCCTCCAGAATCTCTCGATAATGTTGTGACCGTAGTCCGATCCCGGCGCGAGCCGGGATCGGAGCGGGGCAGTGAAGAGTCATCCGTCACCTACATCTTTTTCTGCATCTCCATCATTTTCTTTACATCCTCTTTGGTCAGCACTGTGCTCTTGGCGATCCTCTCGCACAATCCTTTCGGCATGTACACATAGGAATCGGCCTCATTATCGATCTTGGACAGGCCGGCGCACGCATGGAGTTTACTGGCGCAATCATTCATCCCGGCCTTGGCCACACCTGCGCACGGTTCCCAATCAGGAGGAATCTCCGTCGTCTTCGAACCCGCCGCATGCACGGCCTGGGCACCCGCCAAGCTCAATGCGACCAGCAACGCGGAATGGACCATGGCGCTCTTTTTCATTTTTGCGTTCATGTAATTCTCCTCTGAAGCCTTGTTGAAACGTCTCTGTTATTGATCTCGTGAACTTGCTTTATGTCTAACCGTACATCACTACAATATCAACGAGTCCCCTCCTTTCTACGATGCGAGAACATCATATTCCCGACCGAGTGTGGTTCCAGACACAGTGAGACCGTCACATCCTACCGATCGAACCAAAACTTCGCTGTGAGGCAGCTTACAGTTATGGAGCGAATCGACCGTCGATTTATATTTCCCGCGGCGAACAACAACCCAATCTGCTCCTCTACTAGTGATCAACCGGTACAGTCTGCGCCTTCCACGCGTGCGCTGCAAACTGCGGATTAAACGGTGTGTGCGCGATGTGGTTCGTAAAATTGCTCAAGGTCTTGAGCGCCACGATCGTCGACACATCCAACAGGTGCTGCTGTCCGTATCCTGCCGCCACGAAGAACTCCGCGTCCTCTTTCAGTACCCAGTCGTGATGATGCAAAATGGGCAGCACTAAAAGGTACAAAGCGCATCGAGTTTCCGGTCGAAACGTGGGCGCTGCGCTCGGAGCGCGTCAAGCACGTCCTCAGGCATGCGGACCATCTGCGCCACCGTGGAATGGGCTCCCACACAGTACGTCCAGTCATTCGTGGCACTGACCACGAGTGTCACCACCTGCTGCTCGACCGGTGAGAGGGCACTCTGCTCAAGCGCCTTGCACCGTAGTCGGTGATTCTGCGAAGACACCAACTGCATATGCACGATACCCGTCCAGTCACTGTCGCGCCATGACCTGACGCTCCAGAGATCGGGCGGCTGCAAAATGACTGTGCAGGTTCAGTCGGATGTCCCGTAGATGCTGCCGGAGTTGCGAACTACTGGCTGAATGCTCCGTATCCTGGACAAGGTTGGCGGCTTGGCCATGCATTTTGGTTTGATACATGACGTACGCGTTCTCGAAGGCCAGCCCGAATGCGTTGCGTAATTCCTCCATCGCATCCTGATGATCGCGCTCTAACGCTGATGCCAATGCCGGCTTGTTCGGCTGCACCTTCATCTGCAATGCCAACCGGCCGGTATCCTCCATCATCCTCTGGTGTTCGGTCATGAGGCGAGCAGCGAACGACCGGACATCTTCGGAGGAAGCCCTCTGCAGGGCGAGCTGGCCGGCATCAATCTCGTTTTGGTTGATGGTATTGAGCAGCGATAACACATTCGCATCGGTCAATAGTGCAGGCATCACGGTCTGGATGAACGAACAACCTAAAAAGACACTGAAGGCGGCAATCATCGGTATGAAGGTGGTGGTTCGCCTCATTCACCCGTTCCTTGAGCCGTGCATGAAGTGGTCATGAAACCAAAGACCACGACCAGCCAGGAGTTGTAATAGGGGACCCCTCAAGAAACTGAAGTTGACGTGCTTAGCTTCACACATCTCCATTCACAATGGCATCACGTCATCTTTCATGAGCGCGCGCTGTGCTCGATGCACGCCCCTGATCTCGCGCACAGACGAAACTGTTGCCGTACGTGATCGTCAAATGCTTGAACATTCCCTATTTTCCTGACGGACTCCGATTCAAGCCCCTGATCATCGGATCGCCCTCCGTCCGTCGTCCCCACCATGGGTCAGGGCGATGAGCGGGGCTATGTACGCTGTTAGATGAGTGATCGCGAACGTCGCTGAATGATTGAGGGGTGTTCCCAGAGCGCGTTGACTCATGAGACCGATTACGGTCGGTTCCAGCTGTTACCTTGCTCTCCTGCATCTCTCTAGAGCCGCTCACACGTTCGTCGATGCCGAAGCGGTCATCACGCCCCAGCCGGTGGTCGGCCACGGTCTGAATCACGGAGTCCTGTTCGAACCATGGTTGACTAAGCCCATCACGATCCATCCACCTCGCTCCGAACTCAGGCCACGTGTTGGCTGAGGCCAGCGCAGGGACCGTGAACCACACAACCGACAGCAGACACGCAGATATGTTTCGCATCATCGACCTCCCTCTGAGATCTGCCTGCTCACGTGATAGATCGCTTAGCCTCCCGTGGCGGCCTGCGCCTTCCACGCTTGCGCTGAAAACTGTGGATCAAGCGGCGTGTGCGCGATATGGTTCGTGTAATTGCTCAAGGTCTTGAGCGCCACGATCGTCAGCACGTCCAACAGGTGCTGCTCAGCGTAACCTGCCGCAGTGAATTGGTTGAGATCCTCCTCCGGCACCCACCCTCGATGACGCAAGACAGACACCACCAGCAGGCGCAACGCATTGAGCTTGCGGTCCGGGAGCTGGCGCTGCTCCCGCAACGCCGAAAGGATATCCTCAGGCATGTGGACCATCTGGGCGACCGTGGAGTGAGCCCCCACACAGTACGTACAGTTGTTCGTGGCACTGACCACGAGTGTCACCACCTGCTGCTCGACCGGTGAGAGGGCGCTCTGCTCAAGCGCCTTGTTGATCCCCGCATACGCTTGCACCGCGGCCGGAGACTCTGCGAACACCCCGTATAAATTGGGAAGAAACCCATACTTCTTTTCCATGGTTTCGAGTGTAGCGCGCGATACTTGCGGAGCCGTGTCCTTCGTATGAACCTGAAACTTCATGATAATCCTCCTTCGTGGTATTACCCGACCCTTTGCCTTGCGCCGTCATTTTCTTCAACCCTTCGATCGTGACCGGTGTTCCGCTGACCTTTCACTGGCCAGACCGAACGTCTTCTACGATGACCCAAATGGCATATTGTTCATCGATAGAACGCGCGTGCTCCCTTCGATCTTTTTTGGCCCTATGCGGCCACAAGACCCAGGCTCCGAGCACTTACGTTTGGGAGCGGCTCGGTTACCCCGACAGACCGTTTCCTGTGTTCGAGAATCGTCGCATCGATGACATCGCCACACAGCAGGCAGCGATAACCGTCTATGTGCAGATCGCTGCTCAGCCCCTGAAGATCGTAAATCCGTTCGCTGACCATCAGTCCATCGCATCGTTCGCAGGTCATGGCGCACCTCCCTATCCGTGACAGACCCGTGTGTTTCTTGACGCGATTCTACCTGCTCACGCACTCCCGATCTGTAAGGCAGCTCACGAGTCACGAAAGAAATTGGCGTGGTGCCTGTTTGTAAGCCAGATCACAGACTGGTTGAAGAGAGATCGTCTAGCGTATCCAGTCGTCCGCCTATGAATATGAATAAGACGAAAGCGGTTTCTTCATTCACCTACGATCTTTGAAAGGAGACGGTATGAATTGAGTTGCCACAGCGATGTGGACTGGGGACAGTGCTCTTCAGGGTAGATAGGTTGCAGGGCGTATGTTGTGTTGAGGCCCCGTCGAGACCGCACCCGGCGGGTGATCTCGTAAAGGAGACTACTCGCCCTGTCTACCGAAGGGCCGCCGTGAGGCCCGCACGTGGATCGTGCGGTGCTCTCGAATAGGAGTCTGGAGCCATCCGCCTGACGCATCTGCCCCGTGTTCATTCACTCATACCGAAAGGACTCGATGATGAAACGTTATCTCGGGATCGACCTCCACACCAATAGCTTCACCTGCTGTGTGTTGCACGCAG
>JBGTNJ010000069.1:0-47607 GCA_041743145.1 Nitrospira sp. | reverse complement strand
AGCCGCGCCGGGGGTTGGCGAAAAAACCGCCGCGCTCTGGCCCGAAGTCGCGCCTATCGCCGCGCGCGCGCGGCTGCCGCTCGTGAACCTCGCCTTGCCCGCGCTGGGTCACCTTCGGCCCGACGAGTTCAAGCAATTCAGCCGCGCGTTGCAAGGGCTGATAGAGAGCGACGGGCAGATCGACATCTTTGAATTCGTCCTGCAGAAAATCGTCCGCCGTCACCTCGCGTCACAGTCGGGCGAAACCCGGCCGACCTCGATTCAATACCACACGCTCAAACCGCTCGTGCGGGATTGCAGCGTCGTGCTCTCGGCACTGGCGCACGTCAGCAGCCGCGAAGCCGGCGAAGTCGAAAGGGCATTCCGCAAGGGCGTGCCCCATCTGTGGACACAGGCCGACGGGCTCAAGCTCCTGCCGCGCACAGAATCTGGGCTGGACCAACTGGATACCGCGCTCGATCGCCTCGCGTTGGCCGCGCCGCAACTCAAAAAGCATGTCCTCGAAGCCTGCGTGCAGGTCGTCGGCGCGGACGGTGTGATCCAGGAACGCCAAGCCGAATTGCTCCGTGCCATCGCCGACACGTTGGATTGTCCGATCCCGCCGTTTGTCCGGATTGCCAAAGGCTACCAAGAGGATCTTTATGTACCCGAATCCCAAAAATGATCATTCTGTTAAGGGGGGCGTTCCTCCTCAAGTCAGAGTCAAAATGCACCGCCAATGATCTCCAGAGCTTCGAGAAAGAAAGGCTTCGGTTCAATCCTGTCTTTGACAGCAGTGACACCGTTTGCGTATCCAGGTCTTGTGCCGCGAAAGCTGGGAGGGCTTCACGAACCCAGATCATTTTCGTATTGATTTCGTTGTCAGACCGTCAGTATGTTACCCCGACAAGTGGCCGGGAAGTCCAACGTGCCTGCGCCCTTGATCCTGGCGCTGTTTCTACCCTGTCGCAGATACGATAACTCACCCCAACCCGTTACAGTTGAAAGGAGACCATGATGAAAAGCAAAGCGATTTTCTATCACGCAGGATGCCCGGTGTGCGTTGCAGCCGAGCAGAGCGTGGCCAACGCGCTGGATCCGTCGAAATATGACGTGGAACACGTCCATCTCGGCACGAACAAAGCGCGGGTGAATGAGGCGGAAGCAGCCGGAGTCAAGTCAGTACCGGCTCTGGTGATGAATGGCGCGGCGTTTCATATTAACTTCGGCGCCGGTATTGATGCGTTAAAGTAACCGATTCAGTCTACTGACTGCATCATGAGCAGGGGGCCTGCCGTTCGGCACGCCCCCTTTTTTTAGCGGCCCACGGCGTCGTGTGTGTCGGCGAAGCGCGAGAGCCGCAGGAACCCCGCCGGGGGTCACGCTGCATTCGCGTGGACTCGACACAGTGGGTACCAGCGCCGAAACCCGGCCTCTAATTCAGTATTCAAGACCTTGGTCCGTGCTGGCACCAGGAGATGTGCCCCGCGTCGCGTCCAGTGCATCGGCTGCTTCTTCACCAACCGCCGACTCACCACCTGCTTGAGGTCGATTCGACGAAGAGGCCGTCGAGATCGTCTCCCCCCTGCCGGTAGCGATCGTCGTCGTTCGGGATCAGGCCCTCGTTGCCGCGCCACAAGAACCATTTCACGCGATCCCGTCGGGTTGACCGTGTCTTCCACCCCGGCCGTGGGTTCGATGCGCTCCGTCTCTCAATGCGATACCGCCCTGTAACCTAGCTTACAGAATCTCTTGAGCTCAACCGTCTATGCTGAACGCATGCGGCAAGTCGACTTCTATGTCCACAGCGGGTGCTTGTCAGAACAATCGATTCTGTCGCTTGCGGTGGAGGTCCTCGAACTCTTTCCCGCCTGGACCGTGACGGTTCATCAGCTTGCGGGACCTGACATCAAAAGGCAGGGGTTCTCGGTCTTGCCGGCTACCGTCATCAATGGCAAAACCGTGGCGATAGGCGTGCCGAACAAAGAGTGGTTGCTTCGGAAAGTGGGAGAGTCTGTTCAGCCAGATCAGTGAGGAGTTGACCGTGACCGATGGACCCCGTCATATCGTACAGGCCGTGACGCCGAACACGGCGATGGAACGTTTTGAGCAAACTGAATACCATGCCGAACGATGCCGCCAGCTGGGTGCTCAGGCAATCTTTTCAGACATTACTGTGACACTTGGCAGTTCGTTCGTGCCCGACTTGTTTGCCGCGCTGCGGACGAAGCCAGCATATCTCGAATCCGCGTGGGACCTCTTCAAGGACGAGGTCGGTCTCAATTCCCTTGATGCTCGAACCAAGCACATCGTCGCACTGGCCATCACCACAAAGAGAAGTGGTACCTACCTGATCAGTGCATTACCGTGTGCCTTCCGTCTGAGTCCTGTGGGCCCTCGGAGATGCGGGGCGATTCTGTCGATGATTCAAATGTTTCAGGCTTTTGACCGATATCTGTTGGGCTGTGTGTCTTTCCATCCCCCTGTAACGACATCATTGGGAACGACGACCGTGCTCACGTCTCATGTGCTGAGACGACCGACATGAGTCACGCATTCGGCTAACGGATCGCGGTGTACCTATGACGCTCACATCGCCTCTGCACACAACCTGGTGGCACCGTCTCACTTCTCCGCAGTGGCGCTGGGTCTTGTTTCTTATCGTGGGCGCCGTCGTAATCCCCATAGCTTGGCTGGGATTCAGAAAGATTCCGACCACCACCTTCGATCTGTCACGCCACAGCGTTCCACTGGACCAGCTCGTTGACGGGGGGCCTGGGAAGGACGGCATACCAGCCATTCTTAGTCCGACATTCATTTCCGCTCCAGACGCCACATTTCTCCGTGACGACGATCGAGTGCTCGGACTCACAGCAGGCTCGGAGGCCAAGGCCTATCCGATAAAAATCCTCAATTGGCATGAAATCGTCAACGACACGATCGGCGGGAAAGCGGTCGTTGTCACCTATTGCCCCCTCTGTGGCACCGGCATGGCCTTCGAGGCTGAGGTGCAGGGGCGGAGACATACCTTCGGCGTCTCCGGCCTGCTCTATCAAAGCGATCTGCTCATGTACGACCATCAGACCGAGAGCCTCTGGTCGCAAGTGGGCATGCATGCTGTTTCCGGTCCGCTGACAGGAGAGAAGCTCAGGCCGATGTTCATAGAACATACCGTTTGGAGGGACTGGCGCAGCGCCCATCCCTCTACCGTGATTCTCTCTGCACGAACCGGGTCGTTCCGCAACTACGATCGCGATCCCTACGCAGGGTATGGCGAAAGCTCCGAGCTGTTTTTCGACATTACCCATGTCGATTCCCGCTACCACCCCAAGGAATGGGTGGTCGGCCTCGAGATCGATGGCGTCACCAAAGTCTATCCCTTTCTGGAACTAAAAAAAGTGTCGTCACCCGTGGCCGACCAGTTGAATGGACACCGAGTGACCGTACGTTACAACGCAGCGTCTCGCAGCGCCTCGGTGGTCGACGAACAGGGGAAGCCAATCCCTTCCATCACGGCCTTCTGGTTCGCCTGGTACGCGTTTCATCCAGACACGCTGGTGTTCACAGCTCCTTGAGAAGCGGAGACACTGCAAAACCGACGTCCAAGATAGACACCTCGTTTCAGGATGCTGTCGTATGGCAAGAAGGTATATGGTGCAAATCCTCGTCATGATCATCCTTCTCCTGCCTGGCTCACTTTTCGCCGGTTGTGCCGATATACGTTCCCACGACGTGCGCCTCTCGCCCGATGCGCAGGTCGGGCGTTATATCGAAACGAAAGATCTGAACCGGCTGCCGAATCGGAGGCTCGCCGGCACCTCTTTCATTGACCTATTCAGGAGATCCTCATGATACGAGCGATCCAGTGGATCATTGACCGGCGACTGCGCGCCATTGAATACGAGCATGGGATCCCGCTCGCCCACCTACACCAGATTCTTCGTGTGTCCCCTCTGGGCTTTTTGAAGTTCATGATGGTTATGCCCCTGGCACGGTTTCGGCGTGCGCTTCCTCCTGAGGCGTATCACATTGCCCGAATCGTGACGGCTTCGCATGAAGATTGCGGAACTTGCCTTCAGACGGAGGTGCGCCTCGCGAAACGAGCAGGGGTCAGCACGGCCATTCTTCAAACCACTCTGGATGAAAACTCTTGCGCCCTCTCTCCGGACCTCGCGGAGGTGTATTTCTTCGTCGAAGCCGTGGCCACGTGCAACGGCGCAGAAGAGGATTTCCGAGAAGCCATCCTGCGACGATATGGCGAAGTCGGGCTGGTCGAACTGTCGTTGGCCATCGCCGTCTGTCGCATGTTTCCCACCGTCAAACATGTCATGGGCTATGTTGCTCCTCGTGAGCCACGCGACAGGCCGTTCAGTCCTCGGAAGCGATAGGGTCTCTACGCACTACCGTTTCTTCGGTCGGCACTGTTCCGCCTTCTCTCCAAATGTGTGAGGCAGCTTACAGATCGATCCTCGTCGATTGGCTATGCTCTTTTACTGTCACGCCTCCAGTTTTTCATCTTCGCAAGGAGGCACCCATGTCATGCCTCAAGCGGTCTCATCCTCTGAACCACATACTGTGGAGTGGCTGGCTGCTGCCCCTCATCCTTGCGTTGGGAGGATGCGTGAGTGTCAATGCCTTCAAGGGAGTACAACGGGAGGCCGAAGCGCTCGGCGTAGAGCTCCGGATGGAACAGCTGCGCGCCCAAAAACTAGACAGCCAAGTGCACCAGTTGAGCGAGAAAGTTCGTGAACTGGAACGGACGGCTCAGACGGCACGTGAAGAAGCTGTCAGACCGGGGCCAGGGCTCGAATGCTCCCCAGGGGAGGCACTCTCTCCCCAGGCCCCTACGTCCGACGAGAGTAACCGACGCCTCAAGCATGCCATGCAGAATTTCTAGAAGCTGCTGGAGGCTCCCCAGGATCTTCCGACTCCTCATCGCCCCTTCACTCGGACGGAGCGTCGGGGAGTCAGAAAGGAAGGTGCCATCATGAAAGACTCCTTCTACCGAACCTTCTTGGTCCCTTCAGCAGGGCTTGTGATGCTCCTCCTGACGGTAGGGTGCGCCACCCAGTCCGATCTCGAACAAGTACGCCGTGGTCTGTCTGCGGACCTCGTCACAGCAAAATCCCAATCACAAACGGCACTTCGGGCCCTCAGCGAGAAGCTGGATGTCGTGCAGACAAACACCAGAGCCGGGTTCGAGGCCGAAGGCAAGCTCATGGTGGCCTTGCAGGGTCGTACGGATGAGCAAGATGCCAAGATCCAAGCACTGAGCTCACAACTGGCGGCCGCACACGACGCGCTCACGGCCGAAATGGCCGATTTGAGAACGGTGATCCAAGAAGCGAGTGCCCGGCGAGAAGCTGATCTGGCGCGCTTCTACCGTGCCGAAGAGCACCTCTCGACATTGAGGGCCGAAGCCCAGCGAATTCAGTCCGCCTTGTTCAATCTGACCGGCACGTTGGTACGCCACAACCAAGGAGAAGGCGAAGCGCTCAAGCAGCACTTACGGGAGATGGAGATCCTGACAAGAGGCGTCGAAACCGGATCAAGGCCTCCCTCCCAGAATTTCGAAGAAGCGGATCGACAGCCGGAATCTGATTCATCAGCAGTCTTCAAGAGTTCACACGTCGTGAGTGCATGGCGCCATCATATGAAGAAACCCGAAGATCATGCAGCGCTCTCCTCGTCGTCCAACACCGAGCTTGTCGAAGCGATGTCTCGACCACACTCTGTCCAGAAGGAGTCACGAGCATGGAACGATACACCTGGTCGATCGCCGGGGTGATGCTCACAGGACTTTCAGTCGCGCTGTTCAGTTGCCTCCCCCCTGCTTCTGCGGAAAGCTACATTGCCGGGACCGCGGGGGTGAACTTTGCAGATCGCATCAACAGCATTGCAGGTACGGGATCTCAAGCTGGAGTGCCAGGTCCTTTTGCAGACTTCGATCTCCAGAACTCAATGACCTATGGCGGCAAGATCGGATATTTCCCTGGGCACAGTTGGTATGGCATCGAGGGAGAAGTCTTCCATTCCACGCCGCATATCAAGCAATTGGATGCCGATCCAGGTATTCATATGAGAGTGACCACGGCAGGCGTCAACTTCATTGCTCGGTACCCAGGCCGCACGTTTCAACCGTACGTTGGCGCTGGGGTGGGAGCTGCCATCGCTCGCATCGGCGATACGCCGACGGTACGAAGCGACACGGATGTGGCCGTGGCGTGGAATGTCCTGGCCGGATTGCGCACATTCGTCACGCCCCACATCGCCATCTTCGGAGAATATAAGTACACCGGTGCGACCTTCACCTTCGACCAAGCCTTCGGTGACCTCAGTGGGTTCAGAGGCAACTACCGAGCACAGCATATCCTTGGTGGACTGTCCTATCACTTTTAGGAGAGGAGAAGAACCATGTCTCGCATGACGCTGCTTGCTTCCCTGGTCGGTGTGGCGCTTCTCTGCTCGGCCTGCGCCGAATCCATTCATCAAGCACAACGTGACACAGAGCTCCTCGGTGTTCCTCTCGGGTTGGAGAAAGAAATCGATACGAGCGTGCGTTTCGTAGACCTGAAGAGCGCTCCCAGCGAATACGTCGGGCGAACGGTCATGGTCGGCGGCACTGTCATTCGGGCCAAACGGACGGGAGCGGGAACCGAAGTGGAAGTCTTACAACTGCCGAGTGCCAAGGATGGGCCATTGACGGAAGAGCGTCTTCATTCCGAGGGACGATTTCTGGCGCTTCGCGAAGCATTTCTCGACCCGGCCAGCCTGCCGGAAGGGACGCCCATTACGGTCATCGGGACAGTGACCGGCGAGACCACCAGACAACTGGATGAAAGCGACTACACCTATCCCATTCTTGACGTGAAACATATCATCGATTGGAACAGCATCGCCGCACAGAGACGAAGAGATCGAAGTCCATACTACGGGTACTACTACCCGCCCTATGGCTATGGAGGATTCTATCCGTATGGCGCGTACGGCAGATTTGGGGGGCCGTACGGTGGCTATTACGGAGGGCGGGGCTTCTATGGGCGTTCTCACTTTTTTTCCCCACGGTCACCATCGTTTTCGTCTCCACCACCGCCTTCAAGTGTCCACCCACGACTGAGGAGAAGATAGTGCAGGCTCCATTCATGAGTTTTCTTTCGCGCCGTAACGCGCTGGTTTTGCTGGAAACCACAAGTATCGCCTACCTCATCGGTGGAAGATCGGGAGCGATACCGACACGTGCCGAGACGTCTCGACCGCTCTGTACCCTTCGTCCGAAACAGGCCGAAGCCCCCTATTTTGTCGATGAGCGATTGCCTCGATCGGATATTCGGCCTGATGCGGCCGACGGGCGGCTCTCGTTCGGCACCCTATTCGCGCTGACCATTCGCGTTTCTCGCGTTCATCTGTCTCGCCCTCCGAACCGCACGCTGTGGATTGGCTGGCTGCTGACCCTCATCCTGGTGTTGGGAGGCTGCGTGAGCGTCGACGACTTCAAGGGAGTACAACGAGAGGCCGAAGCGCTCGGCGTAGAGCTCCGGATGGAACAGCTGCGCGCCCAGGAACTGGAAGGAAAAGTTCATCGGTTGAATGTGAAGGTTCGTGAACTGGAACGGGCGGCTCAGGCGACGCGTGAGGAAACTGCACGGCGGGAGCGAGAATAGAACGATGTCCGTGATGAGTTGCTTCGTTTCCGAATCCCCTTGGAGCAGTGGCGGATAAGTTCCCGGCGGAGCCGTGCTCTTGAAGAGACCGTCCGACCGGAGGTAGCGCTCGGATCATCCCCGTGCCTGGATTGGTCGTCAACGGAAACAGCAAATCCTGCTGGACCTCCTCGCGCACGACAATCCGGAAGGCTTCATTCACGTTGTTCTGGTACCACGTTGGGCCGAACCGGCTGATCAGTTCAGGCGACCGTCCTTCAATCACGGTCCCAATCAAGAGCGCATCGAACGATACCGAGGCATTGTTCGGCCGGTTGGACGGGTCGGACAGCGACGTCGATGAGCTTTTTCCAGCCGCTTGTAAGGCACCTCACAGACCAGCCGTGCGAACGTGTCATAGTCTGGCACCATCCGAGCATGGATTGACAGCGGCGGTATTCATGCCCGTGATGAGCATGGACGCGATCATCGATCTAGATGTGAAGCGGCGAGATCGGAGACCTATTCCCATCTCTCGACATCTCATCACGCGACCTTGCACTCAAGTTGAGGCACGATTGAGGCATACTGAGACCACGATCACGATGCAACGACGACGAAGTGGATCAGCAGAGAGGTGTCTCACAAGGAGAGACCTTGTGACACGGCGTGGCCAATGCTCGGAACGAGGCTCCTTCATCCTGCACTGAGTGTGCTGTCATGGATGCACCTGTATCAGACTTCAGTTCCAACCGTGCCGCAGAGAAGTATCGGGTGCTGTTAGAGATCACGAATGCGCTCGTGTCGAATCTTGACCGCGATGCCCTGTTCAAGGCGATCGCGAGTTCGATCCGGGATATCATCACGTTCGATCGAGCCGGCATCACCCTCTACGATCCAGCGACCGACCATTTCCAGATCTATGCACTGGAAACAACCGCTCCGCCGGTGTCCTTGCGGCGAGGTGCCGATATTCCGCGCAGGGGAAGCGGCATGGGGTGGACCTTCGACCACCGAACCACACTCTATCGTGCGCAGCTGCCCGACGACCGCCGGTTCTTCGAAGACGAAGGCTTTTATGCCGAAGGTTTACGATCGGTGGTCTATCTGCCTCTGCAAACAAGGGAGAAGGTGTTGGGCACTTTTCAAGTGGCCAGCTCCACCCCCTCTCGCTACATGGACGCGGACCTCTCGTTTCTCTCGGAGATCGCGACCCAGCTGGCGTTGGCGCTCGACAATGCGCAGTGCTACAACACAATCAAGTCGCTTCGCGATCAACTTCACAAGGAGAATGTGTATCTCCAGGAAGAGATCAAGTCGGCGCACAATTTCGACGAAATCATCGGCGAGAGTCGGGCTATTCGGCGAGTCCTGCGCAGCGTGGAACAAGTGGCGCCGACCGATTCGACAGTGCTGATTCGAGGCGAAACCGGTTCCGGGAAGGAGTTGATCGCGCGGGCGATCCATGCCCTGAGTCGAAGAAAGTCCCGCCCGTTAGTGCGCGTCAACTGCGCGGCGCTTCCCGCAGGCTTGGTGGAAAGCGAACTGTTTGGGCACGAGAAGGGCTCCTTCACCGGAGCCCTCAATAAAAGAATCGGCCGCTTCGAGCTGGCCCATCAAGGGACGATTTTTCTTGATGAGGTGGGCGATCTGCCGCTCGATACCCAAGCCAAGCTGCTCCGGGTGCTCCAGGAACAGGAATTTGAGCGGGTCGGAGGCACACAAACCATCAGAGTGGATGCCCGTGTCGTCGCTGCGACCAACCGAGATCTCCACGAGGCCGTGTCTCACCAGGCCTTTCGCGCCGATCTGTTTTATCGCTTGAATGTCTTTCCGATCCAGCTTCCTCCCTTGCGGGAACGCCCGGAAGATATTTCGATCCTCGCCCGGTACTTTACCGACAAGTATATGAAAAAGATGGCCAAACGATTCGAGGCCATCGGACATGACACGATGGAACGGCTGCTCCGGTATCCCTGGCCCGGCAACGTGCGGGAGCTCGAACACGTGATCGAACGGGCCGTGATCCGTTGCGTCGGTTCCGTGCTCAATGTCGGAGAGGAGACGTTGCCAAGCTCAAATGGTTCTCCGGCGCTGCCACATCGGATCCTGACGTTGACGGAAATGGAACGGTGCCACATCGTAAAGGTGCTGGAACTTACGAAATGGGTGATCGGGGGCCCCAAGGGCGCTGCCGAACTGCTCAATATCCATCCGAACACCTTACGAAGTCGTCTTCCCAAACTCGGCATCCAAAAGCCCGAGTAACTCTGCCACAGCCGTACTGCCTACGAGAAGGAATCGTTGCCCGTCGGATACCCTCACCTCGCTTACGATCCGTCTCAATTCTACGAATTCTCAGACCTGGTACGACCCTTCGTAACCGCCTGTCGGTTCCCGCAGTAACGTCCAATGACACCATGGTCTCTAACCGGTGGAAATTAGACAAGACCCGTCCCACGTTGATCAATGCGCGGTGCAGGCATGCTCTTTGAGATACACAGGGACAGCAGCCACAAGCCATGAGAAATGTGGGGGGCGACGAGGATGGGAAGGGTCTGTCCAGGAGACGCCGCAATGTTAAGAATTACGCAAGTGCGCGAAGACGGCGACACGATCCACCTGAAGGTGGAGGGGCGAGTCATTGGGAACAGTGTCTCCGAACTTGACCACACGTGCAAGGACTGTCTATCGCGGAACCGACGGATCATCCTCGATATGTCCGACGTGACGTACATTGATCGGCAAGGTGTGGACGCATTAAAGCGAATCTTGGGGAACAACGTGCAATTGACCGACGCCACACTGCTCTTACAGGCGCTTCTGGGTTAGCACGTGTTGAACATGATTCAGCTGCGGATCAGCCGATACGGGAAGATCGTACGGACGGTGCGCCATATCGTGCACGCATGGCCGATCGCCTCTGCCACGTGGGCATGGTTGAGCAACTCGAACATACCCGGCCTAGTCAGACCGGTAACCGAGAGGAGTTCGATATGATGAACATTCACGTTGTCGCATCGGCGTTTGCGGGACTGTCTCTCATCAGTGTCGGGTGCGCGACCCGCTCGGACGTAGCAAGCCCCGACCAAACAGTGATTCAGCGTGGGGAGGCAAGCGCCGTCTACGGCCCACACGAAGTCGCCAACCTGCATAACAAACTGGGAGCACTGCTGTTCTTGTTGGGGGATCTCACCCGAGCCTCGGAGGAGCTTCGAACGGCGATTCAGCTCGCCCCGGAAAGTCCTGCCCCACATAATAATCTGGCGATGGTCCTGCAGGCGCAAGGAAATTCCGCAGGTGCCATTGGAGAGTTTTCCACGACCATTCGGTTGAGCCCGAACAACGCAGTAGCCAAGAGTAATCTCGGCTTTGCCTTGTTCGAACGCGGGGAATTGGAGTCTGCCATCGAGCAATGGCAGATCGCGGTGAGCCAGGATGCTTCCATCCCCGGTGCGTGGGCCGGCCTAGGGCTGGGATTCTTCTCCGCCGGCTCCGTCGACGAGGGACTCCAACACTACCGCCAGGCCATCCGATTGGATCCGAGCTATGGGGATGTGAATTATCTTCGGCTCGTCCGCCGTTGGAACGCAGGGTCACTCAGAGGTGCTGTTGCCATTTTGCAGCTCCTGGAGACGCGACAGACGATCTCTGCCGAAAACGGTGGTATCTGAATGAGCCAGGCGAGCGGCGTCATTCGTTCATGGCAGATTCACGTATGAACCATCGGAGGGTGAGATCGCACTCACTCTCGTGATTGAAGCGTGACGGGTAACGTGGAAGCGGGTGGATTTCAAGTAATTACGGACAAGACATGATTGGGCGCCACCGTCGGCGTAGACGAGCCGACTCACCGAATCTGAAACCAGTGGAGTTCGAGGATGAACAAGCACCGACAGCACTCTCGAGCAGCTCTATTCCAAGCGCTTGGAATTGGTGGTTGTATCTGTGTCGCGCTCTTCTCCGGCGGAGTAAATGGTGCGTCGGCACAGGAAACCAAGACGCTCACACGGTTTCATGATCCGGTGGTCGTGAACACCAGCATGCTCATGGGGCTTCCGACCCGCAACACGGTCGGCTATCGACTCTACAGCGCCCACCACGACATCCTCTCTCCCATCCCGTTCCAGTTTGACGAACGGGACGAGAGGGGCGAGATAGTCTTCAGCGAGACCGCGGCTCAAAGCGAGTTTCAATTCGACGAGAACGATGAACTGGTCTTTATGGCCAAGGATACCGGAGATCGGATCGCCACTGATGAATTATTGCCGGCCATGAGCGATGCCGCAGTAGAAATTGAGGTGACGGATCCGGTCACCCGCGCGCGTGGCTGGGCGTACTTGCTGTACTTTCCCGGGAGCATACCCCCCTCCTCGCCGGTCACGTACGCGAGGTTCGATGCCGAAGCCAACCAAGCCCGGACATTGTTCTATACAGTGGACAATTATCCAGGGCGCAATTTCTTTACCGGTCTGCGCATCGCGCCGGCTCGAGGCGGAACGGATGAGGATATTCTTGAACGTATAAAATTGCGCGTGCATCCGACGTTCTCGATGTTCCTCTCCACATGGAGCCCGCTGTTCACCGAAGAAGACTTCTCAGTCCGGATCGACGGAGTCAAGACTGGGCCGGTCCGAGCCGTTCGGCGAGCCCGTGTAGCGCTCAACCTCGGTCGATACTTCCCCGACATACCGGGAGGGACTGCCTACACGTACTATTATTTCAGTTCATTCACGACCCCATCGATATTTTCGGCGCCATGGTTGGTGTTGAAGGCACTGCAAGATTTTCAGTTTACGGTCGTGAACGAATTCCGCGACAGTGCGCACGAGATGACCTATCGGGACGCCACGAATCCGCGGGACCTGGCCTTCTCAGCGAAGAGGAAAGGCGCCGAGACCGTCACCGACACAGATCATGATTGGTACGTGGTCGGCGGGAAACAAGGCACCTATCTACAGGCCTTCATGATCCCGGAACAATGGACGGACTGGGGGATTGTCCGCGGAGCCGTCTTCCGTTCTGAACCACCGGCAGCTGGGTACAGCCTGCTGAATATGACCAATCTGCGTAAGCCAGGAAACTATCACATGAACATGATCTTCGTGATCTTGACTCGTCCGTACCAAACCGGGGATGAAAGTCCACCGTTGGCCATGCTTCGACACCCGCTGCACAGCGAAGCGAAAACCCTACCGCGTAGAACAGAGGAGAAACGAATCGCATCGGTGCCTGAATTACCCAAGACTTCGGCGCCCCATGCGGGTTTGCCGTGAGGGGCGTACGCGGGATAGAAGAAGGAGGGATGCCATGATCAGATGGAACCGGCCTACAAGACAGACTCGATCCCGAGAGAGCAGCCGATGGGATAACCAGACGTTGCTCCACGTAATGTGCTTATCGGTCGTCAGCCTGCTGGGAGTGGTGCTCCTCTCGTATGGCCCTCTTCGGGCAGCCGAATCAGGCACCCCCACCCACACGGTGCAAGCGGCCGTCACCGGGGTGATGAAGATCCTCGCCGATCCGGATTGGCAGACATCCGATCGGAGTCGTGAGCGGAAGCGGTTGGTAGTGGAGACCATCAGCGACGTGATGGACTACGACGAGATGGCGAGACGTGTGTTGGGACAGGAGTGGAAAGCGCTCTCCGACAGGGATCGCAAATCGTTTGTGGACGCCTTTAGGCAGTTCATGGAGTCGTCCTATGAAGGCCGGTTCAAAGACTATTCGGGCGAGGAAGTCCGTTACCTTGGAGAGCAGCGTGTGGGAGACTTTGCCGAAGTCCGCACCAGGCTCGTCTCGCGCAAGGTCAACCTCCCGGTGAGTTTTCGTCTTATGCACAGAGGAGAAACCTGGCGAGTCTACGACATCCTCGTGGATGGGATCAGTCTAGTGGGGAACTACAGAGCCCAGTTTACCAGTGTCCTCCGCGAGGCCTCGTTCCAGGCGTTGCTCATCACGCTCATGAGCAAGACCGTCGACGTTCCAGGGCCATTTGCTGAGTCCGTACAGCCCATCAGTCGTCGATGAGACTGGGGGCGATCAATGAGCACGAAACGTCGTCTGCAAGCTGTCGCGCACAGCGGCACCATCTGGCCTGGCGCCGCTGGCATGCTCATTGGCCACGGGGCGAGACCATCGCGCGTACCGACCCGCCTCGTGCGGGATGGAAACGCGCCTGGGGAATCCTTATCCTGATCATCGGCATGCAGGTGCGGACCTATCCTGAATGATGAGTACAACGAACAGACATCGATTCTTCACGGACAGCGGGGTCGAAGTTCCCGCAGTGACGGCTGAGCAGATGCGGGAAGTGGACCGCATCGCCAGTGAAGAGACCGGACCCAACCTGTTCCAAATGATGGAGAACGCCGGGCGCAATCTGGCGCTGCTCGCCATGGCGGTACTGGGCAAGAAGTGGACGACTTCGCGGATCGTCGTGCTGGCCGGGAGTGGCGGCAATGGGGGAGGAGGGATCTGCGCCGCTCGCCACTTGGCCAATCGCGGCATCGACGTCAGACTGTGCCTCGCTGAGCCTGACCGTCTTGAAGAAGTTCCGGCATTTCAGCGAACAATCTTCCGGTCCACCCAGGGGAGAGAAGTCGACGCAGCCTCCTTGAGCGTGGAACCGGTCGATCTGATCCTCGACGGCCTGATCGGGTACGGACTCCGTTCCGCTCCAAGAAGTCCAGTCGCGGAGTTGATTCGGTGGTCGAACGGCACAGGAGCGCCGATTCTGGCGCTCGACGTTCCGTCGGGATTGGACGCCACAACCGGTCACAGGCCCGGAGACTACATCCAGCCCCATTGGACCATGACGCTGGCTCTCCCCAAGACCGGCCTGCTGCCTGAAAGAACAGGACAGCTCTTCCTGGCCGACATCGGCATTCCCGGGCAAACGTATCGCCGTCTGGGATTGTCCTACGTCAATCCGTTCACAAAGGGTTTTTGGGTTCAGTTGATCTGCCGGTAGTGCCACGCCCTCGCCGGACTCGATGCAATCCTGGCTATACCTGTTCTGTAAGACACGTCACAGACCTGCAGCATGAATGTGCCGTAACATGCCCTCTCCAATGGAGGATGAAAAAGAGGTGCGATGGGTCATGCGAAGGAAGGCCGCGTTGAATGACGCGAGCCACCATGTAGCTGCACAAGGAGCTTCAACATGCTGAGAAATGAGCGGCGACACATCAGCATCGTGTTTTGGCTCTCGACACTCGTCACCGTCGTACTCTGGGTCGAGAGCGGTGGAGCCGTAGCGCAATCCTCTTTCGAAGCGCGCAATGTGATGACCAAAGGCACAGTCGAACTTGGTGGGGCGCTGGGATATGCGCAGGGCACGACGGTCGTTGGGAACGGCCCCTCCGCGAACCGGAGCGCCGTCTTTGTGATGCCACGCCTCGGAGTGGTCTTGACCGATCCCTTGGGAACCGGCTGGTGGCAAGGCAACGTCGAATTCTTGGTTCAACCGGTGTTCGCCAGATTTACCCAACCGTTTGCGGCGGAAGCGGCAGGAGGCTCGTTCCTCCTCAAATATAATTTTCTGTCGTTCGGGCGATGGGTGCCGTTCTGGGATGTCGGGGCGGGGATGATTTGGACCAATTTGGCGCCGCGGATTCCGGAACAGAGCACCCAGTTCGAGTTCGTCATCGAGACCGGCCCCGGGGTGCACTATTTCGTGACGGACCGGATCACCTGGACGATGGGCGTGCGGTTGCACCATATCTCCAATTCGAATCTCGGTGACAGAAATACCGGCATCAATGGGGTGCTGCCCTATGTCGGGATTTCATTCTTCACACCCGGGTTCTTTTGACGGAACGGGAGATCGCATGACGGCCGCGACCACTGGTTGGCTGAAACTCGGAGCGCTGTTCGCCGTTCTTGGAGGGGCCTACGCAGTGGTATCCTGGGTTGACGTCGGAGAACTGCTGAAGCCCGAGCAAGTAGCCGATCAGATCCGCGCAGCCGGCCCATTCGGGCCGATCTTGTTCATGGCGCTGATGGCGATCTCCGTGGTCATCAGCCCGCTCCCGGACCTGCCGCTGGTCATCGCCGCCGGCGCCACGTTCGGAACGATACTGGGAACAACCTATTCCGTCATCGGCGCGGAGATCGGCGCAATTGCAAGCTTTCTCATCGGGCGGGCGTTGGGACGCGAAGTCCTCACGAGGATTCTGCGCACCAATGTGACGTTCTGCGAACGATGTTCAGACCGCCATCTGGCCATCTTCGTCTTTCTGGCACGACTGCTCCCAATCCTTTCCTTTGACCTCGTGAGCTATGGCGCCGGCCTGACGAACATGTCCCTTCGGACATTCGCCTTGGTCACATTCGTGGGGATGATTCCACCGACCTTCGCGCTCACCTATGCGGGCAATCAGGTCGCCTCGGGCGCGTGGCTGATGATCCTGTCGGGCTTGGCCATGGTGGGCATGATGCTGCTCCTCCCGAAGCTGGTGCTCCGCTACCCCACGGCGCGCTGGGCTCGTCTCCTGCGCGGCGACATGCCGGTGGTGGCTCACGTCCATCTCACACCCGGTCAGCCGGCCCGTCGTGTTGTAGACGGTCCCCCGCAATGCGATTCCTGCGGGGGACCATTGACCTAAGGATGTCGGCGGTCTCAGTTGCTGCTCCATTGCCGATCATCCACACCCCTGACTGCGCTCACCCCGCTCGCTGCCATCGGCACCTCCTAGCTCCGCAGGCGCTTCCCTCAACAACCATCGATTCGGCAAGCTCCTCTGCCATCCGCCACGAGCCGAGGCACTACGCTCTACACTTGGTGAAATCTCTTACTGGTTGTGAGGTGGCTTACATCCGTAGCTTGAAAAAGTTGGTAGAAGGGCGAGCACGAGGGAACATCTTAGGCACCTGACAGAAAAGGAGGGAGTATGAGCAAAGAGAAAAAAGAAGCCACCAAAGGAAACTTGTCCGTGACAAACGGTCAGGCGGCGCAAGAAGACATCCAGGCTCTGGCCTATCAGCTTTTTTGCGAATGCGGGTGCGCACATGGGCACGATGTCACGCATTGGCTGGAGGCTGAACGACGGGTTCTTGAGCGGCACCAGCGATAACGCAAGACGCGCAAATCGCTCCATCATATTCAGTTCGCGGTCGCTTGCGATTGTCGGGCGGAGACACGAGTGAGAAGGATTTCCATGGCCATTCTGCTTGCCGCATCCTTCATTGCGTGGGCGCCTGTGTCGTACGGCTGCGACGATGGAACGATCGGCCCTTGCGTGTCGGGCGATCCCTGGAAGGATTCGGTGAACGAGTTGGGAAGCCATGATGAGTCGAGAGGGACCGGACAGGTCCTCAACACCGTCGGTTCTCTCGGAAAGCAAGTTATTGACGACACCACCTATCTCCTGACCTCCCCGCTGAGAATCGATGGGAAAAGCGCGCTCATTCTCGGGGGCGTTGCGGCAGGGATCGGCGGCCTCATGGTGGCGGACAAGAGCATTCAACGGGCCTTTCAAGAAAACCGCACGGACACGAACGATGAGATCGCGAAGACCTTCGAGACCATCGGGTTCAGCCGGACTGTGTTGGGGGCGAATGTGGCATTAATCGGCGCAGGATGGCTATTCCGAGGGCACGGGGAAGGCAACAAACTGATGCGTACGGCGTTGGTGAGTCTGGAAGCGCAATTGTTCACCGAGGGGCTGGTGGGTTTGACCAAGTTTACGGTAGGCCGCGCCCGACCCGACGCCGAAGAAGGGGTGCAATCGTACGACCCGTTCGACGGGTTCGACAAGTCGTTCCCATCGAGCCATGCCGCCAGAAGCTTCGCCGTGGCTGCCGTGTTCGCGGACGCCTATCCGCAGCCGGTCCCGTTCCTGGTCTACACGGGCGCGGTATTGATCTCACTGTCACGGATTCACACGAACGAGCATTTCTCCTCAGATGTCTTCGCCGGTGCAGCGCTTGGGTTCGTCATTGGAAAGGTGCTGAGCTGGCGGCATCAGCATCCGGACATACTTCCCGGCTGGAGCATCCTCCCGTTCGTCCCAGACGCACGAGGAGGATTGGGTTTCACGGTCGACGTTCGATTTTGATTCGAAGCCCGACAACCAATAGGCAGACAGCCATGATGGCCGGTCCTACACACGTTATCCTCTTCCTGCTCGTGAGAGTTCTGCTGCTCCCGACACTTCTTCTGCAGACAGCCTGTGTGACCAGGCAATCCCTTGCCGTTCCGCCGACGGAAGTTTCCCCACAAGCCGCATCCGGCGAACCATCACGAGGCACACCCGCGCCACCGCAGGACGAGCGAATCACAACTCAACTGCCGGCAGACCAGGAAAACACGTTGACCAACCGGCTTCTGGCCGCCCCCGAATCCGCCTGGGCAGGATTGGCCTACCCATTTAAGAAGCTCGCAATTGCCTATGAACGGTATGACTTGCTGAACCGAGGATTAGATTTGTTCCTCAACGACGAGCGAACGGCCGGGATCTATCCGAAATTCGCACTGGGCGGCGCATTGAGCAGCGGCATCGGGCTCACGGCGTTCAATAATAATCTTTTCCGCCAGGGGAAAGAGGCGCGGCTGTCCTATCTCCGAGGGACGCGCGACAATCAAGTCGGCAACGTGTTCTACCGAGATCCCTCCTTCCTCGGCTCGCCGTGGTTTTTCGAGACCCACGGCTTTGTGTTGGATTTCGACGAGGGCCATTTTTTTGCCGGCGGCAACCGCGCGCGCGAGCAGGATCAGACGAATTTCGAGCTCAAGCAGTTGGCGTGGGATGTGACGATTGGACGCCCACTCGTCGGCGACCTCAGCGCCGCGCTCACCGGCCGACTCCTGATCGCCGACGCCAAGGGTTCGGACCGGTTGCCTCCCACGCCGGCGTCCGTCACGGGTAACAATAGTTCCATGACGGCGCTGGCCATCGAACCGAGCCTGCGGTATGACTCGCGGGACAATCCCTTCCGGGCGACGAGGGGTTGGTTCGTTGAGGGCGCGTTCTCCTACACCGATCAAGTCGATCGCGATCAGTTCCGTTACATCGGCTACCGAGTGGAAGTCCAACGCTACATCCCCGTCTTTCAGGGGAACCGAGTGCTGCTCCTGCGCGCCTACTTCGCAAAGCAGGACACGGTGGGCGGAGGCGCCATCCCCTTCTACGAACTCAATCTCTTGGACCTCAACAACGGGCTCCGGGGGTTCGACCGGGGACGTTGGCAAGATAGAGGTGCACTCCTCTTCAATGTCGAATGGCGCTTTCCCATCTGGCAGGACGTGGAAGGCGACATCTTTCTCGACGAGGGACAGGTGTTCGGCGACTACAAGGATCTCCAACTCAAACAGTTTCGCTATTCCGCCGGCGCCGGTCTCCGATTCGTGACGAACCGGAAGTTCGGGTTTCGATTCCAAGTCGCGGTGAGCGAAGACGGCGTGTTGACGCTCCTTCGCGGCAATCTGGAGTTCATCCAGCAGCGCGCCGCTAAGCTTGGCTTCGGCCTTTGACAAGGACCAGACGATGATTATCTCACAAACCGACTCCTCGCCAGCCGCACAACGAGTTCGCACTCCGGCGTGGCTGGTCCTCGTAGCGGGTGTGTTGGTGCTGACCGGTTGTTCCAACACACCGGCGGTGGACCGGCCGATCCTCACGCAAGCCGACGACCGGCGGCCCATCCCGGAGCCGCGAGAAGAAACCGAAGGGCAGTGGGCGTTGTGGGATGGCACCGACAAGATGATCTTCTACCGGGTCGGGCAGCTCTTCAACTTGGGGCGCTCGTTTCGAACCGTTGGGACATGGATCGGTCTCGCCGAGCCGATGGAAGCTCAAAACATCGATGCTTTCGACGACGTTCCGGATTCGACCTGGTTCGCGAACCGACATGGGCGGACCCGACGCTCCTCGGATGAACTGGCCGGCGGTCCGACAACCGAGGATGGCGCCCCAGATATAACGGGCCCATGGACGGCCATCAGCGCAAAAGAAAGCCTCGGCTCGACACCGGGCTTCGTGATTCGGGATGCGAAGGGCGATACCTATTTGCTGAAATTCGACCCACCGTTGCATCCTGAAATGACGACCGCCTCGGAAATGATCTCCTCGCGGTTTCTCCATGCCGCCGGGTACCACGTTCCCGAACATTATCTCGTCGACGTCGACCCCAAACGCATCGTGGTCGGCGCCAAGGCGATGTTTCGAGGCCGCTATCACGTTCCACGACCGATGACCGACGACGATCTCAACGCCATCATGGAGCGGGTGCCGCATCGGCCCGACGGGACCATTCGCGCCATGGCGAGCAAATTTCTTCCTGGAATTCCCAAAGGCCCCTTTCTCTACGTCGGGCAGCGACCGGACGATCCGAACGACCGCATTCGCCACGAGAATCGTCGTGAGCTGCGAGGCTTTCGAGTCATTGCGGCCTTCTTGAACCACACGGACACGAAGGCCGCAAACGCGCTCGACATGTACGATCCCAAGGAGCAGTACCTGAACCATTATCTGATCGACTTTTCTTCCACGCTGGGAGCCGACAATGCTGACCCCCAGTTGCCACGCTTCGGCAATGAATATTTTCTCGACTTCGGTACCATCGGTCGGTCGTTGATCGAAGGGGGTTTCTATGTGAAACCATGGGAAGTCCCGATTAGGATGGGGTATCCGGCGGTAGGGTATTTCGAAGCGGACTATTTCGATCCTGAACGCTGGCGGCCGACCTATCCGAATCCAGCCTTTCTCAGAACGACCTTGAGAGACGCCTATTGGGGCGCCAAGATCGTCACCTCGTTCACTGACGAGGACATCGACACGATCGTGCATACGGGCGGGTTCACCGATCCCAGGGCCGAACGGTATGTGGCGGACGTGTTGAAAGCCCGCCGCGATACGATCGGCCGCTACTACTTCAACCTCGTCAACCCGCTCGAACGATTCTCCTTGGTGGACACAGCACCGAGCAAGCAAGCGCTCACGTTCGAGAATCTGGCGCTTTCGCGCGGCTATGCGCCGGCCAAGACCGTAGTCTACCGGTATACCGTTCGACGATACGTGCGCACCGGATTCGATCGCGAAGTGGTGCCTGTGGTGCACATCATCGATGCGCCACGGATACTGTTGAGCCCCTCGCTCGTTCAGACGCTGAGATTGCAGTTGGACCAGGCTGAAGATCCGACGAAGGATCGGTCTGTGGCCTCGATCCAGATCCAGACGAGCTATGACGGAGGAGGTCATTGGAGCAAAGGAGTGACGGCCTACCTGCGATTCAACCCCGAGGCCGGACGATTCCATCTGATCGGTCTCGATCGGGAGACCTGACCGGACAACGGCCGTGCGAGAAAGATGATGCACCTCTTCAGAAGAGCGATCGACATTCGGACCGGCGAATACGGACGCACCGGCCTGATGTTCGCCTGCATGTTTCTGCTGATCGCGGCCTACGTCGTGATGAAGGCGGTCCGCGATTCCTTGTTCCTGTACAAATTGGGCGTCGCCCAGCTCCCGCTCGTCTATATCCTCGTCGCGGTCTTCAGCGGCGCGGTGGCTTGGCTGTACGCGCACTTCTTTCGCCGCTTGCCGGTCAGCACCCAGCTCCACACCACATTCCTCGGCGGCGCGGCAGTCCTGCTCGTCTTCCAGCTGGTTCTCTCAGGTCTGGTTCTCTCAGGTGAGGCGCCCTGGCTGTATTACGCCTTGTATCTCTGGGTCAGCGGCTATGGTTTGCTGACGGTGGCTCAGTCGTGGTTGTTCGCCAATCAAGTCTTCACGGCGCGCGAAGCCAAGCGGCTGTTCGGCGTAATCGGGGCCGGTGCGATCCTCGGCGGGACGCTGGGCGGACTGCTGACCACATCGTTGGCCGCTCTCGTCGGCACGGAAGGACTTCTGCTGGTAGCCGCATGCGGCTATGCCGCCTGCAGCGGCCTTGTGGTCCTGTTGGATCGAATGACTCGCGTCTCCGTTCTGGTGCCCGACGCCGTTGCGTCCAACACGGATGACGCGGATCCGCAAGAAAGAAAACCTTCTCTCAGCAGGTTCGCGGGCTATGGGAGCCACCTTGCGATTATTGCTGGGCTGATCGCCCTGGGCGAAGTCGTCGCGACGCTCGTCGATTACCAGTTCAAGGCGATTGTCCGAGAAGCCTATCCTTCCAAGGATGCGCTCACGGCATTCCTCGGCACGTTCTACGCAGGCCTGGGCGTAGTGTCCTTTCTGGTGCAGTTGCTCACGACCGGATTCGTGGTCCAGACGCTGGGGCTCAGCGCCGTGTTACTCTCTCTGCCCGTCACGCTGTTAGCCGGATCGCTCGCGGTTGCCCTTTCGCCGGGGTTCACTCCCGTGGCGTTCCTGAAATTGAGCGAAGGCAGCTTCCGCTACTCCATCAATAAGGCCGGGCTCGAACTGTTGTACGTCCCCCTGCCCTTGTCGGTCAAAACGAAAGCCAAGGCGTTCATCGACAGCGTGACGGAGCGGACGGCGGGTGGAATCGGGGGCCTCATTCTGCTGCTCGCCACCGCGGTCTTCTCTCTCACGGTATCACAGCTCAGTGTGGTAGCCATGGTCCTACTGGCCCTCTGGATTCCGTTGGCGGCCTTGAGCCAGCAACGGTATATGCGAGCTCTTCGCGAAGGCCTTCAGTCAAAAGGACTGGATTCTTGGCCATCTCCGTTGAATTTGTCCGAGGCCGGAACCGTGGCACTGTTGACCAACAGGCTACGCGAGGCCGACGAACCCGGTACGCTGGCTGTCTTGAAGCTGCTGGAGCAGACAACGGTGACCCCCTACGTCCCGGCATTGATAGACGTCGCCGGGCGTCGGGGACCTGCAACGAGGGCGGTCGCCATGCGACTACTTGCCGAGGGCCGAGACTTGCGTGCACTTTCCTTGATGGAAGACGCCATCGGAGACCCGGATCTGTCCGTTCGAGTGCACGCGATGCGTTTTGTCTGCGCGGCCAAGGGGTGCCCGGAACCGTTGATCGAAGGCTGGCTCGCCAGTCATGAACCACGCATCACCGCCGGGGCCGTCGTCTGTGCGTTGAAAGATCATCACGGTGCCGTTCGAGCAAAAGGTCAGGAGGTACTGACCGCACTGGCCAGGATGGAGGGAACGGGCGGTGTCACCCACCGTAGAGAGGCCGCCGTGGCGCTGGGATGGATTGAGACTCCGTCATCGGTTGAAATCGGAATTCTGATCGCTCTGGTAAGCGATGCCGACACGTCCGTCGTGAGAGCCGCCTTGCGCAGCATCGCTCACCTCACGCCGTGGAGCGCCGTACCCATCACCATCTCGGCGCTGTTGCGCAACGGGACCGGCGGCGAAGCCGCCGATGCCTTGGCGCAATATGGCCCTACCGTCATCCCGGAACTCGACCGTGCCTATGACGACCCTGGGCGGCCGGTGGAACTGCGCCGGCGGTTGCCGAAAGCAGTTGGAGCGATCGGTGGACCAGAGGCCGTCACCTGGTTGATGAAGCGGCTCGACGAGCCGGACCGCATCGCGCGGTATCACCTCATCAAAGCGATGAACAAGCTCAGAGCGAGAGATGCGTCGCTTCTGTTCGATCCTCAGCTCGTTGAGCGGCGTCTTCTGATCGAGATTCGTGAACAACATCGCCTCCAAATGATGCGGCACTATTCCTTCCCTTCCGATCCGACGCCGGGCAGTCGATTGTTCAAACAAGTGGTGGAGGAACGGATGGCAGACAATCTCAAATTAATCTTTCGCCTTCTTGGACTTCTGTTTCCGATCAAGGACATCCACGACACCTATTATGGCGTCACGTCCGACGATCTGCGGGTGCGGGACCATGCCGTTGAATTTCTGGACTCGCTCCTCCCGGAGACAGTGAGACGAACCCTGATTCCACTGCTCGACCGGCGAGGCTCGACAACGCGACCGGAGGCGACGGCCGCCGAGCTCTCCTCGGGCCAGGGCGCACTCATCGACATGCTCGCGTCGGTCGTGGAGGGTCCCGATCTCTGGCTCACAACCTGCGCGCTCTACGTGATCGGCGAACAAAAGCTGCCCGTACCCGAAACGGTCATCCGCGACGCGATGGCCCAGCCGGATCGAATGGTTCGTGAGGCCGCCGAAGCGACGTGGCGCCGGCTGACGGAGCCGGCTAAGCTAAAAGCATGTCTCTGACGGAGATCTCATGTTGACCACCATCGAAAAAGTACTCCTGTTGCAGGGGGTGGATATCTTCCTCGAAGCCGAGACCGAGCATCTCGCCAAGGTGGCGGTGATCGCACAGGAAGTCCGTTTTTCGCCTGGAACAATCATTTTCCGGGAAGGGGAACCGTCGGACGCCCTGTACGTGATACTGGAGGGCACGGCGTCTTTGCGAAAAGACGGGTTGGAAAAGGCGATCGTGAAAGAGAGAGAAACGTTCGGTCTCTGGGCCTTGTTGGACGAAAGCCCGAGACTGGTGACTGCCGTGGCGATGGCCGAAACCAGAGCGCTCAAGATCGAACGCGAGTACCTGTATGACGTGCTCTCGAGCCATTTCGACATCGTCCGCGGCATTCTGAAGTGTCTGGTCAGGATGATTCGCGGTTCTCTGGAGAAGTAACCATGCGTGTCCCGCTTGACTCCATACGTTCCATGTATTGTCTCGTGGTAGGCCTCATGTCGGTCAGCGTTCTGCTCACGGGATGTGAAATCCGTCCTAAGCCGTTCGTGCATCTGGTGGAATACCAATCGAGCTCCGCCTGCGCATCGAGACCAGGCGACTGCCCTTGGGACCGATTGCAGCGCGAGGCTGAATTCTCTGCCCTAGTCAACTGTGTGCTGGCGGGAGCCAATGTGCTCAAGATTGTCGAAGAAGACGGCACATTCGGTGGTGATCAATCGCACCGTATCGTGGCTCCGCTTCCTCCACGCTATGGCTATGAACGGCTCACGGTGGGGAACTCCGAAGAGACCTCGTGTCCTACCGATGCCACCGCTTGTTCGGTCGCCAGTCGGCACGACCGCGAGTTCACCTGGGCGACATGCGGAACTCGACCTCTGATTGAGACCGAGCTTCGCGGCGGGGAAGACCTTGCTCAGGCGGATAGGATCACGGACAGTGTCCTGCTCACCGGCACGCTATCGCAAGCGAACGACGATTACAGACTGCCTGACGGATTGGACGGACCCGATCATGTCTATCGATTCACCCTGGCCGAACGAACAAGGATCGAAGCCGCGGTCGCGGCGAACCGCGCGATTTGGTCAGGCATCGTCGGACTGGTCCGGTCCGCTTGGCAACCGGCGCTCTCGCTCCTGTCTTCAGACGGCAGGAAGCTCCAGGAAGGCTATGTACTGAGGGCTGGTGTGGCCGCATTGTTCCCCTCCGAGCTGGAGCCAGGGATCTACTACCTCGTCGTGGATAGTTCGACATCGGAATGGAAGCGGGGGGACGGACTCTACCGTCTGTATGTCGGATTCGACACAAATCTGATGGGACCGACAGTCCAGCAAGGAAACCAGCCAGTCATGCGAAACAAAAAAGGAGCTGCGCCATGAGCTTTTTACGTGCGATGCCCGCGCTTCATTGATCGATGTGTTCCGGGCCTACCCTGAATTGGCGAGGCCACTGCATGAGTTCGCCCAGCAGCTTATGCGTGGTTCCTCTCCCTTTACCGAAGGGGAACGCGAGCTGCTGGCGGCGTACGTGTCCAGGCTCAATCACTGCGCCTTCTGCGAAGCCTCGCACACTGAGGTTGCGGTCAAGTATGGGTATGACCGTCAGCTGATCCAGCAGCTCGACTTGGACCTTGCGGAGGCGGACATCACCGAGCGTCTAAAGCCGGTCGTCCGCTACGTGCGCAAGCTCACCCTTCTATCTGGCCAAGTCGATGAGACGGATGTCACGGCCATATATAAAGCCGGTTGGGACGACACCGCCGTGAGTCACGCCGCGTTGGTCTGCGCCTTCTTCAGTTTTATGAATCGCTGGGTGGATGGCTTGGGGATCGAAGCCGACCCCGCCGTAGTCAAAATGGCCGGCGAGATGCTCCACAAGGGAGGCTATGCGGCAGTCATCGAGCTGCTCGACCGTGCCGCCAAGTTGGATCGGTCGCAAGCGACAGGCGATGCGCGCGAGCCGATCCATTCGTAGGGAACCTGCCTGTGGATGGGCGTATGGAACGGCGTGACGTCGGATACTCAGCATCAGAATTGGGCGAGGCCTCAAGGAGTCCGGACAACCCTTGCTCATCCAGGTGGGTGATCACATGGTGACAATGGCGAATGAGGCCAGCATACTTGAACTGACCGATGGTAATGCTGATCGTTTCCCGGCTGCAGCCGATCATATTCGCCATCTCTTGATGGGTAAGCCTCACACAACCCGAGAGGGAGTCAGTCCCGCCACGCCTCACATAACATGCGAGCAGGAGGTGTGCAAGTCGGCCCGGTACGGTATGGAAGACCATGCCCGCCAGATGCCGCTGCATCTTTTGAATCCGCTCGCTGAGATGCCTGCCAAATCTAATCGTGAGATGCTCATGCCTACTGAGGGCTCGAACGAAGTCCACTTTCGCGATCCGACCGATTAACGAGGCCTCTAAAGCTTCGACCGTGCTGTCATAGAGAGCCTGGGGAGCCTCTCCGAACACGCACTCCTCGCCGAAGACTTCACCTGGCCCCAGGATATCGAAGATGAGTTCTTTCCCGTTGGCATTGGTACGAAGCACCTTGATCCATCCCTCTATGAGGAAGTGCACGAAGAGGGCTTGCTGGCCCGCTTGGTACACCGACGCGTGTTTCTTGACCCTCGACATTCGGGTCATGTGAGCGATCTCTTCCAGGTCCGCCTGGGGTATTTCCCAGAATAACCGAATCCCGCTGAAATCCACGAGTGTCTCTGCCATGGCTGTATCCATCCTTCCGGACATGATGTGAAACAACCTGAAGTACGTTGACCGGCACCCGCGGCTGACGTGAGACAACGGCTGTCGGACCCGATACGAAATATCGCGTCCAGATTACCGTGGGGGGGGGGATGACCGTCTGGTCAAAATTGCTCAATTCGGAAAAACTGACGGACCGGACCACCGGACGCTGGCATGCCGTAACCTCGTGGAGAATATGCGTAATGAATCGCGCAAGACGCTCGTGAGAAGGGAGCGGCGGACGCGCAACCCATCGTTGTAGGAACTGAAGCCCAGTTTGCGGAAGTTATTCATGAAGAAACTGACTCGTGACCGCATGGCGCCGATCATGTCGGTGTTCCTGTGATCCATCTCACAGACCGCATCCCGTGGATCGGGTAGGTTCGGTCGTGACCTATCGAGTTGGTGTGTCGGTCGAGGGGGGACTCCCGCGTCTCACGCTCTTGCTGTCATATGGCGTGTCTGTGATCGGCGCGGGACGGTGACGGACGGCGGCCTCGAGTTTCGCCCCCGTTTAAGACAAGAAACATCGAGCCGGTCCGACCCTTCGCAGCCGATACGGAATATCGGAACGTGCGTGAAAAACAATCGTTCGGCGGCCATGGAGGTCGTTCGACATAAGTCCTCGGGATCTGAACATCTTCGTGATCGGCAAGTCGTGTGTCGCGCGCTGGCACATCACCTGCTTTACTGTCGAGAGAGGAACACATCATGGTGACCGAAATGAGATATCCGGAAGTCGAACAAAAGCCAGTAGGGTCCAAGGCAGAGCGAGACAAGACTCGGAGGCCGATCCGACCGGATCGTGAGGAAGCACGAAGCCGTATGTTAACCCCATGGATGCTGTCGATCATGATGGTCACACTCATCACAGGATGCAGCACGACCCCCATCCCTGTGCAACCGATCGACTCGATGCAAGTAGCCGCATCACCGAGCACACCCTCCGATCCAGAATTTGCCGTGTCGTCTCAGCATGACAGAGTCGGCGCCCTGTCGAGTGCGGGATCGGATCGGAATGAGTTCTCCGATCCCTTCGCACAACCCGGCGAGATCACAGTAGGGGAAGAAGACGATCTCTGGGAGCCGTTCAATATCGCGATGTTTGAGTTCAATCGGAGGGTGGACAAGTATGCGCTGAAGCCTGTCGCTGACGCGTACGACTTCATTTTGCCCGATGCGGTGCAGGTTGGGATCGGCAACTTCTTTCACAATATCCGGTTCGTGCCACGTCTGTTGAACAATGTGTTCCAGGCAAAGGCAAAGGGGGCCGGGATCGAGTTGGGACGCTTCCTGATCAATACCACGGTCGGGGTGGCGGGCTTCTTCGATCCGGCAAAACATTGGTGGCATTTGGAGACCCCCGATGAGGACAGCGGCCAGACATTCGGGTTCTACGGGATGAAACAGGGCCCATATCTCGTGCTGCCGTTCTTTCCCCCGTTGACCCTGCGGGACGGCATCGGGTACGTGGCAGATCTTGCGCTCGACCCGGTCACCTGGCTGGTTTTTGCTGTGACGCCCGGCGGCAGTCGGACAACCTACACCCTTGGGCAATTCGGAGCCCGCGTCGGGGACACCGTGAATGAACGGTCTCTCAATCTGGAAACATTCCAAGGAGTGGAGGACACAACGGTCGACCTCTATGAGGCCGTTCGAAACGCCTATTTGCAGAAGCGAGCGAAGGCAGTTCGGGAGTGAGCGGTTGAGCGACAGTTCATTCGCATCCGGGATAACCGGTGAGGAAAAGGTGACCATCATTCATAGCCAAACCGTGTTAGAGCGGACACTCACAATAGTCATCATTCAGACCGCGTTCTTGATCGGGCTTGTAGGACTGTCCAACGCATGTGAGACGACCGTCCAGGCGAAAGATGTCCAGCATTCCGGCAACCTCGACAACCATCGCTCTCTGCTTGAGAGAGGGCAGAACGGTCGAGTGTTGCCAGGGTACAGGAATCTAATGGCCTATTGGCCGGCCTACAGCAAAGTCATGTTGGAACCTGTGACGATTTCGGAAGGATTGTCCTCCAAACTCCGTAACCAAGAGCATCAGGCTCTTGTACTGCTCACCGGTGCCTTTGAGGACAAGCTCTACCTGAAACTGTCGAAGGAGTATGAAATGGTCGAAAGACCGACGGCAGGGACAATGCGTATCCAGGTGGTGATCACACATCCGGAAGAACGTTCGACCACGTCGGCCTTATGGTCCCACACGGTCCAAGCACTACAGACTGTCGCCACGATCTATACCCTCGCCGGAACACCTCCGTTCGCCGGAGAGTTCGCGACCGAATTCAAGATCCGTGATGCGCAGACGGGCGAACTCCTCGCTGCAGGAGTCGATCGGGTTGCGGAGGAGCAGCATCGCCTTGGGAGGGAAATCTCCAGCTCTTGGTGTGATGTCGAGAACGGCCTGGAAGCCTGGACGGACCTGTCCCTCTACAGACTCTGTGTCTTGCGTGGTGCATCAAACTGCGTTGAGTCAGCGGTTCGGGAACAAGCGGTTGAGCGGCAGTTCATTCACATCCGGGATAACCGGTGAGGAAAGGGAGGATCGTATGACACAGGTAAACAACACACGCGCATTGTGGTCGATCGTATTGGCCGGCGGCGAAGGGACCCGTGTGGGACCCTTCGTGCAGCGGTGGCTCGGCAAGCAGCGCCCCAAGCAGTTTTGCACTTTCGTCGGCACGCGATCCCTCCTTCAACATACCCTGGACCGCGCGGCGCGTCTCGCGCCGGTGGAGCAGTCCGTCCTCGTGGTCGCGCAGACCCATCGCCAGGAGGCCATGACGCAATTGGATGGACGCGGAGTCGGGACCGTCTTGTTCCAACCTACTAACCGGGATACGGCGGCCGGCGTGTTTCTGCCGTTGACCTATATTCGCGCGCGCGATCCCCACGCGACCGTAGTCATTTACCCCTCGGACCACTTCGTCTTTCCAGAAGAGAAGTTCCTCGACAATGTCCAAGACGCGGTGCTTGCAGCCGAGCGGCTGAAGAATCGTATCGTCTTACTTGGTGTCGCGCCGGACCGGCTCGAACTGGATTACGGCTGGATTCTCCCGGGCGCACGGATCGCTCATTCTGGAAAGAGGGCGGTCAAGAATGTCCGGAGATTCTTGGAGAAACCGACGGCGCAACAGGCCGACGAAGCCTTGTCGAGCGATGCGCTCTGGAACACGATGGTGATGACCGCGAAAGTGGATACCTTCTGGGAGCTAGGCCGGCAATGTTGTCCTGGTCTCATAGCGCGATTCGATCGACTCGCTTCGGCCATCGGCACGCCGGAAGAGGCGCGAGTTTTGGATTTGATTTACCGCGATATGCCGGTCAAAAACTTCTCCGCCGATCTCCTGCAACAGGCGCCTGATCGGGTGGTGGTGACCGAACTCACGGACACGTTGTGGAGCGATTGGGGCAGGCCGGAACGCATTGCCGAAGCGTTGCGGCGGATCGACCGTACCCCGGCCTTTCCATTGAAAGCCCTCGACAGTCCGTTCGCGCCGATTCTCAATGACAAGAGCCCTCTCTCTGCGAGGGTCTGCGAACCTGGCTGATTCAGAAGAGGTCTGAGCCTGTGACGCACGGAGAGACGGAGCCGGACATTTCATTGCGTGTGACATCCTGTTGAGCAGGCTCACGTGCCGTCAGAAGACCCTGCGAGGCGACAGGAGGCGACCGCTGGTTTTGTCATGCCGATGATCTTGGCAAGAGACCCGAGCAACGTCGGTCCCCTCGACACAATTTCCCGGGAGTGTGAGGTGCGTTACAGCCACGGGGTTGCGATAACTGTTAGAAGGTGATCGAAGCTAGACAAGTTGGAGAGATCAACCAAAAGGAGGGACCATGGGCAAGGAAAAGAAAACTCACGAGGTCAAGGAAGGCAACAAACCTGGGACAGACGGTACGGCGGCTCAAGAAGAAATTCGCGTACTGGCGTATCAGCTTTTTTGTGAGCGCGGATATGCACATGGGCATGATGTGGCACATTGGCTGGAGTCAGAACGGCGGATGCTCGGCCAATCTAAGAGCAGACGATGAGAGGGGTCCGTCATCAGAACACCCACAATTCGACCCGAAGCGAAGACCATACGGATGACATGATAAATTCATCTGAGACAGATCACGCACAGATCGATCAGCAATGCATCAACACCATTCGCACCTTGTCAATGGACGCGGTGCAGACCGCGAACTCCGGCCACCCCGGCACGGCGATGGCTCTGGCGCCGGTCGTCTACACGCTGTGGCAGCATGTGCTCCGTTTTGACCCCGATGATCCGATTTGGCCTAATCGGGATCGGTTCGTACTCTCGATCGGCCATGCCTCCATGCTGCTCTATTCCATACTCCACCTGTGCGGGGTGAAAGCCGTCAATCCGGCCTACGAGACGGTGGGGGAACTCTCGGTCACGCTAGAGGACATCAAGAAGTTCCGCCAACTGGACAGCAAGTGCCCCGGCCATCCGGAATATCGTTGGACCTCCGGCGTCGAAACGACGACCGGTCCGTTAGGCCAAGGCGTCGCCACCAGCGTAGGCATGGCCATGGCGAGCCGATGGATGGGCGCCTATTTCAATCGCCCTGATTTTCACATGATCGATTACGACGTGTATGCGCTGTGCGGTGACGGCTGTATGATGGAAGGCATCTCGAGCGAGGCGGCCTCCCTCGCCGGGCATCTCAAACTCTCCAATCTCTGTTGGATCTACGACAGCAACAAGATCACGATTGAAGGCCGCACGGACCTGGCCTTCACGGAAGATGTGGCGACCCGCTTTCTTGCGTACGATTGGAACGTGACGCGGGTCAGCGATGCCAACGATCTGGCAACTCTGGCTCGGGCCCTGACCGTCTTTCGCCGCTGCGAAGACCGACCGACCCTGATCATCGTCGAGAGCCATATCGGCTACGGCGCCCCGCACAAGCAGGACAGCAGCGCGGCGCACGGGGAGCCGTTGGGCGAAGAAGAAATCAAGCTGGCAAAACGCTGGTACGGGTGGCCGGAGGAGGCACAGTTCCTCGTCCCGGACGGCGTACCCGAACATTTTCAGCGCGGCATGGGCGCGCGCGGCCGGACAGCGCGCGAACAGTGGATGGCACGATTCACGGCTTACAAGTTGAAGTTTCCTGAGTTGGCGGATTCGCTCTATCGGATGCAGCACCGGCAACTGCCGGAGGGCTGGGAGAAGGACCTGCCGATGTTTCCATTCGACTCAAAAGGTATGGCTGGACGCGATGCCTCAGCCCAGGTGTTGAACGTTGTGGCGCGGCGAGTGCCCTGGCTCATCGGCGGCTCGGCGGACCTCACTCCCTCCACCAAAACGCGACTCACATTCGAAGGCGCCGGCGATTTCTCCTCGGCCGACTATGGCGGACACAACCTGCACTTCGGCGTGCGCGAACATGCCATGGGCGCGATCCTGAACGGGCTGTCTCTCTCGAAGGTGCGGGCCTTCGGATCCGGCTTCTTGATCTTCAGCGACTATGCGAAGCCGGCAATCAGATTGAGCGCACTCATGGAGATTCCCGTCATTCATATCTTCACGCATGACTCGATCGGCGTGGGAGAAGATGGACCTACCCATCAGCCAATCGAACAATTGACTTCACTGCGGGCGATCCCCGGTCTGCTGGTCATCCGGCCGGCGGATGCCAATGAGGTCACGGAGGCCTGGCGTGTCATCATGCGGCTCCACCATCAGCCGGCAATACTCGTCCTCAGCCGGCAAGCGCTGCCGACGTTGGACCGAACGATCTATGCCCCGGCTTCAGGTTTGGCACAAGGCGCTTACGTGCTGGCCGATGCGCCCGGTGGGAAGCCGGAGATCGTGCTGCTGGCAACCGGCAGCGAAGTCTCCCTCTGCGTCGCCGTCTATGAGCGCCTCATCGCCGAAGGCATCCAAGCCCGCGTGGTCAGCATGCCCTCGTGGGAACTCTTCGAGCGGCAGAGCCAAACCTATCGCGATCAGGTACTCCCTCCGAACATCACGGCCCGGATTGCCGTCGAGCAAGCCGCGACGACAGGGTGGGATCGGTATGTCGGTCCGGCGGGGACGAGCATCGGCCTGAACACCTTCGGCGCCTCGGCGCCCCTGAAAGCCTTGCAGAAGAAATTCGGGTTTACACCTGAACGGTTGATGGCGGCGGTCAAAGAGCAGCTGGCACACGTTGAAACAAGCCACCTACGAGGATGAAAGAGAGGATTCCATGACGCCTTCACAACAGACCTCCTTGAGCCCGACTCAGGCCCTCCACACGCTCGGACAATCCGTCTGGCTCGACTACATCAGGCGGAGTCTCATCGACAGCGGCGAATTGCAACGCCTGATTGACGACGATGGGGTGCAAGGCCTCACGTCGAACCCCGCCATCTTCGAGAAAGCCATGACCGGCAGCACCGACTACAAGGCGGCACTACAGGAACTCGATCGAAGGCCGGACTTGGACGCGAAGGCGCGCTACGAGTGGCTGGCCATCGAGGATATCCAAGCCGCTGCCGACTTACTGCAGCCGGTCTATACCAGGACGAAGCGGCGCGACGGCTATGTGAGCCTGGAAGTCTCCCCCCATCTGGCCCACGATACGCGGGGCACGCTCGACGAAGCGAAGCGTCTGTGGGAGGCCGTCGGTCGCGACAACCTCATGATCAAAGTGCCGGCCACTCCAGAAGGGATTCCCGCCGTCGTGCAACTGATCGGCAAGGGAATCAATGTCAACGTCACCCTGCTGTTTGCGCAAGAGACGTATGAGCTGGTTGCCGAAGCCTATCTCACGGGCTTGGAACAGTTGATGGCGCGGGGCGGCGATGCCGGGAGCGTCGCGAGCGTGGCCAGTTTTTTCGTCAGCCGTATCGATACAGCCATCGATGCCGAGATCACCGCACGACTCAAGACCTCCACTACCGACACGAACCGGGCGCTGCTCAGGAGTCTCCAAGGGACCGTCGCGATCGCGAATGCCAAATTAGCCTATCAGCGGTACCGCAGACTGTTCTCCGGTCCTCGCTGGGCGGCATTGGCCAGGCGAGACGCCATGACTCAACGGGTGCTCTGGGCCAGTACCGGCACGAAAAACCCCGCTTATCGCGACGTGATCTATGTGGAGGAACTGATCGGCCCAGATACGGTCAACACCGTTCCCCCCGCGACGTTCGAGGCCTTTCGCGATCATGGATGCCCTCAAAGCCGGCTCACTGAAGAGATTGAACAGGCGACGGAGACGATGCGGTCGCTTGAACGAGCAGGTTTCTCGATGAAGGAGATCACCGACCGGCTGTTGAGCGAAGGGCTACAATTGTTCAGTGACGCCTTCGATAAACTGCTCACCGCCGTTGAGCAGCAGGGCAAGGCGGATATCTCGTTACGTATCAATCAATGCTCCTACACCCTGCCTGCATCTGTGAGTGTCGCCGTGCGATCTTCCCTGAAGGACTGGCGCGACGGCAATAAGGTGCGGCGGCTGTGGGCCCGCGATGCCTCTCTCTGGACCGGGACAGACGAAGGCCGATGGCTGGGTTGGCTGGGCATCACCGAAGACCAATTGGCACATCTCCAACCCCTCAAGAGCCTCGCAGAAGAAGCCCAACAGGGAAGATTCACGCATGCCCTGGTCTTGGGGATGGGCGGCTCCAGCCTCTGCCCGGAAGTGCTGAAGCTGACCTTCGGGACGCGAGAGGGCTATCCGGAGTTGCTCGTGCTCGATTCGACCGATCCGGGTCAGATCACAGCCATCGAGAAGAAAATCAATCTCGTGACGACCCTGTTCATCGTGTCGAGCAAGTCTGGGAGCACGCTTGAGCCGAATATTTTCAAGCAATACTTCTTCGACTTGGTCGAGCGCCTTATCGGCGCAAAAGAGGCAGCCAGACGGTTCATCGCTATTACCGATCCCGGTTCGGCGTTACAGCAGGCGGCCGAGGCGGCTGGGTTTCGCCATGTCTTGTTCGGGCTTCCCAGTATCGGTGGCCGCTATTCCGCGCTGTCGAATTTCGGCCTGGTGCCCGCCGCCATCATGGGCGTCGACGTGTCCCAATTGCTCGACCGGACCGAGGCCATGGTGCAGGCCTGCTCCTCCTGCGTGCCAGCCGAGGAAAACCACGGCCTGGTGCTCGGCACAATCCTGGGCGTGCTCGCGAATCACGGCCGCGACAAAGTCACGATCATTGCGTCACCCAGCTTGGCATCGTTGGGCGCCTGGCTCGAACAGCTCCTCGCCGAATCGACCGGTAAGGACGGCAAGGGGATCATCCCGGTCGATCGCGAAGCGATCGGAGCGCCGGAGGTCTATGGGACGGACCGGCTGTTTGTGTACATCCGGCTGCAGTCCGAGTCCGACAAAAGCCAGGGCGATGCCATCGACAAGCTTGAGCAAGTCGGACAGCCGGTCGTCCGTATCTCCGTAGCCGACCACTATGATCTGGGGCAGGAGTTGTTCCGCTGGGAATTCGCCACGGCGGTCGCGGGGGCGATCATGGGCCTCAATCCATTCAACCAGCCGGATGTGGAAGCCAGCAAGATTGCGACCAAACAGTTGACGGCCGAATACGAACGAACCGGGGCGCTCCCGCCGGAGTCTCCGATCGCGGAAGAGCAAGGGATCAGGCTCTATGGTGATCCGACCTATGTCAAGACACTCAAGGCCGTGACGGGCACATCTCCGTCGCTGACGAGTTATCTGAGGGCCCATCTGAATCAACTCGCTGCGGGCGATTACTTCGCGCTGCTGGCGTACCTCGATATGAACCACGCCCATGACACGTGGCTCCAAGCTATACGACACCGCGTGCGTGACGCAAAACGCGTCGCGACCTGTCTGGGCTTCGGCCCTCGATTCCTGCATTCCACAGGCCAGGCCTATAAAGGGGGACCGAACAGCGGGGTCTTTCTCCAGATCACCTGCGAGGACGCCGCAGACCTGCCGGTGCCGGGACAGCGCTATACATTCGGGATCGTGAAGACGGCGCAGGCGCGCGGCGATTTTCAGGTGCTGGCGGAGCGAGGCCGGCGGCTGTTGCGGGTGGACCTTGGCGCCGATGTGCCGGCAGGATTGGCGACGCTCAAGAGAGCGATCGAACAGACGTTGGCCTGAGGATTCGACCTGGGGAAACGTAGCCCATGGCATGCATGGATCTGATCGATTCAGTCTGGAGGGAACGATGACCGAGTCACAGGTAGACGCGCTTGTGTTGTTCGGGGCCACCGGTGATTTGGCCTTCAAGAAGATCTTTCCCGCCTTACAAGCGATGATCAAGAAGGAGCATTTAACAGTGCCGGTGATCGGGGTGGCCAAAGCGAATCGAACGCTTGAGCAGGTACGCGATCGCGCCCGCGAGAGCCTCAACCAATTCGGCGGCGGCGTCGATGAGGTGGCCTTCGCCAAGCTTGTGCAGTTGCTGCGGTATGTCGATGGCGACTATCGGGAAGAGGAGACCTTCGTCCGCCTCCGGCAGGAACTCGGCGGTGCGCGGCACCCCCTCTATTATCTGGCGATCCCACCCAGTATGTTTCCCACCGTGATCGAGGGGCTGGGGAAATCGGGCTGCTCCCGTGGCGCGAGGGTGGTGGTCGAAAAACCTTTCGGGCGTGACCTCGCATCGGCCCAGGCGCTCAACCGGACGCTGCATCCCGTCTTCGACGAATCGGCGATCTTCTGCATCGACCACTACCTGGGAAAAGAGTCGATTCAGAACCTCCTGTATTTCCGGTTTGCCAATTCCTTCCTCGAGCCGATTTGGAACCGCACCTACGTGGACAGCGTGCAGATCACGATGGCGGAACAGTTCGGCGTGGCCGGCCGCGGCAGGTTCTACGAAGAGACCGGCGCGCTCCGCGACATGGTCCAAAACCACCTCCTGCAGGTCGTGGCGAATCTGGCGATGGAACCGCCCGTCAGCGGCGCGGGGGAAGCGTTACGCGACGAGCGGGTCAAGGTCTTCAAACGGATGCGGCCGCTCACCGGACAGACCCTGGTGCGTGGCCAGTTTCGCGGTTATCGCGCCGAACCGGGGGTAGCACTGGATTCTCAAGTCGAAACGTTTGCCTCGCTCCAAGTGCATTTCGATTCGTGGCGCTGGGAGGGCGTGCCGTTTTTTATCCGAGCGGGCAAGCACCTGCCGGTTACCGCCACGGAAGTCTTCGTGACCTTGAGACGTCCGCCCCAGAACGTCTTCGGCGAGACGCTCAACGGGCTGCGCAATTATGTGCGCTTCCGGCTCGGCCCCGATCGGGTGGCGGTGGCGATCGGCGCATGCGCCAAAGTCCCAGGAGACAAAATGATCGGGGACGAGACCGAACTCTTCGTCTGCCACCAGAGAGGAGACGAGATGGAAGCCTATGAACGGTTGATCGGCGATGCGATGACCGGCGATCCGTCGCTGTTCGCCCGCCAGGACGGCGTCGAAGCCAGTTGGCGTGTGGTCGATCCGGTCCTGAGGATGCCGACACCGGTTTACGAATACGAGCCGGGCTCATGGGGACCGTACGAATCTCACGCGCTGATCGCACCGTTCGGCGGATGGCAGAGCCCGAAAGAGCAGACATGACCGGGGAGAGATTGACGCCCCATGGCCTTGACGTGGCGCGACCCTACCGGCCGATCCGCGATTATGCATTGATCGGCGACTGTCATGGCGCGGCCTTGGTGGCCCGTGACGGCTCGGTCGACTGGTGTTGCCTGGGCCGCTTCGACGCCGACCCGACCTTCTGCCGTCTTCTTGATGCCGAGCAAGGCGGCTATCTCTCACTCACGCCCGTCGACGACCATGCGGCGACTCGTGCGTATCTCGAAGACACCAACATCCTACAGACAACCTTCACAACAACCCAAGGCACCGTTGTGCTGACCGATTGCATGCCGGTAGGTCGAAGGCCAGGCTGCGGGACGCATGACTACGTCGATCTGGTTGCCCCGAACTTTCTGATTCGGACGGTAGAAGCTCAGGAAGGATCTGTCGAATTACACATGGACTATCGCCCAAGCCTGGCGTTCGGGCGGGAAAATGCCAGGCTGCACACTGAGGAGGACAGGATCGTAGTTCATGGAGGACCGGTCCTGTATCACGACCTCGGCGATGTGTCGCTGAACGGTGATATCGCTGCGGCGACGATTCAATTGCAGAAGGGACAGAAACGGACGCTACTCCTGACTATGCAGTCCCCCGCACAAGTCGACTCGCTCAACCACATCGACCGGTACATGTCGGTCACTGCCGCATTCTGGCGGGAGTGGATTGCCTACTGTCGCTACAACGGATCGTACAAGAAACCAGTCAAACGCAGCTTGCTTGCGATCAAGCTCCTGATCTATGCGCCGTCCGGCGCCATCGTCGCGGCGTCCACGACGTCACTTCCCGAGAGCCTCGGCGGCACCCGCAATTGGGATTATCGCTATTGCTGGCTCCGGGATTCGGCCTTCACGCTCTATGCGCTGGCCGTGAGCGGGTACGGAGGAGAAGCTCGCCGGTTCAGTGCCTATCTTCCGCGGGTCTGCGCCGCGACCTCGCCGAATCTGCGGATCATGTACGGCATCGACGGAGAGACGGAACTCGATGAGCGCACGCTCGATCATTTGGACGGTTACCGCGGGAGCCGTCCCGTGCGGCAAGGCAACGGGGCGTACACGCAGCGGCAAATCGATATCTATGGCGAGATTCTGGATTGGGCCCTGTTGTTTGAGACGCTTGGCGGACGGTTCGACGCGCATGCGCGCGGGATGCTCAGCGCGCTGGCCGATTTCGTGGCCGACCATTGGCATGAACCGGACCAAGGCCTGTGGGAAATGCGCGGCCCGCCGTTGCATCACGTCCACGGCAAAATCATGAGCTGGGTCGCGTTGGATCGGGCGATTCGCCTGCTCGGTTCGCATTCGCGCTGGGAGCATGAACGGGATCACATCGTCGCCGAGGTGCGGACCCACGGTGTGTCCACGGACGGCGATCATTTCGTCCAAGCCTACGGACGCTGTGAGGCGGACGCGGCGCTGCTGTTGGTTCCGATGACCGGGTTTCCGGTCGACGACCGGACCGCGACGGCCACCATCGACGCGATCGAGCGGGAATTACGATCAGGCGATTTTCTGCACCGGTACAAGAACGAGGATGGCCTGGAGGGGGACGAAGGCGCGTTTTTGATTTGCAGCTTCTGGCTCGTCGATGCGTTGCTTTCCATCGGCCGGAAGGCAGAAGCGGCGGGCTTATTCCACCGGCTGGTGGACTGCGCGAACGATGTCGGCCTGTATGCCGAAGAGATTGATCCCGCCAACCGCGCGTTCCTCGGCAATTTCCCACAGACCTATACGCAACTCGCGTTAATCGGCAGCGCCGTGCATCTCGCCCTCTCTGAGAAAAAAGGCGTGGCCGCGCTGAAAGGGACGCATGCCGAGCGCGCGCAGCGGATCGTCTCGGCCACGCTCGGCTGGCGCGCGATCTTCGCGGCCGCGAAGGCCACGTGGCGCGTCGGTCGTCTGTGGTCATCGAAGCGATCCATTCTGTCATTGGAATAGGGAAGGCGCCGGAGGCTCGATGAAAATCTTGGTGGTCGATGTAGGCGGCACGAACGTTAAGCTCTTGGCGTCCGGTCAGCGGACTGTCCGGAAGTTTCGCTCGGGACCGGAGTTGACGGCTGAGCAGATGGTGGCAGGTGTGGTGAAAGCGGCGAAGGGTTGGAGGTTCGACGCGGTCTCGATCGGATACCCGGGACCCGTGAACAGGGGGACGCTCTTGGAGGAGCCGAAGAACTTGGGAGTCGGTTGGATGGGATTCGATTTTGAGAAGGCCTTCGGATGTCCCGTCAAGGTGATCAACGATGCGGCCATGCAGGCTCTAGGAAGTTATGAGGGAGGCAGGATGCTCTTCCTCGGCCTGGGCACAGGACTGGGGTCGGCGCTGATCGCAGATTGGATACTCATGCCGATGGAGCTCGCCCATTTACCCTACAAGAAAGGCAGGACCTTCGAGGACTATGTCGGGCGTCGCGGGCTCGAGCAACTCGGTAAAAAGAAGTGGAGGCGGGCGGTCGACGATGTCGTGAGTCGTTTGAAGGCCGCCTTGGTGGCCGATTATGTGGTACTGGGTGGAGGAAACGCGAAGAAGTTACAGCAACTCCCGGAAGGCGCCCGTCTCGGCAACAATGCTCATGCCTTCCTCGGCGGACAACGCCTGTGGGAAGAGGCACAATGACATGAAGTCAAGGCCACAACCACGACAGAGATCACGCAAGACGAAGGCACAACGGATCGTCTTTCTCCTCGACGTGGACAATACCTTGCTCGACAACGATCGAGTGGCGGCCGATCTTCGGCGGTATCTCAAACAGGAAGTCGTGCCTGCGTGCGAGCGGCAGTACTGGGCGATTTTCGAGCAGCTGCGCGCGGAACTTGGGTACGCCGACTACCTTGGGGCTCTCCAACGGTACCGGATCGAGCATGTCCACGATCACAACCTGTTGGCGATTTCGTCGTACCTGGTGAACTATCCCTTCGCGAACCGGCTCTATCCAAACGCGCTGGATGTGGTGGAGCGGTGCGGAGAATGGGGCACGCCCGTCATCCTCTCCGACGGGGACGTGGTGTTCCAGCCGCGCAAGGTCGAGCGGTCTGGTCTATTCGAAGCGGTCGAGGGCCACGTCCTCATCTACATCCACAAAGAGCGCGAGTTGGATGCGGTCGAACGCCGCTATCCCGCCGATCATTATGTGCTGGTGGACGATAAGCTCCGCATCTTGACGGCCGTCAAGCAAGCCTGGGGGGATCGGGTCACGACCGTGTTTCCTCGCCAGGGACATTACGCGGACGATCCCGACATCCTCGCGGCGTTTCCAGCGGCCGATATCACGCTGGATCGAATCGGCGATCTGCTCGAATATGAGGTGCGCGAGTTGGTCTCCGCCGGGCGCAGACCTAAAAGAAAGATCGCGAGGAACGGCCGACAGGAGTCGGATGGATATGTTCGGAAGCCGTGACAGGGGACTCAATTAGTAGCCTATTTCAAAGGAGCGGCCTAGAAGAGGGCCCCAACACATCATTGTACGAAAGGAGCACCATGGCTGATCGGGTTCAGGAGATTCTCAGTTGGTATGGAAGCGACAATGCCGGGACGAAAACCAATATTGCCCGGCTGTTGCGTTCGGGCAAGCTGGCCGGGACAGGCAATCTGGTCATTCTGCCGGTCGATCAAGGATTCGAGCATGGACCGGCCAGGAGTTTTGCCTCGAACCCGTCGGGATATGACCCGCGCTATCATTTCCAGCTGGCCATCGATGCCGGCTGCAACGCCTATGCTGCGCCGTTGGGATTCTTGGAAGCCGGCGCCGCGGAGTTTGCCGGTCGGATTCCGCTGATTCTCAAATTGAACAATCACGATGTTCTGCACAACGAACAAGATCCCTTGCCTTCCGTCACCGGCAGCGTGCGCGATGCGCTGCGGCTCGGCTGTTCGGCCGTGGGGTTCACGATCTATCCAGGGTCGGCTCATTGCCACGCGATCTACGAGCAGCTCCGAGCTATTGCGGAAGAAGCGAAAGAGAGCGGTCTGGCGGTCGTCGTCTGGTCGTATCCCCGTGGCGCGGCGCTCAGCAAGGAGGGAGAAACGGCGATGGACGTCGTAGCCTATGCCGCGCAGATTGCCGCCCAATTGGGCGCCCATATCATCAAGGTCAAGCTCCCTACTGCGCATGTGGAACAGGCGGCGGCGAAACAAGTCTACGAGTCGACGCATATTCCGATCAAGACGTTGGCCGACCGGGTCACGCATGTGGTCCAGAGTTCGTTCGATGGGCGACGCATCGTCATTTTCTCGGGTGGCGCCAAGAGCGAGGACACGCATGTATTGGAGGAGGCTCGTGCCATTCGAGATGGCGGGGGATTCGGGTCCATCATCGGACGGAACTCGTTCCAGCGACCTAAGGCGGAGGCCATGAAACTCCTCCACACCATTATGGGCATCTACTCGAGGGAGATTCAGTAAACGATGACAGAACAGGGTTCGGGCATGGCATCGACGAGCCATCAGCAGATCACATCGTGTGCAAGTGCGTCGGATAGGCCGACGCAGAGGGGGGATAGCGATGCAACTCGGAATGATTGGGCTTGGAAGAATGGGCGCGAACATGGTGCGGCGGCTTCTGCAGGGAGGGCATCAGTGTGTGGTCTTCGATCGGTCGCCCAACGCGGTGGAGGAGCTGACGAAGGAGAAAGCCGGTGGGGCGTCCTCGCTCGCGGATCTCGTGAACAAGTTGGAACAGCCGCGGGCGATCTGGATGATGATTCCGGCGGGGTTTGTGGATCAACTGATCGCCGACATTCTTCCCTCTCTCGAACCCGGCGACATCCTCATCGACGGCGGCAATTCCTACTATGTGGATGACATTCGCAGGGCCAAGGACCTCGCCATTAGGGACATCCAGTATATCGATTGTGGGACGAGCGGGGGCGTGATGGGCCTGGAGCGCGGCTACTGCCTGATGATCGGCGGCCCGAATAAGGCCGTGCAACGCCTTGAGCCGGTGTTCAAAACGCTGGCGCCTGGGGTGGGCGACATCCCGCAGACTCCGGGACGTGAGAAGCTCAACGCCACCGCCGAACAGGGTTATCTGCACTGCGGGCCGAGCGGTGCCGGCCACTTCGTCAAAATGGTGCACAACGGTATCGAGTACGGTCTCATGGCGGCCTATGCCGAGGGTCTGAACATTCTTGCCCACGCGAATGTGGGGAAGAGCGAACAGTCCCACGACGCCGAGACCACGCCGCTGCGCAACCCCGAGGAGTTTCCATTCGATCTCAATCTGCCCGATATCGCGGAGGTCTGGCGGCGCGGCAGCGTGATCGCTTCGTGGCTGCTGGATTTGACCGCGGCCGCCTTGTTTAAGGATCCGACGCTTTCGACGTTCGACGGCCGGGTCTCGGATTCCGGGGAAGGCCGGTGGACGATCAAGGCGGCGATCGACGAGGGCGTGCCGGTGCCGGTGTTGAGCACGGCGCTCTATTCGCGCTTCAGCTCGCGTGGCGCGGCGGAGTTTCCCGACAAGCTTTTGTCCGCGATGCGATTCGAGTTCGGCGGGCACATCGAGAAATCGGAAGACAAATGATCCAAGAGGATCTCTGATATGAAACCCAACGATGACAATGGCACGCTCCCTACGACGAAGCGCCCGTTTCGGGTTCTGATCATTTCTGGCTCGAATCGCAGGCAATACCACTGTCCCGGAGTTGATTCGAAGTCACGCGCTTTGATGCTGCGGATGGCCGAACGCCTGCCGCCAGAATGGGAGATCAACTATGAAGACCTTGGCAATGTTTACAAGCGAGAGCAGATTCAAAATCCATGCAGACCACATTACCGCCGTGCTCGAACTGAAAAATAAGGTGGGCGGCAAAATATGGCGATCGGGCTACAGACCGTCACGCGCATGAGCCACGAGACACAATGGCTCACCCATGCCGTCGAGGCCGGAAAGAACATTCTTTTTCTGGCAGGGCCATGGCGTCTGGCCAATTTGGTTCCCATCAGCAATGCCATCCATGCCCTGCGCATTGATGCTGGCCGCGAACTGATGCTGGACGGCAGCCGGCTGGAGGAGCTGGACAGCGCCGCCTGTTTTGCAATCTACTGCTACCTGGTGAGTCTGGGTTACAACGAGAAAACCATCGGCGTCCGCCGATTCCAAGATAAGCATCTGCGCTTGCTGGGTCTGGTGCATGAGCGGATGAAGTCTCCCCCGGCGCGGGGCAAGGCAGTACGGCTCGGGCTGGTACAGCGCGTGGGGGCCTCCGCCATCAATATCTGTCACCTATTGAAAGTGCACAATGCGTTCATCGGCGCGTTGGCCATGGATACGTGGCGGCTGCTGCGCAAACCCTCCTTGTTTCGCGGCAAAGAGACGGTGTCTCAGTTCGAAACCATCTGCCTCGATGCCATTCCCATTGTCGCCTTGATCACCGTGCTCATCGGCGTGGTTTTCGCCTATCTGCTCGGCCTGCAGGCACAGAAATTCGGGGCCAGCATTTTCGTGGTGGATGGGGTGGGACTGGCCATCTGTCGCGAACTGTCGCCGATCCTGGTGGCGATCGTCGTGGCCGGGCGCTCGGGGGCGTCGTTCACGGCCCAGATCGGCACCATGAAGATGGCGCATGAAATCGATGCCATCAGCACTCTCGGACTGTCACCGATCCATGTGCTGGTGATCCCGCGCCTGGTTGCCATTCAGGTGGCGCTGCCCCTGCTGGTGTTCGTCGGCGACCTGATGGGCCTACTAGGGGGGATGCTGGCGGCGGACTGGCAGCTTGGCATCACCCATGTCATGTTCCTCGAGCGGTTGCAGAGCGTGCTGCCCATGAGCGCGCCGGTGGCGGGCATCCTCAAGGCCCCGGTATTCGCAGCCTTCATCGCCGTGATCGCGTGCCACATGGGCATGAACGTGCAGCACGATGCCCGCAGCGTGGGGCTGAACACCACTTCCACCGTGGTGCAAGGCATCGTTTGGGTGATTCTGCTGGACGCGGCGTTCGCGGTGATGTTCCCTTGGGAAATCTGAATGAACGGCGAAACGCAAGCAACGCGTGGAGATACGGCGCAAACGGTACTGGAGGTGGACTCCGTGGTCACCCGTTTCGGCAGCTCGGTGGTCCACGACGGCGTCAGCTTCAGTGTGCAACAGGGCGAGGTTGTCGGGTTGATCGGTAGCAGCGGCACCGGTAAATCGGTTTTGCTGCGGGAGATCATCGGACTGTTGCGACCCACGGCAGGCACCGTACGTCTGCTCGGTACCAACGTATGGGACTGCAGCGAAGAAACATTGCGCGCCCTGCGCCGCCGCTTCGGCATGCTGTTTCAGGACGGCGCGCTCTTTTCCTCCCTCACCGTGGCGGAAAACATCGCGGTGCCGTTCCGGGAAAACACCGATCTGCCGGCCGCCATGATTCCACCGCTGCTGGGACTGAAGCTGGCGCTGGTCGGGCTGCCCCCGGAGACATGCGGCAAAATGCCGAGCCAGCTTTCGGGCGGCATGCGCAAGCGCGCGGCCCTGGACCGGGCGCTGGCACTGGAGCCGGACATCCTGTTTCTGGACGAACCCACCTCAGGACTGGACCCTGTCAGTGCGCGCGCATTCGACAAGTTGATACGGGTATTGAGCGAGAGCCTGGGGCTCACCGTGTTTATCGTCACCCACGACGTGGGCACGCTGCTCTCCATCATCGGACGCGTCATCGTGCTGAGCCGGGGTAAAGTGCTGGCGGACGGTCCCGTGCGCGAAGTGGCGCAACTGGATGATCCCTGGGTTCGCGACTATTTTTCGGTGCGCACGCAGGTCACCTGACGGGAAAGCCTATGGAGCCGGAAGCGAAATACACACTGGTGGGAATCGTGGTGCTGATGTTGGTCGCGCTGCTCACGGTGGCTTTCATCTGGCTCAAGGAGGCGGGCGGCAAGCCCGGCGACCTCGCTTACAGCATCTACTTCGTGAACCAATCCCTGGACGGACTGCAAATCAACAGCGGCGTGAAGATGAAAGGCATCAAGGTGGGCGTGGTATCCAGTTTCCGCATCTCGTCGATCCATCCGGGGGCGGTGCATGTATCGATCCGGGTGGACCCATCAGCTCCGGTACGGGAAAACACCGAGGCCGCGGTGGAACGCAACATCTTGACCGGACTGGCGAGTATCACGCTCGTCAATCCCGACGAAAAGAGTCCGCTGCTGACCGCCGTTCCGCCGGGAGAGGAACACCCGGTCATCGCCGAGGGTGAATCGGAATACCAGCGGTTTTCCAAGTCTCTTGCGCAGATGGCGATTCGTGCCGACGACACCATGCAGCGCATCAACTCGACGCTCTCGGACGAGAACCGGAAAGCGTTCGTGGATATTCTGGGCAATTTCAACCGGATAACCGCCAGGATGGAGCACAGCATGAGTAACCTGGACCACACGGTAACCTCGACCGGAAAGGCAGTGGAGGATTTCCGGGTCCTGAGTGCCAACCTGTCGAAAGATGCCGGCCGTCTAGCGCAGCGCTACGACGCACTCGGGCAGGAGGCTACCATAGGCGTGCGTGAGTTTTCAGCGGCAACACGCAGGATCGAGCAGAGTCTGGCGGGGCTCTCGTTCAGCCTCGAGGCACTGATAGACGACGGTAATCTGGAGTTGAAAGCAACGGCGCGGGAGGTGCGCAACGCGGCAGATGCCCTTGCTGACGCCGCCAGGAAATTCAACGAACCCAACAAGATCATTTTTGGTCCCGGCGAACGCAGCCTCGGACCGGGGGAGTCGCTGCGATGAGCGGCATGCGCAACATTCGCAATAGGATCGCAGCGGGTCTCATGGCCGGCGCCCTGGCGGGCTGCATGTCCTTCGGCAACGTCGAACCGCAACGCTACTACGTGCTGGAAGACCGAAATGCGGCAAGCACTGCCACGCCGGAACGCGACAGAGAAGCGGGCGTGACCTTGCTGGTCGGCCCGACCCAGGTGCCCGGCTTCTACGATACGCAGGAAATCATCTACAGCCCGCGCCCCGGACTGCGAGCCCGGTACCAGTTCCACAGTTGGACCGAGCGTCCCGGCAAGCACCTGGGTGAGCTGCTGTTGGCGCGCCTGGCGCGGGCGCCGGAGCTGGGCACGGCTGCCTCTTCCACCAGCGGGATCAAAGGCGAGCTGATACTCAATACCACGCTGGCCGAGTTCTACCACGACGCTGCAACGCCGCCCGGAACGGCACACGCGGTATTGTACGCGGAACTGGTGGACCGCGGACGCCGCGTGCTGGTCGCACGCCGGAGTTTCGAACGGGTGGTGCCAGCGGAAACCTACGACGCCCCCGGGGCAGTGCAGGCGCTGAAACAAGCCGCGACCGGCGTGCTGGACGACATTGAATCCTGGCTGGCGGATGAGGTCGGCAAGTTGCGCCGCTGAAATATCACGCCGCGCATCCGGATTCTGACGGATCATCGATTTGCGAATGCCATCCGAGACCGCTACATGAAACGAGACACTGACGCAAAGTCCGCTGGGAAGACAGGCATTATTCAGTCGCGGTCAGCGGACTACAGTAAGAGGACGCCGGCGATGCGGAAACGTATCAAAATGAGCGTGCCAGGAATCAATACGAGCGAAGCACTCGCTCCGCCTTGTGTCCTCACGATCAACGGTGGCTCATCGAGCATCAAGTTTGCGCTGTATGAGGAGAACGGATCGCTGGCGAGAAGGCTTTATGGAAAGATCGATCGTATCGGTCTGAGCGGTACCAATCTGACGTTCAACGACCCGACCGGGAATCAGCAGGACCGCCGCCGCCTCGCCGCCTCCGATCCAAAATCGGCAGCACATTTCCTGATTGATTGGCTCGAAGAACAGAATGGTTTCGAATCAGTCCTGGCGGTGGGCCACCGGGTGGTCCACGGCATGAAACACACCGCGCCCGAGGGGGTCACCCAAAAATTGTTGAATGAACTGCATCGCGTCAGCCAGTACGATCTGGAACATCTGCCCCTCGAGATCGAACTAATCGAGACGTTCCGCCGGCGTCATCCGAAACTGCCCCAGGTGGCCTGTTTTGACACGGCGTTTCACCGCACCATGCCACGTGTCGCCCGGCTGCTGGCGATTCCACGACGCTTCGACGCAAAGGGAGTTGAGCGCTACGGTTTCCACGGTTTGTCCTATGCCTATTTGATGGAAGAACTCGCGCGGCGCGGCGACCCGGCGGCAACGAAGGGCCGTGTGATTCTCGCGCATCTCGGGAACGGCGCAAGCCTGGCCGCCGTGCGTGACGGCAAGAGCATCGACACCAGTATGGGTTTTACGCCGACGGCAGGATTGCCCATGAGCACCCGCTCTGGCGACCTGGATCCTGGACTGGTCGGCTACCTGGCGCGCACCGAGCAAATGACCGCGACGCAATTTCACCACATGGTGAACCGCGAGGCCGGGCTGCTCGGCGTGTCGGAGACCAGTTCCGACATGCGGGACTTGCTCGCGCAGGAAGCCGGTGACGCGCGGGCGGCGGAAGCCGTGGCGCTGTTTTGTTATCAGGCGAAAAAGTGGATCGGCTCCTTCGCCGCGGCGCTCGGTGGACTGGACACGCTCGTGTTCTCGGCGGGTATCGGCGAAAACGTTCCACTCGTCCGCGCGCGCATCTGTGAGGGG